>NZ_JACOOO010000004.1:0-649317 GCF_014287825.1 Clostridium hominis
AATAGTATACATCATCTAAATTTAAATTTCTATACTTTTTTTAATATATTTATATTATATTAAAATAAATGTTAATTAAATAGAAAGTATAAGCTAAATCCCCCACTATAAAATAATTGTTTCTTTATGAATTAATTATTTTTCTTTCTCCCAAGCAATCATAACAAACTCCTTACCAGTTTCTTCTTTAATCAATTCTTCTGCTCTCTTTACTGCATTATATTGTTTTTGATTTAAATCAGCTATTTTATAATCCATTAAATCCTCTCCTTATATTATTACTCAAAGTTATTTTTACTATTTTCAATATAATATATACAAAAAATAAGGAGCCACATTTAGTAGCTCCTTCTTAAACATCCATATTTTATAAAGATGTTTCCTTCTTTATTTCATTTATCATATCTTCTTCTGAAAAAGTTTTATCATCATATGTATTATATATTTCATTTAATGATACAGTATAATAAACATTTTTACTTCTCTTTTTCTTCTTTTCTTTTTCAGAATCATTTTCCTCTTTATTTTGCATGGTTTTTTTTACAAAAACCCCTGCTGCAACAGAGGCGGCAATCGCTGATAACGCTCCAAAAACTAATTTCTTACTATTTTTATTCACCATACTTTTCACCTCACTGTTATTAAAAATTATAAACATTAAAAAATAGTAAGTCAACTTACAAAATTATTACAAATGTGTAACATTATTATTCTTTATTATTTTCCATATCTGCTAATATAGTTTCAGGGATATTTTTATTCTTTTTACACACCATACGATCAATATCAATTAACATTGTATCGGAGCTAATAGCTTCTACAAAAGTATCTTCTTCTAATCCGTTTTTCATTTCTCCACTCCTTACTTATCTATAATACTGTTAATCTTCTGAATTAGAGCTTCTGTATCTTGATTTATTTCACAACCTTCATACCACTCTTTATTTTCTGTTACTTCATTATTTCCAAAACATTTCGCCTTTAATATTATTTCCGGTCTATATTCAAAGTGTAATATGTCAAAATGAGCCCATTTCCCTCCCCAAACAAAACCACATTCCTCAAAAGTCTTAACTATTTCCTCTGGATAAATAGAAATTCTATTTCCACCTTTTTCTCTATTACACCATTTCCAATAATCTGCTGGATCACTCTTTAAATCTATTGCAATAGCAAATGCATGAGGACTAAGCTGACCTGTATCTTTTATAACTCTATAATTAAAAGTTCCACTAGTGGGAGAAACAAAATTATATATCTTAGTATTTTGTTTAGCTAATTCACTTACTTTATTAAGAGCCTTTTCAAGATTATCTGCAGCTCCATTTATTTTATTAAACATCATCGTTCCATAATAAGTATTTTTATTAATTATATTTTTCTGTACAGCCTCTTTACTACCTCCATACACATTACTTAAGAAAGAATAAGACCTAATTCTTCCTGGATCTTTCCCTTCCTCCATTACATCAGTTATCATATCTAAAGGATATATTTGTTCTAATGTATCTTGGAGGTCAGAATTGTAAAATTTCTGTTCATGACTTTTTTCTTTTTTATCATCATAAAGAACCTTATTATTATTTTGCATTATTAGATAAATAAATCCCTCTTCATCTTTTTCAATGTCTTTAATACATTCAGGATATGTTAACATTAAAACTAATAAGTCTCTTTTAGTATTACATATATAATCATCTACATTTTCTTCATAAGCAAAGATACTACTTTCAATGCTTAATAGAAAAGACATAACTATAAATAAAACTTTAGCCAATCTCTTCATACTTTACCTCCACTATAAATATAACCTTGCTTCTAGTTTTCTATCATATTCTGTCCAACCACCATCTGGATATTTCTCTTTAATTTTTTCTATCTTATTCATCGTTGCATCTACATAATCGGCATAGTGAACAATATAAGATTCTTCCATATTCATATCTTTTGGTGATCCAAACTCCGGCTTTCCATGATGCTGAACAACACACCCTTTTATTCTAGCTTTAAAATCTTCTGAGTAAAGATTAGGTTCTGATTCAAAAGCTTTATTTAGCATTTGGATTCCTATAACTATATGCCCTTCCATTTCTCCTTTAAGAGTGTATTTAAAAGGTCCATCATAACTCATTTCATAAATTTTTCCTATATCATGAAGTTTTGCTGCTAATATTGCAATCTCTCTATTCTTACAATTATATCTTTCTGAAAAAACTGTACTTAAATACATAACTCCTAATGTATGTTCTGCAAGTCCACCTATATAATTATGATGCATTGATACGCCACCAATTGCTTTCTTGAATTTTTGTAAAAACTCTTCATTCTTAAAGAAATAATCATTTAAAGCTTTTCCTTCTCTCGAAATTATATATTCATCAGTGTATAATTCTAATTCTTCCACAATATCCTCTATTGGTCTCTTTACAGTTGGAAGATAGTCTTCAATTTCATATTCATCAATAAACTCATATTTCCTTACATCAAAATTCCCGTCCTTTTTACCTTCTACTAATATAACTCTCCCTTCAGTTACATCTCCTTTTTTACAAGGTATAGTTGCCTTTATATCTCCACTTTTGTCTGCCAATATAGCAACTACTTTTGTAGTATCTCTAAACATTACTCTCATAACCATCAAAGAAATTTTTGTGTTTTCACCACTTTTTACATCATTTAAAAATATGTCTTTATTACTCATATGTCCGCCTCCACTTTTCTCACTCTATAAAATAGTATGCGCAATGAATAATAAATTATTGAACTATCTCTTATTTTATAATTTTATACTTATTAATAAATTACAAATAAAAAAGCCAAGAATAAAAATTACTCTTAGCTAATTTATATCAAAAAATTTTTAAAGACTTCGATTCAAATATATCTACATTAAAATTTATTTCATTCCTAATAATACATCCATAAATTTAATTCTTCTGCAAATCTCATAAGCTATAAATGTTAATCCAAATGATAAAGTAATTATTAGAACTATTGAAATCCATGCAGGTAAAGTTAATGGTAATATATAAAATGCTAAAACTAACAATATAGTTTGATGCAAAATATATACTGGAAAAGATGCTTTATTTAAATAATCTAATACTTTATTCTTCTTATTTAAATACCTAATTCCATAAGAAACTATAGTTATTCCCATAATTAACGATATGGTGCTCTTTAATATTCCATCTAAAGTATATACAACAACTCCATTTTGAGTACCTCTTAACAAGAAAAGGTATACTGCTCCTACAAAAATTGTAGCCAGTGTTAATTTTAAAAATAGTCTTCTATTATTAGATAATCTTTCAATAACCTCAGTATCACTATAAGCCGCATAACCTAAAATAAATAATAATAAATTAGTTAATACTCCCTTTCCACCTATAGTTGGTATCATTTCTAAAATTATTAATGATGCTAATACCCATAATAAAGCTTGCTTTCCTAAAACTATCGGCTTAACTTTATTACTTATAGCTTTTCCTGGTCTTGTCTTCATCCATTTAATTATAAGAACACCTACGATAGATATTGTAAATAAAAATATTATGAACCAAAGATGCGCCGGACTAAAATTACCATCAAAGCCCATAAAGTCACTTACATTAGTAAAAAACATCTTTAAATGACTAAAATAATTTATATTTCTTTCACCTCTCCACAATCTAGCTAAGTATGTTTGAGGAGGCACAATAACAACAATTCCAAATATAAAAGGTATAAGTAATCTTTTTGCTCTTTCTTTTATATACTGTCCTCCGTTTCTCTTTTGAAGAGCAAAATAAGTTGATGCACCTGCTAAGAAAAATAAAAGTGGCATATACCAAGAAAATGTTAATAATATAAATATATTTGAAAATAAGTTGCTACGTTCAGCC
This sequence comes from Clostridium hominis, assembly GCF_014287825.1. Classification (NCBI taxonomy): domain Bacteria; kingdom Bacillati; phylum Bacillota; class Clostridia; order Eubacteriales; family Clostridiaceae; genus Clostridium; species Clostridium hominis. The sequence goes on from NZ_JACOOO010000004.1 coordinate 3,885, forward strand.
TTAATATAAAAATCTCCAAAATCAGTGAATAACACTGCTGTATGATAGACAAACAACATTAATATACAAATATTTCTAATCCAATCGATTTCATTTCTTCTCATTAAACCCCTCCATCTCTGTTAACAATTTGTTTACAATAATTATTTTACCATAGCTAGTATAAAAATAATATAAAAAAAGATGCAAGATATAAAGTATTTATTTAACTCTATATCTTGCATAATCTATTTATTCTCCAAGTCCACTTTTTTTAAAGTTTTGAACAAATCCTTCTGATAACTTATTTATAGGTTTCTTTAATAATAAAGCAACTAATAACGATGCTACTATATAAATTAATGAAATAATAATATCTTTAGTTAACACTGACTGTACAACTCCTCCAATAGCTTCTCTTGCAAAAGATATTGAATATGTAAATGGTAAAAATGGATTAACCACTTGGAAGAATCTTGGGGTTAATTGAATTGGGAATGTTCCACCTGATCCAGCTACTTGTAAAACAAGTAGTATAATTCCTAATACCTTACCTACGTTACCAAACACAGAAACTAAAGAATATACTATAAATGTGAATGTTATAGCTGTAAAGACTATTCCAGCTACAAATAGCGATGGATTAACACAATAAATTTTTAGTATATATAAATCTCCTAAGGCTACTATTAACGCTTGTATTATAGCTATAGTTAAGAATAATAATAGCTTTCCAAAATAAACTTGTCTTGGAGTATAATCTCCTTCTTTCTCTGCAGAGATCATAGAACTTAGTAGCATTAATCCAACCCAAAGAGATAAAACTGTATAGAATGGAGTCATTGCTGTTCCATAATTCCCCATTGGGTATAATTTATTTTCAACTATATTCACAGGATTTGCTAAGAAGTCACTTCGTTTTGCCACATCGGCCTTTAATAAGTTTACAACCTCTTTTAATTCATCTTCATTACTAATGTTAGCCATTTTAGTAACTAAATCATTTATCATAGCCTCAGCTTCTGGTAAAGCCTCTTTAACAAATGCAATTCCTTCTTCACCCTTTTGAGCTCCTGAATAAGCTATGTTTAATATATCTTGTACTTGAGGTAATGCAGCTTCTGCTCCTTTAAGTATTTCTAACGCTCCACTTGCAGTATTGTAAGCCACATTTAAAGTATCATTTAATGCTGGTATTATTGTTGAGTCATAATTAGCATATATACCATCTGTAATACTAGCTACATCATTGGCAACACCAATTATATTGTCTAGCAAAGATAAATCTATTACAACTCCGCTATCAACCTTAGTCTTAATATCATTTAATGTTCCTAATGCTGCGCTTAAAGAATTACTAATATTAGTTAAACTATCTATAGCACCACTTAAAGACCCACCTGAAAACTTATTTAATGTATTTAATATATTAAGTACTGAGTCTGCTGTAGATTTTAACCCATTTACCTTAGTTATCAAATTATTCACCATTGCTGGTGCATTATCAGCTCCGGTATTTATAGCATCTTTAACTCCTTGAGTATATGTTGCTATATCTCTTGAAACTTCACTTACTATTTTTATATCTTGCTTAATAGTAGGTGATAATTTTTCAACTGCTCCTTGTGATGATGTTATAAAGTTTTGCACTTGGCTACTTAAATTTTGAGCATTTGTAATAGTATCTTGAATTTTTGGTATATCATTTTGTATATCTGCAATTAGAGTTTGAATTTTTTCAGCTCCATCTGCCGCTGTATCTACAGTATTATTTATATCTCCAAAGCTTCCTTGAATTTTAACTAATGAGTTATATATAGTTGTTATCTTTGGTATTTGTTCCTCTAATTTTATTCCTAATTCATTAGCTACTCCGAAAATCGCATTACTTACAGTTTCAACTATAGATTTACTTACCTGTTCTTGAAGTGCTGTAGCTCCTTTATCTGTAAGCTTTGGTGCAATAGCATTTATTTTTTCATTAACTGTATATATAATTTCTCCCTTTTTAATATCTTCACTTATAACAGAAGTTAAATCTACTGAGAAATTTTCTGGAATTGTTATCGTTGCATAAATCTTTCCCTCTTCAACACTTTTTTCAGCCTCTTCTGCTGATAGAAATTGCCATCCAAGATCTTTATTATCCTTAAGATTTGCTACAACTTCATCCCCAATATTAATTTCTTTACCATTAACATTAACGCCCTTATCTTTATTAACTACCCCTATACTTATACCACTTGTAGCTTCTTGTGAATAGGGATCCCATGATGCCTTTATATTAAACCAGGCATATAATGATGGTATTATACATAAAGCAATAACAACTATAAGTGCCGCATAATTTTTAAATATACTACTTATATCCTTCTTATAAATTTCAAATATCTTCTTCATCTTTTGTATCTCCTTACTACTTATCCCTTCATATTTCATTTACTATTATTTGTATTTCCTATAATAAATATGACACTCTAAGATTGTACTATTTTCTTTTTCTCATATATAAACTCAATCTTAATATTTATCCCTCACAACCATAAACTGTACAACTTTTCCCTCCTTTAGCCGCATAATTTACCTAGAATTATATTACTCCCTGAAAATTAAAAGTCAAATTTAAAAAATATTATTTTCCTTCAAATTAGTTATGATTTCATAATCAATTTACTATTATCTATTTTTTTCTCTTTTTTTCAATATCCCCATAAAAATAAAAAGAGCTGCTAAAAAGCAACTCTTTTTATAATTATTTACATCTAACTAAAATGGTTTATAAACACTACTATCTAAATATACTTCTGATATACATTCACCAGCTGAATTATATCCATATAAATAAGTATCTGCAGATAGAGCTCCTGTTTGATAAGCTTTTGGTTCATATGTTACCCCACCAGTAGCTTGGCTATTAGACCAAAATTCAGCAGTTATTGAACCACCACTAGCATATACATTAACTACTACAGGATAATCATAAGGATTAGTAAAGACTAAATCTGGCCATTCATCTCCTATAGTTGCATCTAAACCTTGTGGAACATATCCAACAGTCATTTCATGATATGTCCTAAAGTCTGGAATTATACCTGCTCTAAGCTCTGCATTATATATTGTGCTAGAAATTTGGCATACACCTCCACCATATCCAGGAACTACCTTACCATTAAGGTAAGTATTAGCAGAAACAAATCCATACTCTGGAGTAGTAGGCCCTATAGCCTCTACTGTTGAAAAAGAATCTCCAGGCATAAGTAATACATTACCTATCATTCCTGCTCCTATTTGAATATTTGTCCCACTTGGTCCTGGTTGGAAATAAGTTGTGTATGAAGATATTTTTGTATCTACTGTTTTTAATGCTTCAGCTGTTATTTCAGGATCTACCTCTTTAAGATTTCCTTCAATTGAAACTAACTCATCTCCATGTATATCTTGTAAAGCTGTTTTTATGTTATTAAATAATTCATCTTTATTTAACTCATATCCGATTTGTCCTTCTGTTACACTTACAGAATCCCAGCTTACACTTATACTTGCATTTATTGGCTCTATCTTAACTTGTTCAGCTATTGTATCTATAAACTCTGAAATCTTAGCCTCACTATAAACTACTTCATAACCATAACTTCTACTTTCTGGCTCCTTTATCAAGGCAAGTTTTTCTTTGAAATTTTTATCTTTTCCAAAGCTTAAAACTTCATTTTCAAAAGTATCATAATCAATAGTTGTCTCAAGATTTAAATAACTCTTTTCAAATTTAGAATCACCAATAGTCACATTAATTTTTCTTGATGAAATCTCATTAACCTTTTCTTCCAAAACAGTATGCAATTCACTTTTAGTAAAGCCTGAAACATCTGTGTCAAACACAAAAGTTCCTGGGTATACCTTATCTTCATAACTATTAACAAGTTTCTTATTTTCAGAATTAACATAAGCTGCAGTAGATGCAACTAATATAATTACTGCTAATACAGAAAAAAATAAGATTTTCTTTAGTTTGCTGGTAGGCTTTGTTACTACCTCATTAGTTTGTGGTGCAATATTATTATCCATACCCTTCTCCCCTATAATATAAAAGTATTATTCCATTTAATAATCCAGTAGTTATATTATATAACTTTTTGTATTTTTTTACAATTAATATTCCTTTATCTTTTTCCGATAAAGTTAGCTATAAGTCTACATAAAATTTTATTTTATTGTATACTAATATAGATAATACTAAACTTAAGGAGAAAAAAATGAATAAAACATTTAGTGAACTTGACGTAAATTTAAATATAATAAAAGGTCTTGAAAAGCAAAATATAACAGAACCCACTCTAATTCAATACCTAAGCATACCAAAAGCATTAGAAAATAAAGATATTATAGGTGAAGCTCATACAGGAAGCGGTAAAACTTTAGCTTATCTTATTCCTTTATTCCACAAAATAGATACAGAAAAAAGAGAAATGCAAGCTATAGTACTTGCTCCTACTCATGAGCTTGTTATGCAAATAGAATCTCAAATAAAGTTACTTAACACAAATTCTGAAACTAAAGTAACTTCATTAACTATTATGGGTGAATCAAATATAGAAAAACAAATAAAAAAATTAAAAGAAATTAAACCACATATAATAGTTGGTTCTCCTGGTAGAATTTTAGATCTTATCAGAAAGAAAAAAATAACAGCTCACACTATAAAAACTATAGTTATAGATGAAGCCGATTCTTTACTTCGTAACAATAGAACTAGTGTTATAAAGGATATAATAAAAACAACTATGAGAGATAGACAGCTTATGTTCTTCTCAGCTAGTATCAGCCCTGAAGCTTTGAAAGAAGCAAAGTCATTAGTTAAAGAAGATGTAGAAATAATTAAAACAGAAGCAAAAACTTCTTTAAATCCAAATATAGAGCATATATGTATACTTGGTGATAATAGAGATAGATTTGAAAATTTAAGAAAACTTCTAGTAGCAGAAAAACCAAAAAGAGCTATTGTCTTTGTTAATAACAATACTGAAATGGATGTACTTACAAACAAGCTAATGCACCATAAAGTTAATGCTATATACATAAGTGGTAAATCATCTAAAGAAGATAGAAAAAGAGCTATAGATAGCTTTAAAAATGGAAAATGTCCTGTTTTAGTTTCTTCTGATTTATCTGCCAGAGGTCTTGATATACCTGATGTAACGCACATAATAAACTTAGACTTCCCTGGTAGTTCAAATGAATATCTACATAGAGCAGGAAGAACCGCCCGTGGATTAGGTTCAGGAAAAGCAATTTCTTTAATAACTGTAAAAGAAATAAAATGGGTTAACTCTTACGAGAAAGAATTTAAAATTAAATTTATTCCCGCAAGACTATATATGGGAAAATTAGAAAGACTTGATTAGCGCCTAAAGAAATAGAAACTTTTGCTAACGCTAATAGAAATATGCCTACGTCAGTTTATCTATGCCGTAGGCGTATATTTATCTGTTCTGAAAGAACATATTTCTATTTGCAAAGGCAAATATTTCTCTAGCCGAAGGCTATATTTATCTTGCATAGCACTCAATAATTTCCCCATAATAAATATAGTGATAATCATCTTTAGGATAACTTATCTTTGACTACTCTGTAAAACTATCTGTATGAATTCTATCCACATAAGTAATCCTACCCTCATAATAAATATTGCTATTATCTACTACTGGAGTTTCTGTAATCTTTGCTGGTATAAATCTTATATTAGCTTCTTTTTTGTTATCTATATCTCTCCCTGATTTTCTTCCTCAAAGAGTAAGAACTTTTTTCATAAAACCTCATCTCAACATTTCCTATTATGCTGTATAAGTAACTATACAAATTTATTTATCTAATATTATTCTTAACTAATTATTTATGTTATTAAATATGTAAATAAAGCTCGAAATTCATCATATAGTTTTGAAAACTATCTCTTGCATAGTTAATGTCGATATGATATTATTTTCTCAAGAAAATATTTAGCAAATCAAATTATTTCAAAGTAAAAAGGAGGATCTTATAAGCAAAATCGCGTTGATCACAGATAGTACCTGTGGATTACCCAAAGAATATGTTGATAAATATAACGTACACATTGTAAATTTAAAAATAATATATAAATCTGGTGAATATATAGATGGAGTTAATATCACAGCTGATGAAGTTTACTCTAAAATAGAGGAAGAATTGCCAACTACATCAATGCCTTCAGTTCAAGACGCTTGTGATTTATATGATAAACTTATTTCTGAAGGATACACACATGCTATTGTTCTTCCAATCTCTTCTGGATTATCTGGAACAATAAATAGCTTTAGATTAGCTAGTGAACAATATGATGATAAAATAACTTCTTTTATATTTGATACAAAAATTCTTTCAATGGCTGTTGGCTTAATAGTAATTGAAGTTGGTAAAATGATTAATAACGGGGAAAACTTTGATGTAATATGTAAAGCTATACCTACTCTTAGAGAGAGAGTTAATATGTACTTTACTGTTGATACCTTAGAATATTTAATTAAAGGCGGAAGAATAGGAAAGGTAACTGGTGGTATTGGAGAGCTACTTAATTTAAAACCTATAATAACTATGGCTGATGATGGTAGCTATACTAACTTTGCAAAGGTTCGTGGTTCAAAACAAGCATTTAATAAGCTAGTAAAGCTTGCTACAGAAATATTAGATCGTGGCAGAGGAAAAGTTATAATTATGACAGGTACTATGAAGGAAGAAGCAGAAGCTTTAAAATCAATATTAGAGAAGCATCAAAACACTATATTTATGCACTGTGGAACAATAACTCCAGCTGTAGGAATACACTCTGGTCCTAGACTGCTAGCAGTTGCTGTTATGGAAGAGTAAAATAAATTGCGAAGCAATTTAATTAAAAATTATAAATGCTAAATGATAAATTAAGAAAAAAAAGAAACTGCCTAAGCAGTTTCTTCCTTAATTTATAATTGAAATTTTATAATTCTAAATTAAATAAATTACTCCCATTCATTCCATACTTCTGGCTTATATCCTACAGTAGCTTGTTTTCCATTTCTAACTATAGGCGTTACATATACTGAAGGATTTTTAAATAAAATCTCTTCTCGCATATCTGCACTTCTTATTTTATCTAAGTTTAATTTTTTATAATCCTTTGATGATTTATTTATTAAGTTTTCTAATCCTACTGAATTTTTAACACTAGATAACTCACCTTTACTTAATGATTTTTCTTTTAAATCTATAAACTGAAATTTAATTCGTCTTTCCTTAAAATATCTTTCTGCCTTTTTAGTATCAAAGCATTTTTTAGTTCCAAAGATTTGTATATTCATTTTTCCACCTACCTATTTATAATAAAACTCACTACTCATATATATTCGTAGGAGTATAGCTTATGTAAATTCAAGTTACCAAATTACCTATACCCCATGGGTAAAATTTAAACTTTCAGTTATGTAAATTCTCTATTCCAGCATAAATAAAGATTTAAAACTTCACTTATAGTATATATTAAAAATAATTTCTCTCCAATTATTTTTATTAATAATATTATTTATTATGGAAAACATATATTATATATTCAAATGATAGGTTGTGATAATTATGAAGATATTAAAATTTATGTTAATTTTTATACCAATTAGCATAGTTGGTAAGTTTATGAACTTCTCTCCATCAGTTATGTTTATCTTAGCGGCATTATCAATAATACCTTTAGCAGGTCTCATGGGTGAAGGAACTGAAGAAATTTCATTTTACTCTGGCCCTAAAATTGGTGGCTTTTTAAATGCTACTTTTGGTAATGCAACAGAACTTATAATATCATTTTTTGCCCTTAAAGAAGGCTTATTTGAAGTAGTTAAATCATCAATAGCTGGAGCTATTATTGGAAATATTCTTCTCGTTCTTGGTGCTAGCATGTTTGCAGGCGGATTAAAGCACAAGGTACAAAAATTCAATATAAATGTTGTAGATACTACTTCTAGTATGTTACTTTTCGCTGTAATAGGTTTATGTATACCAGCTGTATTTACTCATACCTTAGACCCATCATTATTAAATACTCGATATGAAGGTCTAACTTTAATAGTTGCAGTAGTTATGTTTATATTGTACCTATGTAGTTTATTCTTCTCATTTTTTACTCATAAGGACTTATATTCTGTTACATATGAAGAAGAGGGAAAAGCTAAATGGTCATTAAAAAAAGCCATTACTGTATTAGTAGTAGCTACTGTATTAATTGCTATTGAAAGCGAATTCCTAGTTGGTGGTGTTGAAGATATTACATCAAAATTGGGTTTAAGTGAATTTTTTGTTGGTATAATATTAATTCCTATTATAGGAAATGCAGCTGAACATAGTACAGCTATAACAATGGCTCTTAAAAATAAAATGGATGTAGCTCTTGAAATAGCTTTAGGATCTAGCTTGCAAGTAATATTATTCGTTGCACCTATACTTATATTTTTAAGCCTTTTGTTTACACCAATGAGTATAATCTTTAATCAATTTGAACTTATTGCTTTAATAGTATCAGTTCTAATAGCTAATAAAGTTGCAGGAGATGGTGGCTCAAATTGGCTTGAAGGAGCTCAATTAATGGCTGTGTATTTCATAATAGCAGCAGGATTTTTCATTTTATAAGTTAAAATAAAAAGTGCATGTTAAATAAGTCTTAAAACTCATTTAACATGCACTAATTTTCTAATAATTATTTTTTTCTTCTGAATTGAACACTTTAGATAATTCTATACCTAATTCTCTGCAAGCTTCCTCTAGGCTACAACCCATTTCATCTACGTATTTAGCTACATAAGAATTCAAATCAATTTGTGCATATGTGCATTCCATTCCTACTCCTCCTAATCTTTATTTTATTATTATTTATATAAAACTATTCTTAAACTATTTTATGTATTTTTTACAAGTTTTTTACACATTTTTAATTGTCTTATTATTATATATTATTTTTTTATAAAATTCTATATTTTTTAATTTTTCTGTCAATTTATTTATATAAAAAAACAAGAAGCTAAAAATTAGCTTCTTGTCTTGTACTATGAAAATTTTACTCTAGAGCTTGTTTCTCTAGCTGCGATGCCAACTAATATTCCTGTTGGAATAGCAGTTATAAGTAATATTGGTAATATTGCAGCAAGTGCAACATTATTATATAAGAATGTAATAACTATTATTTGTCCTATATTATGGAATACAGCACTTACAATAGATATTCCTATCATCGATTGCTTTGTGAATTTCTTCATAAATATAATCGCTAAACTACTTAATAGCACTCCACCTGTAGATATCCAAAAGGTACTTGTTAAAAATGTTCCCCTTAATAAAGAACCTAACAATACTCTCATTGAATTAACTAAAATAAGCTCTTTTACATCAAAGAGTTCCATAGTTACTAAAGCAATAATATTGGCAAGTCCTAGCTTTGCCCCATATGGCAACGGTATTGCTATCATACTTTCAAATACCTGTAAGGCTATAGCCATAGATGTAAGCAATGCTAAGTAAATAAGTCTCTTAGTCTTACTCATCAAACTGGCCTTCCATTCCAACCATCACTTCATTAGGCAAGCATAATATAGGTAAGTATCCATCACTTTCTACCCAACCCATTGCTGAACAAACATGGTTTGGACACTCCTCATCGGTAATTCTAAACTTACCATCTTTAACCTCTACTACAAGCTCTCCATAACTACCTTGAATAGTATATCTTCCGTCTACTTTAGGGTCAAGTCTTTCAACAACTGTATTCCCATGTATAACTTCTATAGAAGGGCCTTTTGGTCTCATAACTGTATATCCTATCCAAATTACAAGACTTATCCCTATGATTATTGCAATTAACTTGATGTCTTTTTTACTTAGCATAAACTCACCCTTTGTATTTTATTATACTATTTAGATTCTAAAGCAGATTTTACAGCATCAATAATTGCAGTTGATGTTACTGTAGCTCCTGAAACAACTTCAACATCAGCTGAATTAGCTTCTACTATTTTACCTGGAAGCTCTTCTATAGCCTTAGATCCGATTCCATCAGTTTCGCTATCTCCTTTTGCAGTAACAGCTGTGATTTTATCTCCATCAACTGTAACTTCTACAGTAACTTCTCCACCGAAGCCTTCAGCTTTTCCTGTTAATTTTTCTCCTGATGCTTTACTTCCGCATCCTACTAATAATGTTGCTGCTAATAATGTAGCTGCTATAACTCTTAATTTCATAATTGAGTCCATCCCTTCCACTTATATTTACCTTATTATTATTAATGTAAAGTTAATTTATTGTCAATGTTTTTTTAATTAAAGAAATTTATGAATTTATTTTCTAATAAAATTCACAATTAATTCAAACAAGCTATAGCCTTATTTCACTGTAAATCTCTATAAATAATCTAACTATTTCTTACAATTGTAGAATTAAATTAATAAATTCTGCAAAAATCTCCAATCAAATCGACAATTTACAATAAATTTTTTACACATAATACTTTAACATATTTCATTTCAACTTTCAAATATGTGTATAATTTGTTAATATTATTTTAAATTTAAAAAGAGCTAACGTTTTCGTTAGCTCTTTCTTATTAAATTAACTCTTTTCTTATAAAACTATTTCTCTCTAAAGCAAAAGGTACTTTAACCTTGCATATCATACCAGGATGTGGACATCCCTCTATTAATTCACCATCTTCTCTATATAATTCATCAACAGTAAAAGGCTCCCCGGTAATTTCTGGTGATAATATTTCTACAATATCACCTTTCACAAATTTATTTCTTTGTCTACAAGTAGCTAAGCCTGTTTCTTTATCATAGTCTAATACAAGAGCAACTACATCATATTCTCTGACGTGATTATTTGTATCATATATTAAACCTTCTTCCATAGGCTCATTAAAGAAGAATCCTGTATGATATCTTCTGTGTGCAACTTTATACATTTCATCTAATAAATACTTAGGTAGCTTATAATTTTCTGGATCTGCATAATATAAATCGATAGCTTTTCTATAAGCATTTACAACTATTGCTACATAATATTCACTTTTATTTCTTCCTTCAATTTTTAATGAAGATATTCCTGCTTGCATAAGTTCTGGAATATGCTCTATCATACATAAATCCTTTGAATTCATTATATATGTACCATATTGGTCCTCTTCAATTGGAAAATATTCATTTGGTCTTTTTTCCTCAACTAAAGAGTATTTCCATCTACAACTTTGTGCACATGCTCCTCTATTAGAATCTCTTCCAGCCATATAACTTGAAAGCAAGCATCTTCCTGAGTATGATATACACATTGCGCCGTGAACAAATACTTCTAGCTCTAAGTCTTCTGGAATATTTTCACGTACTTCAATTATATCTTTTAATGAGCATTCTCTCCCTAATACCACTCTTTCCGCACCCATTTTGTGCCACATGTTACATGCTTCATAATTCACAGTATTAGCTTGTGTACTTATATGTATAGGTAATTTAGTATATTTTTGAACTAAAGAAAATACTCCAAGGTCAGATACTAAAACTGCATCTATTCCTACTTCTTCTAATTTCTTTAAATGTTCAGCAAGCTTTTCTAGATCTGAGTTTCTTGGCATTATATTTACTGTACAGTACATTTTCTTCCCATACTCTTTTGCTATCTTAACACCTTCTGCCATCTCTTCATAAGAGAAGTTTTGAGCTGCAGCTCTTAATGAAAATGATTGTCCTCCAAAATAAACTGCATCAGCACCATATTGAAATGCTATTTTTAATTTTTCTAAACTCCCAGCAGGAGCTAATAATTCAGGTTTCTTATACTTAGTCATCTTCTATCTTCCTCTGTTTTTAATATTTATGAATTTATTATTACTCATTTATTAATATTAAACAATAGTTTTTTAAGCCTAAGTAAATTCTTTTCACCTTTACGAAGAAAACTTTTCATTTTAACTCAGTGACTTTTCCCTATTCACATAGTGAATATTTATCCCTAACCGTAGGTTACTTTTCACCCTAGCTTCAGCTAACTATTAACAATCTCTCCTCCATTTACATGAATAGTTTGCCCTGTAATATATGATGCATTATCAGAAGCTAAAAACACATAAGCTCCTGCACATTCTACTGGCTGACCTGCTCTTCCCATGGCAACATTTTGACCAAAGCTAGCTACTTCAGTCTTAGTAAACGATGCTGGTATAAGTGGTGTCCATATAGGCCCTGGAGCAACTTCATTTACTCTTATATTCTTCTTTGCTTTTGCTAATTCTGTTGAAAGTGACCTTGTAAGAGCTGTAATAGCTCCTTTTGTCATTGAATAGTCAACAAGCTTTTCATTTCCTTTAAAAGCTACTACTGAAGCTGTATTTATTATACATGCTCCTGAAGTCATATGTTTTAATACTTCCCTTGTCATATAAAAAGTTCCATATATATTAGTTTTCATAGTTTTATCAAACTGCTCATCTGTTATATCTTTAAAGTCTTTATCTTCATATTGAACTGCTGCATTATTTACTAATATATCGATTTTTCCATATTCCTTAATTGTTACATCTACAACATTTTTACAAAATGCTACATTACCTATATCTCCAGCGATTATTGTACACCTTCTACCATTCTCCTCAACTAATCTCTTAGTTTCTTCTGCATCTCTATGTTCATTAAAATATACAATAACTATATCTGCACCTTGTTTTGAATAAGCTATTGATACTGCCTTTCCTATTCCACTATCTCCACCTGTAATTATTGCTACTTTACCACTTAAAGTATCACCTTTTTTATTATATTTGGGATCATCGAAAATAGGTCTTGGATTCATCTCACACTCAAAGCCTGGTTGGTGATTTTGTTCCTGCATAGGAAAAGATTTTGGGAATTCCATATTTATACCTCCTTAACTTCTTAATAGTCATAAATAGTATTTCCCAAAATCCTTTATTTAAATTTTTTATATTCTATATCTATATATAATCTTTATGATGATGAAGCAGCAGATGATGCTGCAGCCGCTGCAGCTGCTGATGAAACTAAAACTGCTGTTTGCATAGCTATAGCTACAGTTAATGCAATATTATTAGTATTACTTATTATATTATCTTTCAACTCATTATCTATAGTTTCTAAGTAATCTAAAGAAACTAATGTCGCAGAAATCATATTTCTAAAATTACTTCCCAAAGCAAAGTTACCGAATCCTTTTTCCTTCTTTAAAGCCATACTTACATCTGCAATATTCGTAGCAAAAGCTTCTTTGTTATCAGCTAAAAAAGTTATTATTCCAAGCATTGGTATAAAGTAATCTTTTAAATGAACCTTCCTCTCTTTCATAATTGAGTTCATTGTTAATACTTCATCACACTTTTGTATTGAAGGTAAATTAATTAAAGATAAAATATGTGATAAAGATTGAATATTATTACTATAAGCAATTCTATTGTCCTTTAAATACTGATAGCTTTCTTCTATCTCGTTAAATGTTTCTTCTAAATCATTTGAAGTTGTAGCTATTATTGCTGCATTTGCAATATCTTCTTGACCTGTTAAAAATCTATGATGCTTTTTCATATAGTCATATGCAACTCTAGTATTTCTTACTGCATCATCAACATTAACTCTATACCTTGCATTAAATATCACCTGTGCTGCCATTACTAGATATTCACTGCTAAAAAAGTTATCATTTAATTTATTATAAATAGATATAATCTCATTCAAGCTCTCTTCCATATTATCTTCAAAAGAAATCGTAATAGCTGTCGTTAACTTATTAATCCCTCTAAAATTTGAAAACATAGAAGTGTTTTTCTTAATTATATCTAATGCTAAATTAATCCTATCTGTATGTACTATTTGGTTTTTCATTGTACAAGTTAATGCACTGCTCTTTATTTGAAATCCATACATCCCCCATGAACCTTTAACATCCTCTAAAGCTCTATTATTCTCTAAAAACAAATTAATTTTCTCATTCATATTTTCCACCCCTTAAATTTCCTTACCGTTATTATAAGTTAATCTGTACCATATTTCAATATATCTTTTACCACTTATCTAATTATTTTAATTTCTCTACTCTGAATTACTTTAGTCTATAAAAGCCACTAAATTAAATTTTTCTTTTTTAGTTTTTGTTTACTGGATAGATAACTTATCTATATTCAGAAAACTTTTAATATATTTGGTTTTATTCGAAAGTTTTGTATTGAAATAGTCAAGGTTAAATTTTTAACCTTGACTACTGATTTGTACTGATGCTTTTTAAATCCAACCTTATCTCTTTTCTAATTTGCATTTATAATACAGATTATTAATATTAATTGCTATCTCTTCATTTTGATTCATATCTTTTACTTCATGAATCCATCCAAAAGTTAATTTGTATTTAGCTTCTTTTTTCTTACTTCCACCCACATCTACTTTCAGCAATTCATCTTTTGAAAGTTCAACTTTATTTTCATCAATGGTGCAACTATAATTCACTTTACCTATAGGTTCACCAATTGAATCAATATCTACCTCTTCACCTATAATTAAATATCTATCATTACCATAAGATATATTATCATATTTTTCTGTATCTAAATTATATTGTGGTAATTTACTTTCTATAGCTATATTTTCTATAGCAGTATCTTTCATTTGCTTAAACTTACTACATCCACTTAAAGTTCCTAGAATCACAATTCCAATCAGTAATAAAGTAATTTTTTTATTATAACTCATTTTTATAAACCTCTTACAATCTAATTATTAATAAAAACATTTTACTACCTTTCTTTAATTATCTTCTTCGCACCATTATAGGTTGCTATAAAATATCCACCATATATTAATATAACAGCTATCATAGTATATAAAATGTATTTAAGCATATTGGCATTTCCAAATATAGAAACTATATCACCTGATATTTTTAATCCAACTATAGCGTGTACTATTGCAAGTGATAGAGGTACCATAAAGTAAATTCCTATTTGATAAAATAATGATCTTTTTATCATTTCATCATCTACCCCTATTTTCTTCAATAATTCATACCTATAATTATTATCCGCTGATTCACATAATTGCTGCAACGCAAGAACTGCTGCTGATGTAATTAAGAATACTATTCCTATATAAATAGCTAAATATGATATCATTGCTCCTAAACCGATAGAGTTGTCTCTTAGCTCATTTTTAGTCATTCCATAAACAGGGATTTTCCCCTCTCTATCAACTGATCTTAGATTATTATTTATAAAGTTTTCTGCCTCATCTTCACTGCAATTAAATTTAATATTTAAATTTGTCATTGAAACTTCTAATCCATTAACTAAGCTATCATTTACTACAAATGTACATAAATTATTTTTCATTGTTGAATTATACGTAGTTACTTCCATAACTTCATAGTTAGCAGGCTTTAATTCATTTCCATTTACAATTACATTTGTTTCTCTATCCATAGCTTCTTGAATATACTTTATTAAATCTGGTATATCTCCAAAAGCATAATATTCATTTTCTTCTAAAGCTATCTCTTCTTTACCTAACATTCCCATAACTGAATTAAAATCACTTAACTTTATTGCTTTGATTTTATCATCTACAAAAATAGGATAATTATTTTTATTTTTTTCCATAGCTTCTTGAGAAATAAACTTACTATAATTAGCTTCTGTATTATAGTTTGTATATTGAGACTTTTCCTCTATTATAGGGTCAAGACCACCATATTGTTCATTTATAACTCCTATTATATCATCTGTATCATAACTCCAAAAACTAGCATCAAACTGAGTTAAATCGTCTAAATCTATATTCATTGCTTTAGTAATTCCAAGCCCTCCTGAAAATGTACATATAGCCACAAATAGCATTAAACATATAAAACTCATAGAAATAAAAGTTGTATTAATCTTGCTGTTTATTTGTCTTAAAACAAACATATTTAAATCCTTTAAATAATGCTTTTTGTTTGCTTGTAAAATTTTCAGTAAAAATCCTGATAATGAAAAGAAAAATAAAAATGTCCCTACAAATCCAAGTATTATTGGAACTATATTAAATACTACAGCCACCCCAGCTTTTAATACCATATAATAAGCAATTCCTATCATAGTGATACTAATTAAAAATACTACTACTGATATCCATATATTCTTTACTTTTAAATTTTCATTTTTTCTTGCTCCATTTAACAAATCTATTAATTGTACTTTTCTAACAGCATATGAGTTAAATATAAGTACAACTAAGTAAATAAGTCCAAAACATATAATAGTTCTAATAAATGCATCCTTTGAAAATATAAAAGTAAACTTTGTAATATCTGTTTTAAATAACTTCGCTGTAAAAACCGATATACCTTGTGATAATAAAACTCCACATACCAAGCCTATACCTAAAGATATTACCCCTATTAACATAGTCTCAACAAATATTATTCTTGAAAGACTTTTATTTTCCATACCTAAAGTCATATATATTCCAAATTCTTTTTTTCTTCTTTTTATCAAATAATTATTTGCATAAACTATTAAAAAACCAAGAATAAAAGAGATAAATACTGATGCTATACCTATTACAGAATTGGTAAGTTCAAAAGCATTAGCTTGTAGTTCACTTAACTCCATCATTACACCTTGTGATTTAATAGAATTAAATGTATAAAATACACAAACACCAAATACTAATGTTAGAAAATATATTGTATAATCCTTTAAGCTCTTTTTTATATTTTTAGCTGCCAATTTAAAATACATCTCTTTGGTCACCTCCAAGAAGAGTTACAACTTCAATTATCTTATTGAAAAACTCCTTCCTTGAATCATTTCCACGAATTAGCTCATTGAATATTTTTCCATCTTTTATAAATAGAATTCTACTAGCATAGCTAGCTGTAAAGGCATCATGAGTTACCATCATAATAGTTGCCCCTAGTTCTTTATTTAAATGTTCTAGACTTTCAAGCAACATCTTTGCTGACTTAGAATCTAAAGCTCCTGTTGGTTCATCAGCAAGTACTATCTCAGGTTTTGTTATTATAGCTCTAGCTGATGCTACCCTTTGCTTTTGCCCACCTGATATTTCATAAGGATATTTATTTAATACGTCTGAAATATTAAGTTTATCTGCAACTTCTTTAACTCTCTTGTCTATTTCTTTATGATTTAACCTTTGAATAGTTAACGCTAATGCTATATTTTCATAAGAAGTTAATGTATCTAAAAGATTAAAGTCTTGAAATATAAATCCTAACTTCTCTCTTCTAAACTTAGCAATATTTTTAGAATCTAACTGTGTAATATCTTTATCAGCTATCTTTATATGACCACTAGTTACTCTATCTATAGTAGATATACAATTTAAAAGCGTTGTCTTACCACTTCCTGAAGGTCCCATTACACCAATAAATTCTCCATTTTCAACTGTAAAACTTATATTATCAATTGCTTTAGTTATATTACCTCTTTTTCCATAATATTTTTCTATATTTTCTACCTTTAAAACTTCTCTGTTCATCTTTACCTCCAATATATGATTTAGTCCATATATAAATCATACATTCCTAAAAAGTTTCTAACCATAGAACAATATAACACTAACCTTACATTTTTGTTATATTCAAATTATAATAAATAAGATATTTCAAATTTAATGAATTACACTAAAAAATAAAGATGTTATATATGGTTTTATTATAAGGCCATATATAACATCTTTTACTTTAATATTTCTTTGAAAGATTCATATAAATTAAAAATCTTATCCCTTCCTTTACAAAATGAAATATCATAAGCCCAATACCTAATTCATCAAACCCAGTAAATAACAATATTAAACTTACCGGAACTTCAATAATATTAAAAATATTATATACTTTTGAGTTTGTTTTATCTTTTAAATAAATATTTCTTTCATCCGTATCATATATTTCAAATGCTTCTTTAGATTTTGGATTATACTTAATTTCTCTGTACTTTAGATAAGATATTAAAACAACAAATATAAACCCTGCACCAAGTACTATTGATATAGGCATTATAGCTTTAGTAACACCTTCTGATATATTAGGAAATAAACCTTGTTTATATAGTATCAATGCTACAGCACATACGCCAAAAAATATAATGCTTTCAAATATGGTATTCTTTAAAGATTTCATACGTTCTCTCCTCTAATATTGTCTATATCTCAAAAATAAAAACATCTTCAATAATATAATTAAATATTTTTTTAATTTTACTTGTTTCTTAATTGTTCTGTTCTAAGCTATGAAGCACATTTCTGCACAATCCAATAATCACTAATGATATAAACACATTCCACACTAATGTAATTAAAAGTGCATATATATCCCATCCAAAAGCAAATCCCATAACAACTGCTCCTATTATTCCGGGAAGGGCAACTAAGATTATTACAATTAAATTTAGAAACATAAGTATTCCCTTACTTGCAACTTTTCCAATAACTCTTTCAGCTAATACATCTGCTGCAATAAATACTAATCCAAATCCAACTCTCGCAGCTATGCAAATCATAATATCTATTGGACTTGCTTTTGCTATTATTCCTACTATAACAAAAATTATAATTCCATCTGTAAAAGATTTTAATATTCCCTCACTTGTAGAGGCTATAAGCTTTTTAAATGGACTTTGTGGAAACATATAAATATAATGCATAGTCAATTCTCTTGTCCATCTTCCAGCTAGACTCATAAATAACTGCATATAAGTGGATATTGCAAAGGCTACAATAATACCCCCACTCCCCTTAACCAATAAAGTAAATATACCTACCATAATTAATTGAATAAATATACTATTATCGAAGATAAGTTTACCCGCTCTTCTATTTTCAAGCATATGCTTAAAGAAAAATACCCAAGCACCTTTTCCATGATTTATTCCAGTTTCCTTAAGTTTTATTTTTTTATTATATGAAACCTCCGCCATTTTTCCATTTTTCACATCTTCAATTCTACTATATATAGTTTCAGTAACGCCTAAAACATCTTCATAATAATTATTATCACTTTGTATCATAACTGTAACTATTAGAATACTTCCAATAACCGTCATAATAAAATAGGTAAACAATCCATCCATATTGCCAATAACTGCACCAAAGGTTAAAGCTTTAATCCACCCTACAAAAGGAATCCACTGATTAAACTTACCATTTAATCCGTCTACAACGCCCTGAATTATACCTTTACCATTACTAATATTAGATAAAACTGTCAGGATTACTGGTAGTATACAAAGGTATACTACTAACCTTGCGAGCTTCTTTTTCTTTTCATCTCCACTAGTTACAGCATATACAGCCATTGCTATAACACTTCCAATAAACGTCATCATAAAATATCCAAGAAAAATTATTAATACTCCTTTTAATCCAACACCATAAAAACTCTTTAGCGTTCCTGCCTGAAATAATATTAAAAATGAAAACAAAAGTGACATTCCCATCTGACGAACTAATCCATAAGCTAGAATTTTCTTAGGTGATGTAGGCGATACAAATAGTAAATTTACATCAGACATTTTAAATAAAGTTGTACCTGCTGATATTCCTTGAAAAATCTGATTTACAAAGAAAAACATGAATATGGCAAATATTATAGCTCCTAACTCATCTATAGGTCTTACAGAACTAGCAATCTCATTTGATCCTTGCATTACAGATGATACCATTACCATAACCATTAATCCAATAAACACTAAATAAGATATAAGCCTTCCTGGATGTCTCTTTAAATCCTTAATTTGATTTTTGAATGTTGTTATCCAAAGATATAATATTCCATTCACAATTACTCACCCTTTCCTTCTGTTATACTAAAGAACAGTTCTTCAAGGCTTTTATTTGAGTTCTCACTTTCCTCTTTATATTTTGTAGCTACAATTTTCCCTTTCATCATTATATGTGCTACATCCCAATAATCCTCTACGCTATCTATCATATGAGTACTTATTACCATAGATACTCCTTGAGATTTTAGCTCCATTATTGTCTCCCTTAAACTTTTTATAGCATGAGGATCTAAGCCAACTAAAGGTTCATCAAAAATTATTACCTTCGGTTTTGGAAGCAATGCACAACAAATACTTACCTTCTGCTGCATCCCTTTTGATAGCTCTTTTCCAAATTTAGTTCTCTTATCATCAAGTTCAAATCTCTTTAATAGCTCTTCTCCATATTCCTTCCAATCATTTAGATTATATCCTCTAGCAATAAACTCAAGATGCTCTTCTACTGTAAGCATATCATAAAGCACTGGCATTTCTGGAACATATCCAATCTTTGCCTTAGCCTTCAATTCTCTATTTTGAATTCCATCTATAGATATTTTACCTTCAAATCTCAAAAGCCCACAAATACACTTTATTATAGTAGATTTACCGGCTCCATTTGGCCCTAAAAGCACTGTTATTTCTCCATCATTAACCTGAAAGTTTATATCACTATTAGCCACAACTTTACCATATTTTTTACTTACATTACTTACCTCTAACATAATTTCACCATTCCTTTTACAAAAGTAATTCATTTTTCATTTCTATTCTCTAAACAACTAATCATGATATTTTGTTATAATAATATGAGTATATTATTGTTAGTATAAATTTAATAATAATTATAATTGATATAAGAAATAGCGCTGTCATATTCTTCATGGCTAATCCAGTAACAAATAATAAAATCACAAATATCCAATTCATAATCTTCGAAACAGAGCAAGCAACTTTTTCATTAATTTGTATAAATCTTTCATCTTGCATAAAGATCTTTTGTTCTTTTAATGATTTAGATAATAAACTATCACCTTTGACATTTTTCATAATAATTCAACCTTTCATTTAATACTTCTTTCCGTTAATTGTTCCAACTATCATCCATGTAACCATTTTTGCAAGTAATAAAAATGATAAAACTAATGTAATTGCTCTATATCCTAAAAAACTTGTAATTATAACTAATGCACATTCAATCCAAATAAAAATTGAATATACCATACTATTATTTTTCTCTCTAAGAAATACTGTTCTTTCTTCATTCTTTATAATTTCAATTTCTTTACACTTTTCAGGTTTTTTCATTAATGATATACATTGAATTGTATTAATTAAGCCCGCTGCTCCTGCTCCACATCCAAGGCCAAAGAATATTGGATTAGCACTTTGCCCTCTTCCCTCAATAACAAATCCAGTTATAAGTAAAGCAACACCTATTACTAACATAATCACACTAAACACTAAATTTTTCTTAATATAATTCATAATTACTCCTCCTCAAATATAAATACTTTTTCAATTGTGCTATCAAATATAACTGCTATTTTATGTGCTAAATATATCGATGGATTATATTTACCATTCTCTAATGAAATAATTGTCTGTCTACTAACTCCACAAGAAGTAGCAAGTTCTTCTTGTGTCATATTATTTTGCTTTCGTAAATCTTTAATAATGTTATTCATACTCGTTCCTCCAAAGTATAGTTTACTTTACATTTTAAATTATAGAATTTCCATCTCTCTTTTATTACTTTACTAATGTAAAATACACTTTACATCTAAAAGTATAGTTAGCTTTACATTCAGAGTCAATACTTTCCATAAATAAAGTTAAACTAACTTTACATTTTCATCTGTAATTTATAAAATTTTAAAAATAAAAAGCCATCCATAATTACTTATGTACGGCTTTTCATTTTTTTATTGTAGTATATTATTTCTATTTTGTACAAGCCAATCTACTCATTAACTTCTGTCATAATTTCATTTAACAAATCTGGATAATCTGTAAATAAGCCATCTACACCTGCATTTATAAGAATTCTCATATGAATAGGACTATTAACAGTATAAATGTTTACTTTTATATCCTTTTCTTTAGCTTCTTTAATCAATTCTTCTGATACTAATCTAATATCTGGATGAATAGCTGTTGCTCCAAAAGCTTTAGCATAATTAACTACATCTTCTATTTCTTTTTCATATAGTAACCCTGTTTCAAAAGTATTATCAATTTCTATAACTTTTCTTATTGATTCATGATTAAAGCTAGATAATATTACCTGCTCCTTTAATCCATATTTATTTACTAAATCTATAACATCTTTTTCTATGTTATCATATTGAATTATATCTGTTTTTAGCTCTATATTTAACTTTACATTTGGATCTTTTATAATATCTAAAATCTCTTCTAAAGTAGGAATTTTACACTCTAAATTATCATGAAAAACTGTGTTTCTTGGTTTAAATTCTTTTAATTGCCTTAAGGTATAATCTTTCACTAAACCTTTCCCTTTAAACGTACGCTCAATATCTTCATCATGAATAACAACTAGTTTATTATCTTTAGTCTTATGAACATCTAATTCTACACCTGATGCCCCTGCCTTAATTCCTTCTTTTATTGATAATATAGTATTTTCCGGATAATACTTACTTGCACCTCTATGAGCAAAATTAATCATACTAATTCTCCTTTTTTAAAATTTCATTAAATTATTTATAGGGAAAATAATTGAAACCTTAGTTCCAATACCTTCTTTAGATCCTAATTTAATTCCTAATCCAAGCTTGCCACAAAGCTTTTTACATAAATATAATCCTATTCCTGTAGACTTTCCAAATATTCTTCCATTTTGTCCTGTATATCCTTTATCAAAAGCCTTAACTATATCCTTTTCATCCATGCCAATCCCATTATCACATATATTTAAAATTACATCTTCATTAACTTTATCGCAATAAATCTTAAGCTCACTATTTTTTTTATTCATGTATTTAATAGAATTACTAATTATCTGATTTAATATAAACTCCATCCATTTACTATCACAATAAACTTTTTTATCTACATCATAAATATTTATTTTTATTTGTTTAGCAATCAAAGTATTAGCATTTTTTCTTATAATATTATTTATAGAATCACTTAAATTAATCTCTTTAATAATATAATCTTTTTCTAAAGTATTGCTCCTTGTATAATAAAGCGACTGTTCTATATAATCCTGAACTCTTTCTAACTCTTCCCCAATACTTCTAGTAACCTCTGAATTATTATTTTCAATAAGCAACTTACAAGTTGCTATTGGTGTTTTTATCTCATGAACCCACATTTCTATGTACTCTCTATACTCATCAATATTAAGCTTATATTTAGCTATTTCATCATTCATTGATTTATTAGCTTCACTTATAATATTATGAATAATCTTACCCTCAATAAAATCACTTTCAGCCACTATTTCAGAAACTAAATACTTCTTATCTAATGAGTATAAATCTTTTTCTATCTCACCATAGTATTTCTTTTTCTTAAAAAATTCATAAAAGTGAAAGATTAATATACCAACTAAGTTAATTATAAAAATAAATACTATAGCATAACTGTCTACTTTTAAAGCTACTAAAAGTACTGATGTAAAAATAAGTATTACTATATTTATGACTATAAAGGCAATTCTCTCTTTAAAAAAATCTATTATATTCATAGCAATATATATCCTTGACCTCTCTTAGTTTGTAAATATCCTTCAGCTCCTATTTCTTCTAACTTCTTTCTTAATCTATTTATATTTACAGTAAGAGTATTATCATCTACAAACTCATTCGACTGCCAAAGGCTTTTCATTATATCATCTCTTGAAACTATTTTTTCTTTATTTTTAATAAGAGTATACAATATCTTACTTTCGTTTTTAGTTAACTCAATTGTACTTCCTTCATATTCAGCTTCACTTGTGGATAAGTTATATTTTAAACTTTTAAACTGATAAACTTCACTTTCGCTTTTACTATAACTACGTCTTAAAAGTGATGATATCCTTGCTAAAAGTATTTGAGTATTATAAGGTTTTGTGACAAAATCATCTGCCCCTAAGTTCATACTCATAAGCTCATCTATCTCACTATCCCTACTTGTCACAACCATAATAGGAATATTAGATTGTTTTCTTATTTCTCTACAAATATAATATCCATCATAATAAGGAAGATTTATGTCTAAAAGCACTAAACTAGGATCAGCTTTTAAAATATCTTCAACAATATTTTTAAAATCCTTAGAAAACTCCGTTTCATATCCATATCTATTTAACAGAGTAATCAATTCTTCTCTTATTTTATCTTCGTCCTCTACTATAAAAACTTTATTCATCTATTCCTCCAGAAAACTATTTATTATTAATTATTCTTTCAAATCTATCTACATAAGTTTGAGCTAAATTACAATCCTCAATATTATCTAATGATGATTCCTTATTATCTTCATAATTATCCATCCGCACCCTCTATCCATTACCATATTATTACACAATGTTACGTTTGTCCATAACTCTACTGTTCCCTTCTTTGTCTTTGATATATAATAATTTATATAATTAATTGGGAGGTATAACTATGAACTTTAAAAATAAAGTATGTGTAATAACTGGCGGCGCTAATGGAATAGGTAGATGTATCGTTGAAGAATTCATAAAGGTTGGAGCAAAAGTTGCTGTTATTGATACCGATAAAAATTCTGGAGATAAGCTTATAAAAAAATTTGGTGACGAAAATCTCTTCTTCTATTATGGAGATATAACAGAAGAAGCTATTCTTAATGATTTTGCTAAGAAAACTATAGAAAAATTTAACAATATAGATTACTTAATAAATAATGCTTGTATAAGTAGAAAAGGTATTTTATCCGATTGTTCCTTTGATGATTTTAACTATGTTTTAAAATTAGGAGTAACTGCACCTTACATGCTAAGTAAATTATTTTTAAATTACTTTAATCCTAAAGCTTCTATAATTAATATTTCTTCTACAAGAGCTTATATGTCTCAAGCCGATACTGAAAGCTATACTGCTGCAAAAGGTGGTATAAGTGCATTAACTCATGGGCTTAGTATAAGTTTAGCTGGAAAAGTTAGAGTAAATTCTATAAGTCCTGGTTGGATTGATACAGGCGCATACCAACACTCTGAAAACTACGAACCTCAATACTCTCTTGGTGATACTTCGCAACATCCTGCAGGACGTATTGGTAATCCTCTTGATATTGCTAGTATGGTTTTATTTTTATGTAGTGATCAAGCTGGATTTATTACTGGAGAAAATATAACTATAGACGGTGGCATGACAAAACAAATGATATATCATGATGATTTCGGATGGAAATATAAATAGCAAAAGTAAATTATATATCTTTTTAGATTACTTACAAAGATATATTTTCTGGCTAGGATTAACTGTATTTGCACATCTTTTAAATAACAAATTGGGAATAAATAATACTCTTAGCATATCTCTAAGCCAATTACTATTAAGTAATATAATCGCTATTAATTTAACCTTTATTTCTAAACTAATTACTAGAGAATCAGTTCTTGTACCTATTTCAGGAAAAAGTAAATTAAGTAGCAAATTTAAATATAATATAAATCAAAGCGTTGGTTTAAATTTATTATGTGGAGTATTTTTAGTAACCCTTATATCTCAACTTATATTAGATAAAGTATTTAATATTGATCCTTATATGTATTTTATTAATCTAAATGATGTTATACTTATAATTATTCCAATTATAATATTAGTTTTATTAGGAATAGCAGTTTATAAAAAGAATTATAATCTAAAATATTGATAGTTTTTGCGGAGGACAAAATATGAAATTAATGGACAAATTATTAGGCTTATACGATTGTATGAAAGTAGATTTTGGTGAAGAAAGAAAGAAAAAGAGATATATTAACAAGATTAGAACTCTATTTGATATATATGAAGAAGATGATTATACAATAGACGATCAAACTTGGGATGATTTCAACATGGATGAAATTTTCATAAAACTAGATAGAACTTATAGTAGTGTTGGGGAAGCTGCATTATATAAAATGCTTAGAAATCCTCTTCACGACAAAAATGAGCTTAATAAAAGATATGAATTTACTGAAACTTTAAGAACTAACACTGATTTAAGAACTAAATTGCAAATGGTTTATTACAACCTTGGGTATGATAAAAAAAATGCTTTATTAGAAATGTTAACTGAGGAATTAGTAGAAAATAAGAGTAAATATTATATCTATACATTCTTAGGTAAATTTTTAACTATATCTAGTGCATTATTAGCTATAATATTCCAAAACCCATATATGCTTTTAGTTACAGCATTCACAATATTTATCAATATGTTTATAAATGATAAAGAAAGAAAGAATGTAAAATCTCAAGGGTTACTTTACTTAAGAAACATAATTATTGCAGCCAAAGAAATAAGAAAAATAGATTACCCTGAAATTAAAGAATATACTGATAAAATAAGTGAACTTCTTAAAGATATGAAAGCTATAGATAATGCAACTAAATCTATTCAATTTGCAAATGCTGGTGGTGGTGCTTTCGAAATCTTAGCTATGCCATTCTTATTAGAAGAAAGTGCATACTATAAAATTGCATCTATACTAAAGGATAAAGAAGATTACATTTTAGATTTATATGAATTATTAGGTGAGCTTGAAAGCTATATTGCAGTAGCATCATATAAAGAAGAAATGAATGGTAAATATACAAAACCTAAATTTACTGATGAAATAAACATAAACATTGTAGATGGTGTACATCCACTTATTAAAGATGCAGTGCCTAACTCTATTACTTTCACTAAAAAAGGTATAGTTCTTACAGGTACTAATATGTCTGGTAAATCAACATTCTTAAGGATGATTGGTCTTAATATGATACTAGCTCAAACATTCAATATTACGTTAACTAAAAAATATGAAGCTTGTTTCTTTAACATAGTTTCTTCTATAAGTCCAAGCGATGATGTTACTTTAGGTAAAAGTTATTATATGGCTGAAGCAGAAGCCCTTCTTAGAATTATAAAAGCATTACATAAAGAATTACCTGTATTCTGTCCTATAGATGAAATATTTAGAGGAACTAACCCTATTGAAAGAATATCTTCTTCTGCTGAAATATTAACTTATATTAATAAAAAGAAGAGTATCTCAATAGTAGCTACTCACGACAGAGAATTAACAGATATACTTAAAGATAATTATGAATTCTTCTACTTTAGCGAAAGAGTTAATAAAGAAGGGTTAAGCTTTGACTATAAACTAAAGAAAGGTGTTTCTAAGACACGTAATGCAATTAAATTATTAGACCATATAGGATATCCTAAGGAAATAATTAAGAAATCTTATGAAAGAGCTGAAACTTTAGAGAAATATATGTAATAAGTTGAATAAAAGTGCGTACTAAGTACGCAAGTGAAAAGGGGTGTTGAGAATATGAAATTAGTAATAATATTTGGTCCTCAAGCAGTAGGTAAAATGACTGTTGGAGAAGAATTATCAGAACAGACTGGATTAAAACTTTTTCACAATCATATGACTATTGATTTAGTTTCAAACTTCTTTGGATATGGTTCTGAATCTGGCCAAAGATTAGTTAAACTTTTTAGGAAAGAAATATTTGAGGAAGTAGCTAAAAGCGATTTGCCAGGTTTAATATTTACTTTTGTCTGGGCCTTTAATGAACAAAGTGATTGGGATTATATTTCTAATGTATGCGATATTTTTAAAAAGCATAATAGTGAAATTTACTTTGTAGAATTAGAAGCAGAGTTTTCTGAAAGATTAGATCGTAACAAAAGTCCTCATCGTCTAGAATGTAAGCCTACTAAGAGGAACTTAGAATGGTCTGAAAAAGAATTAATATCTTCTGCTAAAAAGTATAGACTTAATTCTCTTCCTGGCGAAATAAAAGAAGCTAATTATTTAAGAATTGATAATACATCTTTATCACCTGAAGAAGTAGCAAAAATTATAAATAGCAAATTCAACTTATAAAATTAAAATAAAGAAGAGTACATATTACATATGTACTCTTCTTTATTTTAAATCTAATCTAAGTCTTTACCATTAGAGGCAATAACTTTTTTATACCAATAGAAAGAATCTTTTCTGTAACGATTATAAGTTCCATTACCTTCATCATCTAAATCAACATATATAAATCCATAACGCTTACGCATCTCACCAGTTGATGCACTAATTAAATCAATGCATCCCCAAGCTGTATATGCCCTTAAATCAACTCCATCATCAATAGCTTCTTCCATAGCTTTAATATGTTGTCTTAAATATTCAATACGATATTGGTCATGAATTGAACCGTCTTCTTCTACATGATCGATAGCTCCTAATCCATTTTCTACAATCATTAATGGTAATTGATAACGATCATTTAAAACATTTAGTATATATCTTAAGCCGTCTGGATCTAAAGACCAACCCCAGTCACTATATGTTAAATATTGATTTTTAGCTCCTAGTACTAAGTTACCAGCGCCATCCATCTCTACATTCTTATGTGTAGTTACGCAACTTGATGAATAATATGAAAAACTAATAAAGTCTACAATACCTTCTTTTAATTCTTCTAAATCTTTTTCATTAAATTCTAATTCAACCCCACTACGCTTTCTTGCGCTTACTGCGTAAGATGGATAAGATCCACGTACCATCACATCTCCACTATAGAAGAAAGTATCTTGTAATTTCTTCTGACAAGCCAAAATATCTTTTGGATCGCAAGTTAATGGATAATTACAAGGACATGCTAGCATACATCCTACTTCATACTCTGAATTAATGCTATGAGCTATTTTTACCGCCCTTGCACTTGCTACCATTTGATGATGTAATTTTAAGTAAATATTTCTCTTATCTTCCTCTGTCATTCCTTTAAAGAAATCAAAATGCATAAGTAGACTATTAATCTCATTAAATGTTAACCAGTATTTAACTAAACCATTATAACGCTTAAATACAGTTTCTACATAACGTTGGAAATAATCAATTAAATCATGATTAGTCCATCCTCCACACTCTTCTTCTAAATAAAGAGGCGTATCATAATGACATAACGTTACTAAAGGTTCAATATTATATTTTCTACATTCTTTAAAAACATCTTCATAAAATTGTAATCCCTTTTCATTCGGTTCTTCTTCTATACCTTTTGGAAATATTCTACTCCAAGATATAGACATACGATACATCTTAAATCCCATTTCAGCAAATAACGCAATATCTTCCTTATATCTATGATAGAAATCAATTGCCTTTTGATTTGGATAATAATGATCTTCTAATACTGTACGCTTAGCATCTTTAGGAAATGGTGCAAATCCTGAAACCTTTCCTACATTGCCATCTTTATCAATATATGTTATATAACGAGGTGACTTAGCACTTCCAGCTAAAGTGAAATCAGATGATATAGCTCCTTTCCCATCTAATCCAAATCCACCTTCACATTGATTAGCCGCAGTTGCTCCACCCCAATAAAAATTCTTTGGAAAACTCATTTTTTTACCTCCTCTTATCTAACAACCTTCAGCATCTTATCTCCATGATTGTGCTGACCATGATCTAATTCAACAACATCTAAATAATCAGTTGTATTTGTAATAATTACTGGTATTTCACAGCTATAACCTTCAGCTTCAATTTTTTCTTTATCAAACTCTACTAATAATTGTCCTGCTTCTACTTTGTCACCTTGAGCAATATGTGTTTCAAAATATTTACCTTCTAAAGCTACAGTGTTAACACCAATATGAATTAATATTTCACATCCATTATCAGTAACAATTCCGATTGCATGTTTTGTAGGGAATAATGTTCTTACAACCCCATCACAAGGTGAATACACTTTTCCATTAGCAGGAATTAGTAAACACCCCTTTCCTAACGCTTCACTTGCAAAAGCATCATCACGTGAAGATGTTAAAGATTGAATTATACCATCAACAGGCATTAAAATAGTTTCTTGATTTAATTGACCTGTAACTTCTCTTTTCTCTACCTTTTTCTCATCTTTTTTCTCATCTTCATTTAGATATTCATAATCTGAATCTTTATAAATTACTAATCCTAATGATAAAGAAACAACAAATGGAACAATCGCCATTAGAATAATTGCTATTATATTAGGCTTTACAGGATCTATAAATCCTAATAATCCAATAACACCCATACCTGCATATGTATGCATTAATAGCCCACTTAAAGCAACTACAATACCAGAAGTAACTCCACCTATACAACAAACAGCAAATATCTTTTTACGAGGTAAAGTTACACCATATGTTGCCGGCTCTGTGACTCCAAATATAGAAGATATAAACGCTGGTAAAGCTATTGATTTTAATTTTTGATCTTTTGTTTTTATTAAAACTGCTAATACAGCACCACAAGTTGCAAATGAAGCACCATATGAGAACGCTAAAACCTGGCTAGGATTTCCAGCTACTAAATCCATAAATGCAATTACTGTTAGTACACCATGAATTCCAAATAGTACAAAGACTTGCCATAAACCACCTAAAATAATGCCTGCAAGCAATGGTGAGAAACTACAAACTGCTGTAAGTACAGTATTTAATCCGGTACCTATTAAATTTGCTAATGGCCCAATAAGTATAAATGTAATTGGGAATATAATGACTAAAGTTAATAATGGTGTCATGAATCCTTTAACTACACTAGGTAACACTTTATTAAACCACTTATATATAGGAGCTGCTAATATCAATCCAAATAAAATTGGTAAAAATGTTGATACATATGATGTATTAGTTACATATCCCATAATATTAATATCAGTGTTTTGTATTGTTGGATAACACATAGCTCCTGCTAAAATTGTTCCAAAGAAAGGATCAATTCCAAACTTCTTCGCTAAGTTAAATCCTAATATTAACGGTAAAAAATAGAAGAAACAATCTCCTGCTGCATTAAGCAACATATAAATACCTGAGCTTGGATCCAATCCCATAAATGTTAATAACACTAATAAACCTTTTATAATCCCACAAGCACACAGTAAATGGAGTGTAGGTCCCATTCCCCCCATAATAACACCTAATGCTCTATCAATAGGACTTTTTTTCTTCTCTGGCTTTTTATTTTCAGCTCCTAGAGATTCTAGACCTAATTGTTTACAAACTTCATCGTAAACCTCTCCAACGTGTTCTCCAATAACAACCATATATTCTCCAAGGCTTTTTACTACTGTAACAACACCTTCCATATTCTTTAACACATCATCATTTGCAATTGACTCATCTACCAATCTGAATCTTAAACGCGTAACACAGTGTCTTAAGCTAACTACATTTTCTTTTCCGCCAACATTTTTAATAATGTCAGAAGATAGTTGTGTATATTTTCCCATTTTTTCTTCCTCCATTTTTAACAAGTTTGTCCATAGGTTTAGCCAACTTAATGTTACCATCCTGATTCATATTTAATATATTGATACTTTTTAGCATACTCCCCCCTCAAATAATTAATTTTAGTGCACATCTGAATTATTATTTTTATTTTTATATATAATGCGTTCAACATGAATTGTTAAATATAACTTTTCTTCATTAGAAAGTTGATATTCATATTTTCGCAATATAAACTCAGCTATTTTTTCTACACATTTATAGGATGTTTGATATTTCAATTTTACTACATCCAAAAGGTCATCATCCGGTGTATCATGATAAGTATTTTGCATAATCAATCTCTGTGCAAAGAATTTTAAATGTGTAATAAAACGATAATAATATACAGAATCGGTATCAAACTCTATAGAGAAATAATATTTAACTATGTTAGATATCTCTTGCATAATCTTTGTTATCTCCAAAACCTGTTTTATATTACTTTCATCCATCTCTGCATTTACTATATGTAAAGCAATAAATGCTGCTTCATCTTCTGGTAATTCTACCTTAAAACGTTTATTTATAATTTCTAAAGCTTTAAAACCTAAGCTATATTCTACTTCATAGAATCGCTTAATATCCCAAAGCATTGAACTTTTTACCATAATCCCATCTAAAAATCTTTGAATAGAAGTATAAATATGATCACTTAAAGAAATATAAATTGTATCATTTAGTTTTTTACCTAGCTCAACTTTAATCATGTTAATGATTTCATCAGCCACCTGTAAATGTTCTAAAGGTATCTTAGATACCAGTTCTTGGAAACGTTTGCTTTGAACTTGATCTTGAAGTACGAAAACCTTATTAATCGCATTTTCATCAATTTCATCACCATTTTTTTTCTTAAAAGCAATTCCTTTTCCACAAACAACAACCTCTTTACCATTATTATCCTTAATAATAACAACATTATTGTTTAAAATACGATCAATAACCATCCCTCTTATTCTCCTTTCTCCAAATAAAAAGACCTATTTGCAACTATAAAAAGATATAATAATACCTTTTAATACTTGCAAATAGGTCTAGCTTGAATTAACAATTACCATCCTGTTTTCATCTTTATTATAGCATTTAGCATTTATTTGTCAACATCTATTTAATTTATCTATTTATATACTCTTCTATTATATTTTTCACCTTAGGAACAGGTATCTGACTGCCACCTCTCCCTTTAACATCTTCAATAATCATAGCCACTGATATTTTTGATGTAGTAGTATCCACTCCAATAAACCATCCATTTTCTGTACCTTCAGTGTCATCTTGTGAAGATTTTATTTCTGCAGTACCAGTTTTCCCTGCAATATTCACTCCTGGTATTCTAGATCCAATTGCAGTTCCATCTTCATCATTTATAAGAGCTGAAAAATCATCTACTAAAATTGAAACATTTTCTTTTTTTATAGCATTTTCTTTCCATATAGTAGCTTCTGTCCCATCATCTATTACTAATCTAGGCTCCATTATATTACCTTCATTAGCTAAAGCGCTATATACTAATGCCATATTCAAAGGTGTAACCATTAATTCACCTTGTCCATATCCAGTATCAGCTAATAGTATATCATTATCGATATCTCCGCTATTGCTTATGCTTGACTCAGCTAACGGATAATCAAATTTCATCTCTTCCCCAATACCAAAACCTTTTATTCCTTCTATTAACTTTTCTTTACCTAACTTTAAAGCAACTTGTGCAAAATAAATATTATCAGAGAATTTTGCAGCTTCCCTAAGAGTTACGCTTTCATTGTACGGTGGTACTCTAGTAACCTTATAACTTCCCCAGCTTTCATCATTTTGCCAAGCTTCACCATTTATATTAAACACTTCATCAGCATTTAATTCTCCATTATTTAATCCTATTGCTGCTGTTATAAGCTTCATAGTAGATCCTGGAGAATACACATTGCTAAATCTGTTTATCTGATCTGCATTATTAGTATTTTTCCACTCTTGAGTTTGAGATTTAGTTATATATGTTACAAATGTATTGGAATCATAAGAAGGTGCACTTACTAATGCAAGAACTTCTCCTGTCTTCGGGTCAACAGCTGTAACAGCTCCTTTTTCTCCATTTAACTCATCATAAGCTTTATTTTGTAGACCTAAATCTATAGATAGTTTAATATCACTTCCATTAATAGGCTCCTTTTTAGCAATAGTTATATACTCACCATTTCTATCTATATAAATTTCACTTCCATCATATCCTCTTAATTTATCTTCATATACTTGTTCTATCCCTGCTTTTCCTATTAAGCTTAATTCGTTGTAACCTTTATCAGCATTAGCAGTTAACTCTTCTGATGTGATATTTCCAATATATCCGATTAATCTACCTGTAGCCTTTCCACCATGGTATACTCTTGATTCTTTAGTATTAATAACTATTCCTTCGCTTTCTCTATTAGAAAGTGAAGCTAATTTTTCATCATTTGAAAGTATATCTACTATTGGAACAAAATGCTCTGGATTAGTATTTCTACTTAATTTCTCGATTATAGTATCTAAATTTATATCTAAAACAGTTGCAATTTCTTTTATTTTTTCATCTCTATTTTCTAAATCAAATATAGATGGATGTATTCCTACTACACTAATAGTTCCATTTTCAGCTAATACAACGCCATTCCTATCTAGTATACTTCCTCTTTTAGAAGGATAGTTTTCTACCATTAGCTTATCTCCAGAAATCATTTTAGGAAATATTAATGATTCGTCCCATTTGATTTTGTATTCCTTGTCCTCTTTATATACATCTACTTTATAATTATCTAAAGCTATATCTCCAGCAACAGTTGTTGATTTTAAAGTGAATGGAATAGTTGTATATTCATCATTTTCTATTAATTCACCATTAATTTCTATTTGTATATTAGTCATCTCAATTGCTGAATATATATTAGTATATCTATCTACAAATGTAGCTTCATCAATATAGCTTTTAGAATCTGTAGTTAACAGCTGATACATCTCTGTAAAATTTCCTTGTATCCATTTATCCTTATATACTTCAAAGACTTCTAAATACTTATTTGTTTTTGAGCAACCAAATAATGATACAACCATTATAAACATCAAAATAATAACTTTCTTATGTACTTTTCTCATAAAAACCCCCATATACGTCACTTTATCACAATATTATACCATAATTACTAATTTCCACCAACTATACTTGTTTATATATTTTTTATAACCTTAATTCTATTGTAATAAATTCCTAATATAGAAATACACTTTCCTTGATACCATCTTATAGCCTTTACTACATCTTCAGTTATTTCTTCCCCTGGTAAAACTAACGGAATTCCTGGCGGATATGGAACTATAAAATCTTTTGATATCCTTCCAGCAGCATGATTTATTTCAACTTCTTCAAATCTAGCATTATGTACTTCAAAAGGCTCTAACCTTTTAATCTTCTCTAAATTAACATATCCTATATTTTTTTCTTCATCTTTAAGTGTTTCTATATCTAAAAACATTATAGCTTGATATATCTTTTCAAAGTCTTCTCTCGTGTTAAATGGCGATAAAATTAACACTACTCCTCTTGAGAAGCTCATTTCACTCTGAATCTTATTTTCTAATAAATACTCTAAAAGCTTATTTCCACTATATCCTACTGGTAATGTCATTATGTATCTACTCTTATCTAATTTATAATTTCCTTCAATATCATCTTGGCTTAAAATTATAACTTTATCTAAAGAGTTAATTTGATTTTTATATACCTCAGCTAAATCTATTAATGAATCATAATCTGAATCACCGTAATTTTCTAAATAATATCGCGCATAATCTAAAGATGACATAATTAAGTATGATGGGGATGTGGTATTAAATGCACTTATAAAAAATTCTACGTTACTATAAATATCATTTACAAGCAAATACGCTCCTTGTGTAAGAGCTGGTAGAGTTTTATGAGCACTTAAAACAACATAATGAGCTAATCTTACCATACTTTCTGGCAACTTTTTATTTATTCCATAATGAGCTCCATGAGCTGCATCTATCAATATCTTTACTCCATTAGCTTTTAACTTTCTTAATATTTTTTCTAAATCACATGATATACCGTAATAATTAGGTGAAGTTAAGATAATCCCCCTAGGATCTTTAGCTTTTATTAATGCATCTTCAATATTTTTTTCGCTACAAGGTAAAAGAATCCCGTTATCTAAATCAATATTAGCCTCTATATAGACAGGCTTTAACTTTCTTAAAATAAGACCATTATATATAGACTTATGACAATTCCTCTCTACAAGAACCTCATCACCTTCATTGAAAGCCGAGAATATACTTGCCATATTTCCCGAACTACTTCCGTTAACTAAGAAATAAGCTTTATCAGCTTTATATAAATTAGCTAAAAGTTCTTGTGCTTCTTTAATAACTCCTTCAGGATGATGAAAATTATCTAAATTCCCTACTTCTGTTATATCTAAGTATCCCATAGTACTTACAAACTCTTTTCCTATATCGTCTTTTAAAAATCCTATTCCACTTTTATTCCCTGGCATTGATAAAATCAAATTCTTTTCTTTATGGTATTTTAACACCTCTTCTAACAATGGTAATCTATTATTCATATCAACCTCGCAAATCATCTTTTTTTAATAATTTGTAATTAAACAAAAAATTATAGTCATAGGATAAAACTCCTATGACTATCTTATTATATTACATATCTTTATACTATTTAACCTAATTAGTATAACTTTTTAACATATTAATTTCTAACAACTTGGATACTCTTATTTTTTAATACCTTAGCAGCTGTATTTATAATATATTCCGGTGTAAGTTTTTCTAAATCCCTGCTTTCATCTACATATATATTATAATCACCAAACATAGTATCATAGGTAGCTAGTTCCTTTGCAAGGCGTACACTCTGCTCCTCACCAAATAATCTCTTCAGCTTAAAACCTTTTATCATCTTAGATATTTTTTTAGTATCTAAATCTTTTTTGAAATTATCCACATCTGAAATTAAATTTTCAACTATTTGAATTGACTTTTCAACATTTTCCACTGATGTAGCATATGTAATTTTATAAACCTTTATATATTCTTCATTTGCAACTCTTGTTAATACATCATATACTAATCCATTATTTGTTCTTAAATTATCAAAAAGTACAGAGTTCACTCCTTCTCCAAAATACTGATTAAATACTTTTAATGCTTTTATTTCCCATTGATTCAATTCATTAATAGGGAATATAATTTGAACCCTAGCACTATTTATATCAGGTTTTTTGTCTATAAAGAGCCCTTTATTTGGTATACTATATATTATCTCATCTTCTGGTAAGTTTTCACTTCTCCAGTCTATAAAGTATTCCTCAACCTTCTCTATTACTTCATCAAATTCAAGACTTGATATTACTGTAATAGTAGCATTATTAGCACAATAATAATCATTAAAGAAATCTATTGCATCATCAATAGTTAATTTTTCTAACGATTCTTCTGTTCCTATGATTGGATACTGAATCCTTCTGCCATCCATACAATTTAAATAAAGTTTATCTTCAGTATATTGCTCTAACTCTTCATCCCATTCTTTAAGTTCCTGCTTTATTACTTCCATTTCTTCTTTGAATCCCTCTTCAGTAAATACAGGATTTAATAAAATATCCGAAAAAATCTCCAATCCTTTACTTAGATCCTCATTTAACAAAGTTCCATAAAAAACTACATAGGGATAATTAGTCATTGCATTTTGAAATCCAAAAGTATCACTTAACACTTTATTGATTTCTTTTTCACTCCTTGTTTCAGTCTGCTTATACACCATATGCTCAGTGATATGTGCAACCCCTAAATTTCCTCCATCACGGGCTGCCCCTGCATCTAATGAAATAGCAATAGAACTTAATTC
Organism: Clostridium hominis; assembly: GCF_014287825.1. NCBI lineage: Bacteria > Bacillati > Bacillota > Clostridia > Eubacteriales > Clostridiaceae > Clostridium > Clostridium hominis. Next base: position 41,108 of record NZ_JACOOO010000004.1, read on the forward strand.
ACTATTACTTTTTTTATATATTAATTTCAATCCATTCTCTAAAATATAATCATTCATTTTTATCCCTCCATTATAAATTAATTATCTTTTTGAGTATCTACAAATTACAATCCCATTATCAACGACATATTCATCTAACTTCAAGTCAATCTTAGGATTATTTCCTAAAAATAATGGTCTTCCTTTCCCTAATATCGTTGGTATTATACCAATAATATATTCATCTATAATATCAGCTTTAATGAAGCTATCTACAAGCTTACCACCACCAAATAGAAATATATCCTTTCCTTCTCTCTTCTTCTCTTTTAATATTACCTTGACTATATCCTTATTAACAAAGCGTACATTGTCATAATCATCTAATAATTCTGATGTTGCAACATATACAGTTTTTTCTTTATAATCTAAGTGAAAGTTTTGATTATAACAATTCTTTCCCATTACTACTATATCTATGCCCTCTAAAAATTTGCTAAAATCATATTTATTTTTTGTATCTAATTTATCACTCCCATCACCGACTATCCACTCAAAGCTACCATCCTCTGATGCTATATAGCCATCTAAACTAATTGCTAAATTTAATACTATTTTTCTACTCATATATTCCTCCATATAACAATTTTAAGCCTTATAACTATACGTATTTCCATTTTGAAATTATTTATTACTACCAACTTCTTAAGTTATCATATATATTCAAACACAAAAGGACAAGCATTACTACTTGTCCTTAAATATAATTTATTCAGCCTTAAGTGCTATTGCACACTCAATTCTCTTCTTTTGCATCTTACATCCGATTTCATAAGGAATATTCATATCTCCATTAAATGCAAAGTTGTTTGACTGACATCCACCTGAACAGTAGAATCTAGCCCAACAGTTCTTACATTTTGGTTTATTATAGATATGAGCCTTTTTAAACGTCTTACCTAATTCAGCATCATAACTATCATCATAAATACTTCCTAACTTAAATTCTTCTTTTCCAACGAATTGGTGACATGGGTAAACTTCACCTTGTGGAGTTATTGCAACATATTCAAATCCTGCACCACAACCTGAAATTCTCTTATAAACACATGGTCCACCATTTAAATCTATATTGAAATGATAGAAGTTGAACTCATCTCCTTCTTTCTTTCTTCTTGCCATTTCTTCGTATAACTTATCGTAGTTTTCAAAGATTTCTGGTAAGTGTTCTTCCTTAAGCTCTAACATATGACCTGCTTCTAAAACAACAGGCTCTATTGATATCTCTCTAAATCCTTCATTTACCATAGCTTTAACATCTTCAAAGAAATCTGTGTTAGCTCCTGTAAATGTTCCTCTTACATAGTAATGCTTAGACTTGTCTCTTTTTTCTATCATCTTCTTTATGTTTGGAAGTATATCATCATAAGAACCTGAACCGTCAACTTTAATTCTTACATTATCATTTACTTCTTTTCTACCGTCTAATGAAAGGATTATATTACCCATTTCTTTATCCATGAAGTCCATCATTTCATCAGTTAAAAGAGTAGCATTAGTAGTCATAGTAAATCTAATGTTCTTTTTCCAAGCCTTTTCATTTTCTCTAGCATAGGCTATTATTTCTTTAACCTTGTCCATGATCATTGTTGGCTCTCCACCAAATAAATCAATTTCAATATTTTTTCTTGGACCACTTCTCTTAACAACATAATCTATAGCCTTCTTAGCTGTTTCAACAGACATTACACCTTTATGTCCATTATACTCACCTTCATCAGCAAAACAATATTTACATCTTAAATTACATCCATGTATTATATTTAAACATACAGCCTTTATATAGTCTCTATCATCCATTGAAGAATGAGCTATTTCTTCATATTGATCTTTTGAGTATAGTATTTCTTCATCTACTAACTCCTTTATTTCATCATATGCTTCTGATACAACATCAGCACCGTACTTATCTCCAAATTCGGCAATAAGCTCTTCCTTTGATCTTAAACTATTATCATCTACTAAGTCATATACTAGCTCGTCTACTATATGAACTGCTCCTGTGTTAACATCTAAAACAAAATAATTTTCACCTTGTTTAAACTTGTGAATTAAACTCACGTCAATCTCCTCCTACGCATATATATTTCCAATCTATATCAAAACACTTATATTAATAATTGCCTAAGTGCTATAACTTTCATCAATGATATAGTAAGAGCTGTTGAATATTGTCAACAGCTCTCATTCATTAGTTTTCACATTCTAAGTTAGCTACTGTACAAGATGTTTTACAAGCAGATTGGCAAGAGTTTGCACATTCCTTACATCCTGGTTTGCATAAGCTGTTCTTGATGTTTGTTTTGTTAATAGTCTTAATATGTTTCATACTAAATCCCCTCCAGTAAATGAATACTTTGGTATTTTATCATATATAACCTAGTAAATAAAGATATATTTTCCTCACATATTTGTTTTTCTCAAATAATTATTATGGATTATTTGAGAAACATTCATTTTATAATAATATATTTACATTTAAATTAAAAAATACCATCTTTTTTTTGTTAAATCACTACTTTCAATACTCTATTAAAATAGATATTTCTCTTTTAATTTATTTAATTCATTTCTTGTAACGCCTAATTCATTAATAATGTACTCTTCATATGAACTATATTTTTTCTTTATTTCATTTAAAGTAACCATTATGTAGTCTTCTTTAACCTCAAACATCCACTTTATTGCTTCTAATACATTTTCATCTTTTATAAAACTTCTTATTTTCGCAAATTGTAGTTCATTAGATTCTTTTCTATAAACATTTGATAATGTATAATCCTCTACAACTTTTTTTCACTTACTCCTAACGCTAACAGTAGTAATGCCCCTGCAACTCCAGTCCTATCCTTTCCAGCAGTACAATGGAAAACTAAAGGCAATCTTTCTTCTTGCTTAATATTATCAAAAAAAATTTTAAAAGCTTCATTCTTCTCTACCATTGTTCTATAGCCACTAACTAAAAATGATTCTATATCATTCATTTTTTCTATATTTCTTAACATTTCTTTAAGCACAGATAGCATATCAAAATTATCTTTACTACCAATAGAATTCTCCATATCTTTAATACCAGATTCATTTATATACTTGCAATTTTTTAATTCAACATCTGCCTCTGTTGCAACTTCCATCTCAGATCTTAAGTCAGATATCGTAGCTAGACCCATATTCTCCAAATAATTTTTATCCCTCTCGTTTACTTTCCCCATATTAGCACACCTATAGAAACAACCCCATCTAACCCTTCTACCATCTTCTGTTACGTATCCACCTAAATCTCTAAAATTTTCTATGCTAGATACATCTACTAGCCTAGTTGAAAAAGCTCCTGTACTCCTACCAGCATTAATTACTTCAAAAAACACTCTTGTATTATCCGTTGGAGATTTCACCTTTATTTCTTCATCATAACCTTTAACTAGTAAACTCTTTCCTTCCATATTATTATTAATGCTATAATAGATTTCATATTCATCATTAAAATTACTTATTTTAAATACATATTCATCATTAACTTTATTCACTATAGCTTTTAAAATATTCATACCTATACCTCTCTTACTATTTACTTTCACTTAATATTAATATGTCGTTTTTTAATAAATTACTAAAAACTTTAATATAAATATTGTACACTACTTATATTAAAATTTGACATAAAGCATATACTTATAAATAAAAGACCTTGCAAAACCTTCAATTTATATGTGTTAATTCTTAAAATCACACATAAAAGTCATAGTTTCACAAAGTCTAATTTTATATCAAAGGACTTTTCTTAATTCTTATACATTTTAAAATACTCTATATTATACATAAAAAATGATAATGCCATGAAAAATGCTGAAATAATCATCAATATATTTTCTACCATACTATTTAACATCGGAAATAAAATCATTATAAATGTTGAAAAATAAAATACTGCTGTAGATACTTTTCCGAACCACATTGCACCATCTAATTTTTTCCCTTTCCTCAATAAAATAATTCCATTAATTAACATAGACAATTCTTTTATAACAAATAAAACAACTAAAAAGAACATCCATTTAATTTTAAACATTAATGCAATTATAATTGCTGCTTGCGTTAGCTTATCAGCAACAGGATCTATTAGTTTTCCTAATTCAGTTACTTGATTAAACTTTCTTGCTATAAATCCATCACAAAAGTCAGTAAGTCCAGATAAAAATATAATAGCAGCTGCCATATAATAATCTACAGCATCTTTTGCATTAACATAAACATAAATAAAAACTGGTATTAATAATATTCTTATGTAACATAATATATTGGGTATCGAGTATACTTCTTTAAAAGTAATTTTTTTGTATTCAGTCTTATTATTCATTTATTCCCCTCCCCCATAATTTTATAAATCCATTTAAATAAGCCTATTAAAGCTATAATGTTGCTTGTTTTTAAAATGTATTATAGCATAAATTAAAGTCTATTTTTATTTTATAAATATAATTCATAGATATTTAATAGTTAAATTCTAAATCTAGGTATTCCTTAAAGTCTATTAAATTTTTGAAAACTTTATGCGAAAATCTCTCTAGTTCATCATCATAATCTTTTAAATCTGGAATATTTACCACTATCATGCCTGCATTATGGCCAGCTTTAACTCCAGCTAAGGAATCTTCAACTACTATACACCTTTCTCTATCGACCTCTAGCTTATTTGCTGCTTTTAAAAATATATCTGGATTAGGTTTGGCTTTTTCTACCTCATCTCCACATACTGTTACATCAAAAACACCTTCAAGGTTTGCATCTTTTAAATGTTTGTCCACTCTTTGTCTTTTTGCAGATGTTGCCAAGGCTACCTTATAATCATTTTCTCTTAAAAAACTTAAAATCTCATGTACTCCTTCTTTTGTAGGAACTGTTCCCTCTTCTATTCTATTAAAAAGAATTTGATCTTTCTCTTTATACATTTTATCTATAGGTAAATCATTACCATAAATATGTTTAAATGTTTTTATAACATTTTTACGTCCTACTCCCATAACTGAAGTATAAACTTCCTTAGTCATCTTATATCCATACTTGTCAAAAACATCTGTCCAAGCTTCTAAGTAAATTCTTTCAGTATCAAAAATCACTCCATCCATATCAAATATAACTGTATTTACTTTATCCATAGTTTGCCTCCAAACTCTTATCTTACGTTAATTTATAATCCTAGCATATTATAAATTAAATTTTAAATTATGGCTAACTACATTTTATTCCACAAAAAAAGATTAAGCGATAGCATAAATTTTTATATCACTTAATCTTTTATAGCTTTATTTATATTCTGGTAACCATTCTTTGTGAGCCTCTAACATCTCATCGACTAAAGCTTTAATTTCATCAATAGTTAATTCAGATGATGTATGTGGATCTAATAACGCAGCATAGTAAATATATTCTTTTTTCTTAGTTAATGCTGCTTGTACTGTAAGTTTTTGAACATTTACATTGGTTTGATTTAATGCTGCTAATTGCATTGGTAATTCACCTACATAAGTAGGAGTTATTCCTGATCTATCTGCTACACATGGAACTTCAACGCAACAATCATTAGGTAAGTTTGTGATATGTCCTCTATTTAGTACATTTCCCCCAAATACATAAGGCTTTCCTGTAGCAATTGCCTCAATTATATATGATGCATACTCATGCGTTCTAGTATGAGTTAAATCATCATTTTCAACTAACTTCTTACCTATCATTTTCCAAGCATTTATTTGTGTTTCACATCTCTTTAAATATTCATCTAAAGGAATATTAAACTTTTCTATAAGTTCTGGATGTGAATTCTTTATAAAGTATGGTAAGTATTCAGCATTATGTTCACTTGATTCTGTAACATAGTATCCAAATTGTTTCATTATTTCAAATCTTACTAAATCATCGTGATCATCAACTGTAAACTCTTTATCATCTCCTACTAATTGAGGATACATTTTTTTAACTTCTTCACTATATTCCCTCTTACATATTGGGCCTTCTACTGCTCTTCTCTTTATTTCTGGATATAAATCTTCACCATTTCTTGTCACTTCTAATAACCAAGCCATATGATTTATTCCAGCTATCTTATATTGAACATTATCTGTATCCATTCCAAGTTTTCTTAATAATTCTGGAGCACATACTTGTACACTATGACATAAACCTATAGTTTTTATTTTAGTTCCAAGTTCCATTGCCAATGTTAACATTCCCATTGGATTAGTATAATTTAAAAACCATGCATCAGGACAAACCTCTTCCATATCCTTTGCAAAATCTAACATTACAGGTATAGTTCTTAATGCTCTAAATATACCAGCTACCCCTAAAGTATCTCCTATTGTTTGTTTAAGTCCATACTTTCTTGGAATCTCAAAATCTGTTACTGTACAAGGTTTATATCCACCTACCTGTATTGCATTAACAACAAAGTTTGCATTCCTTAATGCTTCTTTCCTATCAAGAAAGCTTTCAATCTTTGCTCTACCTTCATTACAATTTCTATTTATCGCTCTTAACATAGTTTCAGATTCTTTTAATCTTTCTTCATCAATATCGTATAATGCTATTTCTACCTCATGTAATGAATCAGCAAGCATGATATCTCCAAGTACATTTTTTGCAAAAACTGTGCTACCTGCACCTAAAAATGTTATTTTCATAAATATCCCTCCATTTCATTCTCTACAATAATCATTTTATCATCCTAAAATAATACTATCAGTACTCTGTAGATGTTAATATCTTATTATCAGTATCTTATTGCTACCTACTTAAAACCAATATTTTTTCACTTCAAAATTTATATATAGTAAAAGCTGGCTCATCGGCCAGCTTTTATTATATGATTATTTTTTATAAGTTATTTCTAAACATTACTCTAAACTCTTGTGGGGTCATACTATATTTATTAGTAAACACTTTATAGAAATAACTTTTATTAATATAACCTACTTCTTTTATTATATTATTTATACTTAAATTGCTATTCTTTAATAAATTAATTGCAAGCTTAAGTTTTTTATTTAAGATATATTCACTATATGTTAGTCCTGTGTTTTTTCTTATAATCTTATTTATATAATTAGGATTATAATGAAGCTCATTTGCTATCTTTTCTCTAGATATATCAGAAATGTTTTTCTCAATAAAGCTATCAATATCTATAAAAGCTGTCCTAGTGCTTGAATAATTGAATCTTACTAAATCTAAGCTTTCGTATTCATTAGATAGTATATCTAAAAACCTAATTATTTTTCCTGATAATATTAACTTTGTTCCTATATGAGGAGTAAAGTATTCCTTTACTATATCTTCAACAATTTCATTACATTCAAGACAATTATTCTTTTTAAATATAATATACTGCTCTACTGCATTTTGGTCTTTCAAATCATTTTTTATAAACTCATCTAACTTATAATGAATTGTAGTATATTTACTTACTATTTCATAGAAAAACTTATTTGAGAAACAGAAAAATAATACTGTATTCCCACTTTCAATTGGAATATCATTATGATTTATATTTGGATTTAAAATACATGCTTCCCCTTGATTTAGAGTTATTATCTCTCCATTAATCTCTTGAGAATACTTCCCTTTATATACATATATTAATTCATAATAATTATGCTTATGATAATTTCCTATAAGAATGTCTTCTATTCTTGAGTTTTTTATACCTAAGTTAATTCTAAAATTAACATTCAAGTCATAAATACATAACTTTTCATTTTCTTCGTGAATGTTAGTATTCTTATTAAAAACTTCCATTTCACCTTTTATATTTTTATAATACTCAGATAAATAATATGATTTAAATAACTCTTTTTTATCTTTACACCTAGATAATAGCTCTTCTAACTCAACAGCTTCTTTAAAGTAATCTCTTAAATTAAAACCTTTATTAATGTTATCCATTCTTATCTCCATAGACTTTTATAAGCACTTACAATTAATAATATTAATTACAATTAAATTATATCAATCTTAGCTTCTGATTCAAAATACATCCCTTTAACCTTTATCTTAACTTCTCCAGCTTCTCCAATTGTTCTTATCCAAAATGCTGATGTTCCTGCAACTAATCCAAATTTTGAAGGTCCCATAACCTTAGCTGGTCCATCTATTTCAACTTCAACAAACTCATTGTTAAACTTAAGTGGATTTCCTAAAGAGTCTACTATTTTCACAACAACTCTTGTAGCGTCATAACTTGTCTTGTCAATAGAAAGAACTGTATCATCTGGAATAACTTCTATACCTGATCTCCATCTTAATTCACCAATTGTTTTAGAAATTACTGCCTCACCATTAATATATCCTTCAATAGTCAGCATATTTTCTTTTTCTCCCCAACCACCTGCAAGTTTATAAACAACTCCTAAAATCATCGGAACAGTTATATTGGCTCTAGCAGCAATTTGTCCAAAGAAATTATAATCTTCTGGAGTTAAATCAACTAAGTTTCCTGTTTTAACTTTATTTATTACAAAGTTTCTTATGGCATTTTTATCTTCATCCGAAACCGGTAAGTTTAAATCTGATGATAAAATATGATATACGTTTATCGGTGGATGCTCTAAATTTTTATAAGTATTTCTATCTGGATGATATTCATTAATATATTCTCCATCCTTATAAATCTTTACATAATCACAGTTAGTTAAAATAGAGAATGGTATTATTCCCCCTCCATCTCTTTCTCCTCTGCAAGCTTCAGTTATAGCTTCTAAAACAATACCATCTTTACAATCTTTTTGTGATGCATATGAATAAGCTGCATACTTCTTATTTCTAAACATATCCATTACACCATGGTAACATATCTTATCTCCTGATCCAAAACAACTATGAGTGTTATAGTCAAATGCACACCAGCTTATTGTTCCACTTATCTCTTCTGAACCTAATACTTCATTTATAACTCTTAAATGTCTATGTGCATGTTCAACAGCCTTAGCTTCATGATCAAAGCTCTTAGTAGGATACATATGTCCATTACTTTCTGTAACCAAATAAGGTACTTTATAATCTAAGCCTGTAGCTTCCTTTTGAGTTATAAATACTCTTTCTCCTCCATTATGAGCAAAATCATTTAATGTAAATACATCCTCTAAGAACTCACTCTTATGAATGTATCTAACTCCGCCTGTTTGTCTTACTGGATCTAATTCACGAGCTAACTTATTTGTTCTTGTGTAAAAGTCATGATTATCTTGAGATTCATTTATTCTAACTCCCCATAAAATTACAGATGGTCTATTATAATCTCTCTTTATCATATCTTCAACATCTTTAATAGCTAACGCTTGCCAATCTAAATCACCTATATGTTGCCATCCTGGTATTTCTTCAAATACTAAAATACCAACTTCATCACATCTATCTAAGAAGTGTCTTGATTGTGGGTAGTGTGAAGTTCTTACTAAATTTAATCCTAAATCATACTTTAAAATTTCTACGTCTTTCTTTTGAACTCTTTCAGGCATTGCATATCCTACATATGGATAAGATTGATGTCTATTAAGTCCTACAATCTTTGTAAGCTTTCCATTTAGATAGAATCCTTCAGTAGTAAACTTAGCATCTCTAAAACCTATTCTATCACTGTAACTATCAATAACTTCATTATCTTTTCTTAATTCAACTTTTACTGAATAAAGCTTTGGATTATCTAAATCCCAAAGTTCTAAGCCTTTTATATCATCAATTTGTAATGTATTTATACTCATATCTTTATTTATTTCTAATTCCTTTTCTACTGAGTACAATACATTTTCATTATCTAACAACTGTACTGAAACATTAAATTTATCATCATTACCACAATTATTAATTTCTACATCTACTTCTAATTTTTTAGATTCTTCTAAGCAATTATAGGTTCTCGTATATATATTATTTATATGAGTTTGGTCTACTATTCTTAAAGAAACTTCTCTATAAATTCCTCCATAAGTTAAATAATCAACAACATTTCCATAAGGTGGTATATCTTTTCTTTCTGTAGAGTCAACCTTAACTACTAATATATTTTCTTCATCGTATTTTATAAAATCAGTTATATCCGCTGAAAATGGAGTGTATCCACCTTTATGACTAGTTATATGATTTCCGTTTAAATAAACATCACAAGCTAGCATTACACCTTCAAAATCTACATATATCTTTTTACCTTTATTATTTGAATCTAAATTTAACCTCTTTGCATAACAAGAGATAAATTGATACTCTCTTTCGTCAAAATAGTTATATGGTAATTCTATATTTGTATGTGGTATATCTACCTTTGTAAAATCATTTTCATTAATATTCCCATTAATATATTCTTCTTTAAATTCAGCTCTATATAACCAATTGCTATTTATAAATTTAATCTGTCTCATTACTACACCTCTTACATATCTCTACTTAATTTTAATAAATGGTATAGGCTCTTACCCCTATACCATTTAATTAATACTATTAATTATTATTTATTTGCTTTTCTTTCAGCAATTTCTTTCATTATTTGTGCATGTCTTTCCTCAGTTAAGTCATACCACTTCATTGGTATACAAGCAACTAATGCTATTACCCCTGGTACTATTGATGAAACTAAATGGAATACTGTTAAAGTCATTTGTGATTGTTCTACATTTGGAACATATCCTGCAAAAGTTAATATTCCACCAGCTATTAATCCTGAGAATGCCATTGCAAGCTTAGTTGTGAAAGTTCTAGTTGAACTTATTACTCCTTCATTTCTTTGCCCTGTTTTCCATTCAGCATATTCTATTGTATCTGCAATCATTGAAGATACTATAACCATAGATAAAGTTATAAGTGTAACTTGTGCTGCAGATAATATCATTATTAACCATACTTGACTATATGGAGTAATCATAAATATAACCCCAACTACTAAAAGAGTTATACTAGCTCCTATTAGTGCTCTCTTCTTACCAAATTTAGATGCAATCTTTGGTGCAAATAAAGAACCTAATATTGTTCCTGGTAAAGCTAACATAGAGAATATAGGAACTAAATTTAATGTACCTAAGTTATATTGAACATAGAATAATTGTAAACTCATCTTTATAATCATACCTAAATTTAAAGCAACAGATGCTATTAGTACTATTAATAATGGTTTATTTGTTCCTAAAGCTTTGGCAGCTTTTTTATAATTAAACTTTTCTGTACTTGCCTCTACATGTTCTCTTGTTAATTTAAATCCTGTAAGGTATAAAGTTATACCAATTACAGCCATAACTATTGCAGTTCCAAAGAAACCTGATTTTGTATTTGCTCCACCAAATGCATTAAGTAATGGCACTATTAACATTCCAGCTACAGTTGATGCAATACTTGTTCCTAAATTAGAGTATGAGAATATTTTAGTTCTTTTAACTGGATCTGTAGTCATTGCAGATGGCATACTCCAATATGGAATATCTATTGCAGTAAATGCCATACTCATTAATATATAAGTTACAGCTGCATATATCATAGCTGCTGTTCCTGTAACATTTGGAACTGTAAAGTTCAATACTAAACAAATTCCTACTGGTATAGGCATAATTAATAACCAAGGTCTAAATCTTCCCCATTTAGTTCTAGTTTTATCTGCTATTACTCCCATCATAGGGTCATTTATAGCATCCCATGCTCTTGCTCCAAAGAATAACATACCAACAAATGCAGCAGATAATCCAAAAACATCAGTATAGAACATCATCATATAACTGCTCCAGAAAGCAAATATAAAGTTTTGTCCGACACCTGCTATAGCATGTCCAAACATTTCTTTTCCTGTTACCTCTCCAGCACTAACTTCAGAAGTCGTTTTTACATTTTTAGTTACAACTTGATCCATATTTATCTCCCCTTTGTACCATTTTAAGTTATCTATAAGTTTTAAATTTATCCCCTAAAAACTTATTTGAAATACTAATTAAATTAAATTAAATATTAGTTCTAGTAATCATTTACATCCTCTCAAAAACTTAGATAACCTTTACATTTTTAAGTTTAGCACCTATTATCTCTTATATCAGTACTCTATCAGGAGGTTTTTTTATAAAATAGTATCCTATTGATAAATATTAGGTTAATTTTTATTAATCATTACAAAACCTAACTTAATTTTAGTATCCTGTTAACTTTTTGTTAACAGTTAACTCTCTTCACAAAAGCTATTCCTTAACATCATTCTAAACTCTTTAGGTGTAACTCCAAACTTAGCTAAGAACAATTTATAAAAATAACTTTTATTTATATATCCAACTTCTCTTATTATATTGTTTATGCTTATATTACTATCCTTTAAAAGTTCAATTGAAGCTTCTAATCTCTTATTTGCTATATATTCACTATATGTAATTCCTCTATTAATTTTTATAATCGTATTTATGTAATTTGCGTTATAATGTAAATTCTCAGCTATTTTTTCTCTAGAAACCTCGCTTATATTTTCATCAACATATTTTTCAATCTGCTCAAATATTATATTTTCTTTTTTTGCATTATCTTTAATTACTACATGTTCATTATAGTCAGTAGATAATAAATTAAATAATCTTGCAATATACCCCATAATTATATAATTTGTACCTATATCTTTATTAAAATATTCATAAACAATATGTCTTAATATCTTATTAAACGCCTCATTATTACCATCTTTAAATAAGATATACTGATTTACTAATCGTTCATCTTCATTTTTTTCGTTTATAAATTCATATATAATCTTATTTTCATTTATATATTCTTTTAAATACTTATTAAAGATCTTATTTGAAAAACTAAGAAATAAAACTGTATCTCCACTATATATAGGTTCGTCCCTATGCTTTATATTCTGATTTAACATACAGCATTCCCCTTGTTTTAAACTAACCTTCTCTCCATTGATATTTTGAGAATAAGCGCCTTCATATACATAAATCATTTCAACATAATTATGGCTATGTGAATGCTTAAATGGAATTTCCTTATCAGGCTCACCTCTTAAGCATAAATCAACCTTGAAGTTTACATTTAATTCATAAGACTTATCTCCATTTGATAAATTATTTTCATTAAGCATTAATATATCTCTATTGAGATTTTTAAAATAATTAGATGTAATTATTGCTTTTACAACATCTCCTGTATTGTCACATTTTTTAATGCTATTCTCTAAATCTATATGATCTTTAAAATAATTTCTTATATCACATTTTTTTAGTTCCATATAACTCCCCCTCTCCTGTATGTTAGTTTTTATATTTAGTATTATAAGTTAATTGGGGATAAAAATAAATAAAAGGAGCCAGTGCCTAGCTCCTAACTTTAATTATTCAATTATCCATTGCCATGTTTCTTCATTAAATTTTGCATTATAATAAGCCGCTATAGAATCTCTTAGAAATACTGACGCACCTTCTCCTGCTGCATTATCATAGTAAGCAGTAAATCTTTCATCATCTACATACATTTGTCCTAGCCCTAAATGTGCTTGAACTTGATAATCACCAAAGAAAGATAACCATCTCTTATGCAGTTCTACTACTTCTTTTGCCTTTTCCCCTTTAGGATTACCATCTTTAACAGCTTCCTTTAGACTTTCATTTATTTGAACTCCTAAGCCTTGAACTTCATCCCATTGTTCCTTTGTAAGGTTCCCAAGCTTCTTATAACTTTCCTCTACTTTAGAGTCTCCATACTTTTCTCTTATTTCACTGCCGTGCTTCTTTTCATTTTCTTCTATTACACTTTTCTTAAATCCTTCAAATTTTTCTTCTGCTGACATTGTAATTCCTCCTTCTAAAGAACAAATAGTCTTTTCTACATTGATTAATAATTTTCTTAATTCTTCTTGTTTTTTCAAGATATTTTCTTTATGCATATATAAAGCCTTTTTAGTATCAAAATCTTCACTAGCTATTATTTCTTTTATCTTTTCTAGAGGTAATTCCAATGCTTTGTAAAATAATATCTGTTGAAGCATATCTACTTCTTTATCTCCATATATCCTATAACCTGATGAATTTATTCTAAGAGGCTTTAAAAGATTAATTTCATCATAATATCTTAAAGTTCTAGTACTAATACCGGCAAGTTTAGCTAAACTTTTAATGGAATATTCCAAGAAAATCACCTCCTAATATCAATATAGACTTTTACGCAACGTCAATGTCAACACTATTTATAAATCTTTTTTATATTACTTATTTAGTATTCGTAAGTAACAATATGCTCTATTCCATCTTTTATATTTTTTAATTTATCTTCGAAGAATGTGGGATATGCTCTATACTCATTTAATTTATCAATAGGTATCCAGTACATATTTTCCTTAATACCTTGAACGTAACTGTTACTATTTAATTCAAAAGTTCCTCTTGGCTTCATTAAATAATAACATGCTATTTCGTGACACTCTTTCCCAGATAAACTTCCATCTCCCATAAAAAAATTCTCATGTATAAATACTAGTCTATCGACTTCATATTCTATTCCTGTTTCCTCAAAAACTTCACGTTTTACAGCCTCTTCTGATGATTCACCTATATGAACACCGCCACCTATAGAATAATAATAGCTTTCTCTCTCATTCCCTGCAAAAAGTACATGTCCATTTTCAATAATGATTGCTGCTGCACGATATCGGAACCATTTATTCTCTCTTGTAAATCCACAATCATATTCCATTTCTCCCACCTCCATAGCCATATTTTATTTATATTTTTAAATTATAATTTTAAATCTTACTTAAAATTATACTGTTGTATAATGAATCCACTTCCCTTTCCAAACACGTGGTATAGTAATAATTGCCTTAACACATTCATCGCTAGATAAAATTAAGTATACTAAAACCGGGTGTAGTTTTAAAACAAAGGCACATAATAATCCTAAACCTATCTTGCATATCCATAACGTTCCTATATCTATTGCAGCACAGAATGCTGTATCTCCTCCTGCTCTTAATATTCCTACAAAGATAGTTATAGTTATAGCTTGGAAGAATAATAAAAATGCTGATACATATAACATGCTCTTGATTAATTCTGCTGTTTGTTCTGATGAATTTATAAATGATGGTGCTATAGGTCTAATAGCTAATACCATAATCACTACTACTATTCCTAAAACCACACTTATTTTTACTAAAAACTTAGAAAAGCTTATTACTTCCTCTTCATGCTTTTTACCTTTACCTATAAGATTCCCTAACACTACTCCAGCAGCTCCCCCAAGTCCCATCATTGCAACACCTGAAAGCTGTTGAAATACATTTATAAAACTATTTGCTGCAATTACATTAGCCCCTAATCTTCCAATAATAGCAGCTTGCATAGAAATACCTAATCCCCAATTTATTTCGCTTAATAATACTGGCAAGCTATAGGTAGCAATACTCTTCCAATACTTAGATGTTTTTCTGAATATATCTTTAACTCTAAACTTAACCTTATCTTCAATCTTATACATATAAATTAAAACTAATATGCTTTCAAAAATTCTACTTATTAATGTTGCTATTGCTGCACCTCTACATTCTAATCTTGGCATACCAAACCTACCAAATATTAAAGTATAATTTAAAAATACATTTAGTATAAATGATAATCCATATATATACATAGATATTTTTACATTCTGTATACTTCTAAGCCCCATTAAATAAATTCCAGTGAAAGCTGAAAATACATATGAGAGTGCTACTATGCTTAAATATTGGGCTCCATAATTAATTACTTCAGCCTCGTTAGTAAATATGGCTACAGCCTGCTCTGGGAATATGAGAACAACTACCGAAGCTAGCAGCCCACCTATTATTCCTATTCTCATCATCAATCCCATAATAGTCTTTATAGCTCCTGTATCCCTTTGTCCCCAATACTGAGCATTTAAAACCATTGAACCAGATGCTAGTCCAAATATTAAAGTTGTAAAAATAAAATATGGTTGATTCGCTTGTGATATACCTGCTAGTTGTATTTCACTAATATTTCCTATCATCAGCGTATCTGTAACACTTACTCCAACATTAATTAGATTTTGTATTGCTATTGGAATCGCAATAATAATTATTTTCTTTAGTAGCTCTCTCTGTCTTTCTGTCATTATCTTTCCTCCCATAATTCCCTTTGTGTTATTATTTATTTTAGTAAACTTTAAGGAGGTGCTTACTACTTTCATCACCTCCTTACTTTTATGTATAAGCTATAATCTTACCAATATCTCTTAGGTCATATCCACTTAACCCGTCAATTTCTTCTTTAAATTCTTTAGACTCAATTATATCAACAATTGTTTTATAAACATCTAAATTTAAATCTTCTTTTTTTATTACTAAGTCATAACGTTCTTCTTGTATAGGAATAAAATCTATCCCTTTAACTTGAAGAGCTATTTTTTCTATTCCCATTCCTACATCCCCTTCTCCTCTTGCAATACTACTAGCAACAGAAAGATGAGAATTTCTTTCTATATCATATCCTTTAATATTACTTGAACTTATATTATTAGCTCTTAACTTTTCATCAAGTAATATTCTTGTGCCTGATCCCTTTTCCCTATTTATAATAGATACATTCTTATTAATTAAGTCTTCCCAAGTCTTTATATTATGAGGATTCCCTTTTGCTACATAAAATCCCTGCATTCTATAAGCTAAGTTTATAAGTACACAAGATATTCCCGGTAATAACCTTCTAACATACTCATAATTGTAAGTATTGCTATCTCCATCCCATAGATGTGATGAACATAAAGAAATTCTATCGTTATATAGATCATATAGATTTGTATAGCTACCTACATTATTTCTTAGTACTCTTATATCACTTATATTGGCCTTAATATATTCACTTAAAATATCTAATATTTGATCTTGCCCTGCTATAATTATATCTTTGCTACTACTAATTACATTTTCCGATTTTACTTGGACTATCTCCTTAACTCTCCTTACAGCCTTATTGTTATACCCTGTCTTTTGACTTTCTATATATTGATTTACATCAGCTTTATCTATTCTTAATTTTTTACCTACTTTATATCCAGGTAATTCTCCTCTTTTAACTAACTCATATACAGTGTTTTTAGTTATATTTAGAAGTTCTGCTACCTCCATAGCATTTAGAGATTCCTTAGAATTCATACAATCACTCCTCACTTCTATAATATTTTACCATCAAAACTACAACTGATACAATTACTTAACTCCTTATTTATCCATTTAAAAACCAAACATAACAAAACAATACAAAACATTATAAAACATATCATTATTAATTGTATTTAGCTTTATTAAATGATAAAATACTACTTGTACACATTTTATAAATAAGTAAAGCTTTCTAACTCTTTATAATAAATGTAAATAATTAAAATACTATAAAGAAAATATAGATATAAAGGAGATTCTATTATGAAAAAATTCACCAAAATCTTATCTTTACTACTAACATCATCTTTAGTATTATCATCAGTAGGATGTAGTTCTACATCAAGAGATTCTAACAATGATAATAAAACACCTGTTGAGCTTACTATCTCAGCAGCAGCAAGCTTAAAAGAAGCAATGTCCGAACTTGAACCACTATTTACAGAAAAAAATCCTAATATTTCATTAACATTCAACTTTGGAGCATCAGGGTCACTACAACAGCAAATAGAGCAAGGAGCTCCATGTGATTTATTTATATCTGCAGGTAAAAAACAAATGACTGCACTTACTGATAAAGATTTATTAGTTTCTGATACAAACAAAGACTTAGTAAAAAATAGATTAGTTTTAATCAGTACTGATAACACTGAAGTTACTACTTTAGATGATTTAACTACAGACAAGGTTAAAACAATAGCTGTAGGTGAACCTAGTTCAGTTCCCGCTGGTAAATATGCTGATGAAGTTTTAGAAAACTTAAAAATAAAATCTGAAATAGAATCAAAGCTTGTTTTTGCTAAGGATGTAAAAGAAGTTCTAGCTTGGTCTACTTCAGAAAATGCTGATGTAGGTTTTGTATATTTAAGCGATGCTTTAAGCAATGATACTGCTAAAATAATAGAAACAATTCGAGAAGATCTTCATTCTCCTATCACTTATCCAGTTGCTGTAATAAAGAATAGCAAAAATGTTGATGCTGCAAAAACTTTTGAAGACTTTTTATTCTCAGATCAAGCTCAACAAGTATTTGAAAAATACGGATATAATAAAGTTCAATAAATCAACCTTGGAGGAATTAATATGAGTACAAACCTTTCCCCTTTATGGATATCAATTAAAACAGCCTTTTTAGCAACAATAATAACATTTATACTTGGTGTAGCTGCAGCTTACTGGATCGCTAACTCCAAGAATAAACTTAAAGGACTAATTGATGGTTTGTTTACTCTTCCATTAATTCTTCCTCCAACTGTTATAGGATTTTTCTTATTGCTTTTATGCGGTAAAAATGGTCCTGTAGGTAAATTTTTATTAAACTTTGACGTTACTTTAATATTTTCATGGACTGCTACAGTTATTGCAGCTACAGTAGTTTCATTTCCAATGATGTATAGGACTAGTCGGGCTGCTTTTGAGCAAATTGATATAAATGTAGTTTCTGCCGCTAGAACCTTAGGTTTAAGTGAAATGAAGATATTCTTTAAAATTGCTCTTCCATTAGCTTGGCCTGGAATTATAGGGGGACTAGTCCTTTCCTTTGCAAGAGCTATGGGAGAATTTGGAGCTACATTAATGTTAGCAGGAAATATCCCTGGTAGGACGCAAACTATGCCTCTTGCAATATTCTTTGCCGTTGAAGGTGGAGATATGAAAACTGCTATGCTTTGGGTTCTTATAATAGTTGCGATTTCACTATTTATGATAATAATATTAAATTACTGGTCTGATATCCAATTAAAGCTTATGGGAAGGAGAAAGAGATAATATGTCATTATTAATAGATATTGAAAAACACCTTCCTACCTTTGATTTAAAAGTTAAAGTAAATCAAGATAAAGGAGTTATTGGTTTCTTAGGGGCTTCCGGTTCAGGAAAGAGTCTTACCTTAAAAACTATGGCCGGATTAGATAAGCCCACCAAAGGTAAAATCATAGTTGATGGTACTGAATTTTATAATTCTGGCTCAAAAATAAACTTATCTCCTCAAAAAAGACAAGTAGGATTTTTATTTCAAAACTATGCATTATTCCCTAACATGAGTGTGTCAGAAAATATTCAAATAGGATTAGGAAGCTTAAATAAATCTGAAAAAATTAAATTATCTAAAGAATATATAGAACGACTTGACTTAGGTGGTTTAGAAAAGCATTATCCATGGCAATTATCTGGTGGTCAACAACAACGAGTTGCTTTAGCTAGAGCATTAGTAATATCACCAAAAATATTACTATTAGATGAACCTTTCTCTGCTTTAGATCATCATCTAAGACATTCTATGGAAAAAGAACTTATGTCTATATTAAAAGACTATAGTGGAAATGTAATCTTTGTTACTCATGACATAGAAGAGGCCTTTAGGGTATGTGATAATATAGTAGTTTTTGATAAAGGAACTGCTTTAAACAATAGAAATAAAATAGATTTATTTAAATCGCCTAAATCTTATGCAGAAGCTAAATTAACAGGCTGCAAAAATATATCTCCTGCAAAACTTAGTTCTTCTAATAAGATTTATGCAGAAAGCTGGGGATATGAATATACTATTAACGCTTTACATACTGATAATATTAATTACGTAGGTATAAGAGCTCATCATATTAAATTAGCTAATTCTGATGACGAAATTAATTCTTACTCATTCATTGTAGAAAATATAATTGAAAACCCCTTCGATTATACAATTTACATAAAGAACCCTATTCTACCTAATGGAGACTTAATAGGATTTTCACTTGATAAAAAGAAGCTTACCTTTAAAATATCTGATACTATAAATGTAAAGTTCCCAATTGAAAGTTTATTTTGTTTTTAATAAATTTAAGCCAATGATATTTAAGTTGTCATTGGCTTATTTAAATATCTATTTAAATCCAACATTAATTATATAGTTATTTCTATTTAATTATTATACTTGTTACTATGACTAAAATAATCTTTTTTTGATATAATATTACAAGGAAATATATAAGGAGGAAAACTATGAATATAATTGTTTGTTTAGATGATAAAAATGGAATGATGTTTAATAAACGACGTCAAAGTCAAGATAAGCTTTTAAGAGCTGATATAAGTGACTCTATTGGCAATTCAAATCTTTTTATGAACCACTATTCTTATAAATTATATAAAGATATTGATAACGGAAAAGTTCAAGTTTGTGATGACTTTTTAAACAAATGCGGGTCTAATGATTTTTGTTTAATAGAAGATAAATCATTATTTAATTATGCAAATAATATTGATACTTTAATAGTTTACAAATGGAATAGAGTTTATCCAGCTGATTTATACTTTGATATAGATTTACAAAATTCAAATTGGAAGCTAATTGAAAGCACTGAATTTCAAGGATCTTCACACGATAAAATAACAAAAGAAATTTATAGGAGAATACACTAATGAAAACCTTATTTAAACTTAAAAATTCACTAATCATTTCGCTAGGAATTTTACTATGTTTAAGTGGATTTATCAGTTGCTCTACAACTGATCCTACTTCTAGCAAGAATAACAGACAAGTAGTTGAAGATTCTGGCTCTAATAATATAGTTTTAACTAATCCCGACTCTAATAATAACAAAGATTCAAATAATACTAATATTACTACAACTAATGATATTCCAAAATATTCTGGTGAAGACTACATCATTTTAAATGATAATATTCCAAACTTTACTGCATCAGATCTTACAACTAATTCTTTTGAAGAATATAGCCCACTAGATAGCTTAGGCAGATGTGGAGTTGCATATGCAAATATAGGTTCTGATATAATGCCAACTGAAAAAAGAGAATCTATAAGTTCTGTTAAACCAAGTGGTTGGCAATCAATTAAATACGATATAGTTGAAGGGAAATACTTATATAACAGATCACACTTAATTGGTTATCAATTAACTGCTGAAAATGCAAATGAGAAAAATTTAATTACTGGAACAAGATATTTTAATGCTACTTTAATGCTTCCATACGAAAATATGGTTGCCGACTATATAAAAGAAACAAATAACCATGTTTTATATAGAGTAACTCCAGTATATGAAGGTGATAATCTTGTGGCAACTGGCGTTCAAATGGAAGCAAAATCAGTAGAAGATGATGGCGAAGGTATTGAATTTAATGTATTTGTTTATAATGTACAGCCTGGTATTGCGATAGATTATTCAAATGGAAATAGTGCCCTTTCTGGTGAAGAAATCAAAAATAATACTACTAACAATAATACTAGTAGTGATAATAATAGTTCTAATGATGGTAACAATAATAATACCTCTACTAATACTAATGATAATACCAATACAGGTAATACCCCTAAAGAGGAAACAGTAATAAGAGGAAATTCAAAATCAAAAATTTATCATTGCCCTGGTCAAAGAGATTATGAAAATATGTCAGACTCTGAACATCTTGTTAACTTCAATAGCGAATCAGATGCTATAGCTGCAGGATACAGAAAAGCTAAACGATAAATTTAAGGCAATACACAGTATTTACACATTACTGTATATTGCCTTTTTTATATTATTAAATAATTATCTTTAAAACTACGCTCATCAACACTATTTTTTCTTTACTGGAATCCAAATTTCGCTATAATAATTTTTATCCAATATTCCTTTTTCATAGTTACTTGGATCATTATACATTTCTATATTATATCCTGCTGAGATAGTATATTCCCTTTCATTTGGTAACCACTCTGAAAATATTTTTTTATTAATTTCTTGAATCGCTTGTGGACTTGGCCCATAACAAGGAAAAATAGCCCATGTATACTTAGGAATTGTCTTAACTATATATCCTTCCATTCCATCTTTCTCTTTAGAGTAATCCTCAGCAATAAGATATTCGAACTCATTACCACCCATTTCTTCATCAATGTTTATACCATACATTCCACAAATATCTTTTAATTTTCCTTGTGAAATATGCTCATTCCAGAATGAAGGAACCTCCATAAACGCAGACTCATACTTAAACTTTTTAGATGCTCCTATAACCTTAAATTCATCTTTTTCAACAATTTTATAATCCATAACATATCCACCTTCCAATGAAAATTTAATTCTAAGGGCAACAAATGACTTTATCATTGCTCCCTCTTTACGAACAGCAGACGGTGTAACTCCATGAAATCCTGACTTTTTCAGCTTTCTTTTGTCTTATTATTCTTTATAGTAAAAAGTGAATCTTTTATTTATCTTCTCTACATATAAGATTAATTTTCTACAATTCTATAGCTAACTTACAAGTTCACTTTCTCCTTCTATAGTATATAAATCATAAAATTCCTTTTTATTATTTATAAGCTCATCAAATGATCCTTTTTCAACAACATTACCATTATCCATAACTATAATCTCATCATATCTTTTTAAAATACTATCAATTAACTTATGTGTTACAGTAATTACAGTTAAATCTTCAATATTTAACAATGTATCCTCAATTTCAAAGGCTGTTTTACTATCAAGCGCTGATGTACCTTCATCAAGTAAAAGTATTGGTGTATTTTGAATCAGCGATCTAGCTATTGCAACTCTTTGCTTTTGTCCACCTGATAAATTATTGCCATTTTCACCAATTTCAGAATCTACACCTTTAGGTAAAACCCTTAAAAACTCGCTAACTCCACTATTTTCTAGTGCTTTTTCTAATACTTTATCATTAAAATCTTTACCTAAAATAATATTTTCCTTTAAGGTCTTATCAAACATATAAACATTTTGATGAATTATAGACATATGATTATTTATAGAATTTTTATCTAGCTTATCATAATTATATCCATCTAAAGCTATCTCTCCATCAAAATCATCATAATAACCTAGTAACAATTTTAATAAGGTTGATTTACCACTACCACTACGACCAACAATTGCATATTTTTTATCTTTTTCAAAGCTTACTGATAATCCATCTAATGCATTCCTATCTTCATTGTAAGCAAAAGTAATATCTTTTAGCTCTATTTCTTTTTTAAAACTTTCAAGTTTTACAGTATCTATCTTTTTTTTACTTTCATTGATTATTGATAAAAGTTTAAAATTTACTTCTTTCATACCTTTAACTAAAGTAACCTTACTTACTATCCAAGTTATTGGCCAACATATTCCATTAGCTAATTGCACTACAGCAAATAATGTCCCTACAGTTAGTTGTCCCTTTATTAAGAAATATCCACCTAGTGCTATAGTTGAAATCTGAGACATTACACCTAAGAACATTGACAAAGCTTGCGATATACCTTGAATATGATTAGATTTAAACTTTAAGTTTTCTACTGTACTATTTTCATCAAGAAATTCTTCTGTCATATTATCAACAATATTATAGGATTTAATTACTTCATACCCTGAAAAAATGTCTTTAATTCTGGTTGTGAATATACTATTTTGTTTACTTACGTCATCTTGTCTTTTAGCAGTTGGTGCTCCAAGTATTGCTGGTATTAAAAATAATAATGCTGAAGTTGCACATACAACTAAAGTCACCCATGGATTGATCCATAAAAGAAGAGCTGTAGTTCCTACGAAAATTACTACATCGCCAATCATCTCAAGATATGGAACTAAGTATTTAGTTTCAACCATATTAATATCATTAGTTAGTTGTGATATATACTCTGCTGTATTTTCACTATTAAAATCTTTATAATTTTTTCTTAATATACCCCTAAAAATATCTTCCTTGAAATCTGTTAAAGTCTTCTTAATATAAATAAATTGAGTTGTCTTATTTAAATAATCATTAATACCCATTATCATAAAGAAAATAATTGAAAATATTATCATATCAATAAATCCATTAACATCCTTATTCATAGCAGTATCTACTATCTGTTGAATTATTAGTGCAATTAAAACTTGCATAATAGCTCCAAAAGCTCTAAATAATACAGTGGTTGCAAGCCACCCTTTATACCTTAAAATATACTTCGTCATAAACTTCCTACTCCTTCTTATAAATATAATCATTCTTTTAATAATTAAAAGTTCTTGTTCTTTATATTGTCATTATATCAACTTAACCCTCATTATAAACCCAATTATTGTAAGTGGTTAATATACTATTGTAAGTGGTTAATATAATTAGCTAAAATGCTTGAAATAAAAAAAACTAAATACTAATTTCTTAGTATCTAGCTCTTTATTTGACCTACTATTTTCCTACGTTTCCCTTTACTAACTCCAATTAATTCTAATCGAATTTTCTTTTATACTTTGCTAGTATATTTTAAGCATCTTCCTTTTCTATGCCACTACTCTGATCATTAGTTGGTATATTTTCACTTGGAGACATATTATTCATATTAGGAGGAAACATTTGATTATTTCCACCATTCATTTCACCTGGTATATTGTTCATATCAAACTTTCCATCTTTATTTCCACCCATGCCCATTTGCTCTTGACCACCTAATATAGATAAATCTACAGCTGTTTCAACAGTTCCATATTCTGTAGAAGATTGTTCTCCATTAAGTTGTGATATCACACTTGATGATCTATCTTGCATAAATGCTCTCAACTCAGAAACTGCACTTTCGTACTCATCATAAGTATAAAAAGCCGTAACATCCTCTTTAACATACACATCCCCTTCTTTTTCTCTTTTAATTCTAGTACTTAATCCTTAACATTTACTTAACAATAATTAACAACAAAAAAAAATCTCTACATAGAAAACTGTAGAGATTTTTCATTTATTATTTTATAATTCTAGGGATTAACAAATTAAATTCTGTTCCTTCAGCAATTTTTGAAGTCAACTTAACTTTTATATCTAAAGTCTTTGCAATAGATTTTAATAAACTTAAACCTATCCCACTTCCACTAATACTCTTAACTCTTACGTCAGCACTTCTAAAGAATCTATCAAAAATACGCTCTTGTTCTTCTTCTTTTATTCCAATTCCATTATCTTTCACTGTTACTTTTATATTTTTACCTAGATCTTCAAATATAAGCTGTATATTTCCATCTTCCTTCGTATATTTAAATGCATTTTCGATTAATATTATAATCATTCTCTTAATTTTATTATAATCCCAATTTACCTTTGTATTATCATCTAATTTTCTTATAATATCAAAAGATTTTTCTTGTATTTCTGCTAAATCCACATAAAACTCACTTACATCTGTTATAAATTCATCTAAAGAAAACTCTGTAATATTAACACTTCCATCTACATCTTCTTTGGATAACAATAATAAGTCACTATTTAACTTCTCTAATCCTCTTACTTCACTCATCATCTTAGATATATGATCAAAGTTATTATCTATTGTATCTCCCCACTTATTAGCTAAAAGTTCAAGCTTTCCTCTTATAACAGCTAATGGCGTCCTCATCTCATGAGATGCATCTTGAACAAAAAATACTTGCTTATCATAAGCTTCCTTTACAGGCTTCATTATTTTTGATGAAAGATAATAAGATAATATAAGAGCTATAATAATTAAAATAATAAAACTTAAAACTATAGAGCTCATAAGTTGATTTACTGATTGTATCTCTGAGTCCACATTTATTATGAGAGATATTTTCAAGTCATTGAAGTGAAATTTTATTCCCCTAAAAGTATAATCTCCAGATGTGAAAGTAACTATCTTATCTTCTGTGTTTTCCGGAAAATCTGGTAAATTTTCCGAATCAAAATAGTAATTTTGATTCACTAAAGCAACACCATTTCCACCTTGTACCACCATAATAATATTAGGTGGTAGCTTAGGTATTCCTCTCCAATCCCGGCCATCTATACCCCTACTTAACACATTTGTATATACATTTCTTTCGTCCATAAGCTGCTTATCTATATGACTAAATACTATAGAAGTATATAAAGTTTTAGTTATTATTGCGAAGATTAAAAGACATAGAAAAACTATAACTGTACTTAAAACTGTTACTTTTCTTTTAGTCTTAAAAAATATATCCTTTTTCCTCATAATTAATCCTCAATACTTTCGTCCATTAAATACCCCATACCTCTTTTAGTTACTATATATTTATCATAATCATACTTGCTTAAATTCTTTCTAAGTCTACTCATATAAACCTCTATTATCTCGGTAGAAGCATCGCTATTATATCCACAAATATTATCAAAAATTTGTTCTTTAAATAGAAGAACACCTTTATTCATAATTAGATATTCTAAAAGATTATATAATTTTTCATTTAATTCTATTTCAACATCTTTAATATATACTCTTTTAGTTTTCATATTAACTTCCATATCTTTAAACTGAAGTAAGTTAGAGCTTTTAATTTTTCCTATACTTTTTAAAATAGCTATAATTCTAGCTTTTAGTTCCTCCATATAAAAAGGTTTTGTAAGGTAATCATTTGCTCCTAAATTAAAAGCCTTAAGCTTATCTCCCAGTTCTTCTTTTGCTGTTAAAACTATTACAGCTGTATCTATTCCCTTCTTTGACATATGATTAAGTACGCCCATTCCATCAATTTCAGGAAGCATTAAATCCAAAATGATAATATCAAAATCATACAACTCTAAATAATCTATAGCATCTCTTCCATTATATACATTTTTAATATCCATCTCATTTTCAAAATACTCTAATATATTCTCACTAATCTTTTCATTATCTTCTACTAATAATACCTTTATCATCGCTAATTCCTCCATAATAAGCTATAGTTTTCCTTATTATTTTTTATAAGAGTAATTATAGCTTACATTTCTGTACACTACCTTAACTAATATGTACAGAAATTTTTTCTAAAGTCTACCTAAATTCTAAATGAATATTTTTTTATATTCATCCTCAAGTATGGACATTATATATACATCTTTATACTCATTTTCTATAAAGATGCCGTCTCTTTTTAATCCTTCAACCTTAAAACCTGCCTTTTCATACATCCTTTTAGCTCTTGGATTATAATCAAAAACTTCTAACTCTACTCTATGTAGCTTCAACTCTTCAAATGCAACTCTTAATACTTCTAAAGTTGCCTTATATCCTATTCCTTGACCACATAAATCTTTATTGAATATAGCTATTCTAAAACCACAACTCCTATTATCATAATCTATATCATTTAATACTACTTCCCCTAAAATATTATTATCTAAATCACAAATAATAAAATCTTCTCTTGAATCATCTTCTACTATTCTTTCAATATAGCTATATACTTGTTCTTTTATCGGATTGTTTATTGTCCCTGTATAGTACATAACCTCTTTATCAGGGTTTTTAAAGCCACTATTCCAATACTTTTCTTTATCTTCTATTGATAATTTTCCTAATTTTATCTCCATAATAATCTCCACCATTTTTATATTTGGTTTTATTTTACCATATAAAGTAATCTAAACAAATAAATAAAGGATGTCCAATTATATCTTTTCTAATATCTCATCAACTATTTCTCTTATAGTTTTCCTTCTATCCATAGCCTGTTTTTGAATATATCTAAAAGCTTCTTCTTCACTAAAAGATTCTCTTTCCATTAATTTACCTTTTGCTTTATCTATAAATTTCCTATCTGCAATCTTCTGCTCTAAAGTGTTAATTTTTTTCTTATATAACCCAAATCTTCTTTCACTTTGTATAATCATATCTATAGAATTAAGAAGTATTAAATTATTTATAGGGCTTGTTATGCAAAAAATATCAGTTTGTTCCTGTATATAAGCTTTATGTTGCTCATTAACTATAGCTAAAAAACTAGTTAATTCTCCTATATTATTGTAGACATCCATAATTGTCATATCTATTAGCTTATATCCAATTAAAACAATGCTTATATCATTAATTCTAACTATTCTTATAAGCTCATTTCCCGATTTTGTAGTAGCAACTATATAATATCCTTCGTTAGCTAAAATATTTCTCAATTTTTCTGAAACCTCTAAATTATTAATGGCTATTACAATTCTTTCTTGCATATTTCCCCTCCAATCAAACAGATATTAGAAATAATATTAAGTAAAAATTCTTTCAGCTTAAATATATGTTATACCTTTAGTTGATAGACGTTAAGTATTCGCTACACTCATAAGAGAAATGTGCACTTTATGCAGAGAAATATAAGTCTTTGACATAGTCAAACATTTCTCTGTGTGCTAACACGTATTTCTCTTTAGAGCGTAGCTCCAACTCTAATATTGTTCTAAATAATTATCGATTTCCCATGGAGTTACTTTAGTTCTATACTCATCCCATTCTATCTTTTTAGCTTTAATATAGTTGTAAAAAGTATGATCACCTAAAGTTTTTCTTATTAATTCGCTTTCTTCCATATATTTAACAGATTCTTCTAAGCTTCCTGGTAAATTCTCTATACCATCTTCATGTCTTTCTTCAACACTCATACCAAATATATTCTTTTCTATTGATGCTGGTGGTGTTAAATTATTTTTAATACCATCTAATCCTGCTGCTAAAAGACAAGCTAAAGCTAAATACGGGTTTGCACTTGGATCTGGACATCTTAATTCTATTCTTGTACCTGCTCCCCTAGTTGCTGGAACTCTTATAAGTGGACTTCTATTTTTAGCAGACCATGCAATATAAACTGGAGCTTCATAATCAGGTACTAATCTCTTATAAGAATTAACTAATGGATTGGTTATAGCAGCTAATTCTTTTACATGCTTCATAAGTCCAGCTATAAAGCTATATGCATCTTTGCTTAAAGCTAATCTATCACCTTCATCATAAAATGCATTCTTACCACCTTTCATAAGCGACATATTTACATGCATTCCTGATCCATTTATTCCAAAGAAAGGCTTAGGCATAAATGTTGCATATACTCCATGTCTTTGAGCTACTGATTTAACTACTAACTTAAATGTCATAATACTATCTGCTGTAGTTAATGCATCAGCATATTTAAAATCTATTTCATTTTGTCCATAAGCTACTTCATGGTGAGAAGCTTCTATTTCAAAGCCCATATCTTCTAACATCATACACATATCTCTTCTTGCATTTTCTGCACCTTCTAATGGACTTAAATCAAAATATCCTGTTTTATCTTGAGTTTCTAACTTTGGTCTTCCCTTTTCATCAGTTTCTAATAAGAAGAATTCACATTCTGGACCTACATTAAAGCTATATCCCATATCCGCTGCTTCTTTTAATACTTTCTTTAAGATATTTCTTGGATCCCCTTCAAAAGCATGTCCTTCTGGAGTATAAATATCACAAATTAATCTAGCTACTCTTCCATGTTGTGGTCTCCATGGTAATATAGAAAATGTATCTAAGTCTGGTCTTAAATACATGTCTGATTCTTCAATTCTTACAAATCCTGAAATAGATGAACCATCAAACATTATATTATTATCTAAAGCCTTCTCTAATTGTCTATCGGTAATAGCTACATTTTTTAAAAATCCAAATATATCTGTGAATTGTAGTCTTATAAACTTAACATCATTCTCCTCTACTAATCTTAAAATATCTTTCCTTGTATACTTTGCCATAATATCTTCCCCCTTTATAATAAAAAAGACGCCAATAGAATAGGGCTTATCCCTCTATCGAACGTCTTTGTTCACTCAAAATATTAATTTAATATATTGATATTATATAACCATTTTATAGAAAACGGAACAATTTTTTATAATTTTTATTTAAAGTTTTTTATTTTTATAGAACCATTCAACTAATCTCACCCTTATATTATTTAATAATTAAATAATTATCTTATTAAATAGATTCATTTCGTGAAAGTCATGAACCACTTTGTGAGCATAGTGAACAACTTATTTATTATTTTCCCTTTTCTATAAACTCTTCTATTTTCTTCTTAGGATTAAAGCCTATCATTCTACGAATGAATTCTCCATCCTTCAATAAAACTAAAGTTGGTATTGATTGTATTTGATAATATGATGCTATCCTTCTTGAATCATCTATATTTACTTTAACAACCTTAACATCTTTATTTTCTTTATTTATTTGCTCTAAAACTGGAGAAAGCATCTTGCATGGACCACACCATTCTGCATAAAAATCTACTAAAACTAAACCATATTTAACTTCATTTACAAATTCGGATTCATTTATAACCTTCATCATTTACACTCCTATTAATTATTAACATGATAAATTGATTATCACTTAATAAATTATATTCACGCTAGCATTAATTGTTATACTTTATAGAACCCTCATGTGATTTTGTCACATAAAAAAGCTAGTTTAATTGGAATAGACCTATATCCTACCTTAAACTAGCTTTAAATTTACTTTATCTTTCTAAATATTCCTCTAAAGTGATTCCTTTACTCATTATTTCTTCTGCTACATCAACACCAACATATCTTAAATGCCATGGTTCATAGTCATATCCAGTTATATCTTCCTTCCCTTTAGGATATCTAAGTATAAATCCATAATTAGTCATATTATCCATAATCCATTGGAAGGCCATTGTATTTTCAAAACCTTCATCTAGACTTAAATATTCATCAGATAGCAAGTCCATTACTAACCCTGTCTGATGTTCACTTGTTCCTGGTATAGCAACATAATTATTAGTATATTCTTGCCCTTCTGTTGCTACACTTCTATCATATACAACCTTTTGATAATCATATGATCTATATCCAGAGATTGCAATTAAGTTTATTCCATCTTCCTCAGCATCATTAAACATATTTTCTAAAGCATTTGCTGCATCTAATCTCATTTCTCTACACATATCATCAGCTACTCTAAATTTCACATTTGGTATTACTAAATCTGGTGGAATATAATTTTCATTTATACCACTATTTTTATTAATAAGCATTAAATAATCATTTGATTCTTCTTTAATATTATCAGATTTTACTTTCGTATTTTCTGAAGTATTATTTTCTTGTGTATTACTATTGCTTCTAGTGTTATCTTCACTATTACTTAAACCGTTTTTCTCCTCAATTATTGCACCTGCTACAGTCTGTTGTTTACATAAATTATCTATTTTATAAATTCCAAAAGTTGTTATAATAATTGTGCCTATTATTATATAACTTCTATTTCTTTTTCTAATTTTATTTTTTTTAATTCTATTACCAACCTTATCCTTAGTCTCTATCGGCATCTAATTAGTTCTCCTCCATATTTACTTTTCTGATTTTTTAAAGTATAAACTTTCATATTGATTTTATAATATAATTATTACAAATAGATGTCAAAGCCAATTTATTGTTAATACTCTAACTCGTTTGCAATCTCTGGTACAATAATTGCCAGTTCTAAAACCGCTATACATAATCCAACCCATAGAGTCGCAAATAAATATGCGGCAATTACTCCACTAGCGTTTTGAATTTTTAAATATATATCACTTATCCCTACGAATGCACAAACTGTTATAAGTATAGTAATAGTTATAGCCTTAATAAATTTATTCTCACTTTGCCTTAATATATAATATGTAATAATCCCTAACAAAATAGAAACTATAAATACATCTTTACTGGGAAAACTATTATTTATATTACCTATAACTACAATAGCCGAACTCCTCTTTAATATATAATTTGAAATATTAACAAATATTTCTCCTCCTAGGATTGTGAAAATTATAAATAATACATTTTTAACTTTATGATTTTTCTTTAATGTTATCCATCTGACTATTAATACACTTATCAATATTACAATATAATCAGACGAAATATATTTAAAGCCACTTATAGATTCTATAAAAGTCCTATACATAGTATTCTCTAACACTATATATACAAAATTATCAAAGATACTCATTTCATTTGATAAAAATTCGCCTATTAATTTGAAAGTAAATATTACTAATGCTATATAGGTCATAGCTACAATAAATATACCAACTTCAATTCTCCTAATTGAATTATAAATTAGGACCGCATTATTTATAACTAAATATAAATGTTTCTTTATACTTTCTTTATATTTTTTATAGATATATATTGATATGGCTACAATTCCTAATAATATTGCTCCTATAATTAAATATTTAGTAGCATATTTATGAAGGGAATCCCAACTTGACCCTAACGCTTTTCCTATAGTAATAAATGTTGCTGACCAAATAAGTGCACCTATATACCCATGAGCTGCAAATTTTACATATGATACATTAGTTATTCCTGAAACATAACCTGTTATATGTCTTACCCCTGGTATAAAATAAGCTATAGTTAATAACTTATTTCCAAATCTATCAAACCATCCAGATATTTTTTCTAACTTTTCTGGTGTTAGTCCAACATACTTACCATACTTATGAAAAAATGGCATCCCTAAAGATTTCCCAATAAAATAAGATGTTGTTATTCCAGAAACAACTCCTAATGTTGCTACTAGGATAGTAAAAAAATAATTTAACCTTCCTTGATAAATTAGAAATCCACAATATCCCATCATTATCTCCCCCGGCAATGGTAACGCTATTAACTCTAAAAATAATGATATAAAAATAATGATATAGCCATAGCTATTTAATAGCTCTTTAAACTTATCCATTAATAATCTCCTAAATAATATATTTATCTCTATATTATCTTCTCTTTATTTAAATAATTAATTCTAGATTGCATAAAAAAGAAGATGCCTTTAAATTGACATCTTCTTCATTATAAATTAACTATAAATTTGAATCTTTATTCTTCCGGTAAAGTTATTGTAAACTTACTTCCTTTGTTCTCTTCACTTTCTAATGAAACCCTACCATTATGAAGTTCTACTATATACTTAACTAACGTTAATCCTATACCACTACTACTTACTTTAGTTGAATCAGACCCTTTTCCTTGCTCAAATCTCTTAAATATAAACTCTTGGTCATCTTTTGATATGCCAAGCCCAGTATCTTCAACAGAAATGCTTACAAGGTTATCATCTTCATTAATTAAAACTTTAATAGTTCCACCACTTTCAGTGAATTTAACCGCATTTCCAATAAGATTAATAATACACCTTTCTATTTCTTTGGGATCGCAGCATATTATTTTTTCTTCTATTTCTGGGTCAATTATTAATTCAATCCCTTTTTCTTTTATATAATCGCTCATATTAAGAGCTGTTTCTTCTACTAAATAAACTATATCTACATTGTCTTGTTTCTTTATTTTATACGCTCCAGACTCTATCTTTGAACTATCTATAATATCATTTATAATTTTTAATAAATTATTTGAACTTTTCTTTATTACTTCCATATAATGTTTTGTTTTCTCTTTAGTAACATTCCCACTATCCTCTAAAGAATTTAATAACTGTAAAACAGATAATATTATATTTATAGGAGTTCTTAACTCGTGAGAAAGATTTACAAAGTAATCATTTTTAAATTTCTCATTTTTTAGACTTCTCTCATATAATTTTTCATTTTTCTCCATCTGACGATTTATTTCCTTAGTCTGTTTTTTAACTAGAGCCTTTAATAATTTGACTCTATTCCATATAAAATAGATTATAACTAAAATAATAAATATATAGAAACAATATGCCATTTTAGTTTTCCAAAAAGGGCTATTAATTGTAAACTTTAAAGTACTCTCTTCAGTAATATCACCACTATTATTCATTGCTTTTACTTTAAAAGCATAACTACCTGGTTCTAACAATGTATAGTTTGCTCCTATGCCTCTATTAGCATATTTCCACTCATCATCCACTCCCTCAAGTTTATATAAGTAGGTTACCTCTCTCACTCCCCCGTATTCCGGAAGGAAATATTGGAACATTATGTTGTTTTCATTATAATCTAAATCTATTTCTTCATCTCCAAATTCAATTAATTCACCATTTACTCTTACCTTCCCTATCACAACATTTTTACTTTCATAAACTACTTCATTAATGTCTTTAGGATCAAATGATACAACTCCCGTAGATGTACCAAATAGTATTTGACCACACTCCATCTTTACACTTGTATTTCTATTAAAATGGTTTCCTTGAATTCCATCTATTTCAGAAAAATTCATAAATTTATTGTCTTCAACATTAAATTTACTTAATCCATTATTTGTTCCTAACCATAAGTTACCATAATCATCTATTTCAATTGAATTTATATAATCACTAGCCAATCCATCTTTTTCCGAATACCTTACAAATCTTTCAGTTTCTATATCAAATTTATTTAATCCTGATTTTGTTCCTATCCATAAAGCTCCATTACCATTACCTTTTATACAATTTACAAAATCATAGCTAATGGAATTAGCTTCTTCAGCTGTTGTATAATTTTTTATAACGCCATAAGTTTTATGAAATTTTATAAGTCCACTATATCTTTCTCCAGCTAACCATAATATATCTTTATCTCTCTCATCTTGAAAGATATCTACAATCCTATAATTGTCAATTCCTTTCTCTTTGAAATTCTCATTATAATTTACTAATTCATATGTTTCATTTTCACTTTTATAAAATCCTTCATTAGTTCCTATCCACAAAGAATCTCCATCATTAAAAATAGTTAATATTTCATGAGCATACTTTTCTCTTAGTTCCTTAGCTACGTTACGTTCTATTTCTCCTGTATCTTTATATAAAACATCTACCCCTCTATCTGTAGATATTACAAATTCATTTTTTTTAATCTCGAAGATATTATTTACCTTATTGCTAGATAATGAGTTACTATCATTCTCATCATATATATACCTAACACTCTCTTCAGTCTCTACAATAAAATTGATTACTCCGTTACTCTTAGTCCCTATCCATAAGTCATTATTACTATCCTCAACTATAGATGTTATACTACTATCTGGTATGTCTATTCTCCTTAAAACGTCATTTATTATATTATTAAACTGTTGAGTTGTATTTAATATACTTATCCCATTATCAGTTCCTATCCATAAAACTCCATTTCTATCTTGAAGTAAACAAGTGATAGAATTACTAATTAGGCTATTATTAAATGATACATCTTTTTTATAAGTGTTGACGGTATTGTTTTTTTCATTATATTTTATCAATCCATCTGATGTTCCAAACCATACACTTCCTTCGTTATCACATAATATTGTAACAATACTATTTTCTATACTTTTGTCAAAGTTAACTTTATAAATATCCGTATCTTTATTAAATACATTATGCTTAAATACCCCACTTTTAGTTGCAATCAACATATCTCCATTTATATCTCTATCAATTGAATATATTTGATTAGAATTTTCCTTATTAAAATTCTTTTTATAGTGATCTAACTCATTTAAATTTTTTCCACCTATCCCATGCTTAGTACCTATCCATAAAAATCCATTTTTATCTTCATTTATATCAGTGATGTAATTATCAGCAACTTCATTCTCACCATTATACCAGTAATATTTAACAAATTTATCACTTTTCGAATCATATCTATTTAACCCTGAAGCTGTTCCTACCCACATAATATTATTACTATCTTTGTAAATATCTGTTATATAAGGGTTGCTTAAGTTATTTTTATCACTATATTTAATTATCTTTTCTGTTTCACTATCAATGATATTTAAACCTCCATAAGTTCCAACCCATATATCTCCATCCTCATCCTCTGCAATACTTGTTATATATGTAGAACTTAAGCTATCTTCAGTACTATTTTTATAGTTGTACCCTTTTACCATATTACCATCATATTGATTTAATCCATCTTCAGTTCCTATCCATATATACCCCTTAGAGTCTTGAAAGATACAAGTTATAACATTACTAGACAAACCATTTTTCATAGTTATATTTTGAAAGTTAATTTTATCACTTTCCAAACTTTCTTTATTTGAAAAATTAATTTCATCAGCAAATGCTATTTGGTTATTACAAATTGTCATAAAAAATATTGTTAACATTATCGCAGTTTTTCTTATATATTTAGTCATTTTTCTCCTCACCCATTATAATAATCTTATTATTCCACACTACGATTTTAACATTTTTTACTATTTTTCTCAATATTTCCTGATTCGTTTTTCTCTAATATCTTTAATTTTCAGTATCTAAATTTATCTAAATCCTAAAATAGCTTGTAAGCTATCTCTATCATATAACCCATTTGCGGCTTTAATGCAGTATATTCCTGCAGTTATATTTAAAATATTGGCAGTAAGTAAGTCTATATTAGGTTGAATTGAATAATTAGACCCATTCCTTATATCTTCGTATGATATGTTATAATTTATTATTGCAAGTTGAGCTGATATCAATCCTGCTATGAAAAATATATTAACTGCTTGTTTTACCAAACCGTCTGCTTGTACTATAAGTTCATTATTAGTAAAATGTGTCTTAACAAACTCAACCCCTAATAACGTTGATTTATATAACAATACTTGCCCATATATATTAAGTATTATTGTTAATTGTTGTGCAGCAAGGAGCTGTAACTTATTACTTTCTTTATCATTATAATAAGACGACTTTTTTTTATTATTTCTATTATTTTTTTTATATTTAGAATGTTTTTTCCTCATAATATAAGTCCTTAATCTATGCTCATATTCTATACTATTTAATATATTTTTTATTTGCGCCTAATTTTATAGATAATAAAAAAAGACCATATTAAAATAATTCTTTTATATGAGTTATTTTTAATATGGTCTTATTTTACCTATTTTGAATTTTTAACTATTCCTTTATATCCTGTATATGTTACATAGAAATATCCACCATAAACTACTATAAGAATTCCTAATGTCAATAATGATGTAGGCACTATATTAGACTTACCATACATACTTAAGAATTTATTTACTACATTTATTCCAACTACAGAACTTATTATTGCTAATATAAGTGGCATAGCAAAATAAATTACTGTCTGCTTAAATATAGTTTTATTTATCATCTTTTCTGTCGCACCAATTTTTTTTAACGCTTTATATCTATCAGAACTATCACTTGCTTCTGATAACTGCTGAAGTGCAAGTACAGCTGCACTTGAAATTAAGAATACTATTCCTAAATATAAAGCTACATAAAGTATTATTGTAGTCATTCCTTTATTATCTGCATATACTGACTGTTTTGTAGTATTAATCGAAGGTAGCATGCTAAGGTCTTCACTATCTCTATCTGAATTAAAGTTTCCCATTTGACTTGCTCTACCATTTATAGCATCGAATGTAGCAATCATATTTGCTTCCTCTTTAGGATCATTTGGATTACTGTAGTTTACATCCATATATGCACAGGCTAGCTCCATATTTTCTTTTAGATTATCTGGCACTATAAGTGTTAATGTATTATTTGCAATAGATGAATTATAAATTGCTTCGCTTAAATATTCAGTATTTGCTACTTTATACTCTTTTCCATTTATATCTACAATTCCTTGAGCCTTTATTAAGTTTTTTACTGACTCCTTAGCACCCTCATAATTAGAAAGAACTAATACTTCATCATCATTTATAGTTAACGGTCTCTCTCCATATAAATCTCTTATTTTGTTATAATCAGAAATTTTAATAGCATCAACATAACCCCATCTTTCCTTACCAGCATCTATTCTTTTTTTCATCTCGCCAACTGCATAAGGTTTTAATATATCTGCAATCTCTACTCCATTTAAATTATATCCATTAAAAAATATATATTTATCATCGTTAAAATTATGATTTACCTTCTTCATAATATCTTCTACACTTTGATACTTGCTACTTTCATCAGTAAAAAGCTTTGTTGATGCATCAAAAGGTGCTACAATACCGGCTTCCACTGCATTTTTGAATCCAAGTCCTGTTGATAATGTAACTATAGTAACAAATAGCATAAGTGAAATTACAGCCATTGAAATAAAGTTAGTATTTACTTTGCTACTTAGCTGTCTAGTAACAAAAATATTCAACTTCTTAAAGTATATACTTTTGCTCTTTTGGATAATACCTAATAAGAATCCTGATACTCCAAAGAAAACTCCTACTGTTCCTATTATCCCCAATACTATAGATGCTTTAAATTTAAAATCTGTTGGATTTAATCCACTCTTCGTTACTAAATAATAAGCTATTATTAAGATTGATGCTGAAAAAACAAATATTATTGATGATACTATCGGGCTCTTAATTTTAATTTCTTCATTTTTACGTCCTGCATTTAGCATATCTATAAGCTTGTATTTAGAAACAATTCTTGTATTAAATATCATTAAAATACCAAAAATTAATGTGAAATATAAAATTGTTTTTAAAATTGCAGCTCCTGATACTATAAACTTAAACTCTGCCATATCAGCCTCAAATAGCTTAGCTGTAAATACTGATAAGCCTTGAGACGCTAAAAGTCCTAATAATAAACCAACAACTAAAGATAAAATTCCAACTATTAAAGTTTCAAATAACAATATCTTAGATATTTTACCTTTGCTCATCCCTAGAGTCATGTAAATACCAAGTTCTTTTTTTCTCTTCTTTATTAGAAAATTATTAGCATAAAGTATTAATCCACCTAAAATAAATGATACAAATACTGATAATACTGACATTAACGTCTGTATCAAACCTATATAATCTTCTGTACTATTATTAATTTTTATTACTGCCTGTTGAGCCCCTATTGAATTAAAGCTATAAAATATACTTACTGCAAAAGCTATAGTCAAAAAGTATATAGTATAATCTTTAAAGCTCTTTTTTACGTTATTTATAGCTATCTTAGAATACATTTTCTACATCCCCTCCAAGCAATGTCACAACTTCGATTATTCTATTAAAAAATTCTCTTCTTGAATCATTTCCTCTTACCAATTCATTAAACACCTTACCATCTTTAATAAATAAAATTCTGTGAGCATAGCTCGCTGTAAAGGCATCATGAGTAACCATTAATATAGTAGCTTCTAATTCCCTGTTCAATTTTTCAAAGGAATCTAAAAGAAGTCTTGATGACTTGGAATCTAAAGCCCCTGTAGGTTCATCAGCTAAAATAAGAGAAGGATTAGTAACTATAGCTCTTGCTGATGCTACTCTTTGCTTTTGACCTCCTGACATTTGGTATGGATATTTATTTAATACTTCAATTATCCCAAGATTCTCGGCTACATTTTTGATTTTGCTATCTACCTCACTTGGCTTAACCCCTTGTATAGTCAATGCTAATGCTATATTTTCATAAGCAGTTAATGTATCTAAAAGATTAAAATCTTGAAATATAAATCCAAGCTCATCTTTTCTAAAGTCTTCTAGTTGCTTTGATTTCATTTTAGTAATATCTTTATTATTTATTATTATGTTACCTGTTGTTACAGTATCTATAGTTGAGATACAATTAAGCAGTGTAGTTTTTCCACTACCTGATGGTCCCATTATTCCAACAAACTCACCTTTATCAACTCTGAAACTAATATTATCTATAGCCTTTGTTATATTATCTTTATTTCCATAATATTTTTCTATTTTTTCAACCTTTAATATATTTTTCATTCAAATTTACCTCCATCTATTCTATTTATTAAAAATTCTAAACTCAACTTATTATTAATTTGAATTTTACTTAAGTTTTTTATTATGGCTTTCATCATTATTTATTTTATCCTGTTATGAACAAAGTACATATTGAATTACATTTCACTATTCTTACAAAATTGTAACTTTATAAAACTAATAAATTCTAAATTAAAAAACGTCTTTTTTACTAAAAGACGTTTTTTTATAATAATCTTATTTTGTTGCTAAAAATCAGTAAATCTTCCTTGCGGAAATATTATATTTACTTTTGTTCCTTCATTTTCTTTAGAATCTAAGCTTATTCCAATTCCTAATTTTTCACAAAGCTTTTTGCATAAATAAAGACCAATTCCTGTTGATTTTCCAAACTTTCTCCCGTTATCTCCTGTGAACCCTTTTTCAAAAACTCTATCAATATCTTTCTCATTAATTCCAACTCCGTTATCTTCAATAGTTAAAATTATATTATTTTCATTTACCTTTGAATATATTGAAACTTCTCCGCTTCCAGATTTTGAAAACTTAACTGCATTTATTATAATCTGATTTACTATAAACTCTACCCATTTTGCATCACTAAATATAGTACCATCAATATCTTTAATATTTAATTTAATTTTTCTATTTATAAAATCTCTACTATTTGATTTTACAGCTTTCATAACTACACTTCTTAAGTCAAACTCC
Source organism: Clostridium hominis (assembly GCF_014287825.1). Lineage (NCBI taxonomy): Bacteria > Bacillati > Bacillota > Clostridia > Eubacteriales > Clostridiaceae > Clostridium > Clostridium hominis. The sequence goes on from NZ_JACOOO010000004.1 coordinate 81,408, forward strand.
TTTATTATGTAATCCTTACTTACATCATTACTTCTAGCATAATATAATGCCTGCTCAATAAATCCCTCTACTCTCTTCATTTCATAACTAATTTTTTCGCCTGAATTACTATCGTCATTATCTAAAATAAGCTTTGCTGATGCTATTGGAGTTTTTATTTCATGTACCCATGTTTCTATATACTCTCTATACTCTATCTGCTCATCCTTGTAATACTTCACCTTCTCATGCATTGCCTTATTACACTCTTTTAAGGCACTATTTATTATTTTTGCTTCCTGAAAATTCGCTTCCTCAATAACTTCTGGAAGTAAATACTTTTTATCTAAATTATCCAGTGTGTTAATTAAATTATCTAAGTATCTTTTAAATTTAATAATCTCTAAAACCATATATATTACTAATGGTCCAAACCATATTATAAATACTAATACTATTATATTTATAGGTACTAATGCTATTCTCATCAATATTGTAACTAATAAAAACATAAGAAAATTTATTATTAGAAATACCATTCTCTCTTTTAAATACAACATTATACTCATGATATTATATACCCAAGTCCTCTTCTAGTTTCTATTACATTTTTAAGCCCTATTTCCTCAAGCTTTTTTCTTATTCTTGTAACATTAACTGATAATGTATTATCGTCTATAAACATTTCACAATCCCAAAGATAATTCATTAATTTTTCTCTTGAAACTATTCTACCCTTATTTTTTATTAAATAAGATAGAATTTTTAATTCATTTTTAGTTATCTCTATAGTCTTACTATCATATATTACAGTTCCATTAGATAAATTCAATTTCATATCTTTATACTCCAATACATCTTGAACGACAGAACTTTTATAAGCTCTTTTTAAAATAGATTCTATTCTTGCTAATAATATTTGTGTATTATACGGCTTAGTTACAAAGTCGTCTGCACCTAAATTCATGCTCATAAGCTCATCTACATCACTATCTCTACTAGTTACTATAATTATAGGAACATCTGAAAATTTTCTTATTTCTCTACATATATAATATCCATCAAATATAGGCAAGTTTATATCTAATAATATAAGATTAGGTGCTTCTTCTTTTATTAAATCAATAATATTCTGAAATTCATTTGGTGCACTTATTTCATATCCGTATCTATTTAAAAATATCTTTAACTCTTCTCTAATAGTTATATCATCTTCTATAATCATAATCTTAGTCATTCTTATTACACCTCTTTATATATTTAAATATATTTTACAACAAATTTATCTAAAATATATTAAAGTCTTCTTAATATTTGCTTAAACTATCATAACTTTTTATTCTAAAAAAGTAAAACACCTACGCTCATATATAAGTAGGTGTTTACTTTGCTATTCTAAATTAAATAATTGCATATATATCCGAAAACTCAATCATACATTTTTCAAAAATTGTTTGATTACAAATATTAAACTTAAGCTGTTCATTTTTTACGACTTTTTTTGCTGGCAATGTAATAGTAAATTCTGACCCCTTACCTAATTCACTTTTTACTCTAACACTTCCATTATGCATTTCCACCAATGATTTTACTAATGCCAAGCCTAATCCACTGCCTTCTTGTTTTCTTGATAAACTTTTATCCTCTTGTACAAATCTATCAAAAATATTATTGATTTTATCTGGTGATATACCTATTCCATTATCTTTAACAGAGATTTCAATATCATTTTCATAAGATTTTATATTAACAAATATCTTACCATTGTCCTTTCCATACTTAACCGCATTAGATAATAAATTAAGGATAATCTTTTCTACCTTTTCTTGATCAAAAGCTATTATTTCTTCTTCAACATCTGTATCAAAAATAATTTCACTATTAATGTTACCTATATAATCGCAGGCTGTTAATACTACATTTTCTACTATAGATACAATATCATTATTTTCTAATCTCACTTTACATTCACCAATATCTATCTTAGTAATATCTATAAGATTGTCTGTTAGCCTTAATAACCTATAAGAATTATTTTCAATCATCTCTATATAATTTTTAATCTTATCTTTACTTATAGTAATTATATCTTTATCCTTTATATATCTTCCTATTAACTGTGTTGTAGATAGAATAACATTTAAAGGTGTCTTAAATTCATGAGATATGTTATTAAAAAACTCATTTCTTATCCTTTCTTCTTCAATCTCTTTTTCTAGTTTTCTTCTGTCATCTTCCAACCTTCTATTTTCTGTTATATCATAAGCCATTCCAAAAGAACGCTTAGCATTTTCTTTTTCGTCTAATATAACATCCTTAACAACAAAAAATAATTTCAATTTATTACTTAACCTAATATTTTCCTTTTCCATTATATTGCATTTTTGATCTATTAATCTTCTATCTTCCTCTTCTATAACAATAGCATCTTCTTCACAGAAAATATCTCTATCATGTTTCCCTATTATTTCTTCTTTACTTAAACCAACTTTATTACAATAAGCTCTATTTACATAAATATATTTACCTTGTAAATCTTTAATCCATGCTAGTAGTGGTATATTTTCTAATATTAATTCTAAATCTGTTTTACTATAACCCTCTTCTTTTAAAACTAAAATCTTTGCACTATTACCTTTCCAAGTATCAGTGTTTATTTTATATGTAAACTTAATAGAATTATTTTTATTATCATAAAAAACTATTTCTCCATCATTATCTAAATTAATAATATCTTTCACAAAATTAATTAAGTTCTTTTTTACTAATTCATCTGATTTATAATTTAATCGCTTTAACAGACTATTATTGCAGAATTCTATTGTATTTGATTCATCTAGAACCATTATGCATTCATCAATACAATTAAAAATAGATTCCATCTTTCATCCCCCGTATCCCATAAATAGTACTAGTTAAATAGTACTTATTAATTCTATCACAAGCAAAATTATTATACAAATATTATATTTAGAGTATTTTTTCACCTTTTCGACATTTTATTTTTCTTTAATTTCGTTATAAATCTACAAATTTTATTTATATACAAGTCAATAAAACAAAGGACCCATCTGCATTACAAATAGGTCCTTTTTACTAAAACATCACATAATTATATCTTTTCTTTATTTGTTAACTTTTTTATAGTTTCTTTAATTCTTTTATCGAAAGTCTCTTCTTTCTTCGCGGAATTTATCCATTCAACATATTTTTTCTTTTGAGAGTACGATAAACTTTCATAAAATTCACAAGCATCTTTATTATCATTAAACATTACATTTAACTTCTCTGGAACTTCTATATTCCTATCTTCAACATCTTTTTCTATTACTACCTTAATAGTATCTCCATAAGTTTTACTTATTTTGTTACGTATATCTTTAGTAACTCCTATAATGTAACAAGGTAATCCCATCTTTACAATAGATCCCCTATATTCTACTCCATCAAATAAGGCTTTAACCTTTACTCTTTTAACATCAAATTCCTCTTCAACATCAAATGGAATCTCAATATATGAAGCTTCTTTCCCTTCTACCTTCTTTAACTCTGCCTCAAAATTATATTTTTTCATAGTTTTAATTCTTCTCCTACGGTTTGATTAATATTCACATTAATCATCTTTTTTACATGTATTTTATCTAGATCTACCTTTGGTTGAACGCTTGGATTTAGTGGATACCTACCATCTTGATTTTTCAAAACTGTATGGAATCCATTCTTAACGCCACCACCAGTAACATATACTATTATATCATTAAATCCATTTGTTTTTGAATTGCTTATTATTATTGGCATATTAACAATTGTAGTTTTAGATATAAAGCTATATTCTTCATTATCTTCACTAAAAATTAATAAAGTATCTCCACCAGTACTACTAAAGTCTGGTCCCCATAAATAAACTAACACTTCAGTATTAGTTCCACCATTTATATCTTCATAAAATGCTATATATCTATTTCCGTTGTTTGTTACCTTTACACTACTAACTATTGCTTTTTCAAGATCAACATTACTCTTAATATTTTCAGCATTTGTGTATGAAGTAATTATAAATGTTAAAATTACTACGAAAATTGTACTAATAACTATCTTTTTCATAAAAAAACTCCTTATAACTATAATAATTATTCTTATTATTTGTTATAAAAGGAGTTTTAATACATAATATTTACCTTTTCTTGGAGTTATATGAAATTTGGTCCATAACATCCATATAAGTTTTAATATCTTGCTTAGCAATTCCTTCTGTAATAATATCAATAAAATCACTTTGCATCTTTAACAATATATCAAGTAATGGATCTGCTTTTTCGGTAAGACTTAAATGCTGACATCTTCTATCTTCCTTATCAACTTCAATCTTTATTAATTCTTTATCTAATAAAGGCTCAATAGCTTTAGATACATATGCTTTTGAAAATCCTCTAAGTTTAACCATATCTGTTGCAGTATTATGTTTTGGATTATTTTTAATAAATATTAAAATATCTGCTTCTGGTTTAGTTAAATTACATTCCTCTGCTGCCTTAGAAGAAAGTTTGTGATATAAATCCCCCATATGCTTCATATTATATAAAATCTTAGTAATTTTAAAATCTATGTCCATTCTTCACCTCTAAATAGTTGACTTGTAAACTGTTTCTGTATAAACTATATTATATTGAATGTAAATCAATGTCAATCATATTTTATGAAAATTTAAAAGGAGACTGATATTATGCAACACAATCAAACTGAAGAACTAGGAATTTGTAGTGTTGGAAAGCTACTTTTCAAATTAGCAGTACCAGCTATTGCTGCACAAATTATCAATTTACTTTATAACTTAGTTGACCGTATGTATATTGGTCATATTGCTGATGTAGGTAAGCTTGCTTTAACTGGTGTTGGTGTATGCTTACCATTAATAATGATTATATCTGCTTTCGCCGCACTTGTTAGTATGGGTGGTGCTCCAAGAGCTTCTATATTTCTTGGAAAAGGTGAAAAAGATAATGCTGAAAAAACTCTTGGTAACTCCTTTACTTTACTTGTAATGATATCTATTACTCTTACTATAATATTTTTATTATTTTCTAAGGATTTACTTTTATTATTCGGTGCAAGTGAAAATACAATAGAATACGCAACAAGCTATATGAAAATTTACAGTCTAGGTACTATATTTGTTCAATTAACTCTTGGGCTTAACGCTTTTATAAGTGCACAAGGCTTTGCAAAAACTAGTATGCTTACTGTTCTAATTGGAGCTATAACTAATATAATTCTAGATCCTATTCTTATATTTGGTCTTAATATGGGAGTAGCTGGTGCAGCTCTTGCAACTATAATATCTCAATCTTTATCAATGATTTGGATTTTATTCTTCTTAACTGGAAAGAAAACTACACTAAAAATACGTAAAAAACATTTACGTTTATCAACAGAAATTATTCTTCCTTCAATAGAACTTGGACTTTCTCCATTTATTATGCAATCTACTGAAAGTTTAATTGCTGTTTGCTTTAATTCATCATTATTAAAATACGGCGGAGATATAGCTGTTGGTGCAATGACAATACTTACAAGTGTTATGCAATTTTCTATGCTTCCACTAACTGGATTAACTCAAGGTGGACAACCAATTATAAGCTATAACTTTGGTGCCAAAAATGCAGACCGTGTAAAGAAAACATTTAAGCTTTTACTTATTTCTTGCTTAACTTATTCAACTATACTTTGGGCTGCTGCAATGATTTCTCCTCAATTATTTGTTTTAATATTTAATAACGATCCAGAACTTGTAGATTTTGCAAGTCATGCTCTTAGAATATATATGGCTGTATCTTGCATTTTTGGTATTCAAATAGCATGTCAGCAAACATTTATTGCCTTAGGTAACGCAAAGGCATCTTTATTCTTAGCATTACTTAGAAAAGTAATTTTGCTAATACCTTTAATTTATATTATACCAATATTTATGGCTGATAAAACAACAGCAGTATTTATGTCTGAACCTGTTGCTGATATATTGGCTGTTACAACTACATCAATATTATTCATCGTTCAATTTAAAAAATCTATGAAAGAAATTTCTACTCCATTAGATAATACTACTCCAATTAATGCCTAACTAAAAACTGCTAGCACCTAAAATTAAGTGCTAGCAGTTTTTATTTATTTATTTATTTATTTATTTATTATCTCTATCAGATTTTATTATATCTCTAATAGCTTCTATAGCTACTTCTATTGCTAATTCTGTATCATAAACTTTAGTATTTTCAAGTCCAGCCTTTTCTCTTTCTTGATTAGCAACTGTTAAGAAAATTGCTCCAGTACGTACTCTTAAATAACTGCCTACTATAAATAATGCTGCTGATTCCATTTCTGAAGCAAGGCATCCACAATTAATCCATGCATTCCATTTATTAATTAGGTCATAACTTACTGGTTTACTTTCTGGAGAGTGTTGTCCATAAAATGAATCCTTAGATTGTACAACACCCACATGATAAGACCTATTTAATTTTTTAGAAGCCTGCACTAAAGCATTTGTAACTTCTAAATTTGCTACAGCTGGAAACTCAATTGGAGCATATTCCCTAGTAGTGCCCTCCATTCTAATAGAGCCTGTTGCTATTACCACATCTCCACCTTTAACATTCAAATCCATACCACCACAAGTTCCAACTCTTATAAATGTATCTGCACCGCATTTAACTAACTCCTCTAGCGCAATAGATGCTGATGGACCTCCGATACCTGTAGATGTGACACTTACTTTTTCACCATCTAAGTATCCTGTATATGTAACAAATTCCCTACTATCTGCAACTAGCTCTGCATTATCAAAATAACTTGCTATCTTTTCGCATCTTTTAGGATCACCTGGCATAATTACATATTTACCAACTTCCCCTTTTGCTACATTTATGTGATGTTGTCTCTCTATCTCTTTTAAAGAATTCATCATATCCCCACCTCATTTAAGTATTTTCTTATTAACCTTCATTACTTATATCATCCAAATATTAGCACCTACATTTTATATATGTCAAGTTAATCCATATAAGTATTTTATTTATATATTCTAAACTTATATTCCTCAGGCTTTCTATACTAAGTAATATATACCTTAAAAGATAATTCTTACTCATTAATTTTGCAAACATCTACCCATTCTAAGGAGTTTGAATATTTATAAAGCTCATCGCAAGTTAGTTCAATAGCGCTATTACTACTTCCACATGCAGGGAAAATAGTGTTAAATCTCTTTAGTGATTCATCTAAATATACTGGTATATTAGTATTTATAGCAAAAGGGCATACCCCACCTACACTATGACCTACAATTCTATCTACCTCTTCTAATGTTAACATTTTTGCTTTCATATGAAATTTCTTTTTAAATTTAGAATTATCTATTCTTGCATCACCAGCTGTAACTACTAAAATACAACTATCATCCTTTTTAAAAGATAATGTTTTTGCGATTCTTTCTGCCTCAACATCTAAAGCTTTTGCAGCTAATTCTACCGTAGCACTTGATACATCAAACTCCTGTATTCTATCATCTATACCTAAATCCTTAAAATACTCTCTAACTAATTTAATAGACATTTAATTTTCTCCTCTCCAAATTATACATAACTTAATTATATACATAATTTTTTTCCTTATACACTTATAAAATTTATAATAAATATTTCTAAGTCTAAAACATATATTTAATATTATCAATAATCTTACTTTAGGAGTCTTAATTATGAATATCTTAAATAAAATAAATAATTTAGAAAAGCTAATAGGAAACACTCCACTAGTAGAAATTTCATTTAAATATAAAGGAAGAGAACTTAAGATATGTTCTAAAATTGAACATTATAACTTAACAGGAAGTATAAAAGATAGAATTGCAATTTATATGATAAAAAAAGCTTATTTAGATAAGCGTTTAAAAGAAAAGGATATTATTGTAGAAGCTACTAGTGGTAATACCGGCATATCATTTGCAGCTATAGGAACTTACCTAGGACACGAAGTTCATATTTATATGCCAAATTGGCTTAGTACAGAAAGAATTAAACTATTAGAAAGTTATAATGCAAAACTTCATTTAGTATCAAAAGAAGATGGTGGATTTTTAAAATGTGTGTCACTAGCAGAAGATTGCTCTACAAATTGTCCTGATGTATTCCTTCCTGGACAATTCTCTAATATAGATAACACTTATGCACATTATTATTCTACAGGTCCTGAGATATACAAAACTTTAAAAAAGCATAATCTAAAAGCTGATTTATTTATTGCTGGAGTAGGTACTGGTGGAACTATAATGGGTATTGGTAAGTACTTAAAAGAAAAAAATCATAACTTAAAGATCTATCCACTTGAACCATCTAATTCTCCTACTTTATCAACCGGTAAACATACTACTGTTAACCATCGTATACAAGGAATATCAGATGAATTTATTCCTCCTATTTTAGATTTGGCAATGCTAAATGAGGTTATTGGAGTTGATGACGGAGACTCAATAATTATGGCTCAGATGATATGTAAAAAGTTCGGATTAGGTGTTGGTATATCTTCTGGGGCAAACTTTATCGGAGCAATAAAATCACTTGAATTAAATAATTTCAAAGGTAATATAGTCACTGTATTTGCAGATGATAATAAGAAATATTTATCTACCGATCTTATGAATGTTGAACCTGTTAAAGAAGGGTTTATATCTTCTAATGTAGATCTTATAGATTTAAAAGTTCTTTAGTTATTTGATTGTATTTTTTATTGTAGTTTTCTACTTTCAAATCTGTCCACTTTAGCATATACTATTATAAAATTCTTTTATGGAGGCATCTTTTGAAAAAAAATAAAAATAATACAAGTTCTAATACAAGCACTTCTTCATCTGATGCTCGTGACTCCTACTTAAAAGGCTGGGAACTAGCTTTAGCTGATTTAGAAAAAGTTGGTGCATTATTTGCCTCTGTTGGATACTTAACCTTTTTCTTTGCTGCAAATTTAGATACACTTACTATATTAGATATAAATAATACCGGTCGTACATCAGAAGAAACATTTGTGAATGGACAAGAGTTAATCTCTATTGGCTATACATTATTGTGGATAGTATCAATTAGTAGGTATTCTGAAGCTATATTTAAAATCAATAATACAGAAGAAACTGTTGATTTACCAGCTTTTCAGCAACTTAAAGATTCTTATCTAATAAGTCTATTTGCTAACTTATACAGACTTGATGCATTTATTCAGTTATATAAAGATAGCCTTGAAGAAACTTCTAATTCTACCACTACTAATGCTACCGAAGAAAGCACCCAAGAAGCAAAAACAAATAACTATATTTTCTAATAAATATTTAAGCCTTATATAAATTAAATAAGCCGTATTACTAAATTTAGTAATACGGCCCTCATATAACTTTTAGTTATAAGTTTTATATCAAGGATTTTGAGACTTTAAATGATAGACTCATAACATCTGTATTGACTATAACTAATTCTATGTTTATTGAGAAATCTCTTACTGAACATGAACATAAATCCATCCAAATAAGCCTATTCTTTTTTCCTATAATTTTATAATATGAAATTTTGTTCTTTTTGTTACAATCAAATACTATCTTTAAAGTCTTTCTAAGTTAGGATAAATGTAAAAAAGTATTCCTACCTTCTTTTTTTGCTTCATATAACGCCTTATCTGCCTTCTTAATATAATCGTCGTAATCTTTATTACTTCCAATATATGCAGTGCTTATTCCTACACTTATTGTTACTCTATCCTCTACTTCAGAAAAATCATGCTTTATATTTAAATTATAAACATTCTCCTTTATTCTACTCACTACATTTATAGCTTCCTGCTTATCTGTATTTAACATAATTATGATAAACTCTTCTCCACCATATCTTGCTACAAAATCAGAATTTCGGCAGGAGTTCTTTATTTCATTTGATACCTTTTCTAATACCTTATCTCCTTTAGGATGTCCATAATTATCATTATAATTTTTAAAGTAATCTATATCTATCATAACAAAAGATATTGGCATCTTAGACTTTCTATACAAGGACCAATTACCTGATAAATATTCATCTAACGCTCTTCTATTAGCAATTCCTGTTAAACTATCAGTAACACTTAAATTTTTAAATAACATATTTAATTTATTTATCTCCCTATTCTTTTTATAAATATAAGCAGCCATAGTTGTTATTATAATAATAACAACTAGAGAAACTACAATTATTGTTTGCATTATCTTTTTTGAATACTTTAAGTTAGATATTACCTGATGATTATTTTCTGTTTCAAATTGCTTATGTAAGTACTTAAGGTATTGTTCATCAAATTTATCTTTCAGATCACTTTGTAACTTTATGTACTCGTCCATATATTTAATTGCATTTTTATAATCTTCAAGTGCCAAGTAATCTAAATATAATAATTTTAAGTGAGATGCTTCATAATATGTAGTTCCTTTTTCATTTGCTATTCTTTGAGCTTCTTTATGACATTCTAATGCTTTGTCATACTGACCAATACCATAGTATATATCTCCACATATTTCTTCAAGCAATATATCAAAATCTATATATAAAAATGGGCCTATATTTTCCTTATGCCTATATTTTGCTAACTCTATTAATTCCCTTGCTTCTTTAAAATATTTATTTTTTAATGCTATCTGTGCCTCTAAGGCATATACAAATGTAGCTGTGTCATCCTTCATATTCTCATCTAATATATCTAATATATTTTTTAGTTCAGTTATACAGTTTTGTGCTTCATTTACTTTATCTACTTTTAAATAAGCTCCACATAAATTTACCAGTGCATAAGACTTTAAAAATGCATCCTCATTTTTATCATCTACAGTATAATCCAAAGTTGCTGATAAATACTTTATTGCCTCTTCATAACATTGTAGATCAATATAATTTACACCTACCTCTATATAATTTCTTATCTCAAGATTTGTTAATCCATCTTTCTTACAAATATCTATTGCATCTAGTTGATATTGTATCGATTGAATTAACTCATTAGCTATTGCATATGCACAGCCTGCACTTGAATATACTTTAGCCAAATTATAATTGTTTTTTTTGGATAACTCTAAAGATTTATCAATTAAAATTAATGCTCTCTGTAATCCTCCTGGCATATCAATTATTTTCATAGCTCTTTCCCTATAAAAATCTACTAACATATTTTCTAAAGATTCTCTTTCACATATATTAATTGCATCTTCAAACAACTCTTCTGACTTTTCGTAGTAGTTATCATAAAGATATGCTGTAGATAAATAAAAACTTATAGCTGCCTTTATAGTAGGTTTTGAATCATTATCAATAAGATTTAATGCTTCATTAAATCTATTAATAGACTCATCAACATCATTATCCTTAAGTTTTAAATATCCTAATATAAAATTTGTATTTATTATTTCTTCATTAATATTAGAATTGATAGCTACTTCTTCACTATATCTTTTAATATCCTCTATAGTCTTCTTATCTAGCTCTTCAAAACTATTAGAAATAATCAAATCTACTATTTTATCACTCACTCTGTTATCTATTAATTTTTCACTTTTTATATTCTTTTTTATAATTATTCCAAGGAAAGTTAATCCAATAAAAACTAACCCTATTATTAATATAATAGTTCTCTTTCCACTCTTCATGATCTCTCCTAACACTTTCAATTAAACTTCAAATATTCTCATATAAATAAGCTTTTATATTTATACTAAAATTTTATCTTTTATAGTAGTATATTATACCATTTTATTCCTTATAGTGGTTTAAAATGTTATATTTTTTATATTTTATAATAATTTACCACTTCCTTGTACTATAATTACATAAAAGAACGAATAAAATACCATAAGTAAGAACTCATGGTATTTTCAAGTCATATTATCAAATATTTCATAGAAGTTTATTATTCCATATCCCAGATGTGGATTTGGATATGAATCCCCTTTCCTCCTAACAGTTCCTCTATTCAGAAAAGTTTTTATACTTTCAGTATACATATACGGATAATTCCCATCTACTATCCCCCATTGAAATAGAAGTACACAGGCCCCAGCACCAATTGCTGCAGATAAACTTGTACCGTTAATTGTTGTTACTGTATTATTTAATCCAACAGTTAATGTATTTACTCCACCAGCTGCAAAATCTATCTTATCCTCAATATCATTTTTAAAAGCAGTTCCAGAGTAAGCTAACAAATTATTGTTATTTTGATTATACGCAGCTACAGTTATAACAAAAGTCGAATCTCCCGGAATTGTTACCGTTCCATAAGGATTACTCGGGCTAAATCTTGTTCCTGGCCAAATGAGATTTTTTTGCATCATCCACATATTGTATGTTGCAAACTCTCCTAATTTTAATTTCAATGCAATTCTCCATATTCCCGGAGTTATGCTATCAAAATGAATCCTTATTAATTCATCTCCTGAGTATCTTTCCGGAATATAATAATATATAACTGCTTTAGTTTTCTCAAAAGTAAAGGCATAACCAGACTCAACATTTAAGGCTACCTGTATAAAGTCTGTTGATTGACCTGATGGAGAAATCAAACTTACCTCTGCTATATTAGGCAAATCAACCCAAACCTCCATAAAAAAATCTTTTTGCTCTTTTGCTATTATAACATCTATAACTTCTTCCTCATCTTTATTTTGAATTATTCCAGAAACATGCCCATTTTCTATAGCTTCATTTCCTGTTCCGCTAACTAGTGCTATCCCAATATTACTAGTGATACTCTGTATATAATCATCTAACATATGCTCACCTTTATGATTTCCCGAATTAGTTCCTAAGGGTAATAAAACTACTAATGGTTTTTTTTGGGCCTTTAAATATTCCTCTAATATACCAATAGCTGAAAATATAACTGGTGATCCATAAATAATCCTATCATCCCCATATCCATTTCTTGCTTTGAAACTTATCGCTTGTGCCAATTTTATAATTGCAAATTCACATTCTGGTGCTATACCTTTTATTTCATGATTTTTTCCTCTTGCACCTACAATTCCTGCCATACTTGTCCCATGGCCAACTACATCTTTGCTAGGAACAATATCATATGGGTTTTCTCCATTTCTCTTAGCAGCTATAGCTTTATTTATATCATCTGATATATATAGTTCTCCAAAAGGAACTCGACTACCTTTAGTAACATTTGTATCTATTGTCTGGTCCCATATAAAGTTTATTCTTGTATTTCCTTCATCATCCATAAACTCTTCATTTAGGTAGTCTATCCCAGTATCTATTATTCCAACAACAACACCTTTCCCTGTTAAGCCCAAATCCTTCTGTTCATCTAATAAATATGCTCCAGATGCTTCAATTGCAGAGATTTCTTGTAAAGTATATAATTCAGCTGGTTGTATATACACAACATAGAAATTGCTCTTATTTTCTCTATTATTTATTAATTTTGCTAATTCATTTACATCGGCATAATTTACTAATTCAGAAGAATTTACTGACAAAATAGCATAACTTTCATCTATTATAGTTAAATATACTCCACGTATATTTACTGGTTCTTTATAAGTACCTTCATATTGAACCATAAAATGAATATAATCTATATCCACAAAAATATTTTTTGTATATGTTGTTTTATATTTAAAATCACTAAACTCCATTCTATTTCCTCCTTTCTTTTATTAATGTATTTTTAGGTACTCTTATATACATATTGTTTACATAATACTCTTCATATTTATCTCTTATGCTTCTATAGTTTCCTGATAAGACATTAAATACTTCTGCAAAATCAAGTTCTCCATATCCACTTTCTTCATTAGGATAACTTACATTTTTTTCTCTTTTAGCCGCATATATAAGCAAACTCCTCATTTTCGTTGAATTAATTGTGATATCATTTTCATCTACCACTGCCCATTGTAATAATAAAGCACAAACCCCTGCTACTATAGCTGTCGCTACTGAACTACCACTATCTGTAACAGTACTATTCCCATCTGGAGATATAGTTAAAACATTAGTTCCTACAGTTGATATATCAGGATTAATTAAATAATTTGTATTAAACCCCTTCCCTGATTCTGCTAAAATAGTTTTTGTTAATTCACCAAAATATGATACTGTTATTACCTTTCTTGCCGTGGCTGGTATAGTTAAAGTATTTAATGGATTGGGCTCCAAAAACTTTGTTCCTTCCGGTAATAAATTTTTGTCTTGTAGCCAAATATCATAACGGCCATTTATTATATAATCTCCTTGTAGCTTAAGTTTCCATATTCCTGCCTTAATACTTTTAAACTTCAAGTTATATACTTGATGTCCAGTAAAATTCTCAGGATCATATCCCTTTACTTCTATTTCTGTATTTGATAAATAAAACTTTCTTTTCTCATTAAGTATTACTTTAGATGGAAAAAATCCTACCTCTTCCCCAGATGGTGATGCTATACTTAATGACATTCTATTAGGCTTTTGAACCCATATGTAAAACTCAAAGAGTTCAATGGTTCTAGGTATTCTAAGTTCTACAGTATCTATATCCCCTACATTCTTTATATACTTTGTAACATGGCCTTCACTATCCCCTAAATTCCCTGTTCCTACAACAAATATTACCCCACTTTTATTTGCTATGGCTGTAATAAATCTTGCTGTAATATTATATCCATCATGACTTCCTTGTGTACTTCCTACACCTAAATATATCACAATAGGCCGCTCTAACTCTTGAGCCTTTCTCTCTAAATATGCTATAGCAGCTAAAACTTCTGAGTTATTATATACTGGTACAATAGGGAGGTTATTTTTTCTTAAAATCATTTTATAATTAGGTGATTCAAAAAGTTTTACTACTAAAAAATCACAATTATTAGCTATTCCAACCATTTTTCCATTATATCCCCGAGCTCCAATTATACCAGCCATTTTAGTTCCATGTCCTACATCATCTTTGCTCGGCACAATTGCATATGGATCTTGTCCATTTTTTTGAGCTTTAATAGCAGTATTTATTTCTTCGTTTGAATAAGTCCTTCCTATATATAAGCCGGGTTCTCCATCTCTTTCAATACTTTGATCCCATAAACTTATTATCCTTGATGTATCATCCTCTCTTATAAATTCCCTATTTAAATAATTAACTCCAGTATCTATTAGCCCAACTAAAACACCCTTACCATTTAGTCCTAAATAGGGATTACTTTTTATCTGATATATATTATCTACATCACTTGGTGATATATCTTGTAGTGTATATACGCTTCTTGCTTCAATAAATATTATCGCTGGTACATCTTTTCGTAACCTATCTAGATTATCTTCATTTATAGCTACTACTGCTAATGTATCTGTAATGATATCTCCACAAGCATAATCTACCTTTTCCATCTGCGACTTAAAATCTCCCCTATATTCCACTACATATCCAGGAGCATTTTCGTCTAAATAATACTTACATGCGCTAACTCTCATTATTTTCTCCCAACCATTACTTACATTATAAGTTTATGATTTAATATAAGATAATAATCTAATAATATATAATTCGCATTAATATTCTTCTAGACAATCCAATTAATAAACACACTGTAATAATATTAGGAACTAGTGAAATCGCCTTTACATTTGAAAGTTAATTTTTTATATTTAATAGTTATTTCTCATAAAAAAAAGTGGATTCTATCGAATCCACTTTAACTTAAAGATATATTCAAAAATATATACTTTAAAATAGTTTATTATATAAGCTTGTCTGATTTATTAACTTACTACTTCAGTCCCCTGATTTCTATTATCTACTTCAAGCTCACCAGCCATCTTAAATGCTTGTTTTGCTAATAACACAGCTATAATTTCATTTATTACGGCAGCTGCTGCAATTGTACCTTGTATCATAGTTGCATATTCAGGTGCAATTGGTGTTAAAGTTGTTACTGCTATTCCTGTGAATAGAAGTGATACACCTGAATGAGGAAGTAATGAAAGTCCTAAATACTTACATACATTTTTATCAGCCTTTGATACTTTACCTCCAAGGTATGCTCCTAATAATTTACCTATAGCACGAGCTATTATATATACAGCTGTAAGAACTCCAGCTCCTAATATTAGATGATAATCAAGTGGTGCTCCTAACGCTACTATCATAAGCATTAATGCCACACCAATAATAGGATTCATAGCTCCCATTATTTCTTTTAATCTCTCTTCTGAAACCATATTAGCTATAACAGCTGAGAATGCTATACCTACTAATAATAAGTTAATCTCTAATATATTTTGACTTATATATCTACCAATCATAGCTGTAACAATTATAAGTAACATATTCTTTATAATTGTTTCTTTCTTATCACAGCTCTTCTTTAAAACTTTACCACTTACAAATCCAGTTATTGCTCCTACTGCTATTGGTAAAATTACCATCATTAATATAGGAATTATTTGAATTTTTCCTCCAGTATACATACTTGAAACTCCACCAATAACTAGGAAGAATACTACTACTGCTAATACGTCATCTAATGCTGCAAGCGGTATTAAAGTCTTTGCAACTGGCCCATTAGCCTTATATTCTCTAACTATTGATAAAGATGGTGCTGGAGCTGTAGCTAATGCGATTGCTCCAAACACTAATGCTATTGACATTGGAATATCTTCAACAAAGAAGAATGCAATTGCAACTATTATAAATGTAACTATTCCTTCAAAGATAGTAATAGTTACTATTTGCTTACCAGACTTTTTAATCTCTCTTAAAATTAACTCAGTACCTATTAACATACCTGCAGTTACCTCTGCAATGTTACTTAATACATGGAACCAAGTTGAATCCATTAACCCTTGAGTCATCCAATTTAATGCATGAGGTCCTATAATCATACCTGTTAATAACCACCCAAGGATAGATGGTAAATGAATCTTGGAAACTAATTTTCCAACGACTGTTGCTATAACAACAAATAAACATAATAAAATAATACCTTTAATCATTTTATACTCCTCCTTTTATTTATCTATACCTTCAAATACCATTTCTATCATAAGTTTATGATCTTTTCTAAACTCTTCGATAGCGGTATCCTTCTGCTTATTTTCAATATCTTTCATATGCTTTTCTTCTAGCTTCTCACCTATCATAAGTACTAATTCAAAAGCCTTTTCTCTATTAAACTTTGGATTTATATCTATACTTTTTATAATTTCAAATATTAGACTATTGTTATACCTTTGAAATTCTTCCCCTAATTTTTTAGCCTCTTCAGTATTATCATTTAATAATGAATTAATAATTAGCTTAGAATAAAGAGGATTTTCTCTAAAAAATTTAAATTTTGTATCAAAATATTCACTTATATAATTAATACCATTTTTACTATTATCATTAATTTGTATAGTTACATTTTCCTTAAATTCATCTATAGCAAATTTAAGCGCATTTAAATAAATCTCTTCTTTAGACTTGAAATAATAATAAATTAAGCCTTTTGATACCTTAGCTTTTTTACAAATACTATTTGTAGATGCAGCTTTATATCCATTTTCAGCAAATTCTTCTATAGCAGCTTTTATTATTTTTTCTTTTACTTCTGCATTTTGAATATCTTTATCACTCATCTCCAAACTCCTTTAACATTATTTCCTTTATTATTTTAAATAATATCACCAACTGACCACTTGGTCAATACCTTTCTTATATCATAGTACACCTTATTATTTCAATATGTACCACCTTTCATTAATTTTTTTATAAAATAAAAGATGTATCAAATCGATACATCTTTTAAGACTAACTTCATAATAATTAATAATTTTTCAAAATGTAATAAACTAATTAATTATTTCTTATATGGCTTATTATTAAAGCCTTTTAAATAGACTTTATTTTTAAAGCCCGAACTTATCCATCCAAAATTTCCAGCTTGGATATATAATGTTTTATTCATATTTGCTTCGGCAAATAAATCTTTATTCATTGACTCTCCATTACTTATTGCTTGAATAAGATTATCTACCTTCTCTTTTACTGATGCTTTAATCTTTGCTTCCCATGGAATATTAGCACTACCATAAATAAAAGGGCCAGTTCCAACACCTATTCCTCCACAATACTTTAGCTTATCAATATGCTGCGTAAAGTTTTTAACTACCTTAAGTGCTTGCCTATTCTGTATACCTTCATAAAATCCGCAGTTAACTATACAATATAACCTTGAATCACATTTTATCTTATTATCTTTAGTATATTTTTCAAAGCCCTCTAAGAACTTAATCACCGTAGCCGGAAGACAATCTACATAAAGTGGTAAAGCAATAACTATATTATCGCAATTAGATATAATATGAAACTTGTCTTCATCTTTTATTCTTTTATCTAATATGGCAACTTCATAAACATTATTTTCTTTCTCAAACTCACTTTTAAATATTTCTAATAAATAGTTACTGCAAGACTTTTCCCCTTTAGGACTTCCATTAATCAATACCATATTCATAACTTAACTCTCCTTACACAAATTATCTAATCTACTAGTTATTTTAATCTGTAGGTTATTATTGTCCTCAAGGATTAAAAATTCATTTTGTGTGCAATGGAAATTAATCATATTTCTATTAAATAATTCTTTAAATGTTTTAACTTCGCCACTATATAATTTAGTACTATATCCAATTACAAACATTTTAAAATCTTTTTTATATCTCTTTTTATGATGCATCTCACCATTTACTAATTGAAAGAATGGTGAAATATTAGGTATTATTCTATCAAGAGCAACTTTAAATGTTGGTGAGTACATTCCATACAATATTCTTGAAACTAAAACTATGTAATCACATTCTATAAATAATCTATTCTTAAGTTCATTATCATCATTTATGATACATTTACCAGGAGTTTTTACCCAACAATTAAAACATCCTAAACAGGGATTTATCTTCATATCGTCTAAATACAAAAAATACTTTTCTGCCTTACCTTCTAGATGACTGTCTATTTTCTTTATTATTTCATCCCTCAACTCCTTATCCCTATCTTCAGTATCAGCTATTATTAAAATACTTTTCATACAAAGCCTCTAAAACTTACAACCATGTTATTTAACATAATTATAAGTACTTAGGTTTTATCCCCCCTTTTAACTAAACTAATTTTAATACTTAAAAATATAAATTTTCTGCCTTATATAATTATATTTACTACATATACTGTTTAATTCCTATTCCTTTAATAATATTTTTAAATATTTCTCAGGATTATTTAAAAAACTTCTTGTTATGTTAAAAGGATAAGTCTCTGTATAATGTTTTTCTTCTATTTTATCGCTTATTTCATACAATACTGACTCTGGATAACTCATTAAAATTGGTGAGTGAGTTGCTATAATAAATTGCGCCCCTTCTTTTACTAATCCATCTATCCTCGAAATCATAGCTAGCTGTCTTGATGGTGATAATGCTGATTCTGGCTCATCTAAAATATATAATCCTCTTCCGGAAAATCTATTCATTATAGTAGAAAAGAAGGCCTCTCCATGAGATTGTTCATGAAGAGAAACTCCTCCATAAGAATCTATTACTCTATTCCCCATACCCTCACTATCAAGCTTATCTATATTAGATGCTACATTATAAAAGCTTTCTGCCCTTAGAAAATACCCTGTTTCAGGCATCTTTATTCCTTTAGTTAGCTTAATATACTTATGAAGACTTGAGTGAGTATCATTAGTTGAGAAATTAAAATTTTTAGTACCACCTTCAGGATTAAACCCATAATTTACAGCTATAGCTTCAAGTAAAGTAGATTTACCTGAACCGTTTTCCCCTATTATAAAAGTAACAGAAGGATGCAACTCTAATACATCAAGCTCCTTTATTGCAGGAAGACAAAATGGATATTCATCATAACTACTAACTTTATTTTTATTCATTTTTACATCTCTTATATATTGATTAACTTTTAATATATCCACCTTACTCCACCCCTTATTATTTCAAGATTATTTAAAATATAACCGTATATATCTAATACTATCTCAAACAATTAATAATTAATAATAAAAAACTTGTAATTATTTATATAATAAAATAGTGATGTATCATATCCCCCTTAATGATACATCACATAATAGATTAGTATGCCATACACTTTTGTATAGTAAAGTAGAACCTTACACTATTTGATGTACTTTCTACTCCAAATTTACTATTATGAATTTCTAATATTCTTTTTACAATAGATAATCCAAGCCCTGTTCCTCCGAACTTTTTATTTCTTGATTTCTCTTTTCTATAAAATGGATCCCATATCTTTTCTATCTCTTCTGTAGTTAATGATATTCCAAAGTTCTCTATAGAAAATACATATCTATCCTCATCTTGGTTTAATTCTATATTAATATCTATTTTTTCACCATCTGGAGTATATTTAATAGCATTAGTTAAAAGGTTTGTTACTACTTGATTTATTCTTTTTTCATCTCCAAAAACTATAGATTCATCATAATCATTGAATACTATATTTAAATTTTTCTCTTTTATAATTGATTTAAGCTTATCTTTCTCTTTTAAGAATACACTTGTTAAATCAAAAGCTTCTTTCTTTAAAACAAATGTTGTAGACTCTAATTTTGATATTTCTAGCATTTCTTTTACTAGTTCATTCATCTTATTTGTTTCTTCTAATATGTCTTCATACATATCTTCAGTATACATTCCACTTTTCACACCATTTATACTTCCTTGAATTATAGTAATAGGTGTTTTTAACTCATGAGAAATATTCGCTATAAGCTCCTTACGTTTCTCTTCTTGAATCTTTTTTATATCCATCTCTTCTTTAAGCTTTTTATTAGCTTCTTGTAATTCACTTAAGCTTTTTTCTAAGTTATTTGAGATTAAATTTAACGAATTTCCTAATACTCCAATTTCATCTTCACTTTTAACATCATATTTATATTGGAAATCACACTCTGATATTTTCTTAGCTACATTACTCATCTCAGCTAAAGGCTTAGTCATAAACTTTGAATAGATTAAAGATATAACAATTACTAATAAAAAGGCTACTATAAATACAATCAAATAATAGCTATTCATTGTACCAATAACATCATTTACCTCTGATAATGGAGTTATAGCAATTATATATCCGCTACCAAATCTTTCACTAGAAACTAAAATTTCATCTACACTATTTATATTACCAGTTTTCGCTACATACTTATCATTTAATACTATATTTCCTTTATCCTGTGTACTTAAATATAAATCCGAATTACCAAGAAGCGTATAAGTATTATCCTCTTGCACTATACTATCAGCTTTTCCTTCAACATATATATTCTCTCCACTTGGTATAACTAAAGCTGGAGAAGTTATAGCACTACTCTCACTCTGCCAAATTTCACTTGGGATAATATTATAATAGGATTGAAGTTCTACTCCATTGATAAAAATTCTTTGCGGAAAAAGGTATCCATATTGATCAACACTTCCAAATGCCTGTACTATATCACCTTTTTTGATGTCTACCTTAGGAAACTGCTCTCCTAAAATTATCTTATAACTTATATTAGCCCTACTATCATTCATAACAATATGTCTACTACCCATGTATGCTTCAAGACCGATTCCACCACTAAAATCTGAATTTCTAAAAGATAAAGCTACATTCTCTTTCTTTTTTATATCTTGTATAAAGTCCATTACTTTCTCTTTACTATATTCATCTTCTAAAAAATATTTAAACTCTTCCAAGTTTTTTTCTAACTTGTTCTTTTTTTGATTTATGTAATATTCTTCAAAGTATAATACTTGAAAAACTAACTGTGATACTATAATACAAATTAAAATAAGCAAATTCATTAAAAATAATTTTGAAGCAACACTTTTCTTTATAAATCTATTCAACATCGAACTTGTACCCTGATCCAAAAATAGTTTTTATACAATAGGATTTATGTTTAAGATTTTTTCTAAGCTTCTTTATCTGAGCATCTACTACCCTTGTATTTCCATAATAATCATATCCCCACTTTGTCTCTAAAAGCTTTTCTCTAGATATAACTATATTCTTATTTTCCATTAAGTACTCTAACACCTCAAACTGCTTAGGCTCAATTTCAATTTGCTCATCATCTATATATACTTCCATCTTTAATTTATCTAGCTTTACACCATTGTATTCTAGTATATCTTCTTGTATATTTTCTTTACCATTCAATGTCATTGCTTCAATCCTACTTAAAAGAACTTTAGCCTTTGCTAATAAAATCTCTGAATTAAATGGTTTTGTTACATAATCATCAACATTTAATTCATAGCCCATCAACACATCCTCTTCATCAGCTCTAGCAGTAACCATAATCACAGGAACATCTGATTTTTTTCTTATTCTTCTAAGAACTGTAAATCCATCTAGCTTAGGTAACATAACATCTAATATTATTAAATCTATAGAATCATTAAACTTTTCTACTGCCTCTAACCCATCGTTAGCACTAATTACATTAAATTCATTAAATTTAAAATAATCACAAAGCATCTTATTTATTTTTTCTTCATCTTCTACTATCAAAACAGTTTTATTCTTCATATCTCACCTCTACATTGCTATATAATATATATTACCCTAAAAACTATTTGACTTGTAATAATAATTAACAAAATATACAAAATTGAAGTTATAAAAGTCACAGCTATCCGAAAATATCTAACAAAGCTTTATAAAAAAGTTGTAGACATCAGTACTAGACAACACTTAAGGAAAAACTCTTTTAATTGAGTTTTGAAATTTACTCCTAAACTAAAGTCTATAACCAATGTCCACAACTATAATCTACAACTACCGTCTATAACTTATTTCAATAACTAACTCTTTAACGCTGCTACTATCTCTGTTTTAACTAATTTATTGTTTATAAATCCTGATAGACCTATTGTTAATCCTAAATTTATAACTACTAGAATTGCAATACTAACAAAATTAACCTCTATACCATATCCAAACTGCATTTTATAAATTAAATCAAAAACGAATATTGATGCAAAGGCAATAATAGTTGAAAGTCCTGCAAAGTAAACACTTTCTCTAAATATAATCTTATTTATATTTGATTTAGTATATCCTAGCGCTCCAAGAGTTCCAATTTCAGTATACCTTTCAATAGTTACCCTGTATAGAATTATTGCACTGATAACTAATCCAACTATTAAAATTAAATAAGATAATACTGTGTATAGCTTTAATAAGCTAGTAAATGACTTTTGGAAGGCTTCAACTTCATTAGCTTTTGTAAATACTCCAATATCATTGCTCTTTAACTCTTTTTCAACATCAGGAATTTTCTCAAAATCCTTTACTGTAAATGAAATTGCTGTTGGATTCTCTTTATCTATTTGTGCATTTTCATAAATCTTTCCCTCTAGGTCATCACTTAAAATAAAATCTTGATATATAGAATTAGTTAATCCAGAAACAATTACCTTAACCTCTTCACTTTCACCATCTTTATTGATGTACTCAAATATAACTTCTTTACCAATTAGTCCTTTTATATCATCTGTAATTCTATTTGCAACATTAGATGATATAGCTATTTCATTCTTATTAGTCATTGGTATATTTCCATAAGCCATAGTTTCTTTTGCTATTGCTGTTGGAACCTTAACTGGTATATCAATACTCTTATCGCCATTTTTTATTTTTAGATTTTCTAAATCATATTGGTAATATACATTTTCTAAATTTTCATTAGCTTTTATATCATCATAAAGCTCACTTATATCCTCTGTTACCTTTTCACCATTAATTAAAGTAGGCACAGTACCTATATTATAGAAAAAGTTCTTTGTCTTAAAATCATTAATAATATTATTTGTAATCTTTTTAGTTGAAAGTGATGCCACAAAGGCTGAAGACCCAAAGGCTATTATTACAGCAGCTAAAATAAATTTAAACATGTGTATTTTAAAGTTTTTTAAACTAATACTCTTTGCTGTTTTATTATCTAGTTTAGGCTCTTTTTTAATTTTACCATCGCCTACTTCATAAGCTATAGCCACTTCTTCATGATCTTTTTCCTTTTTAAATATAACTTTGATTTTATTATCATCTAATTCTATTACTTCGTCCGCATACTCTAATACATCTTCATCATGGGAAATCATAATTACTTGCTTAGTCTTAGATATATCTTTCAATATTTCCATTATAGCTTTTGTTGATTCACTATCTAATGCTCCTGTTGGTTCGTCTGCTAAGATAAGATTAGGTTCATTAATAAGTGCTCTTGCAATAGATACTCTTTGTTTCTGTCCACCACTTAAAGTTTCTATTTTTTGATTTTTCTGTTCCTCTAAACCTAAAGAGTTTAGCAAATCTAATGCTCTTTTTAATTTTTCACCTTCAGTTATATCACTTTCTAAATGAATTCCCATTAATACATTTTCTAATGCAGTATATCCCTTAAAAAGATTATAGTTTTGGAATATAAATCCAATATTGTTGAATCTATATTTACATAAATCTTCTATGCTTAACCCATTAAGCTTACTATCATTTACCTCAATTTCACCTTTATAGCTTCTATCAAATCCAGCTATTAAATTAAATATTGTAGTTTTTCCACTACCACTTGGTCCAAAGAAACAAGTTAAGCCTTTTTCTCTAAAAGTATAATTTACGTCATCACATATTTTTACTTCTCCAAAGCTTTTAAATAAATTCTTTAAAATAACCATTATCTATCACCTGTCATTATATTATTTTCAATCTTTATACCTGATGTTATAAGAGCTGATATTATTCCCATAACAATACCTTGTACTAAAATAATTGCTACTCCAGTTATCATAGATTTCCCCCCAGATACTGACATACTAAATATTTTGTTAGATAAGCTATTAATTACTGGTGATGCTGCTACAAATATTACTATAGATGCTATTGCAATTAATAAATTCTCAACAACATTTAAATTAAATATACTTCCCTTTGAATATCCATTTATCTTTAAAATTGCAAATTCTCTTTTTCTTAATATTGCATTAATCAATACTACTGCTATTGTAACTACTACTGCTATTGCTGAAATTATTACAGTTATTGCCCCTGATTGTTCCTTTGTTGTATCATTTATTCTTAAAATATCACTTACGCTTTCAAACTGACCCATTGGAGTTATTCCAACTTTGTTTAATTCATCTACTATCGGCATAATATCTTTAATATCTTTAACTCTCATCATAAATGAAACATTTTCTTGGCTTGCATTTTTTTGCACTCTTAATTCTTTAGCTGAATCTAAACCATATATAAAGGAATCTTCAAACTCAAATTCCATCTTTCCATAGTTAGGATCTGAATAAGATGCCTTTGTGTCTATTACACCTACTATAGTTAAGTTATCTAATTTTACTTTAACCTCTTGAGGTTGGCCACTTGACCAATCATATGCCATCCCTTCAATATTTATAGTTTTTCCTATAACATCACTTGGTTTCAATCCCGCTTTTTCTACAAATAATTTTGGCACTGCCACTTCTCTACCATCTGATTTAGGAACTCTTCCCTCTATAATTTCATTAATAATCGGTGCATTATTAGAATTTTCAACCTTATAATCTTTTACAAGCCCATCTATATTAACTGTCATATTATTAACTACATCCATTGGGGCAAAAAACTCTACTCTTGGATCATCCTGATATTTCTTTAAAACCTCAGATACATCTTGTTCTATATCTAAATTAGGTTTATTAGTATCATTTCCATCTGTTCCACCAGCACCCATTACACTACTAAATATATTTATATCTCTTAAACTATTACCTTTAGCTTCAACTAACTCATTTAGTATATTTTCTTGCTCATTAACTACAGTTCCACTTATATTTAATAGTAAAAAGTATGATGACAACATTAAAATTAACGCACTCATACCAAACTTCATAAATAATCCTTTAAAGTTCTTTCCTCCTAATGAAAAAGCACTGCCAAATGATAACTTTGGATTGACTAATTTATTTTTAGTTGCTACAACCTTCCCACTAGCTCCACTAGCTGTTTGAACTATCTTTCCACCATTTAGCGTGAAACAGTTACTCTCATTATCTATTAAAGATTTATCATGTGTTACAACTATTACTAAT
This sequence comes from Clostridium hominis, assembly GCF_014287825.1. Taxonomy (NCBI): domain Bacteria; kingdom Bacillati; phylum Bacillota; class Clostridia; order Eubacteriales; family Clostridiaceae; genus Clostridium; species Clostridium hominis. The sequence continues at coordinate 107,582 of NZ_JACOOO010000004.1, forward strand.
CTTTCTTTAGCTATTCTCTTTAAAGCATTCATTATTAAAGCTGAAGATTTTTTATCTAATGCACCAGTAGGCTCATCAGCAATTATTATTTCTGGATCCTTTACTAAAGCTCTTGCTATGGCAACTCTTTGTTTTTGGCCTCCTGATAATTGAGCTACATTCTTCTTTGCTAATCCATCTATAGCCAGCCTTTTTAAAATAGCAGTTACTTTTTTATTTTTCTCTTCATTACTTAAGTCTGATAACTCTAATACTACCTTAACGTTATCTTCAACAGAAAGATGGTTTATAAGTTGGAAGTCTTGCCATATGAATCCTACTGTATTGTAATAATAATCATTTAGCTCTTTTTCACTAAATTCTTTTAAAGAATTTCCTCTATAAAATACTTGCCCTTCATATCCTTTATCCATTCCACTTATAATTTTTAATAATGTAGACTTACCACTTCCTGATGGACCAACAATAAAATTTAATCCACTTTTAAACTCAACATTTAAATCTTTAAGTACCTTTACATTATTAAACTGTCTAGAAACATTTTTTAAAACCAACATCATTTTATTCTCCTTGCACTATTTTAGTAGCTTTATTATTCCATATAGTTGTGATTTACAAATTGTGATTTTATGACCTTTTTATGACTTTTTTAAATTATTGCACTTAAAGTTATGACCTCTCCATTTCTTTGAACATTTAATTCAATACTATCTCCACTTTGTAGTAAACTTAACTGAGCCTTTAATTCATTAGCTGAAGTAATTTGAACTCCTTTTATTCCAACTATTATGTCATTTACTTGTATTCCAGTTCTTTCTGCAACACTGCCTCCTTCAACTCCAACTACAACTATCTGATTTTCTTTTTCTACTATTTGAATTCCTAACTTAATTCCACTAGAATTCTGTTCTCCTCTATATTGCTCTTCATTTGAATAACCACCATATGGATATTGTCCTGAGTTTCCTCCATATGGGTAATCCCCTGAGTAATCTCCTGCTTGACCACCAAATGGATAACCTCCTTGTTGATCCCCGTATGGATAATCTCCTCCTTGATATCCACCACCTGGTTGCTCTCCATACTGATAGTTATCTGGATATTGCACTAGTGAATTCTGTCCCTCCTCATTTATATAATTTTCAGGATTTTCTAAAATTGCTCTAACATACTTAATTGATACTGCAAAACCTATTCCTTCAACATTCTCTCCACTTTGCTTTGCTGTATTTACACCAATAATCTCACCTTTTAAATTAATTAATGGACCTCCACTATTTCCCGGATTTATAGCTGCATCAATCTGTATAAATTCCTTCTCAACACCATCCATTGTAATTCTTCTAGTAGGAGCACTTATTATCCCTCTAGTAACTGTACCAGAAAATTCTTTTCCTAACGGATTTCCTATAGCAACTATCTCTTGCCCTGCATTTAACTCATCATCCTGAGATAATTCAGCTATCCCTGGCACTTCAACTTCTTCTACGATATCCAAAATTGCTAAATCATCTTTTTTACTTGTTGCTATTACTTTTCCAGTTACTTCTGTTCCGTCCTTAAATGTAATAACTATACTAGTAGCCCCTTCTATAACATGATAATTTGTAACTACAGTTCCATTTTCATCTACAATAAATCCTGTTCCTACGCCACTCTTTGGTTGTGTAAACATATTTCCTTGTGAAGTTACAGTTATAGTAACTACTGATGGTGATACTAATTTAACTACCTCTTCTATAGATAAATTCTCTTTCTTTTCAACTTTATCTTCTTTATTATTTAACTCTTCATCTCTTAATAGCTTATCCTTATCTTGGTTGTTATCCTTATTATTTAATTCATACTTCATATCTTGAGTACTAGCTAATACTCTATTATTTAAGTGGTTATTAGCAATAAGCCCACATGAAAAAGCGAATAAAGATGCACAAGTAACTGCAGTAAACAATATCTTATTCTTTTTCCTGTTTTTCTTATTTAAATCACTTACAACCTCTTCTATTACTTTCTTATAATATTCATCATAATCTCTTCTATAGTCGATATTGTCATCATGTAAATCATCCTCATCTATAAGTATCTCATCACCATTTAAGTTGTTATCTATATTTTTATCTTCAAAGCCATTATGATCAAACTTCTTTTCCATATCAAACATCTCCTTATCTCTTTTCTATGATTTAATTGTAAAAAGAATATGTGTACATGAAATGTTTAACTTATGACTTTTAAATGACTAATAAATAAAAAAATTGAATATAACTTTATAAAGAATAAAAAAAAGCAGTACGTACTAAATACATACTGCTTCTAATAATTATATTATTCTAAATCTTCACCATTTGATGCTATAACTTTCTTATACCAATCAAATGATTTCTTTTTACTACGTTTTAATGTTCCGTTACCTTCATTATCTCTATCTACATATATAAATCCATAACGCTTCTTCATTTCACCTGTTCCAGCACTTACTAAGTCAATTGGTCCCCATGTTGTATATCCAAGTAAATCTACACCATCTTCTACAACTGCATCTCTCATTGCTTTTATGTGTGCTCTTAAATAATCAATTCTATAATCATCTTTAACATATCCGTTTTCATCTGGAGTATCTATTGCTCCTAATCCATTTTCAACTATGAATAATGGCTTTTGATAACGATCATATAATGTATTCATTGTTATTCTTAATCCTAGTGGATCTATTTGCCATCCCCATTCACTTGCATCTAAATATGGGTTCTTTAATGAAGCAAATATATTTCCTTCAGTTAATTTATTAACTTCTGGATCAGCACTTGCACATCTGCTTGAGTAATATGAGAATGAAATAAAGTCTACTGTATGATTCTTAAGAAGCTCTAAATCTCCTTCTTCCATTACAGGCATTATACCCTTTCTTTCCATTTCCTTAATTGCATATTTTGGGTATTGCCCTCTTGATTGAACATCTATAAAGAAATAGTTTTCTCTATCTGCATTCATTCCCTTCCAAACATCATTTGGATGACAAGAATATGGATAAGTTTGTCCTGCTGCAAGCATACAACCTACCATGTTGTTTGGATCTACTTCATGAGCTATCTTAGTTGCAATAGCACTTGCTACTAATTCATGGTGAGCTGCTTGATATTTAATCTTCTCTTCATCTTCACCTTCTTCAAAGTAAAGACCTGCACCCATAAATGGAGCATGTAAGATCATGTTAATTTCATTAAATGTTAGCCAGTATTTTACTAACCCTTTATATCTTCTAAAGATTACATTACATAAATTTTCGTAGAAACCTACTAACTTTCTGTTTCTCCATGCACCGTATTCTGTAACTAAGTGCATAGGACAATCAAAGTGAGTAATAGTAACTAATGGTTCTATTCCATACTTATGACACTCTTTAAATAACTCTTCATAGAATTTTAATCCTTCTTCGTTTGGCTCAGTTTCATCTCCATTAGGGAAAATACGTGACCAAGCTATTGAACAACGATAAGTCTTGAATCCCATTTCTGCAAATAATTTTATATCTTCTCTAAAATGGTGATACATATCTATTGCTTCTTTTGCTGGATAAAAATGTTCATCATCAAAATCAAACATCTTCATTTTACCTGCTATTACAGCAAATCTATCTTTTCCAACTGGAGAAACGTCTACATTAGCAAGACCTCTTCCACCTTCATTATATCCACCTTCACATTGGTTTGCAGCTGTTGCTCCACCCCATAAAAAATCTTTTCTAAAACCCATCTTTATTCCTCCTAAAAAGTTCAACGTTTCATAATCTAAATAACTTTACTTACTTTTATTATATTTCTACTGATGAAGAAATATTTTCAATTTTTGAAAATTACATAACTAAACCAACACTCAATTGTTCATTTCATGAAACATATAGTTCATATCATAAAAACCAACTTTTCAAATATCTATTTCTGCTAATAACTAAATTTATCTATTTAAATATACTATCGTAAATAATAGAAAAACGGTATGAGTTTATCACTCTTTCATACCGCCTATACCCCAATCTTATTTACCTCTTATCATGCAATACTTTTAACTTCATATAAAATAACCCTCAAACAATTATCATTTAGCGCATTGAGCTTTCTTAATAAGCTTAAAGCATCCTAATATCAACATACTAATAGTTACTAAATATAGTATTGCTACTGAAAAACCAGACCAAGTTAACATCTTAATTTTACCTAAAATATCAAATTTGTTACCTATACTAAGCCATATCCATATTGAAGCTACCCACATAAACGAAAATCCAAGCTGAGCCTTTTCACTGCATCTACATGAAATTACGCCTGGTATTAATCCAATAGCATAAGCTAAGCAGTAAAGTGCAAAAGAAAATAATATTGATCCTACAATTGCACCAAGACTTCCATCTTGAATCCAGTTAAACCTCTCTTGTACACTTGAAAGATTCCTTCCACTTGTAAAAATCATATCATAAACTGTAGGTGCTTTAATAAATACATTCACTGCCCTATTTATTGCAAAATCTACTACTGCCATAATTATTGATATAGGTACTATAGATACTACTATTCCTTTAACAAATGTATTTCTTGATATATTATTGCTTTGTGTAAAGTAAAATTTTTTCTTAAAAGTATTACTTGCACATTCAATTAAAAACATAAATGTCATTATATCCATTACTGCCGGCAGAAGAATATCTCCATATTGCCCTATATTAGCAAAAAACATTAGGACAACTGATATAACTAAATAAAACATTATCATTCTTCTTATCATATCTTTAATATTAAGCTTAGCTACCTTTAAAACTTTATCCATAACATCATTTCCCCTTAACTTCTGCATTTTTAACTAATAAAAATATTATCCCTACTAAAAATATGAAAATTCCTATATCACTTAATAACCCTATATAAAAATTACCGAACTGTGTCTCAAATATAGGTGTATCAAATACAAAGGAAAGTAAATTTAATATCATTATACCTATAACAGAAACTAATATTTTCATAATTGTATTACATCTAAAGTAAAGCATACTTATTGCTAATCCCAATACATAAGCTAAGCAATATAAAATAAAGCAAATTAATACACTGTTAAATATAACCAATATACTATTATCTTGAACCCACGCTGTTGAATTATTTAAAAGATCTATAGATGCATAACTTCCACAAATCATATCATAAATAGTAGGCATTTCCGTAAAAATATTTACTACTCTATTTATTACAATATCAATAATAGACATAACTATAGCTATTGGAAATATTGATCCTATAACACCTTTAACAAATGATTTTCTTGATATATTATTTCCTTGTGCAAAGTAAAAATTTTCTTTAAAGGAGTTTAGTCCGCATACAAAAAGGAATATTGCCGTTGCTAATTCTAATTCTTTTGTCATAAGATGAATATTACTATTTACCAAAGCTAGGTTTAAAATTAATGATGCTACTACAATGCAATAAAATATTATAATTGGCTTTATCATATCATTTGTATTGATCTTTGCTATTTTTAAACTCTTATTCACCTTGCTCCTCCCCCTTATTTGTCAAGTATATAAATAACTTCTGAAGCTCTACCTTTGAAAATTCTAATCCTAATCTCTCTGCGTTAATCCTATCTATGCTATTTATTTCACCTAAAACTGTTACAGATTTAAAATTACTTAAAGTTTCAATATTTACTATCTCTTTAGCCTCTATATATTTATCGACATTTTGACTTAATCCTGATACTGTGTAAACCTTATTTAATAATTCTTCTGCTTCATCTGTACTAACTATTTTTTTATCATTTAATATAACTACATTTTCTAAAAGACCAGACACCTCTTCAATAATATGAGTTGATAAGATTACAGTCTTTGGATTTTCAATATAATCCTTCATTAATTCCTTATAAAATAACTCTCTATGATTTGCATCTAATCCAAGTACTGGTTCATCATAAATTATAATATCAGCCTGTGATGACATTGCAGTTATAATCTTAGCTATTGAACTATAGCCAGTTGAAAGACTCTTTATCTTCTTACTTATATCAAGTTTAAATTTCTTAGAAAGCTCTAAAGCATATTCCATATTAAACTTTGAATAAAATTCTGCTGTCCATTTAAATATATCCTTTACCTTATAACCTTCTGGAAATAAATTCTTCTCTGTCATAAAGTATATCTTCTCTAAAGCATTATCATTCTCACGAATATTTTCCCCATCAACTTCAACTGTTCCATCATCTTGAAAAATTCTATTTGTCATTATATTTAAAAGGGTAGTTTTACCTGCTCCATTTCTTCCTAATAACCCGTAAATCTTATTTTCATCAAAAGTAATGTCTATATTATCTAAAACTAAGTTATCTCCATATTTTTTCTTTAAATTTTTAACCTCTATCTTTGCCATCTCTTATACCCCTCTCTCAATCATATTTATAATATCCTCTTTAGAAATATTAAGCTTTTTTGCTTCTTCAATTAAAGCTATTATATAATCCTTAAAAAACCTCTCTTTTCTCTTATTCATAAGTAAGGCTTTGCTACCTTCTGATACAAACATACCTATACCTCTCTTTTTATAAATAATCCCTTCATCAACAAGGATATTAAATCCCTTCCCAACAGTAGCTGGATTAATCTTATATCTCACTGCTATCTCTGTAGTTGATGGAATCATCTCATTTTCTTTAAAAATATCTTTTAATATATTATCTTCAATAGCCTGCGCAATCTGAATATATATAGGTACATCATTTGTAAATACTAAATTCATACTACACCTCCTAAATCTTTATATTTCATATCCTTAGTTCATCTATTTCCCACTCTCTTTACCTATTAGTTGCCAACTTTCACTTGTCACTTACTTCAGTATATTCAATTTTAGTTAATTGGTTCATTACTTATATAACTAACTATAGTACTAACGAAGTCCATTGTAAATATTTAACTGGTAATTCCTTCAATAAATCGTTCTTCATTTTTAGACATTATTTGCGGATTCACAAAATTCACCTAATCTATTTCCTAATATGCCCTTAACCTATTTTTTTAGATAAACTAAGTTAAAGCAAAAGAAAAAGCCATATCAGAATAAATCTGATATAGCTTTAATTAAATATATTTTACATTGCTTATAATTTTCTCAAGCCTCTACTCCATATTTTGCTACCTTGCTCCATTGTTTTCCTAACTTTTTTCTATATGCGATAACTCCTAACAAATCTGCTAGTGCCCATCCTATAGGAATAGACCACCATATCCCTCTTGCTCCTAGTGCTGTTTCTGATAATACATATGCTAAAATAACTCTAGTTCCTAATGATACTATTGTAAGTATTATTGACATATTTAGCATTCCAATTCCTCTATATAGCCCATAAAACATAAATAAGAATCCTATCAATACATAAAATATAGAAACTACTGATATATATTCTACTCCTAAGGCTATAACTTCTACCTCGCTCTTATCTACAAATAACAACATAATATATCTTGAGAAAATCAATATTAAAGTCGATGTCACAAGACAGAAAATAATTATAGTTTTTATTGTAGATTTAACACCTTCTTTTATTCTATCAAGCTTCTCTGCACCTTTATTTTGAGCTACATAAGTTGCAAAAGCATTACCAAAATCCTGTACTGGCATATATGCAATTGAATCTATTTTTACTCCTGCTGCAAAGGCTGCCATTACAGTAACTCCAAACTTATTTACCAAGCCTTGGACCATCAATATTCCAAAGTTCATTATAGATTGTTGAACTGCTGTTAAAACAGAATACTTTATTACTAGTTTTAAAGTTGTTGAGCTTATCCTTATATCTTTAGCCTTAAACTTTATAAAAGACACATTTTTAACTACATATATAAAAGCTAAAAGTGCTGATACCCCTTGAGCTATTATCGTTGCATAAGCAGCTCCTCTTACCCCTAATCCAAAATTAATTACAAAAACTAAATCTAGTACTACATTTATAATTGAAGATATTATAAGAAAATATAAAGGTCTTTTTGAATCTCCAATAGCTCTAAGCAATGCTGTTGCTAGATTGTATATAAATATAAAAGCTAGTCCAAATAAAATTATTATCAAATAATCTTTAGATGAACTAAATAACTCCTTTGGCATATTAAACATATTTAATATTACATCTATCCCTAATATAGATATAACCATTAACATAACTGTTATTCCACCTATGAAAACAACTGAAACTACTATGCTCTCCTTAAACCTTTCTAATTCTTTAGCTCCATAAAACTGTGCAAATAGTATCCCTACACCCATAGCTAGCCCTATTATTATAGAAGTTATAAATGTAATAATTGCAAAAGATGATCCCACCGCAGCTAATGCATCTGCTCCTACAAATCTACCTACTATAATAGTATCAACTAAGTTATATATTTGTTGGAATATATTTCCCAAAATCATAGGTAACGCAAATCGCATAATTAGCTTACTTGGATTACCCTTTGTCATATCAAGCACTTGTATACACTCCCTTAACTGTAAATATTAACCTATTTTTTTATTATATCTTCTTCTATAATAAAATGATACCCCCACTCAATATTAAAATAATACTCTTCCAATTTTACCTTACATTAAATATACTATTTACATATATCCATAAAATCTTTTGCACTATTAGTTAAAAACTTATTTTTGTGATAAATAATACTAAAACTTCTCTTAAGAGACACATCTTTTATTTTAATAACTTTTACTTCTCCTCTTTCAATACTATCTTTAACCAAAAGATAAGGTAATATAGATAATCCTAATCCTGATATTACAGCTCTAACAATAGCTTGAGTGCTTGTACTTTCCCATAAAATATTTATCTCTATACCATTAGTAGCAAATAATCCATCACAAATTTCTCTTCCTGCGCTTCCTTTTTCTCTTAATAATAAGTCTTCATTTTTAATATCCTCTAACTCTATTTCATCCCTTACTGCTAAAGGATGTGATAATCCACATATAAGAACTAATTCATCTTCCTTAAAATGTATACTTTTTAAATATGGACTATGTATAATACCTTCTATTAATGCTAAATCAATATTATTTTTCATAAGATTTTCTTCTATAGTATCTGAATTAGCTATTATAGCTTGTACCTCCATATTGGGATGTAATCTCTTAAACTTTTCAACATACTTAGGTAATAAATAATTTCCTATCGTTATGCTTGCACCTATTCTTATTATCCCTTGTGTATCAAAATTTCTAATTTCAGTCTCCATCTCTTCAAATATCTTTACAATATGGCTAGCATACTCTAAAAAATGCTTTCCAGCTTCAGTTATATATAACCTTTTGGAAAGTCTATCAAACAACTTTACTCCGTAATAATCTTCAAGCTCTGATATAGCTAAACTTATAGATGGTTGTGCTATAAAAAGCTTCTCTCCTGCAGCTGTAGCACTCCCTGTCTCACATACAGCAACAAATATTTTAATATGCCTTAAAGTCATAGTTACCTCCATATATAAGAAATTTATTATGAACTATATATAATTATACTATTTCCCATATAATTCCTCAAACCATATACTTATTAATGAGAGGGGGAGTTAGAAAATGAAAAATAAAAAACAAGTATATCTTAAGCTTTTCACATCAACATTTTATCTAAGTACTTTTACTTTTGGAGGAGGATTTGTAATAATACCTCTTATGAAGAAAAAGTTCGTTGATGATCTAAAATGGATAGAGGAAGAAGAAATGCTTAATCTTACAGCTATAGCTCAATCTTCACCTGGAGCTGTTGCCGTTAATGCTTCTATATTGCTAGGTTATCAAGTAGCCGGGATTACAGGGGCTTTAGTTTCAATTTTAGGAACGGTTCTGCCACCATTAATAATCTTATCTATAATTTCAACATTCTACACAGCTTTTCGTGACAACATAGTTGTAAATGCTGTTTTAAAAGCTATGCAAGCAGGGGTAGCTGCTGTTATTTGTGATGTTGTACTCACAATGGGAGGCAGTATTTCTAAAACTAAAGATACTATATCTATCTTTGTCATGATTTTAGCTTTTATAGCAACTTATGTATTAAAAATAAATGTTATGTATATTATATTAGTTTGTGGTGTTATAGGTGCATTAAGAGTTGTCTTGATCGATAGTAAAAAGAAAGTTGGTGATCGAAGATGACTTTACTACAGCTTTTCATAAGCTTCTTTCAGGTTGGGCTATTTAGTATTGGTGGGGGACTAGCATCAATGCCATTAATACAAAATCAAGTTGTTGACCTTCATCATTGGCTTACATTAACTGAATTCACAGACCTTATAACAATTGCAGAGATGACACCTGGTCCAATAGCAATAAATTCAGCTACCTTCGTTGGCATAAGAATAGCAGGTTTACAAGGTGCTATTATCGCTACCATAGGATGTATTTTACCATCTTGTATAATTGTTTCCACTCTAGCTTGGATATATATGAAATATAAAGATTTGAATGTAATACAAGGCACTTTATCAGGACTTCGTCCAGCCGTTGTAGCTCTTATTGCTTCTGCTGGATTATCAATATTAACTCTTACAATCTTTGGCGAACATGGAATTACATTTAATTTAGAATCTATTAATTTTATATCAGTGTTCTTATTTTCTATATCATTGTTTATTTTGAGAAAATGGAAACCAAATCCCATTGTAGTAATGATGGGTTCAGGAGTTATTGGAGGAATTATATATTTATTAGTATAGGAGGGTTTTTAATGAAATTAAAATTTAATAAAACATTATTTGGATGGTCTATTGCTGATGAGCAAGGTATTATTGTAGCTAAAATTAAAAATAAAGAACTCTTAGGTCCAGCCAAAAATATCATAGATAAAGATGGTAATATAGTTTTTACAACAGATATAATAAATCTTCCTTCAAAAAATGAAGATTGGAACTGCGCAAATTCAATAAAATATATTATTTATCAAAAAGAAGATGAAATTGCAACTGCAACTTTTTCTTACGCTAAAACTCCTGAAAGAACTACTTTACAAAAGTTTGCCTTAAGACCACCTCAAATAGATATTATGGAAGTTGAAACTCCATACGGTCTTCTTAAAATTAAACGACAAAAAGATAATAGCATTTTAATTTATAAAGATGAAAAAAACTTAGGCATGGTCACTTCATTCTTTTCATTTAAAGCTAAATATCTTGAATTTATAGAAGAATACGAACCAACATTTTTAGCAAGTCTTTATATGTTAATAGACTATATGATGCATGAGGATGATTTAATTATTGTTTGATAAATAAAGGCTAAGCGAAGCTCACAGGTGAAAAGTCAAACTTTTCCCCAAAGTTCTTCGCACTTTATTTCAAAAGTTTCTATAAATTATTCATCTTAATTCTTTCTGCCAAGTCATTAACCTTAGCTTCAATAGTTTTTGCTATCTTAACAAGCTCTTCATCTGACTTTCCTGTTGGTAAGGGTTAATTAGTAATAAATTTATCATCTTATATATAGTACCATATATCAACATTGGAAATGTTGAAAATTCTTCTATTTAAAGTGAATAAACAATTTATTCTATGTCTATAATTTTAGATGATTGATGTTATTTTTCTTCGTTAATCCCCCCTAAGCTATTATAGCTTAGAATTATTATATTTCAATATTACCTTAAAGCTCCGCTGTGCTACGGAGCTTTTTGAATTGCAAAAAATACCGCATATTCATTTTGAATAATACGGTATATTAATACATCTTTAAATTATTGTTTAACTTAAAACATTACCTTTTAATATTAAATTCTTGATATTAGATTCATTTATTATCCTTGAGAAACTTGTTGCTTAACTGTAGCAATCTCAGTACTTGTTGCTTGTTGAGCTGGTATGTAGTATCCCTTTTCTTTAGCCACTTTGAAAAGAGCATATTGACGTATCTCATCTTGATCTCTCATAAGTTTAATTGTAGAACGTAACTCTTCATTTTCACATTGAGCAATTATTCCTCCATATCCTGCTAAGCTTGCATTTAATCCAGCAAGATAATCACTTATCATTTCTTTTTCTTGCATATTATTATCCTCCTAACTCAAAAAAGATATTAACTTTTCTTTACTTGCTTTTGCATCTTGCGCATCTTTAGCCAACATATTCTTTAATGTTGGATCAGTGCATTGTTGAGAATAAAACTCTAGCTTTTTCTCAATTGTACAATGAGCTCCAATTAAATGACGTAAGTTTTGTAATTCTAATTGATTTAAGTTTGCCATTATGTTTCCTCCAATCTAATAATTTCACTATTACTATTTTCTAAAACGAATAAATTTATTCACCTAAAGTTGAGATAGTAAGATAATATTCATATGAAATAATCTAATTTATCTTCTAGGATTTCCAAATGAAGGTGGAGTAGGGTTTGGAGCTTACTGTTTTGGCCCAGGTGTTGATAAATCAAAGTATAATTTTGAATCTTCTGTAACTCCAAAATCTTTATTTGATCCACTCTTTTGAACTTTATTTAGTGCTTCTCTAAATAAGTCATTATGAGCCTCTTCTCTATTTAACAGAAAATCTATAGTAGCTCTCACTTATTTATCTTCTATTTGTCTATATAAATATTCATATACTACCTTTGCTCTTTGTTCAGATGCAATATTAGATAGTAAGTCAGCTACTAAATCACCTGTTACAGTTACATAATCTGAAGTCCAAGGAGCCCCTGATGAATTAATAAGAACTAGTGATAGTCCACATTGTACATGCTTTTGTATTTCTCCATTACAAACCTCATTATTATTAACATCATGGCCATTTAATAGGTTAATAGTTTGAGCAACCATTTCCATATGACTTAACTCTTCTGCTCCAATATCTAAAAATAAGTCTTTAATTTCAAGGTCTTTTATTCTAAAACTTTAAGAAATATATTGCATTGCTGCTTTAAGCTCACCATTTCCTCCCTCTAATTGTTCTTGCATTAATACAGCATATTGTGGATTGGGTCTTTCAACTTTAACCTCATGTAATAACTGTTTTTTTGTGTTCAAACCTTAACATTACCTTCAAATATATTTTATCAATTTTATTATTTGAAATTTTAATTATTAATATTCAATCTATAACCATTCAATTTTAAAGTAAAAAATCTTATTAATTACTATCGAAATAAATTCCTTTAATTTTATTAAAAGTACCTTCTATTTATTATTTTTTACTTAATAAACAGAAGGTACTTATTATTTAATCATATTAACTTTTTTATTGTTTAATTAGATTATATAATTGAAGAATTATTATAATATACTGTATCTCTATTAGGAATATATAAACCTTCTTCATAATAAGCCTTGTCAGAAGTTTTATTACACTTATCTTGTACATCCATTAATGCCTCTCCAAATCTTTGGAAGTGTACAACTTCTCTTTGCCTTAAGAAACGTAAAATTTCTTTTATATCCTGATCATCAGTAAGATTAATTAACCATTCGTAAGTTGCCCTTGCTTTTTGTTCAGCAGCCATATCTTCATGAAGATCAGCAACAACATCATCTTTAGCTTGAATATAGGTTGCAGTCCATGGATTTCCTTGTGCATCAGCGTAATATAAAGCTCTACCGTGATCTGTATAATGACCACCTAAATCAGCTGCAACTAATTCTTCTTTAGTAGCGTTAGACATTAATTGATATATCATAGTAGCAATCATCTCAACATGAGCCATCTCTTCTGTAGCAATATCTGTTAATAATGCTTTTGATTTTCCAGTTGGCATTGTATAACGTTGATTTTGATATCTAAGAGCTGCACTTAATTCACCATCTGGTCCCCCGTACTGAGACATCAAAAACTTTGCCATTTTCAAGTCTTTAGATTTTAAATTTATTGGATATTCTAGTGTTTTAATATAATACCACATTAAGTTACACCCCCTTATTTATTTTCCCAAGGCCATGGATTAGATGTCCACTTTTCAGGATTTTCAATTGAAGCAGTACCAAAGTTAGTTAATGGTCCATAGCATTTTTCATATTTACAAACTAAAAAGCCTATCTTTCTAGAAAGTTCATTGTAATCATCTATAGCTTTTTGATTTGTTGGAAAGTTATCTAAATATAAATTTAGTTCAACTGCAGAAAAAATATATTTCATAATTTTATATAACAATTCATTTTCATTCATAATATCACCCCTATAATAATTTATTTTTCACTTTCTACATAAGGTCTATAAAGATCTCTAAAAATTGTTCCTATTTTTAAAGCAGTATGAGCTGGAAGTAAATTTTCATACCTTTGGGGTACTATATATGCCTTAGCATATTTATTATTTCTTATTAAATTATCCTTAGTACTCAATTTTTTAATCCTCCTCTAAAGTTTATTTATTATATACTATGTAGAATTTAATAAATAGGTTACATATTTTTTTGTAATATTTTTAATAAATTCCTTTCTTGATATATAAATAAAATTTAAATGCATATTTTTATCAAAAACGTAAACACTAAATGTGAATTAATCTCAAAAATTGATTATTCACCCTTAAAAGTTATTGATAAATTTATTGACTTATTAAAATCTAATAATGTGGAAGTTAAAGCTCTTGGGAGAGACGAGTATGTGATTAAGCTTTAATTTCTGCAAAAAAGAAAGCTAGATACTTTAATTAGTATCTAGTTTTTTATTTCTTACAATCAACTTTAATTAAATACATATATAATACATAATATAAATATCTATGGTAATAAAGATACATAATTTGAAACTAAAAGATATAAACAATCCTTTCAAGATGAGGCCAGGTGAAAAAATAATAAATCTAGATAGGTCTGTAGAAGTTTTAAAGGAAAATCATATTACTTTTACTCAAGAGCAGTATGAAGAAGCTAAAAGAAACTTGGATAAATAGTTGTAAGTTTATTTTATTTATAATGAATAAACCTTTTATTTAGTGTCTATAATCTAAATAGTATTTTTTATTTACTTTCTTCGTTAATAGTCCCTAAGCTATTTTAGCTTAAAGTTATCAAGCTTCAATACTCTCGAAAAGCTCTGTGTTACAACAGAGCTTTTTAAGTTTTAAAATAAAAACTACCGCATATTCATTTGAATAATACGGTAGTTTCATTAATTTAATATCTAATTTTTCAACACAATAACTTACATACTTATAATTTATTAATTTAAGTTATCTATAGCATATTGTGCTTCTTCTTCTGTAAATTTTTCACCATATTCTGAAATTAGTTGGTCGTATATTGCGCTTGGAGACATCGCCATAGTCTCTTGATATGATTTTGCCTTTTTCAAAGCGTTCTCGTTCCAATTGGCTTGTACATTATCTACAGCATATTGTGCTTCTTCAGCCGTAAACTTTTCTCCATATTCTGATATTAATTGATCATATACACCTGCTTTAGACATATCCATAGTCTTACTGTATGACTCTGCTTTCTTTAATGCATTTTCATTCCAATCTACTTCTAAATTATCTATAGCATATTGAGCAGCTTCAACATTAAACTTCTCTCCATAATCTGATGTCAACTGGTCATATATCCCCGCTTTAGACATGTTCATAGTGCTGGAATATGACTTAGCTTTCTTTAAAGCAGACTTGTATTCACTTGGAACGTTATCATCTACCTTGTCTTCTACCTTTTGGTTTTGATTTAATTCTACACTAGAATTACTAGTTCCACTACTAGTTGCGATAGAATCATTACCACCTGCTCCTCCTATTGCTCCAACTAGTATAAAAAATATTACTATCCAAAACCAAACTCTTTTGTATATTGGTTTTTTATTTTTTGCTCCACAACCTGGACAAAATTTAGCCTTAGCCGCTATTTCTTTCGAGCAACTTTTACATTGTGTCATCTTTGCCATTCGCTAACCCCTCCTCCTTTAAATATTTGCACTACTATATTAGACGATATATGTTCTACTATCAACATTTTCGACAAACCATCTGATATTATTTTATTTTTCGACAATAATTAATGATTTACTTTTAGGGGAGCATTGAGGATATGAACAGAAATACTAACGGTGAATTAATCATAAATGTAGATTCTTCTTCTTTAGAAACTATTGATAAGTTTATTGACTTATTAAAATCTAATGGTGTAGAAGTTAAAGTTCTTGGGAGAGATGAGTATGTAGTTAAACTTTAATTCTCTGCAAAAGAAAGCACCTAGAGTAATCTAGGTGCTTTTTTACATCCTTATCAAAAAAAATTATATTATTTTCTTACAAACCATTTCGTTACTTATAATATTAATATCATTAATAAGTTTTTTAGCTATACTACTCTTTGTTCTTCGAGGTAAGAATATCATTTTTTTAAATAAATATATTTGTATTCTTGTAACAAAAATCCTTATTCTTAATATAGTCATAACTCTCACCTCTTTCTATGTTAATTTGTTTCTAATTCCTCAATAGGCTCTCTATTAAGCTCTGTTGCTCTCAATAATTTTATTGGGATTACTTTATCTTTCATTTCCTTTATTCCTAGTTCTCTATCATCAACTGTTATAAATGGATTCAAGCTAAATAGCTTGCTTACATCATTCTCTAAATTTCCTAAAACATTTAACACTTTTTCATTGTTCGCTTCATTTAACCTCTTTATTTCTTTACTTTCTTCCGCTTCTTTAATTAATTTTAAATATTCACCTCTTACCTTTATCTGCTTCTCTACTTTCTCTAATTCTTTGATTTCTACTTCTAATCTAGCTTTTCTACTAAATTGCTCTGCATATATTTTGTAAGCAAATTCCAGTATAGGTTTAATCGTTAAAATAGTGGTAATACATCCTGCAACATATATTTCCAATGATCCTGATTCAACCCTTGTAAATTTTAATTTCTTCTCATTTTCCCCTATCAACATATTTATATTTGTATATATAGAGTTTATTAATGAAATATTTTCTATTAGTGATGTAACATTGTCATTCTCATTCATTAATCTAATTTTCAAACTACCATCATCTGATCTATCTTTTATTAAACTATTTTGTATTAATTCAACTTGATTTATATTACTAAGTACTAAATTATATTGATTTATTGTTCTTATTATAGTATTGTATGTATCTATCAATAACTGTGAAGTTCTTTCTTCTTCTGTACAAGATGTTAATTCATGAATAAAATCAGTACATAATAAGAAATCATCTATAAATATATTTAATCCAAAGAATATATATTGATCTTTTAACTCCGCTATTATAAAATAAGATTTTCTAAAATTTATTTTTCTTAAACTATTTATATACTCTTTGTACGAATTAGTAGTACTGTTTTTTAACTCTTTAGACTTAGTTAATGCTGGCTCATATCCTCCACTTATATCATTTCTCAAAATAATATCCGTACTACTCCTAATCCATTTACTTATAATATTGGTACTTCTCTTTAGCTCTTCTACTATATCTTTTATTTCTTTTAACTTTTCTTTAACTTCAATACCTTGTTTTTTTACATCTGATAAATTCATAATTACTCCTATTCTCTTTGTATTTCATCAAATATATGCTATAATAGAAGTATGTTTAATAGATATATTTGACGTTTGAACTCGTATTGATTAGCAGTCATATTTCGAGTTCTTTTTCTTTTATTTTACAATAAAATTGGTAAATTTGTCTATAAAATAAAAAAAGCTAGAGCTCCAATTACGGAACCCTAGCCTTTTAACTATTTCACTTTATAATTATCTAATTTACCTTTTCCTAGACAAATATCTAAGACCTTTTGAGCTGTTGTATATCTAGTATCTCCCTTAATTCTATGAGTAGTATAACCACTAAAGCCCATTGGAGTAGAATCTCCTCCTACTGCTATTAGATTTTCTGCAAAGCCTTTCCAGTTCATTTTTATTCTAGCATCAAATATTTGTGCTTGTTCTCCTAAGTAGTCTCTTAAATACTTTGCTGCTCTTTCATCAACGTCGTTTGTATAACAAATTGCATATTTCATTTTACATCTCTCCTCTTTATTTATATTTACATTATTATTTGTATTTGAACTATTTGAAGATAACTTCTCCTTAAAACTATTCCACCTGCTCCAATTATTCATGTTCCAATTAGGGCAAACCTTTGTTTTTCCACTAACCTCATAGTGTGTTCTTACATTTCTGATTGGAATGTTATATTTATCCATTAGATACTTAACTAATTCGACTGTATTACTTTCAGTTTTTTCACTTATTAATAACTGTGGATTAGGACAACACATTTCTATATTTATTGAGTTCTTATTATTAACTTCTGTTCTTGTATTTCCAACAGCCCAGCTTCCGTTATAATCTTCAACACTTTGCCAAATTGATATATCGTCTACAAAGTAGTGTGCCGAAGCCTGTCTGTCTCCATTGTAAAAGTAATCTACGTTATTTTTAGCAGTTCCTTTAGCTCCAACATAATGTAAAACTATATACCTTATATTATTTCCTTTGTAATGATTGTACGAACTTATTTTTCTTTGTATTGGTAGCATATTACCATCTCCTTCTAATTATTTTATTTAATATAAAAAGAGCCTTTCGGCTCTTTGTTAATCTACATATTCTGTTATATTATTTTCATCAAATCTTTGTAATGAATCTTTATTGGTATTAAATATCTCTAATCTTTCCTTTATTGCTTTTGGTAGTGGAACTCCACACTCTGTTAAGTTCTCACAAATTGATCCAGTTTCTTTATATATAAATAAACTCAATGTTAATCCACATAAAACAAATTGTAATCCTAATATCATGTCTAATCCTGTTACGAATACTATTCCTAATAGCTCTGCAATCCATCTAATTAGACCATCAGCCATTATCCTACTCTTATATTTTCTCTTATTTTTCCATGTTTTTAATAGTCCAGTTCCAAAATCTATGAACTTACATAAAAAATAAAATAATAATAATCCTACTACCGAAACTGGTAAAATACTTAACAAATTTCCATTTAACATACTTAATTCTCCTTTGAATATATTTTTGATTTTTTCATAAAATACTTATGAGGTTATTTAAATTCCTCTTTTTATATACGATAGGTTGCTGCTTCTTGTATTAGGCATCAATATAGCAACCTATCAGAGGCTTATTTGCACACCTAATATTATTATAAGATGTAGATTATATACTCCTTTCTACATCTTTTTTTTTTGAATAAATTTATAGAAACAGTACATAACATTACTGTATACTTTTTTATTAATATCTAAGTCTCTGTACAATATTCTTCATTAGCTTTATTTAAAAATTGTAATTTTTTTAATAAAGCTAGGCTATTACAACTTAATAAGTAATGAAAAGAGAGCCTACTTAATAGACTCTCTTTTTTATTTAATTTAATGTATATTACTATTTTTATTTGATAATAATATTATTGTAATTTAAAATTTAATACTATAACTTTAGATGTAGTTTTCAATCTACTTACTACATCTTAATCATCAAATAATAGATACAGGTTTAACTTATACATACTGCTTTAGATTCTGTGTCTATTATTTTTTATACTATTAATTTCTTTATTCTTTGTATTTCATTTTGTTGATATTGACACACTTGCCATAATAGAGAAACCATTGCATAAACATCAATGCCATCTGTTCTGCTGGGTTGTAATATATCCAAAGCTTCATCAGTTAGATCATCAAGTATCAATCCAATATGATTATCTATCGATACAATATTATCATCTAATACATACCCTCTATCTCTTGCTTCTAAATTTAATTTCTCTATGTCTTTCCTTTCATTAATTAAATTATAATGCTTTATCTTATTATTCATTAATATATCAATAACTTTATTATCTTCTAAGCTCTTTATATTTTCTTTAACCTTCTTTTGAGAGTTTACCACAAATACGCTGGCACATATTCTGCTATAAGCACTATCATTGTAATTTCTACATTGTATATCAGAATGTGTTCTTAACCACTTAAGATATCCAGCAGAACCACCGCCTATAGATATTCCTCCATGAGTATTCTTATCAGTCCATACTTTCATACTTCCTGCTCCATAGGCATATATTAACTCTCTCTTAACCTCAAATCTTGAAGTGTATGAAGTTGCCCCATTTGCCCAATACTCTATTACTGGGAATGCATAAGAGCTACTATCTGCCCCTATACCATACATAGCTTGGTGATTATATCTAAATAACTTAAGAGCCTTCCAATTACTATTATTCTCTATTGTTACAATGTCATTAGACATAGATACATTTCCCGCTTTCACTGTGTTAGGAGTATAAATACTTTTACTATTATATGCTCTAATCCAAGTGGTATCTGTCATATACCAACCGCCACCAAAATCTTGGAAGTATATTCCCCTTTGTCCATAAGCTCTAAACCACCCATTGGCATAAATATCCCTAGTATTAAGTCTATCATTTAATGTAGTAGTTCCTGTAACACTTAACTCTCTAGTTACATTTATACTACCTTTCGCATATAGATTACTTTCACAAGTAACTCTACCTATACTACCATTTTCACTTGCACTTAACACAAGTCCATTACTTCCAACAGCATCGAAATATATCTTTGCCCATTTAGGACTTCCTAGTAGATCATTTTTAAATAATATGTTGTCATTTCCAATTACAGTATAGATAGCATTTTTATTAAAGTTACTATCTGTGATAGCTATTTTACTTCCTACAATACTTAATCCATCTGTAGCCGATAACTTAGCTACATTACCAACATTAAGAAGTTTTCTAAGGTATAAGTTACCACTGGTATCCCCCTCTAACATCATATTCCCACTAGCATCCCTTATTCTTATAGCTCCATTATTTACAGTGAATCCATTTTTATCTGTTATTGTTGATACAGTATTAAGTACAGCTCCATTAGCAAATAATGAACTAAGCTCTCCTGTTAAATCTCCTACATCACTAAGGTCATATACTGTTGCACTAGCTAAGTACCAAGTTATAGGTGCTGTTCCTCCATTCAGATAAAAGAATCCTGTACTTGAAAAACTTCCACTTGTTCCACACTGTACCTTATAAACATACTCCTTATAACTTCCAGTCCCTTTATTGTCAGTTATCCATCCTTGCTTATTTCCATCACCTAATGAGTTTGTTGCAAATGCTATTGGTAATCCCTTTGGTACTTTAGCTGTAAACTTATATATAAATATAGCATTAGCTCTAGTTTGATTACCGAAATAAAATCCTCCATGACCAGGATTAGCTCCTGTTCCTGTAGTTTTTATTTCTAATATATGAGTTGAAGTTGTAGGACAATCAGAAGGTTTTGAAATTCTATTAATTGTTACTACCCCATTATTGCTGTTATTATATACTCTTACTCCATTTAATCCATATTTGAAAGTAGGATCTATATAAAGCATCTTCCCTGTACTTGTTATACTAGAAGTTGTAACTGTGTTTATAATAGCTTCTGCTGTTATTTTCTGCTCTGCTGATGTAACTCTATTTTGCAAACTTGTTATATTTCCATTTATAGTAGCAACTGAACTTTCAACCTTTGAAACTTTTGAACTAATCCCATTTACTGTAGTTTCTATACTGGCCACTTTATTGTTAGTGTTTCTAATTTGAGTATTTAAAGATGATATATTATTTTTATTTGTTGTATTATCTGTCTTTAATGAGCTAATATCATTCTTTGATGTATTTAAACTTGCATTTATATTAGTAACATTGGTCTCGGTGGAACTTACCTTTTGTGTTATTCCATCTAAATTAGTATTTAATTCTGCTACCTTATTTTTTGTAGTAGTAATCTCTGCTGTAACTGTATTTAATTTAGTATCTACAGTTGTTATATCCGATTCTATATCTTCAATAGGTACAGAATATCCTGTTTGCTTATCCCCTTCTTCTACTTGTATATCCCAAACATTAACTGTATATTGTGTAGTGGTAGCTCCTCTATTGGGCTGAATATATACATTTCTATTTCCGCTTTGATTAGTTGCAGTAAACTCAACTCTAATTTCGTGTATTTCTTCATCTTGTGGATACAACATACCTCCAGGATAATTGTTGGTATTATACGTTCCATCTAAGTAAACCTTAATATACCCGTGAGTATTATGTCCACCTATTCTATTTATAGTCCCT
Source organism: Clostridium hominis (assembly GCF_014287825.1). Taxonomy (NCBI): domain Bacteria; kingdom Bacillati; phylum Bacillota; class Clostridia; order Eubacteriales; family Clostridiaceae; genus Clostridium; species Clostridium hominis. Next base: position 129,706 of record NZ_JACOOO010000004.1, read on the forward strand.
GATACCTTTCTCATTTTAAAAGATAAAACATATTTCCTGTTTGACTTGAACATATCGGCATTTAATTGCAATCCAGCACTGTTATTATTAGAACTCCAAGTATATTTATTTCTATCTATAATGGGAGTTGTACCGTGTCCTGTTATATATCCTTTTTTAGCTAAGTTTCTACCACCAATTTGTAAGTTATCAAGATTGTTTGTTACTGCAGTTATATTATTATTTGCTGTATTCATTTGTCCTTTCAGAGTAATAATATTACTTTCTGATGATGCTACCTTTTGAGATATCCCATTTAAATTTTGTTCAAAAGTAACTTGTTTACTTTCTACTAGTTGGACCTTCCCACTAAGGCTTGAAATATTACTGTTTGCTGCAGTTATTTGACCTTGTAAGTTAGTAATATTAGTTGTATGACTTCCAACAGTTGAATTTAATCCATTTACAGTTAGTTTTAAACTTGCATATGTATCCTTAAGCTTTTTAGTAGTTCCATCTTCAACTATACTTGTATCACTAATTAATGCTTCTATTTTCCCTTGTTGAGCTGTTATTTGAGTTGTATTAGTTTCAATTCTGTTTTCTACATCTTCTGGAGCTTCTGTAAAAGCTGTATCCTTACTACCTTCTTCTAATTTCAAACTATGAAATGTAATATCAAAATTTGTCTCTCCATAAAAAACAAATTGAGAGTCAGCACCGAGGAACAAGCTCTACGCGGTGATTCTATAGAAGCGCAAAAACAAGCACTTAGTGACTATGCTGAAAAGAATCAATATAGAATAATTGATTACTATATTGATGATGGATTTACTGCTACATCTTTAAATAGACCCAATTTACAAAGATTACTTAATGATATAAAAGAAGGCAAAATAGATTTAGTTATATTTACAAAAATAGATAGATGGTCAAGAGGAGTTAGGAATTATTATAAAATTCAAGATGTACTTGATACTCATAAAGTTCACTGGAAAACCATCTTTGAAAATTATGACACTTCCACTGCTGCTGGTCAACTGCATATAAATATAATGCTTTCTGTAGCTGAAAATGAAGCAGCAGTTACCAGTGAGCGAATTAAGGCTGTATTTAACAATAAAGTTAAAAATAAAGAAGTTATAACAGGTAAAGTTCCTAAAGGATATAAGATAGAAAATAAAAAATTAGTTATTGATAAAGAAACAGTACACATAGTTGAAAATATTTTTTCACATTTTGAAACTCATCAATCTAAAAGAGCTACTATGAATTTTTTAAGAGATGAAATTGGAGTTAATTTATCCTATAAAACTATCTCAAATATGTTAAGCAATTCTTTATACAATGGTGAATATAGAGGCATTGTCTATTACTATCCTTCAATTATAGATAAAAAAAGATTCGATAAAGTACAACTACTTTTAAAAAGAAATATCTCTAGTAATACAGCTAATAGGGTCTATTTATTTTCAAGTTTACTTGTATGTAGCTATTGTAATCATAATATTGGTGGATTTAATACAAAGCATAATGATAAATTTTTCTTTAATTATAGATGTAACTTTAATTACTATAGAAAATTATGCGATAATAATCGTTGTATAAGTGAAAAAAAACTTGAAAAAAGGTTATTGAACAATTTAAATTACAACTAAATGATTATATAGTAGATAATGACTTTAAAAAGAAAAATAAGCCTAAAAAAAGTAATAAGGTTGAAATAGAAAATAAAATAAAGAAACTTAATGACTTATATATAAATGATTTTATAACATTAGAAGAATATAAAGAAAAATATAAATTTTATAAATCTAAAATAATTGAAGATGAAAGTTTAAAAGATGAATTTGATATAGAAGCTTATAAGAAAATGCTTGATATTGATTTTGAAGAAAAGTATATGAAACTAGAGCGAGAAGATAAACGAGCTTTTTGAAGAAGTTTTATAGAAGAAATTAAAATAGACCATGAAGGCAATGTAAAATTAAAATTCCACTAATCATGGCCTTGTATTCTTATATCTCTTTGTTCTTTATCCTTCTCGCTAAATCCTTAACCTTTCTTTCTATTTCTAAAGCACAACTTATTATTTTTTCTTCGTTACCTGTTGGGTCTTCTAACCCCCAATCTTCAGTATGCTTTGCTGCTAGGTATGGACAAACTACGTTACACCCCATTTTTATAGCTATATCAACTTCTGGAATATCACTTAATAATTTTGATTTTTGAGTTTGGTTCATATTAACATTATATAAATCTTGTATTATTCTCACAGCATCTTGATTTATTTGAGGCTTTGTTTCAGTTCCTGCAGAGTAACTTTCAAAAACTTCATTTCCAAATAGCTTACCTAAAGCCTCTGCCATCTGCGATCTACAAGAATTATGTACACATATAAATGCTACCTTTGGTTTATTCATATCTTATCTCCCCTAAACTATATTAGACTGTCTTAAAGTTAATTTTATCATACAAAAAGCTTTAAGACAGTCTAAAAATTTATAATAAATCTATTAATTTATTTCCCTTTAGCTCTTCTAGCTTCCACTCTACTACTGCAAAACACCCCTTAGAAATCTCATTGACTTTATTTATCCATTCGATTTCATGACTTGCCTTAGCTTTTAAAATTATATTAGTTGTATTTGCCGCATAAAGACTAGAATTTATAACCCACCACTTTGAGTTAATCTTTGCTCTATCTAAATCTTCCTTAAGCCTCATAGACTCATAAACTGGAGTAGTTTCAGGTAAAGTTACTATTATTACTTCTGTTTTATCTTTATCTCTTAACTTAGGCAATAACTCTCTCACTGAATCAGGTATATCTCCATTTGAACGAGCAATTTCTTTGTTATAGCTTTGAGTGGAATCTAATAGCAAAAGTGTATGGCCTGTTGGAGCTGTATCTATTACCACAACTTCATCTTCACATTTCTTTACTATTTCTGCAAAAGCTCTAAATACTGCAATCTCTTGAGTACAAGGTGATCTTAAATCCTCTTCTATATATTCAATATCCTCTTCACTCATATTTTCCCTTGCTTTACTTAAAACTTCTTCTTGGTATTTTTTCAATTCTTCTTTTTCATCAATGTGGCTTAAAGTTATTCCACAGCTCTGATCTAAAACAAGTTTTAAATGGGCCGCTGGATCAGTAGTAGTTAGATGAACCTTCTTACCTTTTTTAGATAAACCTAAAGCTATTGTAGCTGCAATTGTTGTCTTTCCAACTCCACCTTTACCCATTGTAAATATTACTTTTTTATTTTCTTTATATAAATCTTCAATTACATCATTTAATTTCCCTAAACTTTTAACCTTTAGAATATCAGAACTAATATTAACAATATCACTATTAAAAAATAATCTTAAATTCTTTATACCAGTGACATTATAAGGTCTTAAGCTAATTGTGAATATATCTAAGTCATTTAATCCTTTAGGAATATTTTTTAAAGCTCCTTCTTGTTTAATAAATATACCTTCTGATAATTTATCGTCCTCTCCTTTTAACACACCATTTATTATTAATAATTGATTTTTTATTTGTAAATCCTTTAATTCATTTGATGCTCTTTCAGCTTCTACTAATGGTGATTTATCAGGACGTGCTACTAATATTAATGTTGTTTTTTCGTTATCAGCTAAAGTCCGAACAGCTTTTTTATACATTTCCTTTTTATCTTCTAAGCCAGCTAACTGGCCCAAACATGATGCACCATGAGTATTGTCCTTTATAAAATTACTCCATGCTGAAGGTAATTGTAACATTCTTATAGTATGGCCTGTTGGTGCTGTATCAAAAATAATATTATCAAATTTATCACTCACGGTTTTATCTGTGATAAAATTAGTAAACTCATTAAATGCAGCAATCTCAACGGTACATGAACCAGAAAGTTGTTCCTCCATATTGTCTATAATAGCTTGTGGTAACTTGCCTCTATAAGGAGCTATTACATTTTCTCTATATTCTTCTGCTGCTTTTAATGGATCAAAGTTCGCTACTACCAAATTAGGGATATCTTTTATCCTAACACCTTTATTATCTAATTCAGTATCAAATACATCTTGAAGATTTGATGCCGGATCTGTGCTTACTAACATAACACTCTTTCCTTTATCAGCAAGATATACTGCTGTAGCACAAGCCACTGATGTTTTTCCCACTCCTCCTTTTCCTGTAAAAAATAAATACTTAGTAAAGTTAAAATTATTTATATCAAATTCTTTAAACATTTATTATCTCCTAACCCTTATTTAATTCTTTTAGCTTTACTTGAAGATACTTTATGGTTAACAGTTTTTTCTATACCTTTGAAAAAGTCACTTGGCAAATTAAAAAAGCTAGCTATCTCTTTATTAGACAAATAAGAACCCATCTTAACTATCTTATTATCTATAACAGTTATAGGTAATACTTCTATCCCTCTTGTATTAACTATCTGATTTATTGTTTGATTAAATAAAAATGCTTGTGGCGCACTATTAGGGTTATACCTTTCTACCATAATTCCATTTTCTTTTAATTTATTTATAACTGTAGCTATCCTTAAAAGCTCTGGATCTATACTTACTCCACAAAGTCCTGTTGAGCAACACATAGCTGGATCATAAATAACCATTTTACTCATAAAATCCCCTCTCCTTTTAATACCTTTTTATTATTTTTCAACATACAATAAATTTTCCTTTTCACATAAACAACTCTTCTCTTTACATGAACATTCTTCTCTTTTGCAGATGCAATCTTCAGTTTCCGTAACTATATTCATCAAAAACAATATAAGCCTATTTGTATTAGTTATATTTAACCTATAGTGGTTCCACGTTCCCTCTTTTCTACTCTCCACTAATCCACACTCACTTAAAACTTTCATATGGTGGGATAATGTTGGCTGAGTAAAATCAAAATACTCTAAAATCTCGCAAGCACATCTTTCACCACAAGATAAAATATCAATTATTTTAAGTCTGCTAGGATCACTTAAAGCCTTTAATATCTTACAGTTTTCTTCATAACATCTTTCCATATAATCCTCCTTATATAGATATTAATCTATACAATATATAAAGGGTTTGAAGAATATATTCTTTTAAGCCATATGAAAACTTTATTATATAGATATATATTTATATATTACTCACTGCTTTAATTTTGTTTCCTACATTTTTTATATATTAATACTTCTTCATAATTTCCACACATTTTAGATTTAGAATAATATCTATAATCAAAAAATTTATGAGGTGATTAAATTATGAAAATTTCTAAAAAAGTAATAGGTTTAACTCTTGGGGCAACATTAATGTTTGGTGCTGGTACAATGGTTGCTAACGCTAAAGTTAATAATATGTCTTATAATAGAGCTGCTCTAGGATATACTCAATTAAGCAGTCAAAACGATAATTATAACGATAATTCTAACTACAATTATGATGATGAAGAGTTCTTTAGAGATATGTATAACCATTGTCATGGAAATAGAAGTGAAAATACAGGCTATAGAAATGGAATGATGAATAATTCTTATAATATGATGAATTATTAAAATAAATTAGGCTATATCAAAACCAAGTATATAAAATATACTTGGTTTTAATATAGCCTTAAAATATTGTTTAATTAATTTTAGTGACAATTTGTTGAGCTTCTTATTAATGTATTTACATCTGATGATGTTTCAATATAAGTAACTAGATCTTCTTCTGAAACATATGCCGAAATAAACTCTTCATTATACTTCCATATATAAATTCTATCATTAGTAGGTATAAAATACTTCATAACTATAGTTCCTTCTCCAAGGATTTCCTTTAAAGTACTATAGCTTTTAATATCAGAAATGTCATTTATATAATTAGTATCTAAAGACTTTGAACTAATATCAACGATTTCTGAAGTTAAAACTATTCTGCTTTCTATATTGACTAACTTGTCCATAAAAAATGTTGTATCTAGAAAATACTCAATACCATCCTCTTCGTATATCCAATACATAACCTTTAATGTATCGTCACCTTCTTCTGGATAAACTACTTCACCTTTACTTCCAATTAAATCTATTACCTCATCAAAGGAAAGAAAATTAGCTTTACTATCTTTTTCAAACTTCAAATTTTTAAGATTTTCTATTTTGGACAGGTCCTCTATAACTGGTGTTTTTTGAGTATTTGATACAGAAGATATTTCTTCTTCTGTACCACTTTCTTTACCTATTGTGTCATCCTTTGTGCTACATCCTGCAAAAATAAAAATTGTAGAAGCTACTAAAGATATTCCTATTAGTTTTTTATATTTTTTTCTTATAATCATTTATTTTCTCCTTTTAACTTAAAAATACTTTTTTCTTAAAACTTCTTTATCAATACTTTTGAAGTCTGATTCTGATAGAACTTCAATAATCGTAAATATCCTATTTCCTCTTATTAATCCATATTCTCCGGATTCTAATCCTTCTAATGTTAATGTTCCCTTTCCGTCCTCAATGCTAATTTTTGAAATAACTTTACTAAGTGTACTATCTAATAAATAATACATTCCATCAATCTCTGATAAGTTTCCTACATCAAAATTAATTGTTAATGGAACATCCTCCTGTGCAACTATAACAAGTGGTTCAAAATCTGTTTTGTCAGCTGTTACATTTATCACTTGCTCATTATCCAAAATTTCCATTTCTTTTATTAATTTAGAAGTGGGAACTTTAGATAAAGGCATCCCATAAAATTCAACCTCCTCAGTTCCAGCTACTGAATCACTAGGAGATTCATCTTCCTGTGTAATTGAATTTATATCATCAACAACTTTTATCTTCCCACGCTTCATTCCCATCCAACAACTAAAGTTAATATCTCCTTCAGTAGGTGTAAATTCTATTACATTTTCACCTCTAGATAATTTTTTTCTAATATCTAAGCTTGGAAAAATCACTTCATTATTACAAGAGGTTAAAGTATCTCCATCTATTATTAATTTAGTTTTTATTCCTTTTTGAACATATATAGTTTTAGGAGAATATCCAGATGCTATTGCAGATATTCTTATTGTTTGCTCGTCTCCATTAATTACTGCCACATTTTCAACGCTAGTACTTATCGTTGTTTCTTTATTATCAGAAGCCAATGTAAAATCTACACCTAAAATTGCTAATCCTCTATTTGTCATGGATATACCTAATACTAAAACAATAGCACCACTTATCTTTAATAAATTCTTAGTCCCCCTTTTAGTTAATAAGCTTGATATAACTCCAAATAGTAACATCAGTGGGATTGTCCCTAAAGCAAAGAAGAACATAGATAAAGCTCCTGAAACTATGCTTCCAGTAGATAATGCATATAGTTGCATAGCCTGAAGTGGTCCGCAAGGCATAAATCCATTTAATAAACCAACAATAAAAGGTGTATTCTTTTTACTTGACACCTTACAGCTTGACCACGGTAACTTTATGTTAAATCGTCTAAGGGCTTTAAAGCCATAAATGTTTAATCCCATTATCACCATAAATATACCTGCTATTATAGATATAAAACCTTGTGATAATGAAGATAATGAAAATACACTACCTAATCCTCCGACTATTCCACCAAGTATTGTATAAGAAATAACTCTTCCTGAATTATAAAGTAATGAAGGCTTTAACCTTTCAAATTTTGAACTCTCTTTTATAGTTATACTTTGAGAAATCATAATTCCACCACACATACCTATACAGTGAAGCGAAGAAAAAATTCCTATTGTAAATAATACTCCATAGCTTACTTTCGATGAAAGTGATTCTGAAATATTAAATGAACCTGAGTTATTTCCTAATATAACTATAAAAATTGCTATTGCTACCATAATTAACATCGGAAATGCCTCTGACGATTTTTTATTATTATCCCCAACTGTATATCCTGCCTTCTTAATAGCATCAGTTATTTTATAAGTACTACAATTAAAATCATCAAATTTTATGTATACTTTACTAGTTTTATAGTCCGCCTTTACTGATTTAACTCCATTTAACTTTTTAATTTCTTTTTCTATTCTGTTTTCACAAGATGTGCACACCATATCATTTATAGTTAATGATATATTTTTAATTGACAAATCTATCACCTCATATTTAAATATAGAATAAATATAAAATAAAAATATGTAGAAATTATGGAGTAATCTTCATAATTCCTACATAAAAATAAAGAATAATTTATATGTAATTTGAATCTCACTTAAGGAGTAATACTTATGAATAACAATATAAATATTTTAGTAGTAGATGATGAAGAAACTATTGTGGATGTAATAGAAGCTTATTTAAAAAACGCTGGATACAATGTTTTCACAGCATATGACGGAAAAGAGGCCATTAGTATATTTAATAATGAAAATATAAATTTGATTATTTTAGACTTGATGTTACCAGACATAAGTGGTGAAGAAGTTTGTAAAATAATAAAAAATGAAAAAGATGTACCTATAATAATGTTAACAGCTAAAATTAATGAGGATGATATACTAAATGGATTTAACTTAGGTGCTGATGACTATGTTGTTAAACCTTTTAGTGTAAAACAGCTTATAGCAAGGGTTTCTGCCGTCCTTAGAAGAGTAAAAGATCTTTCTTCTAGTCCTATACTATCCTTTAATAATGGTGACTTAATTATAAACTTAGAAAGTCATGAAGTTAAAAAAAATAATAAGTTAATTACACTAACTCGTTCTGAGTATAATATTTTATTAACACTTTCTGAGAATATAAAAAGAGTTTTTACTAGAAATGAGCTTATAGATAGAGTTATGGGGGAGGATGTAGATGTTTTTGATAGAATAATTGATTCCCATATAAAAAATTTACGCTCTAAAATTGAAGATGATAGTAAATCACCTAAATATATTTTAACTATCTACGGTGTAGGCTATAAGTTTGGTGGTAATAAAGATGATTAAGTTAAAAAATAAAGTAATATTATTATTTGCTCTTTTTTCATTAGCTATAATCTTACTTACAAATATAATCTCAAATATATTAATAAAAAATAACTTTAATCAATATATCAAAGGTACAATCGAAGAAAGAAAGGCCTCCATTATAGAAGATGTATCTTCTACTTATAATTATGGTAGATGGAATCTGAAAAATCTAGATAAGATTGGATTATCAGCTCTTGATAATGGTTTAATAATAAAAGTTTCTGATACAGATGGAAAAGTTATATGGGATGCACATAAAAACTATGGCTCTATGTGTCAGATGATGTTAGATGAAATGAATTCAAATATGGGGAAAATAAATCCTAACAATAAAGATGAATACGTTGAAGAGTCTTATAAGATTAATAAAGGTCTTGTTGATATAGGTACTATATCAATAGGTTATTCCGGTCCGATATACTATAATAATTCAGATATTATGTTTTTTAAAGCATTGAATACTACTTTAATAATAGTCTCTGTATTAGCAATAATATTATCAATTGTTATTGGAATACTACTATCCTCTAATATAAGTAAGCCTATTTTAGACATGGCATCTTCAACTAAAGAAATTTCAAAAGGAAATTATAATAAGAAGCTTAAATGTAACAATAATATTAAAGAACTAAATGAAATGATATGTTCCATAAATGAACTTTCTAATAGCTTACAAAAAGATGAAGAGATGAGAAAAATGTTAACAAGAGATATTTCTCATGAGCTTAGAACTCCCTTAACTACTATAGGGCTCCAGATAGAATCTTTAATTGATAAAGTATGGGAACCTACGGAAGAAAGATTGATTAGTATTCAAAGTGAAATTCTTAGATTAACTAGATTGGTTAAATCCCTAGAAGAGCTATCTTACTATGATAGTGATTCACTTATTTTAGAAAAAGAAGAAGTAGATATACAAGAAATTATTAAAAGTTTAGTCATCAACTTCGAAAAGCAAGCTCTTGATAAAAATATTCAAATAACGAAACACCTTACATCAGTTATTGCAAACATTGATAAAGATAAGATTAGTCAATGTATTATAAATCTACTCTCTAATAGTATTAAATATACTGAACCTGGTGGAGCAATAGAAATAAGCTTACTAAATGATGATAAAAATGCATATATATCTATTAAAGATAATGGAATAGGCATGGAATCTCATCATTTAAAAAATATTTTTAAGAGGTTCTATAGAGTTGATTCATCTAGAGCTAGAAAAACTGGTGGCGTAGGAGTTGGCTTAACTATATCAAAATCTATAATCGAAGCACACGGTGGAAACCTACATGTTAAAAGTAAACTTCATGAGGGAAGCGAGTTTATAATAGTAATTCCTTTAAATTCATTATAATAAATACCATATAAAAATAGCGATAAGTATTCAATTCTAAGTATACTTACCGCTATTTTTATTTTTCAAGTATATCAATTTTATATGCCCTAACTCTTATTATTCTTATTAATATTAATATGATTAAGGAATGCATTAACAAAACAAAGTATAGCTGTAACTCCTTGTAATAATAGTAGTGATAATGATTTATTATCACCTATACTAAATGTGAAAGCTATTAAGAAACAAATCCCTGCCAGTATCCACAAATTTCTGCTTAACTTTAGCTTCTCCATAATTCCCCCGCCTACTTAACCTTATTCTTACTTTTCTTAGAATCAATATAAGTAAGGTAAGTAGCAATAAAAATACCAAATGCAACCCAAGGAAAAGCAGCGTTTATAAAATTACCCATAACAATTACTCCTCTAAATTTATTATTTACATATAATTCTATTAAATATTTTTCTTTTATATTCACTTAATGGAAGCCTATTATGATTTTCAAAATACATTCCCATAAAAATTAAAGTAAGTCCTAACCCTGCACATATACCTTTTGTAAATTCTGGAAAAATACCACTTCCATTTATCAATAAAAAAATGCAATTAATTAACAATCCATATTTTAAATATACATTAAATTTCTTCATATCATAACCTCCTACATAAATTTATTATCCCTCTTGAAACCACAACTTTACTCCCTGCACTTAGAATCAATCACCTTTAACACAGTCAAACCATGACCCTTCACTTGCTTTAAGCACTCTTGGACATTTGCACAGCAAATCTTTTCCCCACACCACGGTTGTCTTTTCACCTCAGGTCTGCTGATTCCATTATTCCTTTACAAAATCTCTTAACCTGAAACTTCCTGCTGTAAAGAATACTGCTGACATTAAAAGTATTATAATTACTGGTACTAAAACCTCTCCAGTGTTAATTATTCTTAGCAACCAAGTAAATGGTGAAATCACACTTATTTTATTTATTATTTCTGGGATATTTTCAAAAGAATTAAGTTCTCCACTAAACATAGCTATTCCATAAGACATAAGTCCAAATAATACTATGAATAAACTTGCTAAGCTTTGATTTTTAATCCATCTTGTTGATGCCACTATCACTGCAGTCGTAAACATACTTCCTAAGAATATTATTAGTATTCCTTGTGCAATATTACAATTTGGCATTTTTAAGATAGCTTGTAATATTACAAATGCTAGACTACTTAATACTCCTTGAATTATAAATGTTGATAAAAATAAGCTACCTAAGATTTCAATATCTGAATTAGCTGTTGCTATAGTTCTTCTCAATACCTTTTGAGCTTTAAGCTTCATTATATCCTCTGTAATAATAGACCCACCTATCATCATTAGATAGCATATCATTATAATAGTCATTGTATAATCACCTTTATCTACTACATCTGATGTTTGTATTGTAGTAACTATAGAATTAGTACTTAGTACTGTACTAATATCCTCTTGCAATTTATCATTAATATAAGTTGTTATTATATCTTCAGCCATTATAGAACCTGTAGTAACTTGGCTTTTATAAGCTTTAACCTTTGGGGCTTCGCCTTTATCTAGAAGCTCTTTAAAGCTACTATCTATAGAATAAATTACTCCAACTTTGTTTTCTCTTAGTAAATTCATATTATCTTCAATAGTTCCATTTACTATTTGAACACTGTATTTCTCATTCAATTTATCAATAATTTCAGTAGAATATTGTGACATACTATTATCTATAATACCAATTGTGCCTATTCCTTCGCTTCCACCACCATTACTTAAAAATACAATCATTCCAATAGGTAGTAGTAATGTTACTATCAGCATAAAAGGATTTTTTAAATGTCTTTTTATATTAATTAACGTTAATCTTATTAAGCCCATAATTTCCTCCTACTAACTAAACTCTCTTTTATCATTGCTATTAAGAATGAGACCACTGAAACTGCTAGTACTATTAGTATCCATTTTCCTGCTCCTTCTAAATTCCCATTCAAATTATAAAGTGTAAAAGCATTATTTAAATAATGTGTTGGTGTAAGTAAAGCTACAGTATTTCCTTTCCCCATAAATATCTCTCCTCCTATTATAGGTAAAATAAATACTAACCCGCCTAAAATTCGTCCATACTTAGCACCAAAAAGTGTTGCTATTAACTTAACTGTTCCAACTACTAAAATAGAAGCTGTTAATACTAATATAATAAGGCTTATAATATTACCTTCAAAGCCTAATCCTGCAATTCTAAAAAACATTACATATCCTGCAATTATTATAAAAGTATAAACTAATAGTGCGGCAGATTCATATAAAAGATACTGTAATTTTGTTAATGGTGTAGAATTAACTCTCTTATCTAAATTCATACTTATATCAGTATACCCACTTTGAATATTTGAGAATATAAGCATTGAGATTACAAATCCAAGCATAGATGCTACTGTTGTTTCAAAAGTATTAGCAGTCTTAGGTATATCAACTATTTCCTCTTCTATAATTGACATTCCTGTAATTTTATTTAACTCTTCAGGGCTTCCCCCTGATAATGATACATAAAGACTTTGATGGTATTTATCTAAAATTATCTTTATCGTATTTGTAATGGCAGTATACCCTTCTTCTTTTTTGTTTATTATAACTTTTCCCTTATTTAATGATAAAAGATCTTTCTCATAGCCTTCTGGTATTATTATTTCTGCTTCCGGCTTACTATCAACTACTTGAACTATATCCTTCATATCATCGCTTTTTAAAAGTTCTACTAAATTATTTGACATTTCAGAATTATCTTCATCAACTATCTGAATGTTTAGTGATTTAAGCTTTAAAGGGGCGTCATGAACTGTATTTTGTACAAAGCCCATAAATCCTGCTAATATTATTGGAAAGCCTATAAAATACACTAAAGTTATAGCTCCACTTGATACCATACTTTTAAGAGTAGTTTTTATATAATATAAAAGTTTCATGTTCCTTCCCCCTAATCTCTTAAAGTTTTTCCTGTTAATGATAAAAATACATCTTCAAGCTTAGGTTCTTCATAACTTATTTTCTTTATATTAACTTCATTTTTTTCTAATAAAGAAAGCGTATTTGCAAGCTTAAATTTAGAGTTTATTGTAAGAGAAATACTATTCTCCTTATCTCCTATCTTAATTATTCCTTCATCATCTTTTAAAGCCATAATAGTCTCACCAGTTATATCTTGAGCTTCTATAATAACCTTATTATTAGGAAATACAGAAGCTTTAATATCTTCCCTATCTCCATAAGATATTTCTTTTCCTAAATCAATAATAAATACTCTCTTACATAACTCCTCTATTTCTTCCATGTAGTGAGATGTATAAATTACAGTAGTTCCCCACTCTTTACATATATTTTTTACAAAAGAGAATATATGATTTCTTGATTGGGGATCAACCCCTACTGTAGGCTCATCTAAAATTAATACCTTTGGGTGATGAAGTATTGCAACAGCTAAATTAAGTCTTCTCTTCATACCACCTGAAAATTTCTTTACCTTTTGCTTTCTACTATCTTCCAATCCAGTAACTTTAAGAGCTTCACTTATCCTTTCCTTTAAAACCTTACCTTTTAATCCATATAAAGCTCCAAAGAACTCTAAGTTATCATAAGCATTCATTTCTTCCATTAATGCTAAATCTTGTGGGACATAGCCTATACATTCCTTAGCCTTAATTGGCTCCTTTAAAATATCATAGCCACAAATTTTAATTGTTCCACTATCAGGAGTTAAAAGGCTTGTCATTATATTAATTAAAGTGGATTTCCCAGCCCCATTAGGTCCAATAAACCCAAAAATCTCCCCTTGCTCAACTTCATAACTAACATTATCCAGTACTAATTTATCATTAAACCTTTTTGTTACATTCTTAACTTCAATAATTGCCATAAAATAGCCTCCTATAATTATTCTTATATACTATATTAATATAATAAGATAATCCTAGGAGGCTCACCACACCTTAAAGTCACTAGATAAATGACTTAAGTCACTATTAACTTTTTAAATTTATACGGATTCTAAATTTTCTATACCTTCTCCACTTAAAACTAGTATATCTCCTTCTTCTATAATACTAGCTCCCTTTGGAATTATAATTTCATCTTTCCTTTTAATCATTACTATAAGTATTTCATTAGGTATATCAGCATCCATAATGCTTTTATTAACCCAATCGCTATCTTTATATATAGTTAACTCTATTAGCTTACTACTCATCTCTCCTGTATAATCATTAAATGTCTTAAAAACAGTAGTGCTATTATCTACTAAATCAAGTTTTTTTGCTAATATAGGTATTAGTGTCCCTTGAATTGCTACTGAAAATAATGCAACGAAAAATATTATATGAAATATATCATTTTCTATTTTTACACCGTAAGTCATAGCATATATAGCAAAAACTAATGATGCAGCTCCTCTTAATCCTACCCATGAAACAAATAGTTTTTCATTTCTTGAATATCCAAAAGGCTTTAATATTAAAAATGTAGCTACTGGCCTTGCAATAAATACCAAGAACATTGATATGGTCATAGAAATTCCTATTACAGTATTAAATTTTGATGGAAATGATAAAAGTCCTAATAGGAAAAATAATGCTATTTGCATTATCCAAGATACTCCATCAAAGTAATAAAACAAATTCTTTTTATGTGGAATCTTGCTATTACCAATTATTACTCCTGCTAAATAAACACTTAAATAACCATTTCCCCCTAGCCATTCACTTAATGCATATGCAAATATAGCTATAGCTGTTAAAAAGATTGTATCAAATCCCTTTATTTCAAAATCAACATTCCTAAGTATATAAACTGAAATCTTAGCTAGTATAGCACCAACTAAAATTCCAAATATTACTTGCTTAAGTATTATAACAATTAATCCACTTGCTGATCCACTACTCATTAAAGTTAAAATTGCTATAGTAAGCATATATGCTGTAGGGTCATTACTTCCACTTTCTACTTCTAATAATGATGCTAAAGAACCTTTTAGATTCAACTTTTGTGACCTTAATATAGCAAAAACTGATGCTGCATCTGTAGACGCTACTACTGCGCCAGTAAGAAGCCCCTCCAATATACTAACCTTTAAAATAAGTGAAACAAATATCCCTGTAAGTAATGTTGTTATTATTACTCCTACAGTAGACATCAAAAGAGCAGGTTTTAAAGATGGTTTAGCAACCTTCCAATTTGTTCCGAAACCTCCATAAAACATTATAAGTACTAAAGCTATAGAACACAGCTCATTTGTTAAACTATAATTTGCAAAATATATTCCTACAATACCATCAGACCCAAAAAGCATACCTAATACTATGAAAACTAATAATATAGGCACTCCAAATTTATATAAAACCTTACTAGCAGTTATAGAGATGAGCAAAACTAGTCCACATATCATCATAGTGTTCATCATACGCATTCCCCCTTAATTTTATTTTTTTGCTTTATATATGTATAATTTAGTGTAATACATAATATGTGTTAAAGCTTTTTTAGGTTACTTTTTAAATCACCTAATATTTTCTATATAATAAAAATAACCTCCTAGAATTTTTAAATATTATATAAGATAATCCTAGTAGGCTAATTAGAATTTAAATAATTTAAGTTACTATTCCATTTTTAAATGCAAAAATTGCAATTTGCGTTCTATCTCTAAGCTCTAACTTAGAAAGTATATTAGTAATGTTATTCTTTATAGTTCCTTCTGAAAGAAACATGTCTTCTGAAATTTCTTTATTAGAAAGACCTTTTGCTATCCCCTCTATTATTTTAATTTCTTTTTGAAGTAAGCCATACTTTTCTAAATCAGCTTTAACTGTAGCATTACTTCCCATCATTTCAGTTGCTACATCTGGATGAACTACCATATTACCTTTATATGCTGTCTTTATTCCTTCATATATTACATCATGAGCGCTATCTTTTAACATGTATCCAAAAGCTCCATATTTCATAGCTTCTTGAATATACTCTTTATCCTTAAAGGTTGTAAGTATAATTACCTTAATTTTTGTAAATTGTTCTTTAATAAGTCTTGTCCCCATAACTCCATCGCAATCCTTCATTCTTATATCCATAAGAACTACATCTACATTGCTGCTTTTACATACTTCTAAAGCCTTATACCCATTTTCCGCTAATCCTACAACTTCTATATCTTCAAATAGAGATAGCATTATCTTTAAGCCTTCTCTTATTAACATCTCATCATCTACAATTAGCAGCTTAATCTTCTCCATATTATACCTCCACCTCTTTAGGTACTATGACCTTAATAAAGAATCCCTTTCCTTTACTTGATTTCATATCAACTATTCCATTAATCTCTTCAGTTCTTTCTCTTATGCTCTTAAGTCCTACCCCTATCTCCTTAATTTCATCTGTTCCTATACCATTATCATTAAAGGATATTACAAATTCATCATCGGTAAAATTCATAATAACCTTAATCAAAGTTGCTTTACCATGTCTTAAGGAGTTAGATAAAACTTCTTGTGTTATTCTATAAATATGATTTATTTGTTTAGAAGATAAGCTCCACTCACCTTTAGATATTATACTTTTAACTTCTATTCCAGACATTTTCTCAAAGTTCTTACATACTTCTTGAATTCTTAAAAGACCTTGATAATTATCGTATTCATCTGGTTTAAGCTCCCTGACAGCTTTTTTTACATCTTGAAAACTCTCATTTATAAAATTTCTTAAATTATTTGCCATAGGTCTTATCGAACTACCTTCTTTAGCAGCAATAGCTTCCATAGCTGATAGTTGAATCATAGCAGTAGACAAAGCATGTCCTACACTATCATGAATCTCTCTTGATATTCTATTTCTTTCCTTTAATAAAGTAACTTCTTCAATAGAATGTAAATATCCTTCTAATTCATTATTAGCATAGATGAGCTTTTCTTCTGAAACCTTAAGCTTATCATAAAGCTTCTGAGCCTCTTTCTTGGTTATATAAAGCTTAGATATATAATTAAGCAACATAAAGAAAATACTCATTAAAACAAAATAAATAAAGCTTTCCTCAATACCAGAGCTAAAACTCTTAGAAGTACTAATTCCTAAAATAAATCCAGCAAAAATATATTTAAGGTTTTTATTTTTTAATGTAAATATATCTATAGATACTCCTATTAGATAAAATATTATACTCCCACCAAAATTAATTTGAATTAATGGTATTGCTATAATTTCCAATATTAAAGATAGGATGTATGTCCAATCTTTTTTAAAATAAAACATTCTTAAATGATTATTTATAATTAACAATAATATAGATACTACACTTAATACACTCTTATTTTGACCTATTACAAATAACTGAAATACAAGAATAAAAATAGCAATGTATCTTATTAATAATAGTTCTTTACTTCTTCTCATAAAATTCTCCATTACCTTTATTTAATTTCCAATATATTAATATTGTATCCTAAAGTCTTTCTTTCAAGCAACCTTTGTTATAATAATCCAACTTTATATCGCTAATAATATTCATATTGTGTGATATAATCACAAAACTCAATCACAATTACATATATAATTTTATTTGTACTTAAAATAAATAAGTAGGAGGAAATCATCATGAAAAAAAATACTTGGATGAAAGGTGCTTTAATATTAGGCTTTTCATTTTTTATAGCAATCTTTTTAGTTAAACCTATCGGTGTATCAACTCAATTCTCAGTTCTATCTGGAATTATTCATAGTTCAATAGATAAAAATGTTATAGTTGCAGATCCATCAAGGGAATCTGGTTACAGCAGTACAAATGCTTATTATGATAAAAATGAAGGTAAATTAGCAGAAGAAATAAAGAAACCTTTAAATTATAGTAATGTATTTGTTTTATCAATACCAGTTGGAAGTTTGTTAGGCTATGCATTACTTAGAAAAAAAACAGCAAATAGAAAAATTGATGAAGAAGTTGAAAATTGTGAAATAGGCAAAAATAAGCCTATATTAAGTACCTATGTAATACCTTTTGTAGGAGGTTTTATATTATTATTTGGTGCTAGAATGGCTGATGGTTGCACTAGTGGTCATATGATGAGCGGAATGATGCAAGGTAGTGTAAGCGGATATGTATTTGCCGGAGCAGTTTTTGCGACTGCAATCCCCACAGCTATTATAGTTAAGAAATTTAAGGATAGGAGGGCTTAATATACTATGGATATAAAGATTTTACTTGCGATATTATTAGGTGGATTTTTTGGTTTTGCTTTATATTATGTAGGGGCAACAGGTTTTAGCCACATATCAAAAATGCTTAGATTAGAGGATTTATCATTAGCCAAAATCATTCTTTTTGCAATAGGTTTTTCAAGTGTTCTATTATCAATAAGTGCTTTATTAGGAATATTTGATATGTCTCATTTAAGTATTAAAACTATGAACCTTGGAGTAATCATTGGAGGTCTTATATTTGGAATTGGATTTGGGGGAGCAGGAACATGCCCCGGTACCTGTGTAGGCTCCGTTGGTGGAATATTCGGATTTAAAAAAGCGATAAGTGCAGTTATAGGTGGATTATTTGGCGCATTTGCATTCTCAATGCTTTATGGTAGCTTTAAGGATATGGGCTTATTTAACACCTTAAATTATGGAAAAATAACTTTATTTAATATTTCTGATAAATATCCTTCAGTTTTTAATACAGGATATCTTGGATTATTAGTAGTTGGTATCTTATTTATGATAGGGGCATATTTTCTTCCAAAAAAAATCTTAAAATAAATAGCAATAAAAAAAGAAAAGCATCTTTAATTATACATTTGTATATTTAATCATGCTTTTTCTTTAATATATTATATATTAATTTATTTTATTTTATCTTTTCTAATATCTCTTTACATACTCTCTCCCCACTTTCAACTGCACCATTCATACACCCTTGAAAATCTATAGATGTTTGGTCGCCTGCGAAAAAACAATTTCCTTCACTTTGTCCTTCAATACCTGCGAATTTAGTATACTGACCAACCTTATAATATGGATATGAACCTAATGTCCATGGGTTACCAGTCCAGTAATCTAATGTTGCTTTTCCATTCCATTTAGAATTACGTCTTGGTATAACTCTATCTAATCTATTAATAAATGTTTCTACATATTGCCTTATATACTCTTCATTATTATACGAAGCCCCAACCTTTCCCCCTGTACAATTTACTAATATCCCTTTAGAACCTAATTGTCCACGACTTCCATCCCATGAACATTGATAGCCAATATTATTATAAGTGACGCCATTATTATTAACTTTTTTCCAATACCTATTCGTAAACTGAACATTTAGTTTTGAGTTATTTCCCATAGCGAGCTCATCTATTGCTATTTTTTTTAGTTTGCTAAAATTAGCCTTATCATAATTAACACTAAGATTAATAATACTAAAAGGGATTGCTAAAACTACTATATCTGCAAGTACACTTGCTACTTTGCAAGAGCTTTGGAATACTAATTTATACTTATCATATTTAACCTTAGATATAGATAAAAGCTGAGTTTTAAACTTTACTGTCCCTTTAGGAAGAGATCTATACAATCTCCATGTTAATCCATCATTTCCACCTTTAATTCTGTACATTTTATCAGCTTCTCCAAATATGTTGAAAACCTCTTTTTCTCCAGAACCAAGAGCATAAACTATATTAAGAGCACTTTGCTTATTAGTTTCTTCTCCATATTCAGTTGTATATGCTACATCTAACAATCTTCCAAAGTTAGAATTAATACCTTCTGGTACAGTTTCGTTAATCCAATCTCTAACTGATATATGATCTAGCTCATATCCTCTTTTAGTATATTTATTATAAAGTGTTGGGTAACCTGCCTCTTTATAGTCCCTTTTAACTTTTTCATATATACTTACCCAATCTTTATTTGCCTCTTCGTAAGAATAGCCTTGCCCATTAAAAAAATAAAAAGGATCATTTTCCTTCTTAGCTATCTCTCCAATGTTCTCTAACTTCAGACCCATTTCCTTAGTTAATTCTTTAATTTCTTTATGACTTGAATCTATTAGTTCTCCCCCATGCTCAGCAATTTGATTATCTAAAAAATAATCTCTTATGCTAAAACACCTTCCTCCAACTCTTTCAGAAGCTTCAAAAACCTTACACTTTATTCCTGCTTTAGATAACCTATAAGCACAAGTTAGCCCAGCAAGTCCCGCCCCTACAATCACTATCTTAGGTTTCTCTTTCTTATAATCCTCCTCCATCTATTCACCGCCAAAAAAATCCTTATCCTAATATAATATGAAATAAAATTTATTTTGTTTATCTTTATTCCAAATAAAAGACGCAAGTTTACATAACTTGCGTCTTTTTTTAATTACTATAAGCACATACTAAAAATCTTATATACATCTTCTTTGTTTAAAGAAACATAAGCATATTGTAAATTTCCATGGTTAACTGCTGCTTCTGCCATTTCTTTAAATTTAGAATCATCAATTCCTACTTCTCTTAAAGTCATTGGAATACCACATTCCTTAAAGAAATTTTCAGTTGCATCTATTGCTTCATTGGCAAGGGCAAATTTATCTTCATTATAAGGTAAATTCCATACATTCATTGCATAATCTACAAATTTATCAACTGTTTCATCTTTTAATATATATCTCATCCAACTTGGTGTTAATATTGCAAGGCCTACACCGTGAGTTATATCATAATGTGCACTTAATTCATGCTCCATTGGATGACAACTCCAAGCTCCAACCTTACCACTTCCAGTAAGTCCATTTAAAGCCATAGAACTAGCCCACATTAAATTTGCTCTAGCTTCGTAATTTGCTGGGTCTTTTAATGCTATTGGGCAATATTTTATACAAGTTTGGAGTAATCCTTCTGCTATCTTATCTTGAACAAAAGCATCTTTATCCTTCTTAAAGTAATTTTCAAATACATGAGACATAATATCTGCTGTACCTGCTGCTGTTTGAATAGCAGGTAATGTATAAAGGTATTCTGGATCTAATATTGAAGTTTTAGGAGACATGCAATTTGCTCTTGTTCCTAGCTTTTCATTAGTATCCATTTTTGAAATAACAGCTCCACTATTCATTTCTGAACCAGTAGCTGCTAATGTTAGAACTGTTACTATAGGTAATGCATTGGTTATCTTTGATGAGTCAATAACTATATCCCAAGTATCTCCCTCATAATAATATCCAGCAGCTACGACCTTTGAACAATCTATAGTGCTACCTCCTCCTACAGCTAAAATAACCTCTATATCATTCTCTCTACAAAGCTCTACTCCTCGTCTTACAGTTTCTATTCTTGGATTTGGTTCTATTCCATTTAACTCTACTATATTATAATCCTTCAGTAATTCTTGTATCTTACCATATATGCCATTTTTCTTTATACTTCCTCCACCATAAGCAAGTAACACATTCTTACCATATTTACTTAAAACCTCTGGTAGATTAGATATTTGACCTTTTCCAAATAACATTTCTGTTGGAGCATTAAATCTAAAATTATCCATTTTCCTTCCTCCCTTTAATCTCACTTAAACTTATTGTTTTTATTTGCTTAAGTTTTTACTCATATTTTATTAAGCTCTTATTTATATCCTCATTTAAACAATATCTTAATGTCTAATTCTACAATTTTAATTATAAAACTTAGAGTTAACTCCAAGTCAATACTTATATATATTTATTAGCTCGAATAATAAAGTAATTTCTTCTTTCTACTACTTAATTCATTCTTAATATTTTTAGTACTTTACTATTCTTAGTAACAGAAAAAAGCTAACAATTTCTTGTTAGCTTTATATTCTATATAACTTCCTTATTACCTTTTCCATAGGATAATGATAATTTATCACTTGATTTTCTCATATAATTAAATGCTACAACCACTGTAACTGCCTCACTAAATGGTACTGTTAGCCATATACCAGTTTCTTCAAAAATCATAGGCAGTAGTATTATAAATACTATTATTAAAATAACTCCTCTTAAAGCTGATATGATAGCAGAAGTCTTTGCATCTTCTATAGCCGTAAAATATGCTGATGCTAATATATTTAACCCATTTACTATAAAGGCTATAGCATAAATTCTAGTTGCTTCTACAGTTAAGCTAACTAAAGCTTCATCGCCTTCTGTAAACATTGAAATAAGAATTTCTCCACCAAACATCATAAGTATTGTACTTAATACGCCTATTACAGAAATAGTTATTATTGCAATCTTCATTAACTTTTGTATACGCTCTTTATTTTTAGCTCCATGATTAAAGCTTATTATAGGACTTATCCCATTACATATTCCTGCGAAAACTGCTGTTACTAATGATGCTATATAAAGTATTATTGAAAATGCTGAAACTCCCATCTCTCCTATTTTTATCATAAGTACTATATTAAAAATATAAGTCGAAAATGCTACCGCAAACTGAGTTATACCTTCTGATGAACCATTATAAAATATCTTTATTACCTTTTTTGCATCAAAGTTAGTTTTAACAAACTTAAGTATGGAATCTTTTTTCAAATATTGAACTAATGCAAATAAAAATCCTATTGTAAAAGCAAGTCCTGATGCAACTCCAGCTCCTGCTAATCCCCATCCGAATTTAACTACAAATATATAATCCAATACTATATTAAGGGCAGCTCCAATTATGTCCGCAACCATAGCATGATTTGGTTTCCCCATTACCCTTAAATTTGCACTTAAATAAGAACTTCCTACAAATGTTGCTAAAAATAAGCACAGAGCTCTTAAATACTCCACTACTAATGGCATAAGTTCTTTGCTAGATCCTAAAATCTTAGCAATAGTAGGTGTAAATAATAAAGTAAATACAGATAACAATAAAGTTATTGTCGTAAGTATATAAAAAGCTAAACTAAAGCTTCTTCTTGCTTCTTCTTTATCTCCTCTTCCTAAATCTATACTTGTTATAGTTCCTCCCCCAATTGCAACCATAGTTCCAAGGGCCATTGCAATGCCAAAGAAAGGCATAGCTAAATTAACTGCTGAAAGTCCAGCCGCCCCAACTACATTTCCTACAAATATCCCATCTACCACTACATAAAGCGAAAATACTATCATCGCAATTACTGAAGGAATTGAATATTTAACAAATAATTTTCCTATGTCCTCTTTTCCTAAAGTCAAATCCATACAATCACTCCTCCAAAAAAGATAATAAGGTATAGCGTAACACTATAGTCAATCTATTTTTTACTCTAATATATAAAATACTCCTTCATACTACTCAAGTATGAATATTATAATTTCACACTTATTGATATTTTTATTAAATATCCATCATAACCAGCAACAGATAATTCATCTAAAAGAACATCTTCATAAAAATACCCCTCAAACTTTAAGTTATTGTCTTGACCGAATTTTATTATTCTTTCATAACATTTATCTATAGTATAAAAACCTCCATTATGATAAGCAATTAAATATAATCCTGCTTCTTTTTTATATAGCTTTATATTTTCATTTTCTTCATAAACTCTAGTATAAAAATAATCATAATTATCATATTTTCCTTTTTTTATATTATCTGAATTTATCATTTCTCCCATACTATGCGGACTATATATTTCATTTTCATCGCAATATTTAACATGATTAGCTATTGCTTTTGCAAGGCTCCTTTCATTTGTCACATTGCTACACTCTGTTAATACTAATAATTCTTCTTCACATCTTTCAATAGAAATCTTATCTGTATCTATGTTAAATACCTCTTTTGTTATAGAAAGCTTTCCTTCTATTACCTTTTTCATTCTAATCAACATATTAATTTTTTCATCTATTATTTTATTCTCCTCTTCAAGAAGAGAAATAAGTTCCTTAGGACTTCTCTTATCTAAATATGCTTTTATATCTTTTAAAGGCATATCTAATTCTTTTAAAGCAGATATTACATAAAATACTTCAATCTGAAAGACTGAATAATATCTATAATCATTATCTTCTTTTATTTCCGGCGAAAATATTCCTATTTTATCATAATGAAACAATGTATGCTTCGTAACCCCTACAAGCTTTGCAAACTCACCAGTAGTAAAGTAATTTTGTTTATTTTTATTCATATCTAAAGCACCTCAATAAATCAATTATAACTTCGTATATTTACTTATACAACAAAGTTAGATTTATACATATTATATATTAATGAAAACTCTATTTATATCTAATTAAAATACAAAAGAGGGGATATTAAAATGATAGAAAATAATTCTACTGAATCTGATTATGTTTTATTGTTTGGAAAAATATATACATTAGATAAATATAATCATATATATAGTAGCATCGCTATTAAGAAAAATAAGATAATTTTTATAGGTAACAACATTAATGCCCGAAATTATATCGGTCCTAAAACTAAAGTAATTAATCTTAAAGGGAAAATGGTTTTACCATCCTTTTCATATTGCCATATGTATCCACTAGGAAGTAGTTTTATAGAATCCTTAGGTGTAAATTTAAGTAAAGTTTATAATCCTAATAAAGGTAGTAAAGAGATGATAGATGAATATTTAAATGAAACTCTACAGTTTTCAATTAATAACCCAGACGTAAAAATAATATATGGTTATGGCTGGCATCCTTATGCCTTCACAGAGCTTGAAAGTATAAATGGCCCCAAAAAGGAAAGATTAGATAACTTAAATATAGATAAGCCTATTGTACTATTTTCTTACGATAATCATACCGCGTGGCTAAACTCAAAATCTTTTGAAGCATTCAATATAACTATCCATACTAAATTTATAGATGAAGATACTCCTTGTAAAAATGTAATTAAGAATAATAATATTCTCTGGGGTACTTTAAAGGAGGATGCCTTATTATTTATTGAGCCTCCTAAATATACAGATGAGCAATATATTAATAACTTTTTAAAATTTCAATCTAAAATGCACTCTTATGGAATTACAAGTATAGCTTCAATATATACAGATTGTTTTTTTTGCTCTATACCACTTCATATTTATAAAAAACTAATTCATGATAACAAATTACAATTAAGAATAGCTTACTCAGAAAGTATTCATCCTCATATAACAAAAAACGGACAGCATATAACTGTACAAGAACAAATTTTAAATCTATTAAACAAAAAAAATGAAACTGCTTCGCTCAGTCCTTATTTCAAAGTAGTTGGAGGAAAAATTTTTATAGATGGAGTTGTAAATACTCGAACAGCTTATTTACGTAGCCCATATAGAAAACAAAATTTAATAGATAACTATAATAATATAGTAAACTCAAAAGATACTTATGGTTGCAACTTATGGGAAAATAATATCGATAATTTAAAATTTGCAATTAACGAGTTAAATAATCATGGATTTCAAATCTACTTTCATTCAATAGGTAATGGTGCCACAAACTTTCTACTAGATATTCTTGAAAGTTTATCTCGCTATAATCAATGTAATTGTAGAGATATTTTGACATGCTTGCAAGTTATTAATCCTAGCGATATTAAACGTATTAAACATTGTAAAATAATTATTTCATTGCAACCATTTTATAATATAAATTCTCCTATCACTGAGCATAAAACTCTTGAAGATATCTCTAGTTATGAATACCCTTTAAATTCATTATTAGAGGAAAAAGTAATAATATCAGGATCTTCTGATTATCCTATTTCACCTTTAGTAAATCCTCTTATAGAAATTCAAGAAAGTGTAACAAGAAACTTTTTCAATGAAGATGAACTTATCTTTGATAAAATACATCCAATTGATAATATAAGATATTTATCAAATCAAAATAAAAAAGTATCTATCATGGATATGATTAGAATCTTTACAAAGAATTCAGCTTATGCAAACTTTATGGATGAAGAAATAGGTAGCTTAGAGGTAAATAAAAATGCAGATTTAATAGTGCTAGATAAAAACCTCCTTGATACAGATCCTATTGATTTTGATAAAGTAAAAATTTTAATGACTTTCTTTGATGGTAAAATTGTATATTCAGAAAATAATTCTATTCTTTAGCTAAAAAGAGTAATCTCTTTGCCGTTTTATACAACTCAGAGATTACTCTTTACATTTATTCTATATTATTTAGCAGCTTTTGCAGCTTCAATTACAGCAGTAACATATCCTGTTGTATCAGCTAAAGTACATCCGCTTACAGCATCTATAACTTCTTCTGCAGTCTTTCCAGTTAGCTCTTCTAATTCAGAGATTTTCTTTCCTTGAACAAATTCTTGAATTGCATCAAAGTTTGCATCTATTGCAACAGTTGAACCGGCCTTTTCAGTCATATTCTTTGAATATGATTCAGCATTGTCACGTTTTGACCCTAACATTTTACCTTCAACATAGTTTGCAGCTAAATCAGCATCACTGTTTGCTACTCCTGTTGTAGTATCAGCAGCCATATATTGTAACTCATCAATGTAAGCTAAAACTACTTCATCTTTATTAACTAAAGTAGAAGTTATAGCAAAGCTCTTTGTTCCATGAGCAGCCGCATAGTTTTGTGCTAAAGTTAAATCTTCAACATTTCCAGAGAACTCTACACCTGTAGTTGCTTCGGCTTTTTTAGCAGCTTCTAAAACAGCTTTAATATATCCTTGAGTATCAACTAAAGTAGCTCCTGTTACAGCATCTACAGCTTCTTCTGGAGTCTTTCCTACTAATTCTTCTAATTCAGAAATTTTCTTACCTTTTACAAAGTCTTCTACAGCATCAAAGTTTGTAGCGATTTCTACAGTTGCCCCTGACTTTTCTGCCATATTCTTTGAATATGTTTCATTATTATCTCTCTTAGATCCTAATACCTTACCTTCAACTATATTTTCAGCCATTCCTTCACTGTTTGGAACACCTGTTGTAGTAGCGGAATCCATATATTGGAATTCATCGATATATGCTAAAACTATCTCCCCATCTTTAACTACAGAAGTTACAACAGCAAAAGCTTTTGTACCATGTGCAGCAAAGTTAGCTTGACCAATTTTTAAAGTCACTTTCTCAGCTGGTGCTTTTTCTTTATCAGCTGGTGCCTCAGTTTGAGTGTCATTTCCTCCTTGAGCAGAATCCTTTTCTGTACTTCCGCAACCAACCATACCTATAATTACAGCTGCAGCTAAGCATAAACTCATAATTTTTCTTGCTTTCATTTTTTCTCCCCCTAAAATACATTTTATCTTTACTGAAATTCACTTATATTTCTATTTAATTATATTTACCATTTTATAGCAAGTCAAGTTTTGGGTTATATTTTTAACTATAATTTTCCCTTTTATTTTACCCTTATCCCTCTGTAAACATTTTATTTAACTTTTAAAATAGATATGATAGAATTTCATCTTTATCTTTGACAAATTTCTATCATTTTCTACTTATCTTAACTTAATGGTATCTTTGCTATCTAATAAATATTATTACTTCCTCCTTAATACATAATAAAGGCTATGTAGAAATCAACTACATAGCCTTTATATCTAATATAAATTACTTATATAAATCAATAAATATATCTACTACTTTAGGATCAAATTGTGTTCCTGCACATCTTTTTAATTCTTCTAAAGCAGACTTCTTACTCATAGCACTTTTATAAACTCTTCCACTTATCATTACATCAAAAGTATCACATACACTTATAATTCTAGCCAACAAAGGAATTTCTTCACCTTTTAATCCCATAGGATATCCATTCCCATCCCATCTTTCATGATGATATAAAACACTTTTAGCTACACTCTTCAATTCGCTTGATGCCTTTATAATTCTATAACCTTTTTCTGTATGAGTTTTAATTATTTCATATTCCTCATCTGTTAGTGAAGTTGACTTTGAAAGTATATCATCACTAATACCAATCTTTCCTATATCATGTAAGCCCGAGGCAATCTTTAACTCATCTAGTTCAGACATACTTAATCCTAGTTTTTCCCCGACTTTAATAGCCCTAATTACTACTCTCTCATTATGTTGCTCAGTCTCACCACTATTAACCCCAAGTCCTATTTTAAGTGATGTAAGAATAGAACCTTTTATACTACTCTTTTGTAATAGTTTGTTTCTATATACCTTATCTTCAGCCTCTTTTATAACCTCATATATATCTTTTTTAGCATCATATTTCACTGCTGCTCCTAATGATATACTTATATTAAATAAATCATTTTTATATTGGTTACATTTCTCTTCAATTTCTAATATTAATTCCTCACATTGTTTTAAAGATGCCTCTGGAACTAATATAACAAATTCATCTCCACCAATTCTAAATACTTCTCCCACATTTTTACTTACATTCTTAAGAACTTCAGTTATATCTATTAATAGCTTATCACCTTGTCTATGACCAAAAGTATCATTTACTAACTTTAAGCCATTGGCATCTCCCATTATTACTCCTAATGGAAGCTTTCCTTCTTCAGAATACCTCTTTTCTACTTCTTCAAAATATGTTCTATTTTTAGCACCTGTAAGTATATCAGTATAACTTAAGTACTCTAGCTTATCTTGGTACTTCTTTCTTTCAGTAATATCCAAAGACCTACCTACTACCCCCTTTACATTACCATACTTATCTAAAAGCGGTATTTTAATAACTTCTCTATATGTAAATTCTCCATCTTTATCCTTATATACTATTTCATTATGAATTGGAGTTTTATTTTCTATTATATGTTTATCATCTTCCATAAACTTTTTACCTTGCTCTTTGTTTTGGCATATATCCAATTCACTCTTACCAATTATATCTGGTATGCCTCTTTGGGAATAAAAATCTCTACACGCTTTATTTGCATAAACATATTTACTATTTAAATCTTTATAAAATATAACTCCTGGTAAAATATCTATTATTTTATTAGTTAAAACTTTCTGTAGCTCTATTTCATATTCTTTTTCTTTAATTCTACTTATATCACTTGTAACAGATATTATACCTGCTAAAGCTACCAACTCTCCATTATTATCCAAAAGGGGAATTATTACACACTGCCTATATCCTGCTTCTGTATATACCTCTTTGATATTTACTGCTTTCTTTTCTACTACTTCATCACAATATTCATTAAACTTATTGCTAAGATCTTTATCATATAAATCCTCATTCTTTAACCCAATTATTTCTTCTGGGATTCTATGCTGTAAATCAGCATAACTTTTATTTACAAATATAAACTTATAATCTAAATCTTTTATCCACATTGGTAAAATACTATTCTCAGCTAGCATCTTAAATACGTTCTTCATTTGCTATCACCTATCTGCATTAAATAAAATATCACTACTTCAACATTTTTCTACAAAATAAACTATTGTAAATTATACTTCATTATAATACCGAATTCAAATAGCTTCCTAGAAATTAATGCGATTATTGACACCTTAACAAAAATTCTTCCTCATTTAAAATCCTTATTAGTTGTCCTTTATTTTTTAGGTCTATAGCCTTTCTAAGCTTTGTGCTCATCTCGTCTCTCTTTAAATCCCATATATCTTTAGTATTAGTTATTAAAATAGTTGTTTTCCTTGTTACTGAACTTCCAACACTTCCCCCTAATCTTCTCACTAATCTACTTGCTTCTTCTCTCCTCATAGTACTTAATCCACCAGTAAATACAACTACTTCATTCTTAAAAGCCTCAAAATTATAATTTTCACTTCTTATTTCTCTTGAAAATATCTTTCCTGAGGTTCTTAATCCCCTACCCTTTGTTGATGATGGAATATAACCTTCTTTATATAGTGAACCTAAAGTAACACCTGTTAACCTAGATATTTCACTTACTTCTTTTACTCCCAACTCCTTTGATATATTAAGCAATATATTACCACAAGCTATAGCATCAGCTAAAGCATCATGGTGATTAAATTCATACCCTAAAAATTTATTTACTGTATTTAACTTAGCGTTATCTAATTGCTTATAGAAATTCCTTGAAAGCTTCATAGTACAGATATAATTTAGATTTGGTATATCAATATTATAAAGTTCTAGTGTATTCCTTAATACAGAAATATCAAATGCAGCATTATGAGCCACAATCAAACTATCATTAAAATGATGTTTTATTTCATTCCAAATCACATCAAATTCTGGTTCATTTTCTACCATCGCTGGTCTTATTCCATGAATACCTATATTTATAGGCATAAATCTCATTTCTTTAGGTTTAATAAGATAATGTATCTTTTCAACTATTTTCCCTTCTTTTATAACAACAAGCCCTATAGAGCAAGGACTATTTCTTTTTTCATTAGCAGTTTCAAAATCTATAGCAATAAAATCCATTAATTTTCTCCTATTTTAATTTAATAATTCATCCTATTATTATAACTGCTTCTCTTAAATAATAGAAACGTATATTTTTTCTTTATACACTAAACAATGTAAGTATTATATTTAAATGTAACACTTAATTAATATAGATTTTATTGTTAATTTTTCATTAATAGGTTATAATTTCTATATATGTTGTGAAAATACGAATATTTTTTTGAAAGGAGTGATTTATCTGAGATTGAGATATTTAGCATTTATACTTTTATTTGTTAATCTCTTTTGCTCAACCGTCTCTGGACTCGATAAAAGAATTGACGAACCAATAAAAGTTGGTATATATGAAGACACTCCTTATATCACTATAAATTCTAATAATGAAATAACTGGTTATTATATTGAGTTTTTAGAATTAATTAAAAAAGAAGGTAACGTTGATTATGAATTAGTAGTATCAGATTTTTCTGACCTCTTAACTCAACTCGAAAACGGCAACATCGACATATTAATGGGACTAGATTCTACAGGAGATAGACAAGAAAATTTTTTATTTAATAATTATAAGGTTTCCTTCGAAACTCACACTATTAATACAAATAAAAATATAAATTATGGCGATTTCAGTAAGCTTGAAGGAATGACTATAGGTCTAATAGAGGATTGTGCAAGCTCCAATTGTGTCCTAAGCTTTCTAGAAAATAAAGAAATACGAAATTTAACTCCTATATACGCTAAAAGCTTTCATGAGCTTGAAAATTTATTAAAAAATGGTTCTATCGATATAATGGTTGGCTCTTCTGCAAGGCCAACAAAATATAAATCTATTTATAATTTTGAATCTCATCCTGTATACATAGGCGCTAATAAAAATAATTTACATATTATTAATTACATAGACAACCAGATAGAAAAAATGTCCTTAAGAGAAAATAACTTGATAGTATCATTATATGATAAATATTTTCATCCTGAACATAGAATTCAAAAAGTAAAAAGTAATATTTTATTTTTTCTATTAACAATATTGATAATTCTATTTTATTTTCTATTTATAAAATCTAAGATAAAGAAATTTAAAACTCAAAAAAAAATAAGATATGGACTTGATACCGATAAGTATCTTGTTTATTATCAACCAATACTAAATCCACATACTAATAAAATTATAGGATTTGAAGGTCTTTTAAGATTATTAGTAGACGATAATAAAGTTTTATCACCATATCACTTTATTAAAGAAATAGAAGATAATGATATGTTATTTGAAGTATCTTTATGGATATTGCAGAAAATCATTAAAGCATACCCTCTTATTTCCAACCATATTAATAACGAAAATAATCTTTATATTTCAATGAATCTATCATTAAACGAGATACGAGATGAAAATTTCGTTAATTCAGCTATAGAAATACTTTCAAAATCTAATATCGGACCTAATAAAATATGTTTAGAAATAGTTGAAAATGTAAAAATAGATAAATTGGATGTGTTAAATACTTCTATAAAAAAATTAAAAGATGCTGGTTTTAAAATAGCTATAGATGACTTTGGAATAGAATATTCTAATCTTGACGTTTTGAAAAAACTTGATTTTGACATAGTTAAACTTGATAAATACTTTGTAGACGACTTATATTCTTGTGAAATAAAACAAGAAGTAATTAGGTTTGTCTCAAAAATCGCTACAGTTACAAATAGATCGCTTATTATTGAAGGTGTTGAAGAAGAATATCAATTAGACTTAATAAAATCAATCGAGAATAGCAAACTATATATTCAAGGATATTTTTATAGTAAACCATTGCCTTTAGAAGAAATATTGAATACTTAAAATAAAAAAACTGCCAAATCGGCAGTTTTTTATTTTACTCTTAACTTTTAATTATCTTAAGCTTCCACCATTAGTAGCTATAACTTCCTTGTACCAATCAAAGCTCTTTTTCTTATATCTTTCTAATGTTCCTGTTCCGTCATCATTTCTATCAACATAGATAAATCCGTATCTCTTTCTTAATTCAGCAGTTGATGCAGATACTAGGTCAATACACCCCCAAGTAGTATATCCCATTAAGTCTACACCATCTTCAATAGCCTCTGCTACTTGAACTAAGTGGTCATTTAAGTAGTTAATTCTGTAATCATCATTTACTGTCTTATTTCCATTTTCATCAGTTATTAATTGATCCACAGCTCCAAGTCCATTTTCAACTATGAATAATGGTTTTTGATATCTATCATAATAGAAGTTTAATATATATCTTAACCCTTGTGGATCAATTTGCCATCCCCAATCTGATGCCTTTAAGTATGGGTTTGGTACACCTGCAATAAGGTTTCCTGCACCCTTCTTATTTAATTCTGGATCTGCTGTAGCACATGAACTCATATAATAGCTGAATGAAATAAAGTCTACTGTGTTCTTAAGGATTTCTGCATCGCCTTCTGCAAACTTAATTTCTATATTGTTTTCCTTGAAATATCTGTTCATATACTTTGGATATTCTCCTCTAGCGTGGATATCTCCAAAGAATAATGTTCCTCTATCTTCTTGCATCGCTTTTATTATATCACTTGGATTTGGAGTTAATGGATAATTTGGTATTCCAAGAATCATACATCCAATCTTAAATTCAGGATTTATTTCATGCCCTATCTTAACAGCTAATGCGCTTGCAACTAGCTCATGGTGCATTGCTTGATATAAATCTTGCTTACTTAACTCTTCCTTTGGAGTTAATATGCCAGCACTCATAACTGGGAAATGTAACGCTGAGTTTATTTCATTAAATGTTAACCAGTATTTTACCTTGTCCTTATATCTTGTAAATACTGTTCTTACATATCTTTCAAAGAATCCAATAAGTCTTCTATCTGTCCATCCATCATACTCTCTCGCAAGATGTAATGGTGTTTCATAGTGAGATAAAGTAACAAGTGGTTCAATACCATACTTAGCTAATTCATCAAATACATTATCATAGAATTCTAATCCCTTTTCATTCGGTTCTAAATCATCACCATTTGGGAATATTCTTGACCAAGCTATAGACATTCTAAATGTCTTAAATCCCATCTCTGCAAATAACTTTATATCTTCTTTATATCTATGATAGAAATCTATACCTATAAGCTTCATATTATCTTCTGTTGGTTCTTCTGTCATCGGTCCTGTTATACCTTTTGGCATTAAATCTTGAATTGATAATCCTTTACCATCTTCATTATATGCTCCTTCAAATTGGTTAGCAGCAGTAGCTCCACCCCATAAAAACCCTTCTGGAAATCTATACATTTTAATTCCTCCATTCATCACTACTTAAATCATTACAGTAAGTAACTCTTCTTCTCTATTAATCTCTTTTTTTTCTGTCCCTATAATATCTAAATAATTATCTGAGTTAGAAATTATTACTGGTGTAGTTACAGGATATCCAGCTTCTTTTATTCCATCTATATCAAACTCTAATAATACTTGACCTGCCTTTATTTTATCTCCTTGCTTTGCTTTAGGAGTAAAGCATTTTCCTTCTAATTGAACCGTATCCATACCAACATGTATTAATATTTCTGCTCCATTATCACTTGTAATACCTAAAGCGTGATGTGTTGGGAATAATGTTGTTAATGTACCATCTACTGGTGAAACAACCTTACCTTCTTTAGGTTCTATAGCAACACCTTTGCCTAAAAGTCCAGCTGAAAATACTTCATCTTTAACTTGGTTTAAAGGTAAAACATCACCTTTAATTGGACTACTTATAACTTCTTGTTTAACTAGTGCATCTTTTTCTAAATTGTTTTCTACTTTTTCAACTTTTCCATCTGTCATATCTTCATGGTCTAGTTTTGTAAAGTACATTAATATAAATCCTACAATTAAACCTACTATGCTAGCTACAATAATACCTAAGAATGACTTATCTATACCTGCTGGTCCTATAAATGTTGGTATTGCAAATATTCCCATTCCACCAACCATGAAAATTCTTGAACCAAATACACCTAATATTCCGCCTGTTAATGCTCCAACTACGCAGCTTAGTATAAATGGTTTCTTTCTAGGTAATGTAATACCATATATAGCTGGTTCTGTAACCCCAAAGAATCCTGAAATGATTGATGGTATACATAATGATCTTAATTTTTTATTCTTAGTTTTTGCCGCAATAGCCATAACTACACCTGTTTGTGCAAAACAAACTGCAATTGAAGATGCTACTATTGGGTCATATCCTAATACAGCTAAATTATTCATAGCTAGTGGTATTAATCCCCAATGTAAGCCAAACATAACAAATACTTGCCAGAATCCACCGATAAATAAACCTGCTAATATTGGGCTAAAGTTATACACTGCTAAAGTTATATCTCCTAACTTATTTGCTGCTATTGTAGCTACTGGTCCGATTGCCATAAATGTTACCGGAACTACTAGTAATAAAGTAAGGAATGGTACTATAAACGTTTTAACAACATCTGGAACAATCTTCTTTAATAATCTCTCTACCTTTGATGCAAGGAATATAGCTAAAACTATTGGAATAACTGTTGATTGATAGCTGCTTGAAGGCATCACTACAGGAATTCCAAGGAAAGTTACAGTAGTACCTGCAAGTGCAGTGATTGCTGGATATACCATAGCTGCACCAATTGCCATACCTGTAAATTGATTTAGCTTAAATTTCTTAGCTGCTGTATACCCTAAGAATATTGGGAAGAAGTTAAATAAACAATCTCCTATAGCATTTAAAATTATATAAGTTGAATCTGTATCTGCTAATAATCCTGTTGCAATTAATATAGCATTTAATCCTTTAATCATACCTGTTGCGCATAGTACCCCAAGTACAGGTTGGAATACTCCTGAAATTATATCTATAAATCTATCAAATGGATTCATTTTTTCTTCTAAGCTATCTTCTGCTCCTTCTGTAGCAAGTCCTGCAACTTTACATACATCTGCATAAACATCTGGAACATGATTACCGATGACTACTTGGTACTGTCCACCACTTTTAACTACAGTAACAACACCATCCATAGCTTTTAATACTTCTGTATTTGCTTTACTTTCATCTTTTAATTTAAATCTTAATCTTGTAACACAATGTGTTAGACTATTAATATTGCCTTTTCCGCCAACATTTTCAATTATGTCTTTAGCTAATTTTTCATACTTCATTATTTACATCCCCTTTTCAAATTTAACTTTTTATTAATTTATTTATTAAATTTACATTCAACTTCTAGTAAACGATAACATATATGTCATTATACATTCTCTTTATCTTTTACTTAGCTTGATTTTATATATAAAAAGGCAAGACCAAATGAATAGAATAAATTGATATAAAATCTAACTATCCTACTAACTTTGGTCTCGCCTGCTTTACCAGTAACAATCCTTATTCAATTAAGTTTACATTTAAATATAAAAAACCTCAATTAATCAAAATAGACATATAAAAATCTATTCTCATTAATTAAGGTCTCGCCTGGTCGAACCAGTAACAATCACATATTTATTTGTAAACATTTAACTTGTCTTTATTTTATATTATTCTGTAAATCTTGTCAATACTTTTTTGTATTTTATATTTTTAAAATGATACAAAACATAGAAATATTTTGTATCATTTCAAACCTATTAATTAATAGTTACCTTCTGTATATGTAATGTTAAATATAATTTTTCTTCATTACTTAACTCTATTTCAAGATATTTTTCAACCTTAAGCATACAACTATATGCATTTTTATATTTTTTCTTAACCTGATTTAATAAGAAATCCTCACTATCTTCCTCATTCTCTTCATCACAATAAAATTCTTTTTTATTTAATCTCTGGAAGAAGAATCTTAAATGCGTAATAAATCTTTCATAACTAAGAGAGTTCTCATCAAGATTTATATTGTAAGTATACCTAACTATATTTAAGATATCATTTATCATCTTAGTTTGCTTAGAAACATCTTTTTTTATATTACACCTTTTATTGACTTGAGCATTTATTAAATGAAGCGCTATATTTCCAGCCTCATCTTCCGGCAACTCAACTCCAAGCTCCTCTTGTATAAACTCTAATGCCTTAATGCCTATTGCATACTCTTTAGAATAAAATTTTCTTATCTCCCAAATAATAACGTTTGATGTATTAAAACCATCTTTTTGAAGCTTTATAGCATTGTTTATATGATCTGTTAAC
This sequence comes from Clostridium hominis, assembly GCF_014287825.1. Classification (NCBI taxonomy): domain Bacteria; kingdom Bacillati; phylum Bacillota; class Clostridia; order Eubacteriales; family Clostridiaceae; genus Clostridium; species Clostridium hominis. The sequence goes on from NZ_JACOOO010000004.1 coordinate 166,550, forward strand.
GTAACATATACATAATCATTTAACTCTACATCTAAAAGATTTTTTGCATATTCAATAATATCATAACAAAGTGAAACTATTTCAGAGTCAACATCTTCTAATAATAACTTAAATCTTTCAGATGCCTCTTTTTCTTTTAAAATAAAAGTTTTTTCAATTTTAGATTCATCTAAAACTTCTCCAATATTCATCTTAAAAGCAATTCCACATCCCATCGCAACTATCTCACGATTAGCGCAATCTTTAGCTACTACAGCGTTGTTATTAAATATCTTTTTTATTATCATGCTAATCCTCTCCATATTACTTGCTAAATTTTAATTACTTTTAACTTACTCTTCTGTTAGATATAATATTAACATCTGTTAAACTTATATTTCAATCTAACTTCTCTTAAATAAAGATATATGCTATTGTAAGATTTAAAAAAGACCTCAACTAATCAATAGAGAAAGAGCGTTCTCTACTCATTAACTAAGGTCTCGCCTGGTCGAGCCAGTAACAATCACATATCCATCTGTAAACATTTAACTCGTTTACATTGTAATATTTTTTAATATAAGTTGTCAACATAATTTTATAATTTTCTTATACAATAATTGCTAATAGTAAATAAACTCTGCTATTAACCATAAAATTAAATACTAATTTAAAAGTCAAAATGGACAATAGATACTGGTATCTATTGTCCATAATAACTCTTTGCCATTTACTGAGGGGTAAATTATTTTCCTAGCTCTAGTCAGTTTTGACTTTTACCTTAAAGCAAGTTTTCCATCTCACATCTGATGATTTTTCATCTTTCCACCAGAAAACTTTTCCCCTCTACATAGTGGATTCCTAGTGTCCGTTTACCATTAAATCCATAACTACTGGATCTTTGCTTTCAACACCTTGCTCTTTTAATTCAGCAATCTTTTCTACGAATTGTGGTAAATACTTAGCATGAGCTACTAACATTTCGTCTAAAACTGTTTTAGCAATTGCTCCACCCTTAACTTGTGGATTTAGTAAGAATGCTTGTAAAGCTAGTCCATAATCACCAGTTATAGCTGCTTTTATTACACACTCTTCCATAGCTTTCATAACTTGAATCCATCCCTTTTCTGCTGAGTCTAATTTACCCCATGCAACTGGCATAGCCCCTTTACCTGTTATATATGAAGTAACTTCAACTATACTATCTGGTGCTAAATCAGGAATTGCTCCATTATTTTGTGTACTTACAACCATAGGTATTTTCTTATCGTTGTAAATAGCATTTATACATTCACAAGCAGCATCACTATAGTGAGTTCCACCTCTCTTTGTTAATTGCTCTGGTTTGTAGTTAAGGTTTGGATCCTTATATAATTCAAATAATTCTGCTTCAGTTTTCTTAACTTGTTGGCCTCTTGTACCTTCTCCATTAAACTCTTCAAGACCATGTTTTAACATCTCATCTTGTAAGTAATAATATCTATGGTATCCACAAGGTATAATATTCATTTGCTCTAATTGTTCTCTTAGGAATTTAATATTATGGATGTTAGCTGGTGTACCATCATCTTCTTTTCTATCATACATATTCTTAATTATTTCAGCAGTTACATCATTTCCTTGTTTGTCAAAAACCTTATGCCAGTGGAAGTGGTTTAATCCTGCAAATTGGAATATTAACTCATCTTCCTTTTTATCTATTAATTTAGGCTCTCCCATCATTGCACCTACTGGTACATTACAAAGTCCTATACACTTCTTCCATCCACCATGCTTAATAACAGCTTCTGTAACCATTCCTGATGGATTAGTAAAGTTTATTAACCATGCATTTGGACATAATTCTTTCATATCTTCTACTATATCTAATATTACTGGAATAGTTCTGAAAGCTTTAAACATTCCTCCAGCACCATTTGTTTCTTGTCCTAACATACCATGGCTAAATGGTATTCTTTCATCTTTTATTCTTGCATCTAAAAGTCCAACTCTAAATTGAGTAGTAACGAAATCAGCATCCTTTAACGCTTCTCTTCTATCTAATGTTAAATGTACTTTTACATCATAACCTGAAGCATCCCACATACGTTGTGCCATTGCTCCAACTATTTCTAACTTTTCTCTTCCATCCTCAACATCAACTAACCAAAACTCTCTTATTGGAAGTTCTTTATATCTATTAATGAACCCTTCCATTAATTCTGGAGTATAACTACTTCCTCCACCTATTGTAACTATCTTTATTGGTTTCTTTTCCATTATAATTCTCCTCTCAAATTTAGTTTAACTGTTGTACAATTTAATTATAATTCTTTATCAAATCCCATAATTTTCATTTCTTGAAAATTTCAATTATTGAAAATTATGAGATGTATTATTTTAGGAGAAAAGAATTTAATTACTTATGAACCATTCATATTTTATATAAAAAAATGAAGCACCAATTTGATGCTTCATTTTAATTTTTAGCTAAATAACTTTCTTATTCTTGTAAAAACAGTATCCTTTTGAGTATCTATCTTTGATACATCTTCTACCTTACTATTAGTTTTATCTGCTTCAGTCTTTACTTCTTTCTTATCACTTTGTACTGAATTACTCCTCATAACAAACTTTACCACACCATCCATCTCATCAGATAAACCTGAATATACTCCGTAATCTTTTGACATTTGGACTAATTCATCTTTAACTTCTACAAAGCCATCTATAGAATCTAGCGCTGTATTTCCTTTGTCACTTATTTGATCTAACCCTTCTTTTTTAAGCTTTAAAACACCATCATATAATTCACTAGTACCATTTTCTAATTTTTCTGTTCCTTCTAATATTTGTGATGATGCTGTTTTCAAAGAATTTGAACCTTCTACTAATGAGTTTCCACCACTAGCTAACTCTAAAACACCTTGACTTAAAGCTCTTCCACCTTGAGTTAATATAGTAGTTCCATTGTATAAAGCACCTACTGCATCATTTATCTTTTCAGAATTATAACTTAACTCTTTAGCTCCATTAGCTACTTGACTACTTCCAGCTTGTAACTGTGTTGTTCCTACTTGCAACTGAGTTGTTCCTGATGATAATTGTGTACTTCCTGTATATAATTGGTCTACAGCTTCACTTATCTTACCTGAATTTGAGTTTAGCTCATTAGCTCCAGCTAATAAATCTCCACTACCTTTTGTTAATTTTGAAATACCAGTTTCTAAAATTCCAGTAGCGTTAGCTAACTGTTGACTTCCTGCATAAGCTGCTCCTAAACCTTCTGATATAGCTGTTGCTCCTGATTTTAATTTTTCTCCATTACTAACTAAAGTCTCAAATTGTTCATTTAAATATTGAGATTTTTGTGAAACCGTACTTAATCCTTCTGATAATTCATTAGCAGAAGCCGCTGCTTCCCCTAAACTACTACCTAAAGTAGCCAGTCCACTTTTTTGCCCTTCTGATACTTGCGCTATTCCACCACTTATTTGTTGAAGTGATTTTGTTAATTCTGGATTTATATCTCCTAGTCCTTCTATGATTTGATTTAAACTAGCAGCAAGTTCATCTAGAGTTTCTGTACTACTAACTAAACTTCCTATGCCTTCGCTACCACTTGAAATCCCATCACTTAAAGCTTTCGCTCCTGCAGATGCTGTGCTTATTCCCTCATTTAACTGAGCATATCCACCTTGAATTTTAATTGAATTATCAACATACTCACGTACACCTGTAGCCATTACTTCTCTATTTTGATCTAACTTTTCAAGTCCACCATTTAAATCTGTTATTCCTTGAATCAATGTTGGGGCTTGTTTACCTAAACTACTTATTCCATCATTTAAATCACTAGCGCCATTTGCTATACTAGAAACTCCAGCATTAAATGTTTCATAATTATTTTTTACTTGTCCTAAACCAGCTTCTAATTGTTTGGATCCATCTACTAACTCCGGAACACTATTAGTTAATTTATTTACTCCACTATCTAAAGCAGTTGCTCCATTTGTTAACGTTGATACACCTTCATTAAATAATGAATAATTATCTTTTATTTGTCCTGCCCCACTCATTAATGCATTTGCTCCTGTAACTAATTCTGGAACTTTACCATTTAACTGCCCTATTCCATTATTTAATTTATTAGCTCCATCTGCTAAAGTATTTACACCACTATCAAAGTTTTTATAATTACTAGCTAGTTCTTTTTGTCCATCTAACAACCTTTTACTTCCTGATAAAAGCTCTTCTCCACCATCTTTAAGGTCATTTAAAGAATTTCTTAAGTCATTTATAGTCTCTGAACCTTTAATTTCCTCTAACTCTTCACTTGAAGTAGTTACTAACATCATAACTGCTGGAATTTCAAAATTTGTTGTCTCACCAGTTATTTCTATTGAATCTTTTAAATCTAAATCCATATTTATATCTTTTGTATTATCCAATAAACTATCTAAATTTAAAGATTCCTTAAGTCCTGGAAGAGAAATAAATGTTATTAATGAATTATTGCCATCATTTAATATCTTTCCAGTATTAACTTTAACATTTGAAAAATTATCATTAGATAAAGTTAATTCTGTTGCACTTAAAAATGGAGTATATAAAGTTCTACTCTTCCCATTTATAACTTTAGTTTTACTTTCATTATTAGTAAGAGTTAATGTTATTTTAAAATTACCAGCCTCGCCTAAAACCTCTTTAGGGTTTACTTCTTTTCCATTCAACTCATATTTAACTGCTAATGATACTGGCAATTTACTATTTGTTTTTCCTTGGTAATAAAGATCTGTTGAGTCAATATTCCACTTTAAAGTATCTCCACTTAATACAGGTTCTTCATCACCTTTAACATTTTTAATATTTTCTAAGTTTGATTTATCATTAAAACTTCCTAAAGCTTTATCACTACTTATCCAATCACTAACTATTTGCTCTGTTGGATTTCCTTTTTCATCTAATAAAACATAAACTGTTTCATCTTTATTAATATCTTGTGCAAATGCCATTGTTGATGTTGTAGTTGTTATCAAAGCTACTAAACATATAATTTTTTTTGATAATCCTTTATTCATTACTATTTTCCTCCTTCAACACATTCAACAAAGTTTTTACTTGTTTTAACTATTATTTTTTCACAAAGTAATAAGATACCTGGAAGTATAAATAATATAACAAACATACTGATTATAGCTCCCCTTGCCATTAATGTGCATAATGAGCTAATCATCTCCATATCTGAAATAATTCCAACTCCTGCTGTTGCTCCAAAGAATGTTAAAGCACTTGTTACAATTGATCTTGTTGAACCTTGAAGTGATATTCTCATTGCTTCATTCTTATCTTTATTCTTAGCAAGTTCTTCTTTAAATCTTGAAGTTAACAGTATTGCATAGTCAACAGTTGCACCTAACTGGATAGTTCCAATTACTATAGATGCTATAAACGGAATGCTTGTACCCATATAATATGGAACTCCTAGGTTTATATATATTGCAAGCTCTATAGCTAAAACTAAAACTATAGGTATTACTGGTGATTTAAATATGATTAATATAATTAGGAATATTGCTATTATTGATGCAAAGCTAACCATCTTAAAGTCTGTATCTGCTATATTTATTAAGTCATTAGTTAACGGTGCTTCTCCTCCTACTAACCCCTCCGGATCGTACTTTTTAACAATATTGTTTATTTCTTTAAGTTGGGTAGTAACATCTTCTGATGCTGCTTTATATTTTGAGTTAAGCATTATTTCTTCATAGCCACCATTTTTTATCTTTGATAATAAATCCTCTGGAATAAAGCTTTCTGGTATTCTTGCACCTAGTATATCTTCAAGTCCAACTACAGAAGTAACTCCATCAACACCTTTTAACTCCTTAATCATCTCATTAACCTTATAAGCATCTAAATCTTCATTTACAAGAATGATGTTAGTAGACATCATGTTATACTCTGCCTTTAGCTTATTATTAGCTACTATTGATGGTAAATCTTTTGGAAGTGATTCATCTAAGTTATAATATACATCTGTTTTCTTATATCCTATTAATGCAGGTATTAATATTAATGCTCCTATCAACACAAGTACCTTATGATGTTTTATAACCCAAGCTGATGATTTTTCAAACTTAGGCAACACTGTTTTGTGTTTAAACCTATGAATACCTTTATCAAATACTAATATAAGTGCTGGCAATACTGTAACAGTACATATTAATCCAAATACAACTCCTTTAGCCATTACAAAACCAATATCTTTACCTAATGCTAACTTCATAATACATAACGCTAAGAATCCAGCTATAGTAGTAAGTGAGCTTCCTGCTATTGAACCAATTGTTTTTTCTATAGCCACAGCCATAGCACTTGTATTATCTTTTTGAATTTCCCTTTCTTCATCGTATCTGTGTAATAAGAATATGGAATAATCCATTGTAACACCTAATTGTAATACAGCTGATAAAGCTTTTGTAATATAAGAAATATCTCCAAACCATATATTAGTTCCCATATTATATGCAATTGCAATTCCTATACTTAGTAAGAATATTACTGGCGTTAAGAAAGATTCCATAGTTAGCGCTAAAACTATCAACGAAAGAATTACAGCTATTAATATATATATTGGTGCTTCCTTATCAGCTAAATCCTTAGTATCTTTTATAACTCCTGCTATCCCACTTAAAAAAGCTTGTTTTCCAGTTATATCTCTTATTTCTTGTACAGCCTTTTGAGTATCTATATCTGCATCACTTTCACTTAATTTAACTATCATAAGAGTTGAATTATCTGAAAAGAGCATGTCCTTGACACTAGAAGGTAAAATCTCCATAGGTACTGAGATATCTAAAGCATCATTTATCCATATAACTTCATTTACCCCCTGTACCTCTTCTACCTTTTCCTTTAACTTTTCTACATCTTTATTGTCCATGTCATCTACTATAAGCATGGCTAAGGAACCACAACCAAACTGTTCTTTTAAAATTGCTTGTGCTTGTCTTGTTTCCAGATCACTTGGTAAATAGCTTAATATATCATAATTTACTTTTGTGTTAAAATAACCAAAGGCTGAAGGTATTAACAAAATGAATGCCAACACTAGTATAACTACTCTATTTTTAGCTATCATCTGTGATAATTTTTTCATAAATGTTTCCCCCTTTCTTTTACTTTTAACTGATTTTATAACACTTGTTATGTTTTTACAATTTTGATTTTTACCATTCCAGCCTCAATTATTGGTTCATTATTCCATTTTCTCTTTTCCATAACACCCGTTCTTTTTTTTACTTCAATTCCCTCCTATTTTCTTTTTCTCTTCTTTTAAGTTGGCTATTTTACTATATTTTATCTTTCGACATTTTTTCATTTTTATTTAAAGTTAATAATTTTTTCAGAAATTATGTGAAATTTTATTATTTATCAAGAAAATTAAATAATAAAAAAGAGCCGTTATAAAACGACTCTACTATATTTCACCTTTTTTAAACATCTCTATCATTTCTTTTGTTAAACTAATTCTCAATTCTGGTTCTGGTATCTCTTCTCTTTTAAGCCATACAGCTTCTGCTAATTCATCTTGGTCTAGTGTTATCTTTGAATCCCCATCTAGATCAACAAAAAATCCTGATAAAACAGACCCAGAAAGTCCCCAAGGTTGACTTTTATAATATCTAATATTTTTCACCTTAAGACCTACTTCTTCCATAACCTCTCTTCTTACCGTTTCCTCTAATGATTCCCCTATCTCATTATATCCTGCTACTAAAGCATAATTTTTATAAGGTCCTTTAGCATACCTAGTCAAAAGCATCTTATCACGGTCTATTATTCCAACTATTACTCCTGGTGATATTCTTGGGTATCTTATATTATTGCATTTAGTGCATTCTAAAGCTCGTTCTTTATGGCTATGCTTCATATTACTTCCACATCTACCACAATATCTATTAGAATCATACCACATATAAAGATGATATGATGTAAATCCAGCAAAGGCCATCCATTGAGGGTTAATAGTTCTAAATGCTTGTATACTATCCCTTACAAAAATTTCATTTTCTTTAAGATTTACATTTAGTGCTAAGAAAAACCTTTTTTCATCTATATTAAACATGTATATTAAATGTTCCAAATCATCTAATACTCCCATTACTTCTTTATACTTAGGTATTCTTTTTGCATTACCATCTTTTATTAATATGGCCTTGTTTTCTTTAAAAGCTACTATGTAATCATCATTTCTAACTTTAAACTTTCCATAAGTACTATCATACTTATGTGGTTCTATATCCTGTATCATAAACTTCCAACCCTTCCCTTAATGTTATTTCTGCTACTAAAAAATTAGCTCTGTTATACTATTAAGTATAACAGAGCTAATTTTATTTTTAATCTATATTTTTTTCTAAAATAAATTTTTCAATAAGTTCTGCAACTACGCCTTCATTGTTAGTAGCCTTTGTTGTATAATCACAAGCTTCTTTTACATATTCAACTGCATTTTGAGCAGCTACCGAAAGACCGGCCACCTTAAGCATAGCCATATCATTATAATTATCCCCTACAGCAATAGTATCTTTAATATCTATATTTAAAAGATTAGCTAAATCTATTAAACCTTGTCCTTTATCTACGCCTAGTGTATTAAACTCCATATATCTATTAGATGAATAACTTACCGAACATTGCCCTTCTGTTATACTCTTCATATCCTCTTCTAAAGACATTAAATAGTCAATATCAACATTTTGATAAATAACTTTAGATATCTCCTCATTTTCTAAGAAATCTACTGTATTATTCTCCATTCTAATATGATTTATTCTACTTAATCTTTCTTCTTCACTATCAGAAATATTATAAACATATAAATCTTTTTTGGTATAAACATGAATACATATATCTTTTTTTAATCCATACTCAAAAAGCTCTTTCATCTTACTAAAGCTTAATCCCTTAAACTGTAATATTCTATTTCCTTTATTCTCTGTTAAAGCTCCACCATTAAAAGAAAGCACATATTCATCTTCCTTATTATGAAGTTCTAATGTTTTAAGTTCCTTTTGGATTAATTCATATCCACGTCCTGTTGCAGGAACAAACTTAACACCATATTCTTCCCTTGCTTTCTTTATTAACTCGATGTTTTTTTGACATATCTCATGATTATCACTTAATAAAGTTTCATCCATATCACAAGCTATTAGTTTATAACCCATTATCTACACCTACCTCCCCTTTATTGTGTATAATTGCATTTTTAGACTGTCTACTTATATTATATAATTAATTACTATCATTAATTTTCTTTTTCTGAAAAACATCTGAAATATTCGCTAGATAAACAACAAAAAGAAGAGAAACCTTTATCTTCGAATTTTTTAATATTATTTTCCCATATAATCAAAAATATCTACGTCATTTCTGTCGTAGATATTTTTGATGCTTATTTTCTTTTTTCATTTGCCATAATCAACTTTTATCACTTGCATAACAAACCTAACTATTTTTCATCATTACACTTTCAATTCCATCCGCTACATGTTCACAAGCATCACAGCACTTTTCAAAATACTCAAAAGTTTCCTTCCAAGTTATAAACCTAATAGGATCCATTATAGATGTATAAAAGCCTTTTATGCTTTTAGTATAAATCCTATCTCCTTCTTCTTCTAAATCATTAATGTTTATTATAATCTTACTAATTTCAGATGATTTCTTAAAATTACGAAATTCTTTAATTAAAGCACTAGTTTCATTACATATTCTAACTATTAGGTTACTAAATTCTAATGCCTCTTCTCTCATAACGCTTATATTAAACATATAAATCCTAACTAAAACATCTTCTATAGCATCAGTTACATTATCTATTTCATTAGCAAGTTCTATAATATCCCCTCTCTCAATAGGAGTTATAAATTCTTTTGATAGCTTATTAAGCATCTCGTGTTTTTTAATATCTGCACTATGTTCAATCTCATGCATCTCTTTTACATTACTATCTATTTGGCTCATTCTAAAATTACTTATAGTTTTATCTAATAACGAAGCAGCCTCACACGAATATCCTATCAAGTCTACCAGCATTTCAAAATAGTCATTACTTTTCTTAACTGCCATTTAATCAATACTCCCTTCAACCTTTTTAAGATCTTAAATTATACATAGTTAGAAAACTTGAATAAATAACTTAGCCATAAAAAAACCTATAACTCCACATCCTGGAAATGTAAGAACCCACGTCAGTACCATCTCTTTAACTACTCCCCAATTTACAGAGCTTAATCTCTTAGCTGCGCCAACACCCATTATTGCAGTAGTCTTAGTATGTGTAGTGCTTACAGGCATACCCACTACCGAAGAAATTAAAAGACATCCTGCACCTGCTAGATCTGCCGAAAAACCTTGATATTTCTCAAGTTTAACCATATCCATACCTACAGCCTTTATAATCTTATATCCTCCTATAGAAGTTCCAAGAGCCATAACAGCAGAACTTAATACCATAAGCCATATAGGAATAATAAAATTATTAACATTCGCTTCTCCTCTTGCTAAGAACATACCTAGCATGAAAACCCCCATGAACTTTTGTCCATCTTGAGCACCATGCATAAAAGCCATAGCTGCTCCTCCTAACACTTGAGCATCATTAAAAAATTCGCTAGTTTTTTTTCTATCAAAGCCTTTAAATAAAAACTCTACTGTCTTCACCGTAATCCACCCTAAAGCAAAACCTAATATTGTAGATAATACTAACCCATAAATAACCTTCATCCATTCGTTTCCGTTTATTCCTTTAAGTCCCCCTTGAAGCGCTATAGCTGCACCTGATATTCCAGCTATTAAAGCATGGCTTTCACTTGTTGGAATACCAAAATACCATGCAGCTGTAGACCATAATACAATTGCAAACAAAGCAGCGCATAATGCAATTAACGCCTCGCCTGAATCTCCTCCAAAATCAACCATATTATATATAGTTTCAGCTACATTAGCATTTATTATAGTCATTACAAATACACCTAAAAAGTTAAATACAGCAGCCATCAATATAGCCGCTTTTGGTGTTATAGCCCTTGTTGATACACATGTTGCAATAGCATTAGGAGCATCTGTCCATCCATTAACCAAGATAACTCCTAAAGTTAAAATTACAGTTATTAATAAAGGTATATTATGTGTTAGTCCATATATAAAATCTATAAATGAAATAGTCATTAAGTACAGCTCCCCATCTTTAATATAATTTATTACTAATTAAAAATATTTAGATACTTAATTCTATTTTTCAACTTTATCTTTAATACATTTTTATTAATATATTTTTTATAAATCTTATTCCTTCATTATTTTTAAAAACTCTATTGCCCCTAACGATAATGGTACTTTTTTTAAATAACATGCCCCTATGCTTCTTTTAGGAATCTTCTCCATGGTATCAATTTCGTATACATAATTTTTTTCTAAAAACTCCTTAGAAAACTCCTTAATTACACAAGCGATTCCTAAGTTTATTTTTGCGAATTCTAAAAGCAAATCATATGAACCTAACTCAAAATCTGGCGATATATTAACTCCCTTAGATATCATAAAACCTTCTACATACTTCCTTGAATTTGATGACTTTTCTAAAAATATTAAAGGTAATTTTGTTAACTCTTCATAAGAAACTTTATCGCTTATTAATTTCTTATACCTTTCTCCACAAACAAATATATCCTGTATTTCTGCACAAGGTATTAACTCTAAAGAATCATCTTCTATAGGAAAATTACATATTGCAATATCTATATCTCCAGATTTTATATATGAACAAAGCTCTATTGTTGTACTATTTATGATTTTCAATTTTATGTTTGGATATTTATTATGAAACTTCTCTAAAAAGGGTATTAAGTAATATTTTGATATGGTATCTCCTACACCTATTTTTAATTCACCTGTAGAAAGATTTCTAAATTCTAATATCTTTTCCTCCCCTGCTTCAATAAGGGTTATTGCTGAATTTACATAATCAAAAAGATTATTTCCTTCAGTAGTAAATGTTACACCTTTACGAGTTCTATTAAAAAGACGAATATTCAATTCATTCTCTAATTGCATTATTGATTGACTAACTGCAGGCTGAGTCATATACAATTCTTCTGCTGCCTTTGAAAAACTACCACTCTTCCCTACTTGTCTAAAAACTTTATATAAATCTAATTTACTTATCATATAACTCCTCCTTATATCAACTATACAAATTATTTATTTTACTTATATTATATCTAATAGTATATTATAGGTATAGGAATTTTTTTGAATTTTACACAAGGGAGAGATTATTTTGGAAAGAGTTATAGGAACAGTTGTTAGAGGGCTTAGATGTCCAATTATCAAAGAAGGAGATAACATTGAGCAAATAGTTGTCGATTCAGTTTTAAAGGCAGTTGAAACAGAGAACTTAACTTTAAATGATAAAGATATAGTAACAGTAACAGAATCAATAGTTGCACGTGCTCAAGGAAACTACGCTACTATCGATCAAATAGGACAAGATGTTAGTTCTAAATTCGGCGATGATACAATAGGTGTTATATTCCCAATCTTAAGCCGTAATAGATTTGCTATATGCTTAAGAGGTATTGCTAAAGGTGCTGCTAAAAAAATAGTATTAATGTTAAGCTACCCTTCAGACGAAGTTGGTAATCACTTAGTTGATTTAGATCTTTTAGATGAAAAAGGTGTTAATCCTTGGACTGATGTTTTAACAGAGTCTGAATTCCGTAACCTTTTTGGATATAATAAACATACCTTCACAGGTGTTGATTACATAGAATACTATAAATCTCTTATTGAAGAGTACGGAATAGAGTGTGAAGTTATTTTCTCAAACGACTGTAAAACTATCTTAAATTACACTAAGAGCGTTCTTACTTGTGACATCCACTCAAGATTTAGAACTAAAAGATTATTAAGAGCTAATGGAGCCGAAAAAGTTTATGGCTTAGATGATATAATGACTGAATCTATAGATGGTAGTGGTTCTAATAAAAGCTATGGATTACTTGGTTCTAATAAATCAACAGAAGAAGCAGTTAAACTTTTCCCAACTAACTGTCAAGTAGTAGTAGATAATATTCAAGCTATTTTATACGAAAAAACAGGCAAAAATATTGAAGTTATGATTTACGGAGATGGTGCATTTAAAGATCCGGTAGGTAAGATTTGGGAATTGGCCGATCCGGTTGTTTCACCTGCTTATACTGCTGGTTTAGAAGGAACACCAAACGAAGTAAAAATTAAATATCTTGCAGATAATAATTTTGCTAACCTAGAAGGCGAAGAGTTAAAGAAGGCTATATCTCAATATATTGAGCATAAAGATACTGATTTAACTGGTAACATGGTTTCTCAAGGAACTACACCTAGAAGACTTACTGATCTTATAGGATCATTATCAGACTTAACTTCTGGTAGTGGAGATAAGGGAACACCAATCATCTTTATCCAAGGTTACTTTGATAATTATACAAAATAGTTTACCCATTAAATAATATACAAATATAAAAAATAAAGACTGTGCTATATGCCAGTCTTTATTTTTATTAAAGTTATTCAACAAATAAAGATACAAATTCAAACTTATTACAATCAACTAAACCTCTATTGGTTAATCTTAATTCAGGTAAACAAGCTAAAGGTATAAGTGCCATAGTCATGAATGGCGATACTATATCACAGCCAATTTCTTTCCATGCCTTATCTAATCTTTCAACCTTTTCTGCCATTTCTTCTAGTGGTCTATCACTCATAAGTCCTGCAATTGGTAGTGGAACCAAGCCCAAAACTTGACCATTTCTTACTACTACCATTCCTCCACCACACTCAACTAAAGTGTTTGCAGCTAAAGCCATATCTTCATCATTAGTACCTACAACTAGTAAGTTATGTGCATCATGGGCAACAGTTGCGGCCATAGCTCCTTCCTTTATTCCAAAGCCTTTAACAAATCCATATCCTATCTTTCCAGTTTCATGATGTCTTTCAAACACAGCAGCTTTCAATACATCTTTGCTTGTATCACATTGAACTTTACCATCAATAACCTCTAACTCTATATGTCTTTCATAAGTTCCAACTCTAGCAGGAATTATCTCCATAACTCTAGCTGTTACCTTATCTTTTTCTTCAGCTAATATATTAAATGACTCTACTGTTATCTTATCTTTTATATGCATTGAATTCATAGCATCTTCTGGATATTGATATTTTTCTATAGTTGTTGTCATCTTTCCGTTTTCAGCTACTAAATTACCATCTATAATAACCTTTGTTACATTTACTTTATTTAAATCATCAATAAATACTATATCTGCGCATTTTCCAGGAGTTATAGAACCTAGCTCATGATCCATTCTAAAACATTGAGCACAGTTTATAGTTACCATTTGTATTGCAACTAAAGGATCTATTCCTTCTACTATCGCACGTCTAATTATATGATCTAAATGTCCATCTTTAAGTAAAGTATGAGGATGTGTATCATCAGAAATTAAAACTGCGAATCTGCTATCAACTTCATTTTCAGTTATAGATTTACTTACTTCCTTTAAGTCATGCCATGCAGAACCTTCTCTAAACATAGCATACATTCCAAGTCTCATTTTGGCTAATGCATCTTCCGCTCTAGTAGATTCGTGGCAACATCTTACCCCTGATGCAATATATCCATTTAACCCTTTTCCTGTCTCAGGTAATGAATAATGTCCTGTAACTACTTTATTAGCCTTTAAAGTTTCACCTACAACTCCATGAGCATGATCAGTTGAAAATAAAATTCCTGGGAAGTTCATCATTTCACCAAGTCCTACAACAGAATCCCACTCCATAGTTTCTGCTACATCCTTAGGTCCAACTGAAGCTCCTGTATCTTCAAATCCTGGCATTGCAGGAACACAAGATGGTGTAGTTACCATATTTTTAAGAGGAGTTCCCTTACCATCTTCAATCATATACTTAACACCATTTAATCCAAGTACATTACAAATTTCATGAGGGTCCATATATATTCCCACTGTTCCATGAGGAACTACTGAGCGGGCATATTCACTTACACTTAACATAGATGATTCCACATGAATATGACCATCTAAAAATCCTGGTGCTATATATTGACCATTTGCATCAATTACTTTAGTTTCATCACCTATACAGTGCTTTGCATCTCCAACTAAAGCTATTCTACCCATACTAATTGCTACATCAGTATTGTCCATAACCTCTCTTGTACAAACATTTATAAGCTTCGCATTTGTAATTACTATATCAGCTGGCTTAAATCCTTGTGCCACTGCTGATAATGTTTTACTAGTCTCCCATAATGGCTTAATATTAAATTTATTAAACATTTTTATCCCTCACCTTTTTATAGTATTTAAAAATAGCAACTTATAATTTACCAAAAAACTTTTGAACATTTACGAAGTAAATATCTTGGACCGCCGTAGGCACTCTTGGTCTCGGCAAAGTCGACTTTTCACCTCCGAGCCTTAGCTCGAACTTTATTTAATAACTTCTATAATCTCTTTCTTTAAAACATCTATAACTCCAAGGTCTGACATCTTTGCCTTAGGAATTACCGGTAATGCTAAAGTTACAATTCTTAATAACGGATTTTTTATTTCTGTAAGTCCCATTTCTCTTAAAGACTTTTTCATCGTTTCTGCTTGTACAGATATTTCTTCTGCTGGTCTTGTAGACATTAATCCTGCTACAGATAGTTGTAAATTATTTTTTATCTTTCCATCTATAGAACAGCTTAATCCTCCACCTAGCTTTATCAAATCTTCTGCTACTAACATACCTTCTTCTGCATTATCAAAAACTATAGTTAAATTATGACTATCATGAGATACAGTACTTCCAACAGCACCTTTTCTTATTCCAAATCCTTTTACTAAAGCTATTGATTTAGTATATAATTTCCCATGTCTATTTATAACCACAACGAATTTTGTGTCTCCATTCTCAGGAAGCTTAACCCTTCCATTTTCAACTTCAAACTCTTCTTCTATAATTTCTGTTGAGGAAGAAGTTTGAGCTAAGTATTTTATTACATTAGCTTTAACTTTTCCTGACTCAACACCAGCTTTTAAAATAAAATCTTCAATAGATAAGTCTTTTACATGAACTGAATTTTTATTTTCTATATCAAACTCTTTATCTTCTATTTGAACTAATAATTTTCCATCCTCGGCAACTACCTCTCCATTATAGATAACAGCTTTAACATTCATCTCTTCTAAATTCTCTACTAATACTAAATCCGCAACAAAGTTTGGTGCAATTCCACCTAAATTTATTATTCCTAATTCCCTAGCATTATTTAAAGTTGCAGATCTTATAGCATCAATTGGATTCATACCGGCTTTAATAGCTGTTCTAACAACAGCATTCATATGACCGAACTCTAATATTTCATCAGCTTCTCTATCATCAGTACAAAGAGTTAAGTTTGTCTTATATCTAAAATCTTCAACTCCCTTTACTAAGCTAGCTACATCTTTAGAAATCGAACTTTCTCTAGCATCAACGTACATTCCATTTCTAATCTTATCTCTTGCTTCATTTGCAGTTCTACTTTCATGGCAAGAAACAGCTCCGCCACATAGGTATGCTGATAATCCTCTTCCACTTAAGAAAGGTGCATGTCCTTGTATAAATAATCCTCTCTTTTCAGCTGCTTCTAATATTTCAACCATTCTTGTATCGTTATCTATTACACCTACGTAATCCATAACTTCTCCAAGACCTATAACTCTATCTAATTCGAACATTCTCTCAATATCTTCATAATTAAATTCTGCTCCAGCATTTTCTAGTCCTAGTACTGCTGGTACACAAGAAGGTGCTAATACATACTGTCTCATTGGTAACCCCTCACTTGAGTTATGCATATATTCTACTCCAGCTATTCCATACACATTTGCAATTTCGTGAGGATCAGTTACTACTGTAGTTGTCCCGTGAGGAATTACAGCCTTTGCAAAATTTCTAGGAGTCATTAAAGTACTCTCTATGTGAATATGAGCATCAATTAACCCTGGAATTATATACTTTCCTTTTGCATCATAATATTTTTTAGCTTTAATTCTATCTTCATTTATATCTAAATTATCTGGGTTGCATTTTATATGAGCTATAAAGCCACCATATATCCCTACGTCACCTTCATATATTTCACCTGAAAAAACATTAACTACCTTACAATTTTCAATAGCTAAATCACATTCTCTTCTGCCTATTGCAGCCTCAATTAATCCCTTTTTATCCTTTGGTATTATCTTCATAATTTCCTCCTATACCTTATAAAACTAGCTCCTACCAATAAATAATTGATAAGAGCCATTATTTTTTATTTTCAATTTAAATATTAGATTACAAAATATAATAATAAAGGTATTGCTAACACATATATTCCCCAATTTAATTCTTTGAACTTTCCAGCTAAAACTTTAGTAAATAAGTAAGCTAAAATACCAATACTTATTCCGTTAGATATGCTTGATGTAAATATAGTAAATACTATAGTTGCAAAAGCTGGGAATGATTCTGTAAAATCATTAAAATCAATATCCTTAACTCCAGTTATCATTAATAATCCTATAAGAATTAATGCTGGTGCTGTTGCTTCACTTGGTATCATTGCTGCTATTGGTGTAATAAATAGTGTTAATGCAAAACAAATACCTGTAGTCACTGCTGTAAGTCCTGTTCTACCACCTTCTTCAACACCTGCTGCTGATTCAATGTATGTAGTTACAACTGTTGATCCAAATAATGCACCTACTATTGTTGCTATAGCATCTACTAAGAAAGGCTTGTTTATGTTTGGTAAATTACCATTTTCGTCTAAAAGGTTAGCTTTAGCAGATACACCTAATAACGTTCCTAAAGTTGAGAAGAAATCACCAACAAAGAATGTAAATGCTAGTGGGAAGAAACTCCACTTTAATGCTCCCATTATGTCTAACTTAAATGCTATTGGTGCAATTGATGGTGGCATTGTTACTAAGCTTTCTGGTACTTGAGTAACTCCTAGTGGAATACCTATTATTGTAGTTACTACAATTCCTATTAATATTGCGCCCTTAACTTTTCTAGCAGTTAAAAATACTACTACTAATAATCCTATTAAAGTAAGAATAACTCCTTTTGATGTTAAATCACCCATTGCTATTTTCCCTGCTGATGTATCCATTAATCCACCATTAGAAAAACCAAGTGATACTATGTAAAAACCTATTGCTACTCCAATTGCGTACTTAACATTCTTTGGGATTAAGTTAACTATAACTTCTCTTAAACCAAGAACTGTTAAAATTAAAAATGCTACTCCTGAAATAAATACTATTCCAAGACCTGTTTCCCATGTTACTACTCCGGCTGAAACTAATGTGTATGCAAAGAATGCATTACTTCCCATAGCTGGTGCTAAAGCAAAAGGTAGATTTGTATATATCCCCATAAATATACTAAATACTGCTCCTAATATTGCAGTTACAACCGTTACCGCACCTACATCCATTCCTGCTGCTCCCATGAACATAGGTTGTACAACCAAAATATATGCCATTGTCATAAAAGTAGTTATCCCAGCAGTTACTTCTGTTCTAACGCTGGTATTATTTTCTTTTAATTTAAATAATTTTTCTATCATCATTAGCTCCCCTTTAATTTATACTCTTCTTATTGTTTATTAATTACGAACTATATTTTATATATTATATTTATTATTCGTATATGTCAACATTTTTTCGAATATTTATCGTAAATTTCTTTATATTTTTTCGTTATATAACGTACTATTAATTATATTTAACGTTAAATATTCACATCAATAAAACATTAAATAATAACAATTTCACTATTAATATTTTCAGGCAACAAAAAAACTCCCGAAGGAGTTCTATCATAATTTTAGCCATTAACTAGCTTAACCCTTTTATTATAGATTTATGTTCTACTTTTGATGCATCAAAATTTCTTAACCTAAATACTAACTGAATACTATATCCTAAAAATACAGCCGAAATTATTGTTCCTAATCCAACAGTTCCTCCCAGTATTATTCCTAAAATAAGCACTAATATTTCCATACCAGCTCTAATATACTTAATAGGTTTCTTTAATAATTCATTTAAAACTAACATTACTCCATCTCTTGGTCCACATCCTAACCCACAACTAATATACAAGTAACAACCATATCCCATAAGTAACATTCCAATTATCATCATTATAATTCCAGTTATCATATTGGAAGCTACAGGTATTATATTTAAATACATTATTAAATCAATAAACTGCCCTATTAAAAGCATATTTAGTATAGTTCCAATTCCTAGCTTTTGCCCAAAGCACATTCCAACAATTACAAATAATACTCCAATTATAATATTAGCTTGGCCAATAGTTATACCTGTTATTCTTGATAAGCCTTGGTGAAATACATCCCAAGGAGATAATCCTAAATTAGAATTTAACATAAAAATAGTTGAACTTGCACAGAATATAAATCCTGCAATTAACCTAAAAAACTTATATATTTTACTTTTCATAATGCCACACTCTTTTCTTCTATTCTCTTTTATACTTTATTCATCCTCTTTAAAGCGTAATACTAAGCAAACTACAAAGCAACTTATTTAAGTTAATTGTTAAGATTATAGAGTTTAGAGCTTATAAATAAAGTCAGCCTAAGCTGACTTTAAAACATTATAATTTTAGAAACTGCAATGCAGCATTCTCCTCAACTATTATCTGTTAACTATTAACTTTTAGCTAAGTTTCTTCCCATCATAACTCCCATAGCTGAAGCCATCATTAGACCTCTTGTCCAACCTGAAGAATCCCCTAAACAATATAATCCTTTTATATTAGTTTCAAAGCTCTTATCAAGTTCAATCTTATTGCTATAGAACTTAATCTCTGGTCCGTAAAGAAGAGTTTCTCTACTTGCAAATCCAGGAACTACAGCATCCATAGATTCTATAAAGTTTAAAATATTTGTCATTGTTCTATATGGTATAGCTGAAGTTAAATCTCCTGCTTCAGCATCTGGAAGAGTATGTTTTATATTTGATTGATATAACTCATAATCCCATGTTCTCTTACCATCTAAAATATCACCATATCTTTGAACAATAATACTTCCATTTCCAAGCATATTTACAAGTTCAGCAACCTTCTTTCCATATTCTATAGGTTTATTGAAAGGCTCACAGAAATTATGAGAACTTAATATTGCTAAGTTAGTGTTTTCTGACTTTTTATTTTTATATGAATGTCCATTTACTATAGCTAAATCATTATCGTAATTTTCTTGACTAACAAATCCACCTGGATTTTGACAGAAAGTTCTTACCTTATCTTGGAATGGAGCTGGATAACCAATAAGTTTTGATTCGTATAAAACATCATTTACACTTTCCATAACTTCATTTCTAAGCTCAACTCTAACCCCGATATCAACAGTGCCTGCTCTATGGTCAATATTATGTTCTAAGCACATATCCTTTAACCAGTCAGCACCTTTTCTACCAGTAGCCACAACTACTTTATCAGCATAAACCTTTTCTTCTATCTTTTTAGTTCTTGAATCTGCTATTAATACCCCTTTAATAGTATCACCATCTACTATTAAATCTTTAGCTACTGTATCAAATTTTATTTCAACACCTAACTCTAAAAGGTGATTTTGAATCTTTAAATATATTTGTTGTGCCATTTCAGTACCTAAGTGTCTTATAGGACAATCTACAAGCTTTAAGTTACCTTTAATAGCCTTTCTTCTTATTTCCTTTACTGCTTCATTATTTCCTACACCTTCAACTTTAGTATCTGCACCAAAATCAAGATATATTTTATCAGTATAATCAATAAACTCTTGAACTAGGTTTGGTCCCATAAGATCTGGTAAATCTCCACCAACCTCATAGTTTAATGAAAGCTTTCCATCAGAGAAAGCACCTGCTCCTGAAAAACCAGTAGTTATATGACAGTAAGGTTTGCATGATACACATACGTTAGTTTTTTCCTTAGGACAAGATCTCTTATCAATTCTTCTCCCTGCCTCTATAAGTAAAATATTCTTTTCTGGGTTTAATGTTTTCGCTTCTAATGCTGTGAAAATTCCAGATGGACCTGCTCCTACAATTATTACATCATAATTCATCATAAAATACCTCCAACTAGCTTATAGTTCAGCTTTTTACGGTAGCTGAGTAGAAACATCCAGACCTTATTACCAGAAATATATAAGCGAATATTATTAAGTTTTGTTTAAAATTTATTCGGTTTTATTATATTGTATTTTACGAACAAAATCAATATATTTAAAAATAATATTTGTATTTTATAATAATTATTAATTACTCTTTAATTTTTTTCTATATATTATATAATATTAAGATAATCATTTATATTTTGAGAGGTAATTTTTATGAATAATATATTGACTGAAGAAAATATTAAGAAGCTAAGAGAAGAACTAGATTATAGAATGACTGTAAAGAGAGCTGAAATTGCTAAAGATAAACTTATCGCCGCTGCTCATGGTGATCGTTCAGAAAATGCAGAATATAAAGCAGCTTGCGAAAACTATAGGGAAAATGATAACAGAATACAATACTTATTAACTATGATTTCTACAGCAACAGTAGTTGATGATGCATCATTAGACAAATCAGTATTAGGAATAAACAGTAAAGCAAGAATCAGATTTGTTGAATTTGACGACGAAGATACAATAACTCTTACTACTACTCTTGATGCCAATCCAGAAGATATGCTTATAAGTATTGAATCTGACTTAGGAAAAGCATTAGCAGGTAAAAAAGTTGGAGATATCGTAGAAGTTAATGCTCCTGCTGAAAATTATTCAGTTGAAATATTAGAAATACTATAAGTCTCAAAATCTTCGATTTGGTTAGAAAAACATGATTAAGATTCCAAATTGAAATTTGGAATCTTAAAGTTAAATTATAAATGTACACCTACTAACATATGTGAGTAGGTTATTTTATTAAAAAATAAAATTTGAGAGGTTTTACTATGGTTGAAATGAATATTAAAGAATTATATGAAGTTGGTACTACTTTTGAAACAGCAATTGGTCAAGGAACTAAAAGTGAACGAGCTAGAATTCCTAAAAATTATTCTAGAATTAACTTTCCTGAAGATATGATTAATACTTTAGTTAATTATGACAAAGAAATTAACTTTCTAGTTGCTGGCGAGATTTGGTGTCCTGACTTTCAATTAAACTCTACAGTATTAAAGAAATTTACAGAACTTAATAATAATTTTGATATGTCCATAATTTCTATGGGAAGAGGTAAAAAATTTGTATTTCCTATTTTAGGAGTAGAGAATATGAAGTTTCCTTTAATACTAGTGTTAGATAAGGAATTTAATATATTAGGTATCTTCGAAGAAAGACCTAATGTAGTTCATGAGGTATCTAATTTTGAAGATATAAAATTAGATTATTATAAAGGTAGATACTTAATAGATTCTGCATATGAATTTATAGATATTATGAATAAAGCAAAATAAATACTTACTTGCCACCTACACTTTTACGTAGGTGGCTCTCTAATTACTCTAATTCAGCTTTTATTTTTTTTATTTTATCCATTAATTCAAAGTATTCCTCATCTAATTTCTTCTTGTTATCATCATTGCTTTCTATTGATAAAAGCGTAATTACTTCTGATAATCTATTTTCAAGGAGTAATAACTCATCATCCTTATGCTTCTTATCAACAGTACTTATATTTTTATTTAAGCTTTCCATATAATCAGCATACTTACCTTCAAATTCAGTTATTTTATTATCCTTAATTTCAATTATGTAATTACATACATTTGATAAAAATCGTATATCATGAGAAACCACTATTACGGTTTTATTGGTATTAATCAACGCATCTTCAAGAGCTTCCATAGTTTTAATATCTAAATAATTTGTAGGTTCATCTAATATTAATAAATTATTATTAGAAAGTATTATCTTACATATAGCTACTTTTACTCTCTCGCCACCTGATAACTCTTCTATTTTTTTATTTACAGAATTATTTTTAAATCCAAACTCACTTAAATTAATCCTTATAAAGCTTTCATCCCATTTAGAATCTTCTTTAATATTCTCTAAAATAGTTTTTTTGTACTCTAAAATATTTTGGCTTTGATCGAAATAACCAATCTTAACGCTTTTAGATATATTAATTCCTTCTACATCATTAGCAATAATCTTATTTAATAAAGTTGTTTTGCCACATCCATTTTCACCTATAATAGCAACCTTATATCCGTTCTTTATATTGAAACTAATATCCCCAACTAAATTTTTATCTCCTACAGACAATGTAAAATCTTTAATTTCAATTAAATTTTTAGCTGATACTTCTGTTCCCTCATTTATATTAATGATTATCTTCTCTTTTTCCTTAGGTGATGATTTAACCTCTAAATGTTCTATCCTCTTTTCTACTGACTTTATATTATTCTCTATATTCTTTTTCCCTCTTTGATCTCCCATTTTTATTGTCTTCGCCTCAGATTTTCCCATACCTTTTGGAGCCTTATGTATTCTATCCCTTAAAACCTCTTTTTCAGTTATAACACTTTCTAATCTAGCCTTTTCATGAATATACTTTTCATACTCGCGCTTTTTAACCTTAATATCTTCTTCTTTTTGATTTAAATAATCACTGTACCCACCTTTAAAGCAAGTTAATTTTCCATCATTTATTTCTATTATTTTATTACAAATTTTATCTAAGAAATCTCTATCATGAGAAACTAATAAAACTGCCCCTTTATACTTCTTAAACATTTCTTCAAGTATATTAATGCTCTCTCTATCTAAATTTGACGTAGGCTCATCAGCTATTATAAGGCTCCTATTTTCACTTAATGCATTTACTACTCTAATTTTAACCTTTTCTCCACCAGATAAATAATCTTCATATCTATCTGGAGCCTTAAAGATACTCTTCACTTTACTATTTCCGCAATCTTCATAATCATCTTCATTCTGACTTATATACGAATAACTATCAGTTAAATTTATACTTCCTTCATCAGCTTTAACCTTCCCCATTATTATCTTTATTAAAGTAGTTTTACCAACTCCATTTTCTCCTACAATTCCTACTCTATCTTTTTCTGCCAATTCAAACTTATCTATATCTAACAATAACCTATCTCCATAATATTTTTTTAATTTTTTTATAGTAATAAGCTTCATAGAATACACCTCCTTAATTACCTCTTTATCAAGTTTGTGTAAAAATCCACTTATATATTAGATTTTATATTGTAAAATAAAAGAAGCCAAAAGTTCATATATCTTCTAGCTTCTTTTATTCTTATATTATTTCTTAGGAACATCTTCCCAATCTTTTAAAAATTTTTCTATTCCCGCATCTGTTAGAGGATGCTTAGTCATTTGAATTATTACTTTATAAGGAACTGTTGCTATATGAGCTCCGCATCTTGCTGCTTTAGTAACATGAATTGGATTTCTTATACTTGCCGCAATTATTTCTGTTTTTATATCATGTATCTCAAATATCTCAACAATTTCTTTTATTAAATCCATTCCATCCATACCAATATCATCTAATCTTCCTAGGAAAGGACTCACATAAGTAGCTCCTGCCCTTGCCGCAAGTAATGCTTGTGCTGCAGAAAAAATAAGAGTTACATTTGTTTTTATCCCTTTAGATGATAATATTTTTGTAGCCTTTAACCCCTCTTGTGTCATTGGAATCTTAATTACTATATTTTTATGAATTTTTACAAGTTCATCTGCTTCTTTAACCATTCCTTCTGCTTCAGTACTTATAACCTCCGCACTAATAGGTCCATCAACTATATTAGTTATTTCTGTAATAACCTCTTTAAAATCTCTTCCTGATTTTGCAATTAAGGATGGATTTGTAGTTACTCCACATATAACTCCCATATCATTAGCCTTTTTAATCTCTTCAACTATGGCCGTATCTATAAATAACTTCATTCTAACTCCTCCCTAGAATCAAATTTACTAGTTTAATTACAATATATGCAAATACAACAACTTTATACTGTCTTATTGAGTTTATGAGTTAATCGATATCCTTATACATAATAATTAATCAGGTTAATTATAAAAATTTTTAAAGTTTTAATCCATATCATATAATTTTATTTCACTTTTAATTCTTCTTATAAAATCTTCTAATTCTACTGAGCCTTCATCTCCATTTTTTCTACTTCTTAAAGCTATATTTTGATCTTCTACTTCTTTTTCTCCAACTATAACTATATATGGTACTCTTTCATTTCTTGCTTCTCTTATCTTATAGCCTATTTTTTCAGCACGTAAATCCTCTTCAACTCTTATATCATTATCTAATAATTTGTTCTTTACCTCATTTACATAATCATTAAACTTATCTGATATAGGCAAAATCTTAACTTGCACTGGAGCAAGCCATGTTGGGAATTTACCTGCAAAATGCTCAATTAATATTCCTATAAACCTTTCTATACTTCCAAATATAACTCTATGGATAACTATAGGTCTATGCTTTTCTCCATCACTACCTATATAATCAAGTTCAAATCTTTGTGGCAACTGGAAGTCTAATTGTATTGTTCCACATTGCCATGTTCTACCTAAGCTATCTTGAAGATGGAAATCTATCTTTGGTCCATAAAAGGCTCCATCACCTTCATTTATTTTATATGGTAAATTTAATTCATCTAGAGCTCCTTTTAATGACTCTTCAGCCATATTCCAGTCTTCATCACTTCCCATTGAGTCTTCTGGCCTTGTAGAAAGCTCAATATTATATTTAAATCCAAATTTTGAATATACTTCATCAATAAGCTCTACGACACCTTTTATCTCAAATTTAATTTGTTCAGGTAACATAAAAATATGCGCATCATCTTGAGTAAAAGCTCTAACTCTCATAAGTCCATGTAAAGCACCTGAAAGTTCATGTCTATGAACTCTTCCTAGTTCACCTAATCTCATTGGAAAATCTCTATATGAATGAACTTCTGATTTATAGACAAGCATTCCACCTGGACAATTCATTGGCTTTAATGCAAATTCTTCTTCATCGATAATAGAAGTATACATATTTTCTTTATAGTGATACCAATGTCCTGATGTTTCCCAAAGCTTTTTGTTTAACATTATTGGAGTTTCAATTTCTACATACCCAGCTTTTTGATGGACACCTCTCCAATAATTTATTAAAGTATTTTTTAAAACAACCCCTTTAGGTAAGAAAATTGGAAATCCTGGCCCCTCTTCTACAAAAGTAAATAGTTTTAAATCTTTACCTAACTTTCTATGATCTCTCTTTTTTGCTTCCTCTAAATTATGAAGATAAGTTTTTAGCTCATCTTTGCTTGCAAAGGCCACCCCATAAACCCTTTGAAGCATTTTATTTTTTTCATTTCCTCTCCAATAAGCACCGGCTACTGAAGTTAATTTAAATGCTTTTATATACTTAGTTGAATAAATATGAGGACCCCTACAAAGGTCAATAAATTCACCTTGTCTATATAAAGATATTTTTTCTCCCTCTGGTAAATCATTTATAAGTTCTACTTTGTAACCTTCACCTCTATCTTCCATAAGCTTTAAAGCTTCTTCTCTTGATATATCCATTCTTTCAAAACTTAAATTTTCAGAAATAATATTATTAATTTCTTTTTCAATCTTGTTTAAATCTTCTGTTGTTAACGGTTCTTCTATATCAAAATCATAATAAAATCCATTATCTATTGATGGTCCTATTGCTAATTTTACATCCTTAAATACTCTCTTAACAGCTTGAGCCATAACATGTGAAGTAGAATGTCTCATAACTTCAACAGCTTTCTCATCTTCAAATGTTAAAATATTTACCTCATCATTATTTTTTAACTTATAACTTAAATCAACTAGCGTTCCATTTACTTCACCTACTACTGCTGATTTAGCTAGATTTTTACTTAGTAATTTTGCAAGTTCATAAATATTAGAACCTTCTTCGATTTCTCTTACTGAGCCATCATTTAATTTTACGTTAATCATACTTCTACCTCCTTGTTATACTGCTAATTGATAATTAACATAGAATAATTAATAATTATTCTTTATTAATTTTTAAATATAAAAAAACATCCATCCCTAACCTTGGGACGAATGTTTACATACGTGGTTCCACCCAAATTGAATTAATACAATTCAATTCATCTCTTTAAGTTTAACGATTTTCACCGATAGCATTTCACTTAAATTAAGCTACTAAACCATAACTCCAGGGTAGTTTTCTTATAGTCATATTTAAGAATGCTTACAGCCGGTGACATTCTCTCTCTTAAAACTGTACTCTATAGTACTCTTCCCTTTCTTTGTCTATAAATATTAAAACTAATATTATCACTCTTACAATATTTTGTAAATATATCTTTTTAAATATTTTACATTCTAATACTAAAATCTGTTCCAACCTACTTTTTATATTTTTCTCAACATCTAAAACTTATTAAAAAATATAAAGCCCAAACTTTTTCACTATACTACAAAAAAGAAGTCGCACCTTTAATGCGACTTCTCTATTAAAACTTAACATAACCTAATATTTTTCTTTCTTCTAAAACATCTATAGCATCTATAGATATATTACCATCAGTATAAGTACACAAGTTAAAACCCGCAGCTTCTTCAAATCTTACAGTTCCATCTTCTTCATTTATTCCAATAAAAGAAAGACTTCTTGCTGTAAAATATGGTTTACCCGCAAATACTCCATTATAAGGATGATGAGTATGTCCTGAAAATACTCCAATTACTGAGCTGCTTTTTATTATTTCTTCAAACTCTTCATCTACTTCTACAGAAGGTGTAACAAATTGTTCTTTTAAAATATGATGATGAAGCATTAAGATTGTATCTTTATTAGTATCTTTACTTAACTCTTTTTTTAACCATTTCTTTTGTTTTTCTGAAATCATGCCATTACTATTCTTATATTGAGAGTTATCAAAACTTACAATTCTTACTCCTGCAATTTCCTCAACATGATTATATGCTTCTTCATTTGCTTCTTTATCAAACCAACCTTTATAAAAAGCTTCCTTATTATCATGATTACCTAATGTAACTATATATGGAGTATCTCCAAAAATTTCGTTAAGATTTTCTCTTAATACCTTATAATCTTCAAAGTCACCTGATTCAACTAAATCACCAGTTATTATAATAAACTCTATCTCTTTTAAGTCAATTCTGTCTATGCATCTTTTAATTTGTGTTAGAGGACTTGTTATATTATTAAAAATAGAATTATATCCAGATTCAGCCTTAGGATAATTCCTTAAGAAGTGAATATCTGATAAATGTAAAAACCTCATCTTATTCACCTACTTATTTTTCTTTTTTCTTCTTGTTTGTATGCTAAATAATATAAGTGCAACTATAGTTGCTACATAAGGGATAGAGGCAGTAATTTGAGTTTTTAATGATGTATTTTGAAGTACATTTCCAGCCGCTTGTGAAAATCCAAAGAATAAACTTGAGAAAAGAACTCCTAATGGATGAGATTTTCCTAAGTTATTTGCAGCCATAGCAATATATCCACGTCCCGAAGTCATATTTTGCATAAATAGAGTTACAGTTCCCATTGAAAGAAGAACTCCACCTAATCCACTTAATATTCCTGATAAACTTATTGTAAGGAATTGATATTTCTCTACTGGAGTACCAAGACTTCTTGCAGCTTCTTTGTTTATTCCTATAGCACGTAATCTATATCCTAAAACCGTTTTGTATAAGAATATGTACATAGCTATAGCTAAAATAAATGCTAAATAGTCAACAAAAGTTAACCCTGAGAAAATAGTTCCTATAACAGGAATATCCTTTATAATCGGTAAATCAATCTTAGGAAGACTCACTAAGCTTGGGTCAGTAAATACCCCTTTTGTTTTAAAGATTATATATAATAAGTAAGTTGTAACTCCCCCCATCATAGTATTAGTAGCCATACCTACTACTACTGGAGATGCCTTTAGTTTAATTATACAAAAACCTACTATAGCTGAAACTATCATCCCACTAATAGCACCTGCTAAAACAGATAAGATCACATTATTAGTATAGTAATTAGCAACAATGCTAAAAAATGCTCCTGTTAGCATCGTTCCTTCCATTGCTATATTAAAAATCTTTACTTTAGAACATATAGCTGCAGCTAAAGTTACTAATAAAATAGGTGTCATCATACGAAGAGTTGAATTAGCAACTACCGCTAAATAATCTACACTTAATTCCATTATTGAGCTCCTCCTTTATTTTCTGCATTTTGCTGTTTCTTGTACCATTTTACAACGAATCTTGCAGTTATTAATAAAGTAATAATACCTTGAATAATTGTCGTTACTTCAGATGGAACTCCCATACTACGCTCTATAGTACTTCCCCCTGTAGTAATACCTGCTAAGAAAATAGCACTAACTAATATACCGACTGGGTGATTGCTAGACATTAATGATGCTATGATACCACTCCATGCGAACCCTGGAGATGTAATCATGCTATCTACATAACGGTATCTTGTACCTAAAACCTCTATAGCACCACCAAGTCCTGCTAAAGCACCACTTAGCATTAATACATAGTACATCATCTTAGTACTATTAACTCCACCATAATTAGCAAAGTTAGGATTTAATCCACCCATTTTAGCTTTATATCCAAAGCTTGTCTTCTTCATTATGAAAAGTACTATTAAAACACATATAATAGCAATTATAAATCCCCAATGCAGTGAATATCCTTCAAACATCTTAGGTAAAATATTATCTGTTAGCTTTTGAGTTTGGATAGCTGATGAGTCAACAGCTAGAGGATCTTTAAAAACATAAGTAGTAAAATAAGATGCAATATAGTCTGCAACATAATTCATCATAAGAGTTATGATAAGTAAATCTAACTTAAATCTTTCGCTTACATATGCAGATACAAGCGAATATAATACTCCTACTAATGCTCCACTAATAAGCGCAGCTGTTACAACAACTACTGGAGGTCCTGGACAAATTACTGCTACAACTGATGAAGTAAATGCTCCTAAAACCATTTGCCCAGCAGCACCTAAGCTTGAATATCCTGATCCCCAAGCTAAAGCACCTGCAAGACCAGCAAATATAATAGGAATCGCACGAGTTAATGTAGTTGTTAAATAGTACGCTGAACCAAATCCACCTTTGAACATCCCAATTATCGCTTCGAAAGGATTAAATCCAGAAAGTGCTATAATAACTCCACCTAATAGCAATCCAACTACAACAGCTTGTAGTGGATGCTTTAAAGGAGCATACCAACTAGCAATTTTACTTTTTGCAATAGTACTCTTACTTTTCATTTTCTTTACCTCCTACCATCAATAGACCTAATTCCTTCTCATCAATACTTCCTCTTATAAATTCTCCAACTATTTCCCCTTCATAAATAACATATATTCTGTCACTTAAATCCATAATTTCACTTAGTTCAGAAGAAACTAATAATACGCTATCTCCGCTATTTCTCTTAGCTACAAGTTGATCATGAATAAATTCCATTGCTCCAATATCTATCCCTCTTGTAGGCTCACATGCTATAAGGAGTGGTGTATTCATAGCCATTTCTCTTGCAACTATAAGCTTCTGAGCGTTACCACCTGAAAGCTCCTTTATCTTTTGATATGGTGAATCTGCTTTAACTAAGAATTTAGTTATTAATTCTGATGCATGAGATACAACTTTCTTAATATCTAAGATTCCTCTTTTAGAAAATCCTTCCTTATCCTCAAATCCCATTAATGCATTTTCTGCAAGAGTGGCTTCTGGAGCACTTCCCCACATATAACGATCTTCTGGAATATGAGCTATACCAGCCTCTCTAATATTCATTACAGTTTTATTGGTAATATCAGATTTATCTAGAATAACTTCTCCTCCATCAACCTTTTCTAATCCAGTTATACACCTTATTAATTCAGATTGACCATTGCCTGATACTCCTGCAATACCTACTATTTCACCTTTTTTAATATGTAAATTAACATTATTTAAAATATTTTTATTATGTTCACCTTTTAAAACTAAGTCTTTTACTTCTAAAAGATTTTCAGCAGTTTCTTTTTTAGGAATTACTCTATTAGCAATTTGTCTTCCAACCATTAAATAAGATAATTCCTCAACACTTGTATCTTTTTTTAATCTTTCAGCAACAACTTCTCCAAGCCTCATAACTACAACTCTATCTGCAACTTCCATTACTTCATGTAGTTTATGAGTTATGATTATTATGCTCTTACCTAACTTAGCTAACTGTTTCATAGTCTTTAATAATTCATCAACCTCTATAGGTGTAAGAACTGCCGATGGCTCATCGAAGATAATAATATCAGCATTTTGATAAAGTATTTTTAATATTTCTACACGTTGTTGAAGTCCAACTGGACATTCTTCTACGATAGCCTTTGGATCAACATGTAGCATATATTTTTTAGAAAGCTCTTCAACAACTTCTATATTCTTTTTGTAGTCGAAGAATATTCCTTTTTTCACTTCATTCTTGTAAACTATATTTTCCGCTACAGTCATTGATTCAAAAAGCATAAAATGCTGTTGAACCATTCCGATACCTTGAGCCATAGCATCTGATGGATTATGAAAGTCCATCTTCTTACCATTTATAAATATTTCTCCTGAATCTGGTCTTTCTAAGCCATAAAGTATTTTCATTATAGTAGACTTTCCAGCACCATTTTCACCAACAACAGCAAGTATTTCCCCTTTATTAAGATTTATATTAACCTTATTATTAGCGGTTACATTACCATATGTTTTAACAATATTTTTCATTTCTAAAAGCATGTTAAACTTACTCCTTTTCTAAGTGAATTTTGAGCATAAAAGAAGGGTTGAAGCAAATCTTGCTACAGCCCCTCTTAAAATTTATCTATATACTAATTTGCAGATTCTTCTGGAACTTCAATTACTAGTTCCCCTGATATTATTTTGTCTGCTGCTTTCTTTCCTGCTTCAATAACCTCGTCAGTTATTATATCAGTATTTCTATAGTTCATAGTTTCAGGTGTAACACCTACAACTCCGAATGCACCTTCTTTTAATCCAAGAACTTGTGCTCCACCTTCTAATTCTCCAGCTAAGAACTTATCAACTATATTATTAACTACTGCCCCTGTGTTTTTTAATAATCCACCGATTATATATGGATTTTCTTCAGTAGTTTGGTCAATACTTAAACCTGTTGTGTATATTGGTGTACCTTTTTTAGCTAATTCTTGTGCTGCTTGATATATTCCAGAGTTTGCACTTGCAGATACTCCTCCGAATATAAAGTTAGCCCCAGCAGCTTTTTGTTGTAATGCATATTCATAAGCTAAGTTTGTATCATTGTATGAGTTTATGTAGTTGTACATAAATTTAGCATCTGGTTTAACAGACTTTACACCCTCTGAGAACCCATATCTATACTTATAAGTAGCTTGAGTTTGGAATGAAGCAATATATCCATATAAACTTTCATTAGGGAAAGCTGTTCCTACCATTGCTCCTTGAACATATGCACCTTGTGCTTCATCGAATCCAAAGCTTGCAACTTTTTCATTAGAAGCAGTTGTATCAATTACAGCATATTTAGTATTTGGGAATGCATCTGCAGCTTCACTAAATGGGTCAGCAGCTTGCCAGCCCACACCTATAATTAAGTCATATCCTTCATTAGATGCAGCTCTTGTATTTTCTTCCCAAGCAGCAGTATCTGTACATTCAATAGATGTCCATTTAAATCCATATTTATCTGCAGCATCTTTTAATGCATTGTATGCTTGAAGGATAAATTGCTCTGTACCAATTGTATCTGAAATTAAAGCTATATTTAATTTTGAATAATCTCCATTTGCTCCTTCATTTCCTGATTGTCCTTTACTTGAAGAACTAGAACATCCAGCGAAAAGAAGAGTTGTCATAATAAGTAATAAAGAAGTTACTATCTTTTTCATAATCTCATCTCCTAAAATTCATTTGTTGACTTAATTATAATAATTAATTCGACAAAAAAATATGACCTATGTCCTATTTCCACAAAAAATCTGTATATTTTCATTTTTATCAAATAAATTATTCGTATTTTTAACTTAAAATTAACATTTTTTAATATAATTAAAATAATAACCTTAACCTTATCGTTTTCATTATACCTTATATTAAATAAATATTTATTTAGTAAAATAATACATATCCCTTGTGAATAGCAACTTGTGTTGTACCTATTCTATAGTTATGCTAAAATAAAAACACTATATACGAACATTAACTCTAATAAACATACTTACTCTGGAGGATATTATGATAAAAGTAGATGATAAGTCTTTGTTAGATAAATATATTACTAACAGTGGTATTCTTGATATATTTTCAACTGATATCAATCCATATATAGACCTTTTTCATTTTAACAAGGGAGAGTTTCTAATAAATGAAGGTGAGTGCTCAAACTATCTTTATTTTTTAGTTCACGGAAAATTAAAAGTATTTTCCCATTCTAGTTCTGGAAAAATAATGTCTTTATCACACTTTAACTCCTTTGAAATTATAGGGGAAACATGTAGCCTTTGGGATAAGCCTCCTACGGCTTTTGTCCAGACTACATCAGCTTGTTACTGTATAGGAATTTCTATGAAACATAGAAATATTTTATTAAATGATATTAATTTTTTAAGATATACCTGTAAAAACCTTGGTGAAAGACTAAGCTATATGAATAATAATACTTGTATTAATCTTTATGACTCACTTGAAAGCCGTCTTGCGTCATTTATTTTAAGAAGAGAAAAAGATGGTATTTTTAGTTATAATTTAACTGAGTGTGCCGAACTACTATGCACTAGCTATAGACATTTACTTAGAGTTATTAATTCATTTTGTGCTTCAGGAAAATTAGAGAAAAATAAGAAAAGCTATAAAATCTTAGACAGAGGTTTTTTTGAAAAAATTTCATCATATTAGTAGAAAATCCACGCTTTTTTAGAACTCGCTATTGCCTATTAGACATAATGTAGTTCATTAAGCATGGATTTTTTTAACTATATCCGATTTATTACTAATATTAAAACTCTGCTATCTCTACCTTTCCATCTTTTAATACTTTAAATGTTATTCCCCTCTCATAGTCTTCAGTTATATAAATCTCTGAATTACTTAAGGCATTTCTAACTCTCTTACTAGCAGAATTAGTATCTACTGCAGTATCTGTTGTGATAACTGAATACTTAGGAGAAACAGCTATAGCAAATTCATCTGACGTAGCATCTTTATTTCCATGATTTCCAACCTTTAATATATCACTAGAAAGGTCTACCCCTGCATCCATAAGTGTCTTCTCCTCTGCGAACTGCATATCACCAGTAAATAAAAATTTTACTCCATTCACTTCAAGGTTCATAACTAGAGAATTATCATTATCATCATCTCGGTTTAACACTAAAGGACCAATTACATCAAAACTAATTGCATCTGTTATTTCAACTTTATCGCCTGAACTTAACTTAGTTAAAGGTATAGAAAGTTCTTCTGATAAATTATCTATCTTATTTTCACCATTCTTTTTATTTTCAGATATTTCAGCTCTATACATCATATCTATATCGTAAGCTGCAGCTAACTCTCCCATTCCCCCAATATGATCTTTATGAGTGTGAGTTAAAAATACTCCATCTAAATTATCTACATCTTTTGCTTTTAGACCATCTATAAGCATTTGTGAATTCTCTTCTAATCCAGTATCTATAAGATAATTTTTATCTTCAACTTGAATTAAAATAGCATCTCCTTTACCTACGTTTATATACGAAACACTAACCTCGTTACCTTCATTGGTTATATTTGAAGAATCACTATCTTTACCTTTTCCACAACCAACTAAGATAAATATAATAAATATACTACTTAATACTTTTAATATATTCTTTCTATCCTTCATCACTATTCTCCTAACTAAATTTATATTAATTTATTTTTCATAAGCTAACTTACAATATTTTCGATACTGAAGTGGAGTCATCTTATATTTTTTCTTAAATACCCTATAAAAATAGCTTTTCTCTTTAAACCCAATAATCTCAACAATATTTTGTACAGTTAAATTTGTGGTTACAAGAAGCCATTTAGCTTTTTCTAATTTTATTTCTAATAACTTTTCTGAAAACTGACAATTAGCTAAAGCTTTAAACCGTACTGAAAAATATGTAGGATTAAAATTAAAATGTTCTGCCATAGATTTAAGTGTGACTGTTGAATAATTGTCTACCATATACTTAAGCCATTTTCCAATATCATAATCCTTCATCATACTAGATTCACTTATAATTAAAGCTTCTTGATGAACACTATGTAAATTACTTAAAAACAATATTAAAGCAGCTATTACCAATTTATCATTTTTTTCATTAGAATTGCTTAACTCATATAATAATACCTTTAAATAAGTTTTCACTACCTCTTGCATAGTAATATCAAATAATAAATATTCTATTCTAGATGTATCCAACCTAAAAAAATCATATAAAATAGGGCAATCTGCCATTTGCGCTATTAATTGAGTTGTTATAAACTCCCTTTTTAAGTTAATAAAGCAGATTTTACTTGCCTCTTCAACATAATATTTTATCTCTTTTACTTGCTTTAATAATACTACATTCCCACTAAACAACTTAATGCTCTTAGAATCTAAATTAATAGTTCCTTTGCCAAAGGCTGCTATTAAAACTATATCACCTTTTTCATTTAAGACTTTACCTTCTTCACCTTCTATTAATTTTATATTATATATGCTATCTTTAATTTCTTTTTTACTTCTTATCTTATTAAAAATATTTTGAATTTTCACAGTTTCTCTTACCACTTTCTACATTAAACTTATTTTCAAATACACTAAATCTATTTTAATCCTATTAACTTAATGTTACCTTAATCATTTTATTACCATACCATAACTACCATGTTATTAAAATACGCTCTCTTTTAGTTCATAAAATAAACCACTTTTTCTGTAAAGTGTATCATCTTCTTTTAATTTTTCTATACTGTTATACTCTTTCTTGTTAGTTAAATATATAACAATGAATGGGGGATACACTATAATGATAAGAAAAAAATTAAGTATGTTATTAGCAACAACTTTAGTTTTTGCTATGAGTACAAGCCTTTTTGTTGGATGTAGTTCAAATAACAATTCATCTAACTCAACTGCAAAAGCTGGTAAATATACAGCAACAGAAAAAGGGTTTGGTGGAGATGTAACTGTAAATGTAACTATAGCTGAAAATGGTAACATCGAAAGCATTGACGTTACTGCTGATTCTGAAACTCCCGATATAGGTGGTAAAGCTGCTCCTCAACTAGCTGAAACTATTGTAACTAATCAAAGCTTAGCTGTTGATACAGTAAGTGGTGCTACAGTTACAAGTACAGCTGTACTTACAGCTATAACTAATGCTTTGACAGAAGCTGGTGCTGATATTGATGCTTTAAAAAATGCCGAAACAGCTAAAAAGGGTGAAAATGAAGAAGCTACTGTTGATGTTGTTGTAGTTGGTGCTGGTGGTTCTGGTACTGCTGCTGCTTTAGCTGCTGCTGAAGCTGGTCTTAACGTAATGGTTATAGAAAAAACTGCATCTGCCGGTGGTAATACAAAAATATCTTCAGGATTCTTTGCTGTTGATACAGAGCTATTAAAGGAAGATGGACATGATCTTTCTGTTGATAAGGCAGTTCAAGACTTAATGGAATTTAACCAATACTTATCTAACGGTACAATCGTAAGAAAGATTGTTGAAAATGCCGGTGATACAGTTGAATGGTTACAAGGATATGGAGTTGATTTCTATATTCCAGAAACTACAACTCAATTAGCTCACGAAGATGACGTATATAAGTGGAAAACTTATCACAAATATAAAGATAACGCTGCGGCATATGAAAATATGTATGCTAATTTAGATACTATGGGTGCTGATGTTCGTTACAATACTTCTCTTGAATCTATAATCAAGAATGATGAAGGTGTTGTAACTGGTATCACAGCTACTAAAGCTGATGGTGGTACTTTAACTGTTAATGCTAAAGCAACTATCATTGCTACTGGGGGTTATGGTGCAGACGCTGAAAAAACTGCCAAAGCTTTAAACTCTGAGTTATTTAACTCTCTTGGTATGCCAAATGCTGGAGAAGGTATAGAGGCTATAGAAGCTGTTGGTGGTTATGACTTAGATGCAACCCCACTTTTACATGCTTGCCAATTTGCAGCATCAGAAGTAAAACAAGATTCAGCTGGTGAAAACCTTGCTGGTTTCTCTGACACAAGCTTAACACAAGTTTTAAACACACCACTATTATGGGTTGACCAAACAGGTAGCCGTTTCACTAATGAAGACGTTGTTTATGATACAGCATTCTGGGCAAATGCAGCTTATACTGTTGGTGGAAAGTACTATATCATAGTTGATGAAGCTACATTAAAATCTTTCTCTGAAGGAACTAAGCTAACAGTTTCTCAAGCTGGTCCTGGTGCAAAGATGGATCTTGATGATTTCATTGCATTAGCTGATGCATCTGTTGAAGCTGGTACTGCTTTCAAAGGAGCTACTTTAGAAGAGTTAGCTGAAGCAGCTGGTATGGATGCAGAAGACTTAAAAGCTACTGTTGAAAGATACAATACCATGGTTAAAAAAGGAGAAGATACAGACTTTGGTAAAGCAAGTGAATCTTTAGCATACTCTGTAGAATCAGGAAACTTCTACGCGTTAGATGTTAGAGGAGTATTCCTTGGAACTATCGGTGGAGTTAAGGTTGATGAAAACATGCAAGTTATGACTGATAACTATGAATTCATTCCTGGTTTATATGCAGCTGGAGCAACTGCTGGTGGATATTACACTGGAGTTGGATACCCTCCATATGAAGGTTTAGCATCTGGATTTGCTTATACTTCTGGAAGAATTGCTGGAATGAGTGCAGTAGATTATGTTAACTCAATAAAATAGTTAAAAACTATAATTTTGACCCCTAAAATATAGTTTTAAATAAATGATCCCCAAATCACTTAATTTAATGATTTGGGGATCATCACCATTTGAGATATAGCTTATAATTAAAATATCTTATAAATCTAAATACGTTGTGTTATCTGGAACTCCTGATACATCTTCATTACTATTTAAACTATCAATCTTTTTCATATCTTCATTTGATAAATTAAAATCGAATATATCTATATTAGCTTTTATTCTTTCCTCATTAGATGACTTTGGTATTGGAATTACTCCATTTTGTATATGCCATCTTAGGGTAATCTGAGCTATACTTTTATTATATTTCTCTGCTAAATCCAACATTAATGGTAAAGAGAATATTTTCCCTCTCATTATAGGTCCCCATGCAACTACCTGAATATTATTTTCCTTGCAGTACTCAATAATATCCTTTTGAGTTTTACAAGGATGTATCTCTATTTGGTTTACCATTGGCATAATTTTAGCTATTTTCTTTAACTCCTCTAAGTGCCCAATTTTAAAATTACATACACCTATTGCCCTAACTTTTCCTTCTTTATAAAGGTCTTCAAAAGCTCTCCAAGTCTCACTATTTAATTTATTTGGCCAATGAATTAAATATAAATCTAAATAATCAATTCCAAGCTTCTTTATAGATTTATTAAATGCATTGATTGTCTCTTCATATCCATGGTCATCATTCCAAAGCTTAGTTACTAAAAATATATCCTTTCTATCAACACCACTTTGAGCAATTCCTTTACCAACGCCTTCTTCATTACCATAAAAGGAAGCTGTATCAATCTGCCTATATCCGATTTCCAATGCCAGTTTAACTCTATCTATAACATCTTGTTCTTCCCCAAGCTTATATGTCCCAAACCCAATTGAAGACATATTAACTCCATTAGATAATTTTCTAACCATACTTTCCATATTAATTCACCTTTCTTTCAATTACTTTTATTTCTTCATTGCTAGCTACTATTACTTTAGTAGCAATGTTATAAAATAATGATGTATCTACAATACCTACAATAGAATTTAAATCTTGATTTAATTTTTCTATACTGCTGATTTTATTCTTATCAAAAAAGGCATCAATTAAAAATAGTCCATTGTCTGTTATTGTAATTCCATCCTTAGCTTCACTACTTCTCATCTTAGGCTCTCCACCTAAGTCTCTTATAATCAACTCTACATACCCCTTACTTTCAGGTATTATTTCTAATACTACAGGATGATTAAATTCTAATTCCCTTACAAATTTACTTTCATCTACAAGAAGAATATATTCTCTAGACATACTTGCAATAATCTTTTCTTTAGTATGAATTCCACCACCACTTTTTAATGCATTTAATTCTTCATCAACTTCATCACATCCATCAAAGGCAATATCTATATTACTAACTGACCATGTTGGCACAACTTGAAGTCCATTTTCAATGCAAAGACTTGCAGTCTTAAAAGATGGAGTAACCACTTTTACATTTAATTCAGATTCCTTTATATAAGAAATTAGATATCCAATAGTACTTCCCCCTCCAAGTCCTATTGTCATATTATCCTTTATATACTTTAAAGCTTCTTTCGCACACCTTCTTTTCACTTCTCATCTCTCCTATCTATAACTTATCATCAGCAATTGATTGTTCATGCCTACTTAAATTGTCATATACATCTTTCTTCCCTACAGTTAGAAATAAATACAATATCTCAATTACTGTCATTGCTGATATTCTTGAAAAATAATATTCATCTAAAAATAATTTTTCTCTAGTTGCAGTTGTGATGTGATAGTCACTTATTTTCGATAATGGAGAATTAGCACTGTTAGTAATTGAAATTACTTTAGCTCCACATTTATTAGCTGCTTCTACAACATCTACTAATCTCTTGGAAGCTCCTGAGTTTGAAATAACTATTACTACATCTTCCTTTGTTAAGTTATAAGTATATGCAATTTGTGTTTCCCATATTGTATTAGCTACTGATGGAATACCAATTTGATTAAACTTATAAGCTCCATCCATCGCAACTGGTATTGTATTTCCTACAGCGGCAAATTGAATACTTCTAGCATTATTTAATAAAGAAATAATCTCCCTTAAATTTTCTTCATCTATCATAG
This sequence comes from Clostridium hominis, assembly GCF_014287825.1. Taxonomy (NCBI): domain Bacteria; kingdom Bacillati; phylum Bacillota; class Clostridia; order Eubacteriales; family Clostridiaceae; genus Clostridium; species Clostridium hominis. Next base: position 206,831 of record NZ_JACOOO010000004.1, read on the forward strand.
ATACAGTTTGATTTAATTCTTCTACTTTATTAGCTAAAATATTCTGTAATGACTGTTTAATATTATTTTCATTAACATCCCCAGAAGCAGTTACTTCTGATTCATTAGCTTCAACTAGCTCCTTTGCAAGAGTAATCTTTAGGTGATGAAACCCCTTCACATTGCATCTTTTGCAAAACCTCGAAACTGTTGCCTCACTAGTACCAGCTGCTTCTGCCAGCTCTGCAATTGTCAACTCGACCACTTTAGCGGAATTATTTAAAATATAATTGGCAATTTTCTTTTCTGCATCAAAGAAGTTATCATATTCAGCAAAAATTATATCTCTAATCGTTCTATTATCCATACATAATTTCCTTTCATACCTTATCATATTTTCAGTGTATCAAAGAAATTAAATTTCGTAAATATTTTTACCAAGAAATTTAATTTCTTATGGTATTGTCTTTATTTAATATTCTTTAAAAGCTAATCAAATAATCAATCAATTCTTTATGCAAAGTAAAATAGGTATGAGTAAAACTATGTCGTTTCTCATACCTATTTTTATATTTGCATAACATCAGCTATACTACAATAGTGTTTTTGCAAATTCTATATTATTAAACTCTTTCTCTTTTATATGCCTCATAGATTTAGTTAAATAACTTCTATGATGTTCAATAGTTTTAGAGAATATCTGAATAAATCTAACTATATCCTCTTTAGAATCTTTCCTCTCTTCTATATATTTCCCTACTAAATAAAATCTCATAAATGAATATCTCATTAAAAGCATTATATATCCATCAAAAATAGATTCTTTCTCATTAAACGGGAACATATTATTATAAATAAAATTAACTAAATAATTTTCAAAAATATATGTATACTCATCCATATATTTTTTATTGTATTCTTCAAAAATTTTTATATACTTTCTTGGTTCAACTTCTTCTTTGTCTAAATTAAAAGATTTAATTATCTGCTTAGTATATTCTTTAAATAAAGCACTATCTACTTCTTTATCAACATTTAACAAAGATATCATCTTCTTAAAGAAATCTATCTGAAGCATAAAATATAAGCTATTTTTTTCATAAAAACCTTCAGCTGTATTTATATCATAATTTTTTATAAATTTACTTATATTATTGAAATTACTTTCGCTTTCATCTTCTAAACCGTTAATAAACTCACCTAATATATAAAGTCTTTCGCTTAAATCTAAATTCCTATTTTGAATTATTTTAATACTTACTTCTCTTATTTCTTTAAAATATTTTGCTAATGAATTTTTAAGCTCCTTAGCCTTAGTATCAACTTGATTTGATATTATATGTTTTCCTATCACTTCTTCGCTTTCTTTGAATTTTATGCCATCTTCTTTCAACAATAAAATCCTTGCTGCTTCGGGACAAGCAACATCAAGTGATCTTTCATAACATCCATCAACTAAATTTGTTATCCTCGGAAAGCATGTGCAGACGTTTGAAAGATAATCTTCTCCAAGCTTAGAATGTATTACACAATAATTATCACAATCTAAGAAAGGACATCTTTTATCACTTTTTAATTTTACCTTTCCATAATCAACATCATCGCTAAAGCTTTCCTCATTATTATGTACATTTTTTTGAAACATTCTTTTCATTTCTGAATCTTGAACCTTATAATATTTTCTAAACGTAATTTTATCTATGTCTATATCCCATCCAACACAACAACTGTCTTCGCAAGAACCACCTATGCATTTAAATTCATCATAATATTCTGGATATAAACTCTTAAACTTCTTCCCCATAGTATATTCCTCTTCTTAATAAATAAATATAAATTCATTTTACTATAATGAAAATTTAAAATCTATCCCTAAAGATTTCTTGTGTTTAATTCAAACTTTCATAATAAAGTAACTCAATACTAATAATAAATTAGAATTGCTATTTTATTAATAACTATTTACCTATAATATTAATAAAAAAATACAATTTTACTTATATTTAATACAGACCTATAATGAAATGGTAGTAAAGATAGTTAAGTTCAGTTAACTTCACTTGGAGGGAATTTTATGAAAAAAGATGTTGTTATTATAGGTGCTGGCATAGTTGGATGTGCTATAGCTAGAGAGCTATCAAAATATGATCTAAAAATTACAGTTATTGAAAAAGAAAATGATGTTGCAACCGGTATTTCAAAAGCTAATAGTGGAATAATACACGCTGGTTTTAACGAAAAGAAAGGTACATTAAAGGCTGAACTTAATATTAAAGGAAATCAAATGTATGATTCCTTAGCTAAAGATTTAGATTTTAATTTTAACAGAAATGGTGCACTTGTATTAGGTTTTAATGATGATGATATGTATAAATTAAACACATTAAAATGCAACGGTACAGTTTTAGGTGTTAAAGATTTAGAGATTCTATCTAAGGAAGAGTTAAGAGAGATTGAACCTAATCTATCTACAGATGTTGTAGGTGCATTATATGCAAAAACTTCAGGAATAGTTAGCCCATATGAAGTAACTATTGCCCTAGCGGAAAACGCTTGTGAAAATGGCGTTGAATTTATTCTTAATTCTGAAGTTATAGATATAGAAAATACAGATCCAGGATATACTATTGTCTTAAAAGATGGAAGATGTGTAAATAGTACGATAGTTATAAACTCTGCTGGTATAAATAGTGATGAAATAAATAATATGATAAATAAAAATAAATATACCTTACACCCTGTAAAAGGTGAATATCTTTTACTTGATAAAGTAGCAGGAAAAATAATAAATAAAACTATATTTCAAGTACCAAGTAAAATTTCAAAAGGTGTCTTAGTAACCCCTACATCTGATGGTAACTTATTAATTGGTCCAACAGCTAAAGGAATAGATAGTAAATCTTCTTTAGACAGTACCAAAGTTAGTTTAGATGAAATATTAGATAAGTCAAAGAAAAGTGTTACTACCATTCCTACTGGAAGAATATTAACAACATTTGCAGGGTTACGACCTCGTCTAGATTATGGTGATTTTATAATTGAAGAGGCTATTGATAATGAAAACTTTATATCATTAGTTGGTATTGAATCACCTGGATTAACAGCTGCTCCTGCAATAGCTGTATACATAAAAGATATAATTTCTAAAAAGCTAAACTTAAAAGAAAATATCTATTTTTATCCTTACAGAAAAAGAATTATAAAATTTACTGACTTATCCCTTGAAGAAAAAAATGAATTAATCTCAAAGAATCCTGAATATGGACGTATGATATGTAAATGTGAATTAATAACTGAAGGAGAAATAATAGATTCTATAAATAGACCTTTAGGTGCTAGAACTGTAGACGGAGTAAAACGAAGAACTAGAGCTACTATGGGCGGGTGCCAAGGTATTGGATGCCTTTTACCTATAAGCAAAATAATAAGTAGAGAGCTGGGTATAGATATTACTGAAGTTACTAAAAATTCTAAGTGTTCACCAGTTATAGGTTTTAAGGAGGTTTAATTTATATGAGTATTTATGATTTAATAATTATAGGTGGCGGTGCATCTGGTATGCTATGTGCCATTAAAGCAAAGAAAAATGGTATAAAAAATATTCTTGTAATAGAAAAAAATTCCTCTCTAGGTGGAGCACTGAATCTCGCAAATTATAATATAAGCTCTACAAGAAATCTAACTGGTCAAGAATACTTAAAAGATTTATTTGATCAATATTCCAAATTAAATATTGATACTTATTTCAATACGATGGTTATTAATATAAATGATTCTGGAAAAATTGTTTGCTTAAGTCCCGAACGAGGAATGGAAGATCTATCTGCCAAAAATATAATATTAACTAATGGAGCTAAAGAAAAAGGCAAAAATGCTTTAAATATACCTGGTGATAGATGTGCTGGTGTACTAACTCTTGGAACTGCCAAAAATATTTTAAATATTGATGGTATTGTACCAGGAAAGAATATAGTTATTTACGGAACTGAAAACCTACATTTAATTTTAGAGGACTTGAAAAAACATAATCTTAATATCACTGCAATAATATGTGAAAATTCTAATGATGAAGCATTTAAAATAACTAATAATATATATGAAAAATATCATATTACAAGCATATTAGGTTTTGATAGAGTTAACTCAATTAAAATCTCTAATGGTTCTAATGAAAAAGAAATTAAATGTGATACTGTAATATTAGCTCTAGGAATGTTATCTGACGGATTAGTATCACTTAGAAGTAATATAGCCTTAAATCCTGAAACTACAGGTCCTAAAGTTGACCAAAATCTTGAGACATCAAGAAAAAATATTTTTGCCTGTGGTAACGGAATTTATATACACAACTCTATTGAAGAAATTGAACTTGAAGTTAATAAGTTAATAGATTACATATCTAACTTATAATACTTCTATCCTCTAGATTTTATATAGTTTTTTTTAAAATTGCTATTAAGATTGTGGGCAATTTAGAAAAAAGAATGACCATAAATCAGAAAGTTGAAAATAAAAAAGATCCAGATAATATTATATTACTAAGGGAAATAAGAGATTTGCTTAAAATAAATATTGATAACTTTACACATACAGATAACAAACCTAACAGTTAAAATCTTCTTTAATTTAAAAGTATATAAAATTAAGCCGTACATAATTATACGGCTTAATGAATGCAATTTTTTATTATATTAAGTATTTATACTACTAATCTTTTCCTTATCTTTTATATTCTCTTTTTTTATATACTTTTCTTTTAATAACGTAAATATTACTAAAGTTACAGTTACCCCCATAGTAACATCTGAGGCAAAGTGAGCTCCAACTATAATTCTACTTATTGGAACTAAAACTATCCACAATGTAGCAAAACCTATAAACCAATTTTTCTTATCTTTCAAACTAGTTACAAATGTTGGTATTAAGGTAATCCAAATCATAATTGCTGCATTTGCACTATGTCCTGAAGGAAATGACATAAACTCATTATTAGTTGTAAATCTTTGAGGAATAAACCACATTGAAAATCCTTCAAATGCCCCTGTAGCAACCATGTTTCTATAACGTTCTCTTCCCCAACCCATCTTGATTAAGTTAAAAGCTATTGTTACAAATACAAAAGTTAGTAATCCTACAATAGCAGCTTTACGTAATTCTTCTCTATTAGTTTTAGTATACTTCTTAGCAATTATATAAAAAAGTCCAACATATAAAATAGCAAGCAAAGGAATTAACAACGTAGGTCCACTTAAATATTTTACTGGTAACATTGCTGCCATTAACGCAAATAAAACCACTAAAACTGAATATCCTATCGTTCCTAAAATGTATTTTACTGACCTATCTTTATTCCTAGTTATCATTAAGCTCATACTGCAAAATGATGCAATTAACGCAGCTGGAAACTCCCCAATAGCTTCAAAGATAAACCCAAATGTACTTTGCTGATTATAAATTGCCTTTGAAATCTGCAAATCTGTAAATGCAAATATCACCAATAAAGATCCAATAATTAATAGACCGATTTTATAACTTTTTTTCATACCCTCATACATCCTTTTATTTAAAATATTTAAGCTTAAATTTACCCGTTATTTAGAATATTTTAGAATAAAATTACCCATTTCTATAGCACAATCTTCACTTTGAGGATATACCCCTATATTGTCTCCATATGCATGTCCAAATCCTTTATATAACACAGTTGTTGTATCAACTCCAGCTTTAGCTAGCTTTGCCGCATAAGCTAGACATTCTACCTTTAAATAATCATGTTCACCAACAGTTATAAATGTTGGAGGTAATCCTTTTGGATCTCTAATGTATGGAGTTAAATACTGGTTGCTAGCATCTGAAGTACCTAAAATATCCTCTAATCCTCCTGTCATACCACTAAACATACCTAACATCATCTCAAGTCCTGCTCTATGCTTTGGAGCCATCTCATATTCATCCATACTCCACTTCTTAAAGAATTCATCCTCAGCACCAATCATATTTACAGTAGGATATAATAATAATTGTCCTTTAACCATACCTGTTTTAGCTTCGAAATCTCTTGTAGTGCAATATTGTGTTAAGTTTCCACCTGCACTATCTCCAGCTACAAATATATTCTTATTATCTCCACCTAGTTTCTCTGCATTTTCATAAATCCATTCTAATACTGAGTAACAATCCTCGTGTCCAGTTGGATATGGATTTTCTGGTGCTAAACGATAATCTACTGAAAATGCTAATATATCAGTCTTTTCAACTATTAATTTTACTAATTCCTCAACAACATCTGGAGATCCTCCAAAGAATCCACCACCATGAATGAAATAAAGTATTGGCGCATTTTCTTTCATAGTTTCAGATTTATAAATACGTACTGGAACTTTATATCCATCAGCGGCTGCAACGCTCTCACGAATAATATCAATTTTCTTTTCAACAATTGGAGTGCTCTTAATTTCTCCAAACATTTTTCTTAATTTTTCAATACCTTTTGGAGATGTATCCATCTTCATCATACTTTTAGGCATAAACTTCATTAATGTAAGTTGCTTTTTCATATCCCTATAAAGACGAGGATCCATTGCTCCTTTTTCATCACTATCAGGTAAATTCTTAATCAATACCTTAGCTCCTTTAATATGAACCACTTCTTGTCTTTCAACTATTTTATTTAATAGCTCTTGTGAATATCTTCTACTCATTTTTCACTCTCCATCCTTATTCATTTCAATTATTTAAACCTTTTCAAAAGAATTTAAAAGTTAAGCGCACATTTTGCTCTTTCCAAATATGTGCGCTTAATTTCTCATCTAAATTTTATCATTTTTAATACCCTTATAGTTGTAATTTATTGTCCACTTTTCTGCCATTTCTTGACTCTTTATAAATTGACGATATCTAGATGGAGTAATATTATATTTTTCTTTAAATATAGTTATAAAGGATTTTACATTAGAAAATCCATGTGTACTCGCTATATCCTGAATATTATTATTACTATTAATTAACTCTTCATAAGCCTTAGAAAATCTATAGTTTGCTAAGTATACTTTATAAGTTGTTCCAAACCATTCGTGAAACTTTCTTGAGAAATATTCACTACTCATATAAAATTGTTTGGAAATTCTGTCTAATGTTAATTCTTCTCTATAGTTTTCACCTATATACATTAGAATTTCCTTTTGTTTATCTCTATATTTAAAATAATTTTCTAAGTTAGAATTATTCTCTTCAACTGTAAAATCTGATAATAGAATATATAGTATTTCATATAGATATGAGTTAATCTTAATATAATCTAATTCTTTAGGATTCAAATATATATCTTTAATCTCTAAAAAAATATCTACCATTCTTGACTTACTACTACTATCTTTTGAAATATCAAATCTAATATTATCAATATTAGGATATACATTTTTTATAAAGTCATAAGACAAAACTAAAATAATTCCACCACAGGATTTACCTTGTTTTTTCTCTATTTCATGTACATCCCCACTATTTACAAAAATAAATTCACCGCTATTAACTTTAATCTTTTTACCATTTATAAAACCTTCTACTTCACCTTCAACTAAAAATGTTATCTCGATACTTCTATGCCAATGCGCTCCTATATAGAAAGCACCTTTCGCATCAAAATTTTCTTTTCCTAAATAACCCAACATAGCCGGTAAATTAGGATTTAAATTTACTTTTTCATATGTAACTCCATTCATAATATCCTCCCCTTTTTCACTAATACCATTTAATATTGCTACTATTTATTTAATTTGTTAAGGGAATAAGTTTATCTGGTTCATCATCTTTCCTCTCTAATAAAGATATTCCTTTCAAATTATTATCTTTAAGATATTGAATTAATTTTTCTCTTTCTAGCTGAATTATATCGCTATAATCCATATTATAATCTAGTATTTTATCAGCCAAACCTTCTATCTCTTTACCTGATACTGGCATAGTGCAAAACTCTCTTATAGATGATACTAACAACCCACCATCTAAGGCTCGTTTAAGTTCTTCTAAAACATATGCTCCATTTTCATCGTTACCATAAGTTATAGCATATGATGACATTCCTCCACTTTCAAACTCTAAAATATTATCATTTAAACTATAATTACTAATAAAAACAGTGGCAAATATCTTTAGCTTATTTTCCTCTGAATAATATCCAAATATCTTTGGGGTTACTATTAAAATATCTTCTTTTATATAACCTCCCCCATCTTCCTCTATTGTTTTGCATACTAATTCTTCAATTAAATCTTCATCTATAGTATCACTTTTATTTTCTTGTGGCTCTTTAAAATACTTCTTTGCACTTTCATAATCTTCTTTTTTAATTTCATAAATTGCTACATATGGTATCTCTAAGTAATATTTATTTTTATCTTTATAAATGTAATATCTAGTATTAAGTATATTTAATTCTAAATAATCTGTATAATAAGGAGAATCATTATAGCTTGTTTTATTTGTTTTTCTTCCATTAGTTATAATCTTTACTACCTCTTCTTCAAGATAATAGCTGCTTAAGGATTTTACAAAAAGAGCAGCATCATAAGCATTAACCTCTGTTTTATAATACTTAATATTATTATCACAGCTTACCTTAACAGTCTGTGGCATCTCCTTATAAAATCCTAGCTTATATTCATTTTGACCATCGCTATAAACTGTTATATCCTCTGTAACATCATCTGGTAGTTTAATATTATCTTCACTCCAATTTTCTATTCCCTTTTTTATATTTTTACTAAAAACATCCCCTGGTAAGATATATGCTCCTTTTTCATTTCCACTTATAATAACCTTTGAAGATATTGATATTTCTTCTAATACTTTATTAATATCTAAAAGTGATTCATCAGCTTTTATCGGATTAAACATTAAACCTACACCTACAATTATTACAACTACAATTGATATTATGGTAATCCAAAATCTTGGCTTCTTATAATTAAGAACATTTTTTATTCTGCTCTTAACCTCTCCTTCTCCAAATGCTATAGGGGTTATACCAAATGCCTTCTTTTCAGTTGCAAATGCTAATAAAGACATAGAGTATTCTTTTTTTATTTCACTTCCTATTTCTTTTATTACTGCTTCATCACATGCCATTTCCATATCCTTTGACATTAATATAAACGAAAGCCATACCAGTGGATTAAAACAGTGAATAATTAAAGCTATATATGCTATTATCTTTATTAGATAATCATTTCTCTTTATATGAATTCTTTCATGAGCTAATATATATTGCTCTTCAGACGTTGAAAGTCCTTTAGGAATATATATTTTAGGATTTATTATTCCTAATACAAACGCTGTATCAATATCGCTATTTTCATATATATTTTCTCTAATTAATCTAGAGCATTTTAAATGTTTCTTTAACTTTATAAATGAATAACTACTATAAAAAATAATAATGGAAATTGCCATAATCCAAACTTTAGATGCTACAGATATGATGTGTATTGGATTTTTAGCATTATTAGATGTATTTATTTGATTTGTTTTTATATTATCAGTTGAATTCTCTTCTTCGTAAGTATACTTTGATAAATTCTCTGAGGAATAATCTATATAATTAATTAGTGGTTTATTTATGTTTATACTTCCATCTGATATTGAATTATTAGGTATAAAGCTTAACTTACTTTCAAAAGAAATAGGACATAGTAATCTAAATAATACTACTCCCCATAACATATAAGAAAAAATCTTAGGACATCTCTTTAAAAGTAACCTTGCAATTAATACAAATACTATTACATACGAAGAGGTTATACTCATTTTTAATACAGTTAAAAATATATTACTCATCACTAATCCTCCTCATATTTATCTATTAATTCTTTTAGCTCATCTGCCTGCTTTTTGCTTAATCTTTTATTTCCCATAAACGCTGCTAAAAACTTAGGTAATGAACCTCCGAAGGTATCTTCAACAAACTCTTCACTTTTGTATTTAAGATATTCTTCCTTAGAAATAATAGAAGTAACTATTGAATTATTATTTTCTAGTACCCCTCTTAAACATAACTTTTTTAATACTGTATATGTAGTTGATTTCTTCCAATTAAATCTCTCTTCACATAAATCAACAAGTTCTCCTGATTTTATAGGCTCATTCCCCCATATAATCTCAGCAAACTTCATTTCACCTTCTGCTAATTTATACTGTTTCATCCCCTTCACCTCCTAGGTCTATTATCAATAGACTTCCATTACCTTTAGTCTATCATCAGTAGACCTAATTGTAAATATATAACTTAACTAATTTGGTATTAAATTGAATAAAAAAATACGAAGCAATTTTTCAGATGAAATATTAGCTTTCTCTAAAATACTTTCATCTAAACTGCTTCGTAATTTATTCTCCATACTTTTTATCATATTTAACTTTTACTTTTATCTTAGGATATTTTTCACAAAACTGACTAATTACATAATAACAGCTTGGACACGGTTCCCACTTACTATACAAAGTAAGTTCTCCCTCATCTTTTAATACCTTACTTTCAATTTGTTTATTTATCTCTTCAAATATCTTCTTTTCACTATCATTAACTCTTTTATATCCAATCCCAAGCTTTCCTAGTTTATTAACCTTACAAGCTTCAAAAGCAGCCTTTTCTATATCAGGTGAATCACAATATCCAATTACATTATTTTTACCACTTATAGATTTGAATTCTTTATTATCAAAGGTTACAATAGCAATATTTATAGTATCTTGAAGCGCTTGGCTTTGATCTATTTTAACATCATTTTCTTTGCTTCCACATGATTTCATATACTTATTTAAATTCTTTATTAGCCTTTCCATCCTTGGAATATTATTATTCAAATGCTGATGATATTCTATTGTACCTTTTACAGGCTTAATATAATTCTTATCAATTTCTTTAGGTAATTCTATAGATAAAGTTTTAACTCTTTTCTCTAAATTGTATTTTTCATATATTCTATCATTATTGTTAGATACCATATTTTTTAATAGCTCTATATCTTTAGCATAAACATGTTGATCACTTAATTCTTTTTCAATATCACATATTTTCTCTTTTTCACTTTGGCTCATAGAACTAAAGACCTTGGGCTTTAAATCTTCAATAATATTTATTATCTCATCTACATCATCTTGAATACTTGGCTCCCTTTCGTATTCCTCTCTGTCTATATGTAATGTTCTTATTCCACTTATTTGACTACACAGCTTGTCATGGCTCTCTTCAAATAATATTATCTTTTCAACGTAATCAATAAATCCATTTATATTATCAACTCTAAATGTATGCTCTTCACCTTTAATTAACCTATATAACTTATCAACTATATTTTTTTCTATATTAAACATTTCTGATATTTCTTTTTTTAAATCCTCTTCTTCAATTTTACTTAATATATATCCTTCTTTTATAGAAGCTTCTTTAAAATCTCTTATGTTACATATATCTATTCTTGATTTCTTTCTCTTCTTTAAGGCTATATTCTCTTCTATCATATCTACCTCTCATCTTTTGATTAATTAAAATTACATTTTATTATATCAAGAACTATCATTTTAAAATAGGTTATTTATTAGAAGTACTAGTTATATATAGCAAAAAGCCTACAAAATAAAATGTAGACTTTTTAATCAAATAACTTTTCTTCTAACTCATGAAATTTTAAGATAGTTATGCTATTTCTATCAAAATCTATAATATTTTCATCTCTTAACTTTATTAGCTCCCTTGATAATGAAGGCCTTGGTATTCCTAAGTATGCTGCTATATCTTCTTTGCTTTCATTAATCATAATAACATTGGAGTTTGCTACATTACTTTTTTCTAATATATAGTCAACTACCTTATGCTTAACAGATTTTAATGATGTGCTTTTAACTTTTTTATTTAGCATAATCACTTTATCACTTAAAAGCGTAACAAAATTTTCTAATATCCTTTCATTGCTAGAACATAATTTCATTATTTCTTTTTTATTTATAAAAATAATCTTACAATTACTTTTAGCAATAACTGTAGCTGGATATAAAGCTGTACTTGATATAACAAGTGCTTCGCCAAAAACATCCCCTGCCGATAACTTAGCTAAAACTATACTCTTTCCACTTGAGTAAATTCTCTCAAGCTGAATACTTCCCGCTTCTATTATTCCAATATTTTTGCAAGCATCACCTTCTTGGAATAATATTTGTCCCTTATTGTAACTTACTTCTGAATATTTTATATAAGAGAATATTTCTTCTATTTTCTCATCACTTACTCCCTTAAAAAGAAAATTATTATTTAATTTATTTTTCATAATAAACTCCTACACTATTATATTGTAAAATAAGCCAATGAATTATCTATATCATTAGCTTATTCTTATATTTTAATTATAAATATTTATATATTCAAATTTAATATTTATTCTAGATTCCATTCACAGGTAATATATAGCTTATTGTCTATCTGCTCAGCCGTTATAATTCCATTCATTTTTTCCATCAATGTTTTTACTATAGCTAGTCCAAGTCCAGTACTTTTAGTTGTTCTACTCTTATCACTACTTTTATAAAATTTATCAAATATTTTTTTAGTATCTATTCTTTTATTATCTTCTAAAGAATTCATTATACTTAGAGTAACTTTATTATCTTTTTGTGTTAAATCAATAGCTACTTCATTACTAGAATATTTTAAAACATTGCTCATTAAATTTTCTATTACTCTTACTATGCTCTTTTTATCTGCAACTATATCGTCTACTTTTTCTAAATTAATCTTAGGTTCTATATTTCTTTTTTCTAACCTTTCATAAAATTCTACTAAAGTATCACATACTATATCATTTATATTTACATACTCAAGGCATAAACTATATTCAGAACTTTGAGCTACTGAAAGAGCAAAAAAGTCATCTAGCATTATTTCTAAATCTTTTGCTTTATTTTCTACCCTACGGAGATATTCCATATTTTTATCATCAATATTAGATTTTACCTTTATCATTTGTATATAACCAACTATAGACGTTAATGGTGTTCTTAGGTCATGAGATATATTGGCTATCATCTCTTTTAAATCCTCTTTTGATTTTATTTCCTTTAATCTAAGTTCATTTCCTATTTCAATATGTCTATTTATACTTTCTGCTAAAGCTTCCACTTCTTTATTTATAAGATTAACATCTATCTTTTTTTCTGTTTTAAAATCATTATAATCATTTAATTGCCTAGCAATACTAGTCATTTCTCTTTTCATATAAAAAATATAGGTAAGTAAAAATGCTATAAAAATTATAAGCCCCCATACTAAAAATATCATTTTTACTTACCTCCTAAGTTAAAATCTAAATTTATAATTTAATTACTTAATCTCTTTTTTACTAAATATAATTATTCCCAAAAATGTAGATATTATGATTATTAAGAATACTTTTATCAAATATGATATAAAATCAACACTTTCCGGTACCTGAGCTAAAGTTCTTATCATTGAGTATGGTATAAAGCTAGTAATTTTAATTGACAATGCTGGTTCTAACATAGTTAATCCTAATATTTCAGCTATAGCTATAGCTGATATAACTTCTGAGTTTTGAATCAATGTAGATAAAAATCCATATACACTTACAGTAGCTGCCACTACACTTATATATAATATCAAGACTTTAACTATTAGCAATAATTCTATATTATATATTTTAAATACAATACATGTTATTGATAATATAGATAAAAATACTATAATTATTAATATTGATATACCTACTATTAATGAAATTACTTGTGATAAATATATCTTCCATCTTTCATATCCATAAGCAACAGTAGCTTTCATTATTCCACTTCTTTTTCTTGAAATTATAGCAGTAGAAGTTAATACTATTGCAATAATATAAAGACCTGCTCCTGAACCTAAAGCATTTATAAGTAAATCCCTAAATGCAGCGCCTTGCTCCAAGCCTATCATAAAGCCTCTTCTTACTCCATTACTTGTAAAAGCCATTATCCACAGCTCTGCATCTGTAAAAATAGCAAGTGATAAAACAAAAATAGTTACTCCTAAAGCTCCAATTGCACAACTTTTATATGTTTTACTTCTAAATAATCTATATAAATCTGATTTTATTAAATTAACCATTACAGTTACCCTCCATTACATTCACTACATAATCTTCTAAGCTCTCGCCTCTTGTAACCATATGACTAATTAAAACATCTTCTTTAGCTAATTCCTTTGTTATAATACTAGCTTTATCTAAATCTTCATATATGTTAATAATATTATCATTAAGAACTTTATAATCATTAATACTTAATATATTTTCTAAAACCCACGTGCATTTTTCTCTATTATCTACCTTTATTTCAAGAACCATTTTTGATTTTTCTTTTAATTCTTCCATAGATAATTCTTCAACTAACCTTCCGCTATTCATTATTCCATAAGTAGTTGATAATTGACTTAATTCACTTAATATATGACTTGAAATAAGGATTGTTATCCCCTTTTCTCTATTAAGCTTTTTAAGTAACTCTCTCATTTTAACTATTCCCACTGGGTCTAATCCATTAGTTGGTTCATCTAAAATTAAAAACTCTGGATCTCCTAAAAGTGCCATAGCTAGCCCAAGCTTTTGCTTCATACCTAGTGAGTAATCTTTTATAAGCTTTCCTTCAACACTTTCTAACCCAACTAGCTTTAATTTTTCCTCTACACAGCTCTCCCCTGGTATTCCTTTATATATCCTTAAATACTCTAAGTTGTTATAAGCATCCATATCATCAAAAAATGCTGGTGTTTCTATTAAAACCCCAATTCTTTTTCTATTTTTTATTTTAGACTTATTTTCTTCAAATAGCTCTAAATCTCCACTTGTTTCTGAAATAAGTCCTGCTATTATTCTCATCAAAGTTGTTTTTCCTGCACCATTTTTACCTATAAGCCCATAAATATCTCCTTTTTTAATATTTATACTTACATCTTTTAGTACAAAGTTACTTTTATATTTTTTACATATCTTATTTGTTTTTACAATGTAGTTTTTCATTAAAACTCCCCCTTCGCTATGCTTTTATGATAAACATAGAACTCTAAGTAACTTCTAAAAAAGTCTTAAGAAAGTCTTAATTCGTATTTAATTTATATCCTATTCCCCATATGGTTTTTATATAGCTTTCCTTAGCACCAGCTTTTTTAATTTTATTTCTTAAATTACTTATGTGTACTGTTATTGTATTATCATCACAAAGGAAATCTTCTCCCCAAACGCTCCTAAAAAGATTGTTTTTAGAAAATACTTTGTCAGGATACTTAACCATAAGCTCTAATATATCAAACTCAATACTAGTAAGAGTTAGTTCTTGTCCATTCACTTTAACTACTCTACTTTCAGGAAATATCTCTATTTCTTTATACTTATTATCATTTTTAATTTCTATATTACCTGAATACCTTCTCATATTAACTTCAATTCTAGCTAATACTTCATCTATATCAAAGGGCTTACTTATAAAATCATCTGCACCAGCTCTTAAAATTTTAGCCTTTAACCCCTTTTCTTCCTTTGCTGATATTATTATAATTGGCATATTACTCTTTTCTCTAATTATGCTCAAAAGCTCGTCCCCTGATTTCCCTGGCAACATTAAATCTAGTAGCACCAAATCATATTTATCATTTTCTAAATATATTAAAGCTTCTGTTCCTGAATATGCTGATTTAGCTTTATATCCATCATCCGTCACCATATCGTATAGTAAGGCATTTATATCATTATCATCTTCAACGATTAAAATATTTCCTTTGCACATATAATACTCATCCCTTTTCTCTCCTATAATACATTTATTTTACATAACTTTTCAAAGTTAATAAATATTAATCTTTATATAAAAGAAAAAAATAGTAGTTTCAACTCTTAAAATATAAACTATTAAATAAAATATAGTTTATATGAAATCTACTCCTACTACTTTTTATATTATTATTTTAATCTATACATTATAGCTTCGTATGGTCTTAACTTTAAATTCTCTAGTAATGTACTAGAATCACTATAGTTACTTAATAAAATTTCTGCAAAATTAGAATCATGATTTAATTTAAAATTTACTTCATCACAATAGAAATTACAAACTACTAATATCTTATCCTCATTTAATTCTCTTATATAAGCAAAAATATTCTTATCCTCTGGGCATAATAACTTATAATCTCCATAAATTATCGTATCATTATGCTTTCTTATATCTATAAGCTTCTTATAATGATGGAATATTGAGTTTTTGTCTTCTAATGCTTTTTTTGCATTTATATCTTTATAATTTCTATTAACTGCAAGCCATGGTTTTCCTGTTGTAAATCCTGAATTTTCTGAGTCATCCCATTGCATTGGAGTTCTAGCATTATCTCTTCCTTTAATATAAATAGAATTCATTATGTCATCATGAGCATATCCCTTTGAAATTCTATCCTTATACATATTTAAAGTTTCAATATCATTATATTCATTAATATTTTCAAGTCTTATATTTGTCATTCCAAGTTCTTCACCTTGGTAAATATAAGGGGTTCCCTTCATTCCATGAAGAAGAGTTGCAAGCATTTTAGCACTTTCTACTCTGTACTCTTTATCATTTCCCCACCTTGAAACTATTCTTGGAAGGTCATGATTATTCCAGAATAAACTATTCCAACCTTCACCATCAAGCTCTGTTTGCCACTTAGATAATACTTTCTTTAAATCTAATAAATCTAAAGGTTTCACATCCCACTTTTCTTTACCTTCAATTTGATCTAAGCCTATATGTTCAAATTGGAATACCATGCTCAATTCATTTCTTTCTGGATTTGAATAAAGCTTAGCTACTTCTGGAGTAGCTCCCCATGTTTCTCCAACAGTTAATAAATCATTTCCTTCTAAGGCAGCTTTATTCATTTCTTGTAAGTATTCATGTAGTTTGGGACCGTTTCCGGTAATGCTATCATCTGGTACCTTACCTATAAGATCTATAACATCCATTCTAAACCCACCAATACCTTTATCAACCCAGAAATTCATCATATTATAAACTTCTTTTCTAACCTTTTCATTTTCCCAATTTAAATCTGGTTGCTTCTTACTAAATAAATGTAAATAATATTGTCCTGATTCTTCATCATATTGCCATGCACTACCACTGAAACATGATCCTAAATCATTTGGCTCTTTTCCATTAACAGGATCTCTCCAAATATAATAATCCCTATATTCATTATCCTTAGACTTTTTAGCCTCTATAAACCACTTATGTTCATCAGATGTATGATTAACAACTAAATCCATAACAATCTTAATATTTCTATTCTTAGCTTCACTTAAAAGTTTGTCCATATCTTCCATAGTTCCAAACTCATCCATGATATCGCAATAATCACTTATATCATATCCATTATCATCATTTGGAGATTTATAAACAGGACTAAGCCATATTACATCTATTCCTAACTCCTTAAGATAATCTAATTTTTCTATTATTCCGTTTATATCTCCTATCCCATCCCCATTGCTGTCATTAAAGCTTCGTGGATATATTTGATATACTACTGAACTATGCCACCATTTTCTTTCCATAATTCTCTCCTCCGCTTAAATAAATATAATTATTTACAATAATTTATTAAGGAAACTCACTACTCACATACCTTCGTATGAGTAACTTTAAGTCGCCAAATTTGAAGTTGGACTTTCAGTTATTGTTAAGTTAATTCCTTATAGTAATTATACATAAAAACTCTACCTATGTGTAAAATTTTTCTATTATTTATAAATTATAAATAATATATATACCATCTATACTCATCCAAATAATATTAACAAGATCATTTTTCACAAAAAAGGAACAAGAATAAACTTGTTCCACTTATTTTTATAGTATTTCTCCATTAGATTCAATAACTTTTTTATACCAATAAAATGATTTTTTTCTCCTTCTTTCAAGAGTTCCATTACCTTCATTATCTTTATCAACATAGATAAATCCATATCTCTTTTTCATTTCTCCTGTCCCAGCACTGATCAAATCAATACATCCCCAAGGAGTATATCCTATCATTTCTACTCCATCAATTGTTATAGCTTTTTTCATTTCAGATATATGCTGTTTTAAATAATCAATTCTATAGTCATCATTAATTGAACCATCCTCTTCTATTGTATCAACAGCTCCAAATCCATTTTCTACACAGAATAATGGTATTTCATATCTGTTATAAAGATTGTTTAATGATATTCTAAATCCAACTGGATCTACTTGCCATCCCCAATCTGAAGCTTTAAGATAAGGATTTTTTATACCTTTCATCATATTACCACCAGTAAGTTTTTTACCATTATTTTCTCCACTTACAACGAATGTCATATAATAGCTAAATCCGATGAAATCTACTGTTCCTTCTTTTAGTATTTCTTCATCTTTATCTTCCATCTTTATTTCAATATTATTTTTTTTGAAATATTGTTTCATATATTGTGGATAACGTCCTTTTGCTTGAACATCACTGAAGAAATAATGTCTATTCATAAAATTATTTGCAGCTAAAACATCATCTGGATTACAAGTTTCAGCATATGCTAGTGGATAAAGAAGCATACATCCAATTTTGAAATCAGGATTTATTTCATGCCCTAGTTTAA
This sequence comes from Clostridium hominis, assembly GCF_014287825.1. Taxonomy (NCBI): domain Bacteria; kingdom Bacillati; phylum Bacillota; class Clostridia; order Eubacteriales; family Clostridiaceae; genus Clostridium; species Clostridium hominis. The sequence goes on from NZ_JACOOO010000004.1 coordinate 225,493, forward strand.
CAGCTTTTGCACTAGCAATAAATTGATGATGTGCCGCTTGGTAAACTACTTGTTCTTTTTTTTCATTTTCTTTTATCTTAATTCCAGCTGACATAAATGGATGAAGTGTTATTACATTTATCTCATTAAAAGTCATCCAATGTTTAACTTTATTTTTATATCTATTGAATATTACATTGCAATAATTCACATAAAAATCAACTAATCTTCTATCTCTCCATGAACCATACTTTTCAACTAACCCATAAGGCATTTCATAGTGTGAAATTGTTACGATAGGTTCTATTCCATTTTTTAAACATTCATCAAATAAATCATCATAATACTTTAAACCTTCTTCATTAGGCTCTAATTCATCACCTTGGGGAAATATTCTAGTCCAAGCTATTGATGTTCTAAAACACTTAAAGCCCATTTCCGCAAATAATGCTATATCTTCTTTATATCTATGATAAAAATCTATAGCTTCATGGGATGGATAATACTTACCTTCTAAAATACCATCTGTAAATTCTCTTGGAACACCTAAAGCACCTGCTGTTGTAACATCTGAAGTGCTAATTCCCTTACCGCCAACATTCCATGCTCCTTCACATTGATTAGCTGCTACGGCTCCGCCCCATAAAAAGTTTTCTGGAAATTTATCTATATTAATATTCATAACTAATTCCTCCAGCTTCTAATTATAATACTGTTATTATCTCATCACCTTGTTTTACTGACTCTACATTGCTCGCCATAACTTCTAAGTAATCCATCGTATTAGTAACAATTATTGGTGTTATAACATCATATCCTTTGTTTTTTATAGCGTCCTTATCAAATTCTACTAACTTGTCTCCTACATTAACTCTATCTCCATTTTTAACAAAGACATTAAAATGTTCTCCTTCAAGTTTTACTGTATCTAAACCTATATGAATTAAAATTTCGGCACCATCATCTGATTTTAAACCTATTGCATGTTTAGTATTAAATACCATTTCAACTGTACCATTTATAGGTGAAACCACTTTACCTTCTGTTGGTATTATAGCAATACCTTTTCCCATGATTTCCTCTGCAAAAGTTAAGTCATTTACTGAAGATAATGGAACTGCTTCACCATTTATAGGACTCATTATAGAAATTTTATTTTTTAAAGGTTTAATATCTGTATTTTCTTCTAATTCTTCTGTCTCTTCAACCTCGTCTTCAAAACCTAAAATCCAAGTTAATGCAAAAGTAACAACAAACCCTATAGCAGAAGCAATTAATATATTAATAATGTTAGAAATTTCTGGTCCTATGTACGCTGGAACTCCTACTAAAGCAGCACCACCTGGAGTAAATACTTTTACTCCTGTTATACCTGCATAAAGACCACCAATTGCCCCACCAGCTAACACTGCATAAAAAGGCTTTTTAAGTTTTAAATTGACACCATACATAGCAGGTTCAGTAATTCCAATTACAGCTGTTGCACCAGTTGATGCTGCTAATTGTTTAAGATCTGAATTTTTACTCTTTACGCTAACACATAATGCTGCTGCACCTTGGCAAACATTAGCTACTAACATCCCTGGAAAAATTGTTTGATATCCTGAAGTAGCTAATTGAGTAAATATAGCTGGGTAAAGGCTATAATGCATACCTGTCATTACTAATAATGGTGATAATCCACCCATAATTAATGGAAGCGCCCAAGTTGCTTTACTATCAATAGTCATTATTATATTAGCTAATACACCACCAATAATATCTCCTAAAGGTCCAATAGCAATTAATCCAATTGGTGCAGTAACAACAATAACTAAAAGTGGTACAAATACTACTCTTAAGGCCTTAGGTACTATCTTAATTACAACTCTTTCAACATAAGACATTAACCAAACTATAAGTATTATCGGAATAACTGATGAGCCATATTTAACAAGCCTAACTGGTAATCCAAAAAAGGCAACCGGGTCTCCAGCACTTACTAATGCTGAAAAATTCGGATGTAATAACACTGCCCCCATAACCATTGCTAAGTATGGTGAAGCCTTAAATTTAATGGCTGCTGTATATGCTAATAAAATTGGTAAAAAGAAGAATGCCGCATCTCCTATAAAGTTTAAAATATAATAAGTTTGTGTTTCTGTTGAAATCCATCCAAAGGCCACAAATAAACTTAAGAATGCCTTTATCATAGCACAACCAGCAATAGCAGGTATAACTGGGGTAAATATTCCTGCTATAGTATCCATTGCAGATGTCATAATACCCTTTTTAGGACCTTTAACATCTTCGTTTGTTGATTTAAAATTTCCTAACTTCATAAGCTCTTTGTAAACATCTGATACATTATTTCCAATAATAACTTGGAACTGACCACCTTGGTTTACATTTCCCATTACTCCCTTGATCTTCTTAATCTTGTCAACATTAGCTTTAGATTCATCTTTTAGATTAAATCTTAACCTTGTTACACAGTGGGTAACGTGAGCAACATTCTCTTTGCCCCCAACATTTTCCAACACTTCTTTTGCTATTTGTTCAAATTTCATTTTTTCTCCTCCAATATGTTTTTTTATCGAAGGTTTTGCCTGCATTACCAGTAACAATCCTGAATTTTCGTACCAGATATTTCTCTGATACTTTAATCACCCCTTTAAAATAATATTTATATCTTGATAATAATCCTAATTATTACTTATTAACTTTTGAATATGGATTATTAAATATAGCATTTCTTCTTTAGATAAATCATATTTATATCTTTCTAATATAAACTTTTGAATTTTTATTACACATTTATACGCTTCACAATACTTATCTTTTACCATCTCAAATAAATCATTTTCTTCGTTATTATCATTTATTTTATTATTGAAAAGTCTTTGTGCAAAAAACTTTAAATGAGTAACAAATCTATAATAGCTTAAAGAATCTAAATCAAATTCTATATTAAAATTATATTTAACTATATTTAATATTTCTTGAATCAATTTAGTAATCCCCATAAGTATAGGCATCTCTTCATTAAGGTTTGCATTTACAAAGTGTAATGCTATAAAAGCTGCCTCATCTTCCGCTAAATTAATATCAAATTCTTTTTTTATAATTTCTAAAGCTTCTAACCCTACCTCATACTCTTCTGAGTATAATCTTTTAGTTTCCCAACTTAATCCATTAGTAACTATAATACCTTGTCTATGTCTTTCAATAGCGTTATATATATGATCAGTTAAAGATATGTATATACTTTCATTAAATTTTTTTCCCGTTTTCTCTTTTGCATATCTTATTATCTTTTCAGAAATTACAGTATACTCTAAAGGTATATTGCTTACTAGATCAATAAATTTATTATTTATATTAGGATTAGATAATGTAAATATCTTTTCAATATTTTCTTCCACAATTATGTCTTTTACTTTCTTTTTGAAAGCAATACCTTTTCCCATAACAATTATTTCTTCATTATTATCATTTATAGACGTAACAACATTATTATTTAAGATTTTTTCTATTCTAATTTAAATAACCTCCTTTACATCAAAAAAAGCAAACAAAACAATAACTAATGATAGTATACATCTATTTAAAGCCTATATACTAAAAGTTAAAGTTTTGCCTGCTTAACCAGTAACAATCTAACAATATTCAAATCATGTTTATGTTTACATACTATCATATAAAATATATTCTGACAATAATATTTTTAAATTATTATTTTTTATTAAATAAAAATACTATATTAACTAAAAAATTACTTAGCCTTAAGAACTTAATATAAGTTACCTAAGGCTAAAAATCAAATTATTTGTTATTTCCTATAGTATTAATTATTCTAAAAACATTTTTAAATCATCTTCAACGTTTGTTATTCCACCAATTCCAAAGTTTTCAACAAGTACTTTAGCTACATTTGGTGATAGGAATGCTGGTAAAGTTGGTCCTAAATGAATATTCTTAACTCCTAAATATAGTAGTGATAATAATACTATTACAGCTTTTTGTTCATACCATGCAATGTTAAAAGCTATTGGTAATTCATTTATGTCTTGTAACTCAAATACTTCTTTTAGCTTTAAAGCTATTAAAGCTAGTGAGTATGAATCGTTACATTGTCCAGCATCTAATACTCTTGGAATTCCATTTATATCTCCAAGATCTAACTTGTTATATTTATATTTTGCACATCCTGCTGTTAATATTACTGTATCTTTTGGAAGTGCCTTAGCAAAATCTGTATAGTAGTTTCTTGATTTAGCTCTTCCGTCACATCCAGCCATAACAAAGAATTTCTTTATAGCTCCAGTTTTAACAGCTTCAACAACCTGATCTGCTAATGCTAATACTTGTGCATGAGCAAATCCACCTATAATTTCACCTTGCTCAATTTCTGTTGGAGGATTACACTTTTTCGCTTGTTCAATTATTGCTGAGAAATCTTTTTTACCATTTTCATCAGCTTCTATATGAACACAACCTTCAAATCCAGCAGCACCTGTTGTATACATTCTTTCTTTATAGCTTTCATTCTTTGGTGGTACTATACAGTTAGTAGTCATTAAAATTGGTCCGTTAAAGCTTTCAAATTCTTCTCTTTGTTTCCACCATGCATTTCCATAGTTACCTACTAAATGCTTGTACTTCTTTAAGTTTGGATAGTAGTGAGCTGGTAACATTTCAGAATGAGTATAAACATCTACTCCTGTTCCTTCAGTTTGAATTAATAACTCTTCTATATCCTTTAAGTCATGTCCTGATACTAATATACCTGGATTTTTTCCTACCCCTATATTAACCTTAGTTATTTCTGGGTTTCCATAAGTTTCAGTATTAGCTTTATCTAATAAAGCCATACCATCTACCCCTACTTTACCTGTCTCTAAAGTTAAAGCAATAAGTTCATTAATAGTTAATGAGTCATCTAAAAGCTTAGCTAAAGTTTCTTGCATAAATGCATCTACTGTTTCATCCTCATAACCTAAAACATTAGCATGTTTAGAATATGCTGATAATCCCTTTAATCCATAAGTTATAAGTTCTCTTAAGCTTCTTATATCTTCATCCTTAGTTGCAAGAACTCCAACTTCACCACTATTTGACTTTTCTTTTAATATCAATTCTAATGATTTAACTTCTTTAGTTCCACTTACTACATTTTTTATCTTTTCTAATAAGCCAGCCTTCTTATCCATTTCTTCATTTGAATAAGCATCCCATAAAGCAGCTTCTGATAAATTTTCTTTATTATCTAATTTAGCTATTAACTCTGTCTTTATTCTTAAAGTTTCTTTTACTCTACTATAAAATACTTCATTATCAAAATTTGCATTAGTTATTGTTGTAAAAAGATTTAAAGTTATAAAATTATTTATTTCTTTTTTTATTGTTTTTCCTTCTTTTCTTAATCTTGTTGTTACTTCTGATAAACCTTTAGTAACATATATCAATAAATCCTGCATATTTGCGAGCTCTGGGCTTTTTCCACATACTCCAAACTTAGTGCAACCTGTACATCCAGCTGTTTCTTGACATTGAAAGCAAAACATTTTATTTTCCATTTCTATTCCTCCAAAATTAAAATATTTATATTATATACACATTTTACATTCTATTTAATAATTGGTCTGTAACACTTGTTACAAAGTTAAATTTTATTTTATAAATTATTTAATTTTTCTACTACATCATCTAAATTTAATCCGTGAATACTACAAGCTTGTTCTAATGACTCAACTCTTGCTGATGGACATCCCAAGCACCCCATCCCAAAACTCATTAATACTTCTGCTGCTTTAAAATTTATATCTAAAATTTCACCTATTGTCATATCTTTATTTATCATAATTCATCTACTCCTTATATTTTCAAATTATTTATTAATAGTACTTTTGTAATTGTTACCAATACTTTACCTTATACTTCTTCAATATACTCTCTTTCTAGTTCCTCTAAGATATCTATACTTTTTTCTTTAATATCATTATTTTTAAGTTCAAATTCTATACATTCCTCATTAACTAAATCTAAAATACTTGATTCTAACTCTCTTTCAGCATATTTATAAATTACTCTATCTTCTTTATCTATATGTCTCTCTAAAAGATGCGTATAAGAAATAGCATTTGCTATAAGATCTAGCTTTGATTCTTCATTTCCATTTTTAACATTTTCTAACGCTCTGCTAAAATCTTTAATATACAATCTTCCTAAATCATGTTCCACAAGCATTCCCGTTTTAACTACTTTTTCTGCTGTTCCACCTAAGTGTTTTACCATTTTATCAAAAAGTATATCTTCCTCTTTTCTATGATGATGTTTATCCGCATACTCAACTATAAACTCTAACATTTTATCGAAATCCTCATAATTAACTTCTTCATCTTTTAAAACTTTAAAACAACAAATTCTTACTATCTTAAGCATTCTACTTATATTTTCATGTTCATTATTCATTACTTCTATAGCATTCATATTTTCTGCCTCACTTTCTAACTTTATATTTATAACTTTAATCTTATTTATATTTAAACTTTATCCTTTATTACTAGCGACTACATTTCATATAATATACCATCTTTCATTAAAACACTGTAACATTTGTTACTATAAAAAAATAATGTGCATTTTATATATACTATTATTTTCACTCCCTCATACTTTTCACATAATTATAATTTTCTAAAAATAAAATAGGCTCTGTTAGATATTTTAATCTAACAAAGCCGTAAATTTTTTTATATTTCTTGCTTTAAGCAACTCTTTAAATCATCATCCGCTGTACTTATAGGTTTTAAATCAAAAGTATCAACTAAATATTGAAGTACATTAGGACTTAAAAATGCAGGAAGTGAAGGACCTAAGTATATTCCTTTTATGCCTAATGATAATAATGCTAGTAAATCTGCCACAGCTTTTTGTTCGTACCAAGATAAAATTATTGATAATGGTAATCCATTAACATCTGTTCCAAAAGCATCTGCAAGTGCTGTTGCGATTCTAACTGCTGAATAAGCATCATTACATTGTCCTACATCTAAAAGTCTTGGTAATCCTGCAACTTCTCCAAAGTCTAATTTATTAAATCTATATTTTCCACAAGCTAAGGTTAGTATTATACAATCCTCAGGAACCTTCTTTGCAAATTCTGTGTAGTAATTTCTACCTGGTCTTGCCCCATCACATCCACCAATCAAGAAGAAGTGTCTTATCTTTCCATCCTTAACTGCATTAACTATTGCCTCTGCATTGCTTAAAGTTGCATGATGACCAAATCCTACTAATATTTCATGTGGTTCTTGATCTTCTTCGTATCCACCAAGATCTAAAGCTTTATTTATGATTTCAGTAAAATCTTTTTTACCATCTTTATTTTTTCCTATATGTTTAACTCCATCCCAGCCTACTACACTTGTTGAAAAAATTCTGTCCTTATATGTGTCTCTTGGTCTCATAAGACAGTTAGTAGTCATAAGTATACATCCAGGTATATTATCAAACTCTTTTTGTTGATCTTGCCAGGCACCACCAAAATTCCCTACAAGATGAGAATATTTTTTTAGTCCTGGATAGCCATGGCTAGGTATCATTTCACCATGGGTATAAATATTTATTCCCTTACCTTCAGTCTGTTCTAACAACATTTCTAAATCTTTCAAATCATGTCCTGACACTATTATAAATGGTCCTTTTTTTACATGAACATTTACTTTATGGGGTGATGGATTGTCATAAACTGTAGTATTTGCTTCATCTAATTTCTTCATAACTGCTACACTCATATCCCCAGTTCTCATCGTCCATCTTATTAGTTCTTCTACACCTAAACTATCATTGCATGTAGCTTCTAATGCTCTTGCATAAAAATTATCTACTTGGTCATCATAATATCCAAGTTCTCTCGCTTGATGGCCATAAGCACTTATTCCTTTGAGCCCATACACTATCGTTTGTCTTAAGGAACGAATATCAGGATCTAAATCTTGATCATACATTATTCCTGCTTTTTTAGCATCTTCTAGCATTTCTGATTTTGTACTGCTTAAATTGTATGTAGCATGTTCTGTATCATTTTTAATCTTTCCTACTCTTTTTCTCAAAACTTCCTTTATCTTTTGTGATTGTTTAAGCATTTCTACATGAACATCTGCATCAAAATTCACATTTGTTAATGTAGTAAATAAAGTATTTTCAATAAAACTTACTATATCTTTATCTAAATTCTCTCCCTTTTCAATTATCTCTTTTGCATAGCAGCTTATTCCTTTTGCTTGATAAATAAGTAAATCCTGAAGTGCTGCTACTTCTGGAGTCTTGCCACATACACCTAGCTTTGTGCATCCCTTTCCCCCTGCAGTCTGTTCACATTGATAACAAAACATTGGATATTCCAACGCCATATTGTTTTCCATAACCTATACCTCCAATTAATATTCTCTATAAATATAATTCCCTAATTTCTTTTTAAATATGCCTACGTAACTAATTTACTTCAAACCTTTTTATAATATTAAATAAAAAATATAAATGTCGATAATAATTCTTCTTTCGTATAGAAACAGAATCATTATCGACATTCACTTTGTACTTTAGCGTGTATTATTTTTTTATTTAATTGTGTAATTACTTTCATCCAGAACTTTAATTTTTTTATTTTCTTGGAAATAATTTATTATTAATTCACTTATATCTACATTTATTTCTTTAACTACCTTTGCATTTTCATACGCAGGATATATTGAAGTATTAGTTGCACGATAGTTATTTAAAACTATAGTATATTCTTTATTTAAATCAATTTCCTTACCATCCTTCTTCATAGATACTACTCTATTGCCAAACTCCTTTGATAAATCTATTTCATAAGTTAATCCACCAAAAGTATCGTAATTATAATTTTGAACCTTAGGAACAAGGAATCCAGTACTTATTTTTACTTCATTATCTTCTACAACAAAATATGTAGCAGCTTTTTCTATAGCTTCTTTTAATTTATGTCCACTTATCTTTAACACCATTAATGTATTTGGATATGGATAATTAATTAAAACATCTCTAATTGAAACATTCTTTTTAAAGCCAATAGCTGAATCAAATAATGATAACGCTGAAAAATCTGCACCTGAAACATCTAGATGTACTTGATGTAAGAAGTTTATAAACGGATGTCCTTTTAATCTTGCTATAAAGATATCATCCATAAGTATATCTTTATCAAATTCTCCAATTTCATTGTTTAGATAATCTTCTAATTCAAGCTGAACATTATTAAATATCTTTTCTATTTCTTCATTAATTTCATCATTCAACTTAGATACGTCAATTAATTCATAAGATGCTTCTTTACTTTCAGTATCTAATACAATCTTAGTAAAGTTTTGTCCATTATGTAATGGTTGTGCACAAACCACTCCATTAATCTTCGTGATAAAAGATCTATGTTGATGTCCGCTTAATACCATATCTATTGAATCATACTTTTCTAAAAGTTCACTTGCTTGATTTTCTTTAGTTAACTTTTCTGTTGGAGTATTAGTCCCATCTAAACTCTTTTCAAAGCCTCCATGATAACAAACAACTATAAAATCTGCTTTTTCTTTTAGCTCTTTTTCATACTTTCCATAAACTTCAACAGGATCTAGGAAAGTTACTCCATTAATATTATTTTCATGTTCCCAATTTGGTATAAATGATGTTGTAAATCCAATACATCCAATCTTAAATCCACTATAATCAAATATCTTATAAGGCTTGGTTTCAAGAGATAACCCTTCAATATTAGCATTTATTATTTTATTTTCTACCTCTTTATAAGAGTTAATTAAATAATCCTTACCATAATTAAACTCATGATTACCAATAACATAGGCGTCATATCCTATAAACTCTAAACCTTGAATTAGAGGATTTTTTTCTATTTTTCTTTTAGATAAATAATGAGCTAAAGCTGATCCTTGAATTAAATCTCCACAGTCAACTTTTAAAGATGCATCATAATTCTTTTCGTCTTTTAATATATAACTCCCTATCTTAAGAATCCCAAGATCCATATCTTTAACATAATTAGTAGGATAAACATAACCATGTAAATCACTTGTTTGATATATTGCTAATTTCATTTGTGTCTCCCTTCAAATAAAGTACTAAGTACTTTAAATCGTTTGTCCTTTTTCAACTAAAATCATATCTCCATTTTCGTTATAAAGTTTTTCTGGACGATATGAATGAATAGGTGCTAATAACTTAGGTTTTATTAAGTTAATTATTTCTATTAAATCATATGGACGAGCATGTCCACTACACACCACTCTATTAAACTCAATATTTCTATCAGCAAAAGATTTTACAAAAGGTTCAAATGCCGGGTCAAATTCTCCTAACGGCTGTGCATCACAGTGAATATAAACTCCACCTTCTTTTAACTCATTAAAATGTTTAAGCGCAAGTGTTCCTAATTGCCAGAAATATTTTTCTGTATCATTTAATAACTCTTCAAATTCAATCTTTAATTCTGGATTTAATCCGTATTCTTTATTATCTAAATCATAGTAATAAGCTTCATATCCAGCTGCTTCTTTTACTACATATGCACTGTATGAATCTAAAACCACTGTTCTTGGATTTGTTTTTAATATATTTAAAATTCTTTCAACATTTGCAATATAATAATTAAATGTTATTTGTTTTCCTTTATTATCATTTACAATTTTATTAATTTTATCTATTAATTCTGATTCATTAGCTGGTTCTCCACCCCTTAAAGAATCACCGAAATCTTGGAATGATACGCTAACACCTTCTATTAATAATACATCACAGTTTTCACTTTCTTTACAGAAATTTAAAGTATCATTTTTTCTATAACCATGTAATCTTATATCTCCTGTATAAGCTATAGTTAAATCTGGAGTTTCTATAAATAATCCACAAGCTCCATAAGCATCATGGTCTACGGGCATAACTTTAACCTTTATTTTACCTACTTGAACTACTTCATTTTCTTTAACCCCATTTACATCTCTTGTATTTTTAATCCCGTTATTTTCATAAAGTGGGAAAAGAAAATCATTATTTATATTTAATGTATTTAATAATGACTTTGTGCCTTCTAAAGTATATAGAGGTACTTCTGGATTTAAGTAGTTAACTATCTTAGAGTGATCTAAATGGATATGTGATAAAAATACTGCGGTATTCTTAAAATTATTCTCTTTTGACTCATATCCCTTTAAAGGTATTTTAGGATCAAACATATTATCTAAAAATGGAACTAGTTTTTCATCTAATAAACCTTGTAAGTCTGTAGGATTTACCTTTGCAGCAGGATTGTATTCTGAGCCAAAGTCAAAGAATATATGACTATCTTCATAAGCAACTTCAATTATAGTTCCTCCAATTGTTAAAACCCCGCTATGGAATGTAATTTTTGTTTTTTTATCCTTTAAAACCATTCTCCTAACAACTCCTCTTATGTATATTTTAGTTTACTTCTCTCTTTGTTTAATACTATTTATATATCACATTTAATAAATAGCATAGAACATTTTATTATACATTATATTTTTACATTTGTATCGCTTATATAATTATTTTTTCCTAATTTCTTTTTTATAATTATACATATTTTATATTCATAACATTAAGCTCTAATTAATTCTTCTTTAAACTTATCCCTTATATAATTATCCCTCTTTTTCTTATTATATAAAAAATAATAAATAAAAAATCAAGGATACACATAATTTTAATATGCATTTCCTCGATTTATATATTTTACTTTATATAATTTTAACTATTTTTATTTCTATATTCATTAGCCGAACATCCTTCAAATTTTTTAAATACCCTTGAAAAATGAGCCATATCAATAAATCCAACCTCTTCGGCTATATTTCCTATTCTCATCGAAGGATTTCTAAGTAAATCCTTGGCAACATTAATTCTTATTTGATTAAGGATATCAGAAAAACTTTTTCCTGTATGCTTATTTAATAGCTTACTTAAATACCATTGACTAACATAAGTTTTTTCTGCTACTTCAGCTAATGTTACCTTTCTAGTGTAATTTTCTTGAATATACTTCAATGCATTTTTTACTATAAAACTATTTGCTGAATTTGATTCTGACTCCTCTGCTTCACTATGAATGTTCTTTTTCTTTAAATTCCCAACCATAGTACTAACTGCTTCTTCTATTTCTTTAAGGTTAGAAGGTTTCAATATTAACCTTGTTACACCTAACTGAATAGCTTTTTGTGCATATTCAAAATCACGAAATCCAGTTAATATAGATATCTCCATATCTGGAAATTCTCCTTTTAACCCAGCAATCATAGCTAGTCCATTCATTCTTGGCATAGAAATATCTGTAATAATTAAATTGGGCTTTATATTTCGTATAAGCTTTTGACCTTCAAACCCATCATATGCTGTTCCTGCAACAATACATTCCCATTCACCCCAAGGCATTGTTCTGCTTAAGCCTTCAACTATAATAGGTTCATCATCAATTATTACAATTTTATACATATAGCCCTCCTTTTTCCAAATAATCCCATCAAGAAAATTTTATCCTTTAACTGCTCCTGCTGTCAAGCCTTTAATTATGTTCTTCTGAAGTAGCAAATATACTATAAATACTGGTATTAAAATAATAGTTACAGATGCAGCCATAAGCCCATAATCAGTACCATACTTAGAACTTATCTCATTTAAAAGAGCGCATACTGGATAATTTGCTCTTTTACCTATCATTGTAGTTTGTACAAATAAATCATTATATGACCATAAAAAACTAAATATCGCTACTGTAGATATAGCTGGTTTACTAATTGGAACAATAATTCTTGTAAATACAGTAAAGACATTTGCGCCTTCCATGTATGCAGATTCTTCTATATCAATTGGAATTGATCTCATAAATCCCATCATAACAATTGTTGCAAAGCTTAAATTACTTGCTATTTGAGGTAATATAACTGACGTAGCAGAATTTAATAATCCCCATTTAATCATCATTTGATATACAGGAATAATAGTTGAGAAAACTGGAAACATAAGACTTGCTATTAATAATCCATCTAATATTACTTTCCCTCTAAATTTATATCTAGTCATAGCAAATGCCATCATAGATGATAGCACTATCACTCCAACAGTTACGCTTCCTGATATTAAAAAACTCATTCCATAAGCTCTCAATATATTTAAATTATTAAAAGCATTTCTATAGTTATCTAAGGTAAATTCCTTTGGTAAGCTAAATGAAGATGTTAATAATTCTGCTGATGGTTTAAATGAATTTATGATAACCCATATAAAAGGAAATATAGTAGTGACAGCCCAAAAAATTAATACTGCATATAATATAACTTTACTTGCACTAGCTTTCTTCTTGTTAACTCTTTTGGTTTGAGTTTTATTTTTTCTAATAGTTTTTTCTACAATTACACTATTATCTACCATTCACTAACACCTCCTATGCTTGATTTTCTGGTTTAACTATAATATTTATACCTCTAGAAACTGCAATACCTAAAATAACTATTAACACTGCTAAAGCTGAACCATAATCGTAGTTATTCATTCCAAAGGTACTTTGATACATGTATGTTCCTAAGAAGTGAGTTAATCCTTGTGGTGCTCCATTAGGAACTAATACCCAAGGTAAGTCGAATACCTTTAAAGCTCCTGTTACAGCTAAAACTACACAAGTGCAAAGTACACCTCTTAGCATCGGAAAGGTTATATAAAATACTTGCTTAAACTTGCTACAACCATCTATTGATGCAACTTCATAAATATCTTCTGGAATATCACTTAGTCCTGTTAATATAATTACAAAATAGAAACCTACGTAGCTCCATATCGTAGGTATAGCAACCATGATAAACGCTAATGCTGGACTTAACCAATTAACTGGGCTTTTTCCAACCATCTCTAATAACTGATTTAACATACCTCCATTATAGTTATAAAACAATTTAAATATTAAACCTATGGCAGTTGCAGAAATAACTACTGGAAAGAAATATACTGTCCTAAAAAACTGTTGCATGCGTTTTGTTTGACTTACCATAACTGCTAAAACAAAAGCAATTCCTACTTGAAAGATAACAGTTAAAGCCATCATCTTTAATGAGTTAAAAATCGCTATTCTTAAATCTGGATCTGTTAACATCTTCTTATAGTTTTCAATTCCGATAAACTTCCAAGTTTGTCCTTGAAGCAATACCGGTGTTGTCATGTCGTATAAACTATTCTTTATGTTATTAAGAAATGGAATATATAAAAATATTACTAAAAATATAAGACTAGGTACTAAAAATATTATAAGTGGCCATTTTTTCCTATATAGCATTCTTTTCCACCCTTTCTATTTTATTTTTTATATAAAAAATCTAAGTAAGATTTATCATTTTCTATTCTATTTATAATTAAATTCAGCTAAATTAGATATAAAAAAGCAGAGGGGGTTTTAAGTGCCCCTCTGCAGTAATACTATTAATTTGCTCTTTCAGCACTTAATTTTAATGCTTCGTTAAGAACGTCTTCTGCTGACACTGCACCTGTAGATATTTTTACTACATTCGCAATTATATATTTGTATGCTTCTGGGTCAATTCTTGAGTCTGTAGGTGCTGATATAGATTTTGCTGAACTACTATATTCAAGAGCATTAACTGCTAATGCACTCATACCATCAACTGGTTCCACTGCTACAGCTGCTTGACCAACTGATCCACCAGCTATCCAATACTTGGTAACTCCTTCTTTACCAGTATGAGCTTCTACAAATTTAACTGCTGCTTCTCTCTTAGCAGGATCTTCCCAAGCCTTCTTAGTAATATAGAATCCTGAAGATATTCCACCTACCATAGCACCCTCTTGAGCCTTTTGATTTTCAACTCCTGGGAATGATATAACTACTGTGTTCTCTTGGTCTGTAACTCCACCAGTTCTCCAGCTACCATCTAATATCATAGCAGCTTGTTTATTATTGAATAATTCGATAACATAAGCTTCGTCAACTGTATCTGTATCCTCTGGAAATGCACCCATGTCTCTTAAAGTTTTGAAAGTTTCAAGGCCTTTTGTCCATTCTGCCGGAGCTATTTCAGGTACTGATGTATAAGACTCTTCACCAGCTGAGTAAAGCATTAAGTACTCTACAAAGTAGTGTGGTACATTATTTAAAGAAACTGCAAATGGAATAATTCCATTTTCCTTAAATGTTTTAATAGCTGTTTCTAAAGAAGCCCAATCTGTAGGTAATTCTATATTGTATTGGTCAAATAAATCCTTATTACAGAAAAGTCCTTCCCAATATCCTGTTGTAGGAATTGCTCTTTGAATCCCATCAGTATTTGTTACTGCATCTAATGCTGCAGGAAGTGTATCCTTTGCATAATCTGGATATTCCTTCTTTATATCTTCTACAGCCATAAGCTTGTCTGTAGCTACGATGGCATTTGCAGTTGCATCAGTAAAGAATTGAATAACATCTGGTTCATTTCCAGAAGCAAAATCTGTTGCAACCTTAGCCTTCCACTCTTCATCAGAAGATTGAGAGTTATCTTCAATTGTTATGTTTTCGTTTGCAGCCATAAACTCTTTATTGATTTCTTGATAAACCTCAGCATTTGGATCTGTTCCTCCAAACATAGATACTGTGTTTAAAGTAACTTTTTCTACCTTAGTATCATTTCCTGTTTCTGTACCAGTTCCTGTTCCACTGTCACCAGTTGAACTACTTCCACACCCTGTAAATACTGTAGCAACCATAGTTGCAGCAATAATTGCTGCTAAAACCTTTTTAGTTTTAAGCATTTAATAAACTCCCCCTTAACCTTTTATTTTCTTTAATTTGTTTTTGTTTCTTTATATACTTTTATTATACAGAGTATTGCTAACCTTTTCATTGCACCTAATTGATATTATTTGCCTAATATTGTTATCTTTGAAATCATGTCATCCATCTCCTCATCAAGCTCTTCATGATATGGAATACATATTAATGATCTTGTCTTTCCCTCTTCTATTGGCTCTATTGTTAAACCATATTTTTTACCATATATAAGCTTAATTCTCTCATTTACATTACGAATTCCTAAAGACGCATGTTTACCTGGAACTGGCTTAATTGCATCTGGATCATTTGATAATATCTTATTTATCCTATCCTTATCTTCTTCACTCATAGGCTTTCCTGTATTAATAATCTCTATATAAATCTTTATATCATCATGATATATCTTTAAAGTAATAACTCCTGTACTTACTGTTTCTATTCCATGAACTACAGCATTTTCTAAAATAGGCTGAAGTATAAGCTGAGGAACCATAGATTGTAATAGTTCTTCATCAATTTCTTTTTCTACCACTAACCTCTTTCCAAATCTCATTGAAATAATATAAAAATAAGCATCAACACATCTTAATTCCTCTGATAATCTTATAAGACGCTTATCCTCTCTATCCATATGGTAATCTAGCACTGTTCCTAATGCCTCAATCATATTGGAAATAGTTTCATCTCCTGCCATTCTAGCTTGCCAATTCATAATCTCTAAAGTGTTATTTAAAAAGTGAGGATTTATTTGTGCTTGTAATGCTAAAATCTTAGCATCCTTCCTTGCTAACTTTTCATCATATGCATAATTAAAAAGATACTGTACCTGCCTAGACATCTTATTAAAAGAATGTTGCAAATACTTAAACTCTTTATTTGGCATATCTCCCCCTGAAACCGTAACCCCAAGCTTTCCACTTTCTATGTCTTTTGCAGCTTCCACCAATTTATCGATAGGAGCTGTAATCTGATTTCTTAAAAAAAATATTATTATTATAAGTACCGGTAAGGTTATTAATAATAATATAAAAATCATTCCATATAAATAGTTCATCTCTGCATCTACTACTATTTTATCCACAGTTAATAAAATACCTAAATGATAATCATCATGCTTAGCTTCTAAAAAGTAACCATAATAATCATTGTTATTTTTAATAATTATCTTATTTCTATCATTTACCGAATACTGAGTTAAAATCTCATCAGCTATATTCTTTTTACTTTCATCTTCTAGGAAATTTTCATTAGACACAAAAGCATTAGGATTATTTACACAAAATGCTAAGGACTGTCCTTCATCTAATGAAATATCCTCAAATATATTCTTAATATTTAGCTCTAAAACTAATGTTCCAAACTTTTCATAATTATTCGTAGTATAAACATTTCTAACTATAAAAACTCTTCCATTATCCACAATAATTTGTGTATATGACGAGTCCATGTCCCTAATTTCTTGTACTCTTCCATGAATTTCTTCCATATAACTTTTCATAGATATATTGCTGCTAGATAAATAAGTAAATGGTTCAACTTCTCCTTCAATATAAAAACTACAAACGTTAAACCTCTTATCCCAATAAAACTTATTCCTTAAATTGCTACTAATAGTTGTATAACAATCATTTCTTCCACTACTTCCTTCCAATACATACTTGTTCCATGCTTTTTCTAAGTAATATTCATATGAAGGTTTCCTAATACTCTCTATAGCTTCGTCTAAATGGTTAGATAAAAATACATCTGTACTCCTTAATTTTTCTATAAATATATTTACAAGTTTTTTTTCAATATTATCTTTATACGATGTCGTCATAGATACAAAGATAATAATTATAGGTACAACCCAACAAAAAATACAAAACAATACTATCTTTCTATTTAATGATTTTCGTCCCTTTACCTTTTTCTCTCCCAAATTTTATCCACCTCACCCTTTGTATAATTATACCATATTTTCCTATTACTGTTCGAATCTTCCTGTATCTCATAGCTTTTCTTTCTATAGACTATCAATTATAATTAAAAAGGCACCAGAAAACCTTAGTTTTCCGATGCCGGTATAATAAGTTGAGGAGACCTAAATAAAAAATTTATATTTCAAGAAATTTTGCAAACTTATCACATAAGTCTTCTGACTTCTTTTCTGAATCCATTTCACAGAATATCCTTAATAATGGCTCTGTTCCTGAGAACCTTGCAATTATCCATCCCCCATTTTTAAAGTATATCTTACATCCATCTAAATATGATACATGATCTATTTCTAACTCCATATCTGGGAGTTTCTTTTGAATTAGAAGAATATCATAAATCTCATCCTTCTTTTCTTGGCTAAATTTATAATCTCTTTCAGCCATATATAAACTTCCAAATTCATCTTGTATCTCTTTTACTATTTTAGATAACTTCTTACCTGTTACAGCTATCATTTCTACTAATAAAGCTGCTGCATAAATTCCATCCTTACCATTTATGTGTCCTCTTACAGTAAGTCCTCCTGATGATTCCCCACCAATAATAGCATTAGTTTCTTGCATCTTTGCTGAAATGTGCTTAAACCCTACCGGTACTTCATAGCACTTCTCTTCAAAGCCTAATGCAACCTTATCTAGCATATGAGTTGTAGCTATATTGCGAACTACAGGACCTGACCACCCCTTATATTTAACTAGATAATAATATAATAATACTAGTATTTCATTGGGATGAAGGAACTTACCTTCATCATCAATAACTCCAATTCTATCAGCATCTCCATCTGTAGCTATTCCTATGTCATATTTATAATCTATAACATAGTTTTGTAATGTACGTAATGTTGCAGCCGATGGTGATGGAAGCTTTCCTCCAAATAAAGTATCATGTCTTTCATGGATTACTTCAACATCACAGCGAGCAATAGAAAGAATTGTTTTTAATGATGTTTGACTCACTCCATACATAGGGTCTAACACAACTCTAAGCTTACTCTCTCTTATAGCTTCAATATTTACTTCTTTTATAATATTATCTATATAGTCATTAAGAGGATTAAACTCTACTACATATCCATTTGCTAAAGCCTTATCATATTCTAATATTTTTACTTTATTTCCTTCTTCGCAATCTTTTTCTACTTCACTTATATATTTTTCTATTTCTTTTGTTTGAGTTTCATTAGCATCTCTGCCCCCATAAGTAAAAACTTTTATTCCATTATAGATAGCTGGATTATGGCTAGCAGTTATCATCATTCCATAAGGAAGCTCTTCTTTCATTACATAATACATAATTAACGGGGTTGGTGATGATCTATTTATAAAATAACTCTTAATTCCTTCATATGCGAAAACTTCAATAGCCCACATAGCTGATTCCTTCGAAAGAAATCTCCTGTCATACCCTATACATATTCCCTTGGAAATTTCTCCTTCATCCTTCATCTTCATGGCCAATGCTTTAGATAGTTTTTGAATATTTTCTCTAGTAAAGTCATCTCCAATTATAGCTCTCCAACCGCCAGTGCCAAACTTTATCATAAAACCATCCTCCTCATTATCCCATTACTACTTTTACATTATAGGTTCTTCCATCTTCTCCTATATTAATTTTATCTACTTTTATTCCATCTACGGATATCTCTTTAATGCCTTTCATAACATGACTTGGATTTTCTACTTCTATTTTATAAGTTGCTCCCCTCCACTTTCTTTGAGCTTTAAATCCATTCCATTCTCCTGGAATACAAGGATCAATAATTAACTCATCAAATTGAGGTCTAATTCCTAACATATATCTAGTAGCTGAAAAATATGCCCATCCTCCAGTACCTGTCATAAATGGATGTCTAGCTCTTCCGAAAGCTGTATGAGCTTTTCCCATAATAAATTGACAGTATGAATATGGCTCAGCCTCTCTTATTTCTATCATATCATTTTGATAATATGGGCAAAGGGCATTGTAAAATTCCATAGCTCTATCACCACGTCCTAATTTACATTCTGCTGCCCATGCCCAAGGGTTTGGATGACTAAATATTGATGCATTTTCCTTAAGTCCTGGATATACCCTAGTTACAAATCCTATATCTTCATTTGGCTTTGTATATGCTGGTGAATTTAACATAATTCCATAAGGGGTAAATAAGTATTTATATACTGAATCCATAGCCTTAATTCCTTTATCTTTAGGTGCTGCTCCAGATAAAACTGCCCATGAGTTTGATTCTAGGTGAATTTTGCCTTCTTCATCTTCCATAGTTCCAATCTTAGAACCATTTTTAGTTATACCTCGAATATACCATTCTTGGTCCCAAAGCACTTCATCACAAACATTCTTTACCTTTTGTAACATAGCTTCATATTTCTCTATGTCTTCTCTTCTATCTTTAAGTATTGCTATCTCTAAAAAATTATTTATTGCATGGTAATGTAAGAAGGATACTAATGCACTTTCTCCACCACCTAAGTTTAAGCAGTCATTCCAATCTGCACGCAGTCCCTTACAAACCCCTGTTGCTCCTACTTGCTCTGCTGAAAAGTCTAATATCTTTGTCATATGCTCATAAACAGTCCCCTTGCCTCCATCAGCATATGTTAATTCCTCATCTAAAAATTCTACTTCTCCTGTTTCCTTTATATACTCAACAATTGTTGGTATAAGCCATAATGCATCATCTGAACAAGTATCCTCTAGACCATGTATCATATCTGAAACCTTTGGTGTAGGTACTACTGTTGGTGACTTAAATGGTTTTACATCTGTGTCTGGATCAAACCATTCCGGTTGGAATAAATGTAATCCATACCCTTTTGATACAAGACCTCTTAAAAGTTCTACTATCCTTTGCTTACATTTCTCTGGATTTGAATGCGGTACTGTCATAGCATCTTGCGAAGTATCTCTATATCCAAGGCCTGTTCTTCCACCTACTTCAATAAATGAAGCAAATCTTGAAAACATAACATTAATTTCAGCTTGATATAGAGTCCATGTATTTATCAAAGTATTCATACCTTCATTAGGGGTATCTATTTGAAGCGCTTCAAACTTTTCATTCCAAAAATCACCTAAAGCTTGGTATGCTTTATCAACATTTTCTAAGTTACTATACTTTTCACGAATTCCTTTTCCAACTTCTCTTTTGCCTTCTCCAAGCATAAATACTATTCTAATCTCTTCTCCTGGGGCTAAAGTAATCCTCTTATGAAGAGCTCCACAGTGATTGTTCCCCTTTTCGAAACTTCCACTACATACTCCTTTTTCAACTGCTATAGGATTATCTTCTGTTCTGTATGAACCGATAAATTTATCTCTTAAGCAATCAAAGCTATCTGCTTCAAAATTAGCTGTAAAGTATTGATACCCAAACTCTTCATAAAATAAGTCATTTTCTATGATTCCATCTTCATATGATGAACCCGATGCATACATACTCATTTGGAAGTTTTTATTATCCATTTCTATATGATGAAATGAAAATTCTAGGTAAGAAAATACGCTAAGATTTCTTTCTTTATCTGAGTTATTCTTAATCTTTACATCCCATAATTCTACTGGATCATCTATAGGAACACTTAGTTTTTGCTCAGCATGAATTCCTTTATAGTCACACTCATAAACTGTATAAGACATACCATGACGGCATTTATATTTTGCTTCATCAAAAGATTTACCTACTGGTTGCCAAGAAACACTCCAATAATCACTGCTTTCATCATCTCTTAAATAAACGTAATGACCAGGCCTATCCATAGGTATAGCATTAGGTCTAAACCTTGTTACTCTGTGATATTCTGGAGATTTATAAAAAGTATATCCTCCTGCTGTATGATTAATTACAGTACACATATCACGTACTCCAAGATAGTTTGTCCATGAAGTTGGTATGTCTAGCTTGTCTATTACATATTCTCTATTCTCATTATCAAAGTATCCGTATCTCATTATCCCTTCCCCCTCTAATAACTTTTATATCCACCTTATAAACTATTATAGTTTTTAACGTTTACAATTTTAATTGTTAATTATGGGACTTTTTGATTATTATTGTCCTCATCAAATTTAGGAATATCATCAAAGGAATCAAGAGTTCTATTTTGCATTTGCATAGAATTTAACTGCAAATAAAAAAAGCATCTATTCCCGTAGGAATAGTGCTTAAATATCTAAAATATAAATTTATCTAACAAATTCATAATTATTTTTGTAACTACCTATCTTATCAAATAACCAATTTGATATATCATTCATTACTTCAACTTTATTATCTTCATTTAATATCTCATGTCTTTTATCTTTATAAAGCTTATAATTAACATCTTTAATTCCAGTTGATTTTAGCTTATTATATAAATTTAATATTCCCTTACCAAAGAATCCTACAGGGTCCATATCTCCAGCTAAAATGTATATTGGTAAATCTTTAGGTATAGAATTGAAGTTTTCATCTTTATGAATTGCTTTTAATCCTCTTAAAAGATCATAATAAAATGATGCTGAGCATACAAAACCACAATATTCATTATCAATATATTTATCAACCTCTTCTTCTACACTACATAACCAGTCATATGGAGTTCTATTAGGTTTAAACTTTCTATTAAAATCACCAAAAGATAACTTGTCCATCATTTTACTTGTATGCTTTCTTCCAAATAACTTTATTTCTATATTTGATAGTACTATTCCTAGTGGTGCTAATTTAGTTGGTTCACCATTGCTTCCTGAAAGAATTACACCATCTATTTCATTTCCATGCAACTCTATAAATCTTTGGCTAATAAAAGACCCCATACTATGTCCAAATAAATAAATAGGTAATCCCTTGTTCTCTTCTTTAACAGCATTAATTATCTCATATAAATCCCTAACTAACCAATCAAACCCTTCATTATCGGCTATATATCCACGTTCGTCTTTAGTTTTTGCAGTTAACCCATGCCCCCTATGATCATGTCCATACACAATAAACCCTTCGTTATTTAAATGGTTTGCAAATTCATCATATCTTAAAACATTCTCCGTCATTCCATGTGAAATTTGTACTATCCCTTTAATCTCCCCACTTGGAATCCACTTATACACATTTAATTCTACACCATCACTATCTTTGAATCTAAAATTTTCTCTCATTTCACACCTCTAAAACTGTAAGATTAGTTTATTAGAATTATTATATCAAATTTAAACTTTAATTTAATTCTTGATATTAAATTTTACACATTATTAATTATTTTTATTTATCTATAAATAGCACAGTATAATTTTTATCAATGCACGGTATTTCTTTAATATACGATTAAGGACTTATCATTTTCAGACAAGCCCTTATATCTTAAACTATTTATTATACATATAATTATTTAACATATTTACTTAAGAAACTAAATACTTTCTCGTAATAAGTTTCTGGATCAACATCCGGTGCTGCACCATGACCTGCTCCATCGATTACTAGCATGTCCTTTTCACAAGTAGCTGCTTCATATAATCTATAAATCATTTCAGTTGGTACATATGTATCATCTCCTCCATGTGTAAACAACATTGGAGTAGTAGATTTTTTAACTTGTTCTAAAGCTGAAGCTTTGCTAATGTCATATTTAGCTCTTATTTGTGTAACAGCCTTAGCTGCATTTAAAATAGGGAATGATGGAAGTTCAAATCTTTCATATAATTGTGCTTCAAACATCTCCCAAACAGACGTATATCCACAATCTTCTACAATAGCTTTAACGTTAGTTGGTAGCTCTTCGCCTGATACCATCATAACTGTAGCTCCACCCATAGACTCACCGTATAATACCACTTGAGAGTTAGCATCACGCTCTACTACGTAATTTATCCATTTTAACATATCTTTTCTATCTAACTATCCCATACCTATAAATTTACCTTCACTATTTCCATGAGCTCTCATATCTGGAGTTAAAACATTATATCCCTGATTATAGAAATTTAAAGCTATTGGTTGAATATCTTCATGACTTGAAGTATATCCATGAGCTATTATTACCCACTTATCAGTCTTTTTTTCTTGAAAATAAATCTTTCCCCAAAGCTTTAAACCATCTTCTGATTCTATAGTTGCTTCTTCAGTTTTTACATCATCCAACCACTTGTCCACTTCTTCTCTAGATTTTTCTTTATTAGCTACTTCAGCCATAGTTTCTACTGATTCAGGTGCATTTGGATCTACGTTTGCTGCAGTTACTATTCCTTCTTGTCTAAGTAGAGCATATTCAAAGAAATAATTACCCACAAAACCTAATGCCCCCACTATTAGTACTATTATTAATGCAATAATTGATATCACTATCTTTTTTTTCTTACTCATATAAGTCCTCCTAAAATGTATGTATTTTCACATACCATCTGCTATTATTTTAAAGAAAAATATTTTGACAGTCAATATATTTGATTTTATTAATTAATTCTACTAAAATTAAAGACCAGAAAGTTTTCTAAAAACTCCCTGGTCTTACTATTTAATAATCATCAACATCAAATTCGTTATTTCTATAATAATACTTTCTATCTTCTTCCGTTATTTCTCTTATTACTCTACATGGATTTCCTACAGCTATAACATTATCAGGTATGTCCTTTGTGACAACACTTCCAGATCCAATTACAACATTATTACCAATCTTAACTCCTGGATTTATTACAACGCTGCCTCCTACCCATACATTATCACCAATAGTAACAGGAATTCCATATTCATATCCTGAATTTCTTGATTCGGGATGTATTGGATGTCCTGCCGTATAAATTGATACATTAGGAGCAAACATAACATTTTTCCCAATTGTTACCTTTGCAACATCTAATATTACACAATTATAATTAGCAAAGAAATTATTCCCTACCTCTATATTTTTACCATAATCACAACGGAAAGGTTGTTCTACACAAACATCTTCTCCTGTCTTTCCAAGTATATTTTTTATCATTTCTTTCATCTTTTTCTTATCATCTGGACGAGTTAAATTATATTCATGTATCTTTAACTTATTTTCCATTCTCTCTTCTCTTAATCCATCTAACCATGCCCTGTATGGCAATCCTGCTAACATTCTTTCCTTCTGATTCATTCTATACTCCTTTTATCTAAACATCTTTTATCTAACTTAATAATATAATTACATAATAACCTTTATGTAATTAGTCTTACTAATATTAATTTTATTATATATCATTCTTTATTATTTTCATAAAATGAAAGTATCCTTATTTTTTCCTAGAAATAAAATAAAGATAAAGAGAATTATATATCTCTTTATCTTTATTTTGAGTATTAAGGATTTATGAAATTATATGCTGCTCCTATTAGACCAGCATCATTTTCATGCTTACATTTCTCTAATTTACACTCTACAAAATGCCACCAAGGAATTTCTTTTAAAGCATTCTCAAGCTGATAAATTAAATCTTCTCTAGCACTAACTCCTCCACCGATTAAAATCTTTTCTGGATTTAATATTGATGAAAGATTAAATATCATTCTAGCTATATTTCCATACCATTCATGAATAATATTTTCTACATTTTCATCAGTTTCAGCTTCTTTGAAAATTTCATCGCCTAAAACTTCAACAGTTTTATCAAGCTTTTTATATTCTTTATACATATCTATAAGAGCTGTTATTGAAGAATTTTGACTAAGTATTTGATGACCTTCCTTATCTTTAGTCATCATATAACAGAACTCTCCACCTTTGAATTGCTTACCTCTTATAAGCTTATTATTTAAGTAAATTCCTCCACCTATCCCAGTTCCTATAGTTACACATATAAAATCTTCACATTCTGTAGCATTTCCGCTGAACTTTTCTGCTAAAGCAACACAATTAGCATCATTCTCAACTCTAACTTCTAAGTTAGTTCTAGAAGCTAATTCATCCTGTAGCTTATAATTTTCTATAAATCTTAAATGACTACATGCTATAGGTATTCCAGCTCTATTATTAATAAAGCCTGGCATACTAATTGATACTCCTAAAACATCACTATGATCATTATATAAATTTACTATTTCACATAGTTCATTAACAAAGTCTTCTGCTCCACTTTTTACTGTCGCTCTCTTATCTTTACATAGAACTGTTCCAGCTTCATTTACAAGTCCATATTTTATAAAAGTCCCGCCTATATCGATTGAAATTACTTTTTTCATAACTCTTACTTCCCTTTAATAGTTTATCTCCACCATCTGATGACCATTTATCTTATCTACTGTAAACTCTAAAGTTCCATCTATAACACTAAACTTAACCTCTTCATTTTGTGGAACTAATGTAACACTCTTAGGTAATTTGTCTAAATTCAACTTCATTTCTAAGTTATATAGAGGTATTACATCTTCGATTACATCTATCCTTTGACATCTTCTTTCTGGAATATAATGAAGTAGGTGAAGTACATATCTATTTTCATTTTCCTGCTCATTTAAAGTGCTTATTATAGTGCTAGGTCCATTATGATTAACTAATCTATTTTCTAATAATATATCTATAGCATTAATAAATAACTTCTTACACCAAACAGATCCATAGTTATGATATTGAGAGAATATCTTATGAGCAAAGTATATTGAATTATCCCCCTTTATAATAGCTGGTCCATATATTTTCCCTGAGCTTGGTGCATGTTGATGAGAGCAAAAATGTTCTGGTGTTCTATTGAAATAAGGCTCTATTGAGTTACATAGTACCTCTCCACCTTCTTCTACAGAAACCTTTGATGAATCCTCATACATAACATATTCTGTATTATATAAATCTTTAGATATTTTGCCTTCTGGTACTACAAATGTTGGAGTAAATTCTCCTTTACCTTCATATTTTACTTTTAAAGATGGTATATTAAATCTAGTTTTCTCTTCATTTAGTCCACCTTCATATACAGCTATTATTTTACCACCATCTTTGATAAATTTCTCTATTTTATTCTTGAAATCATCATTTACTATTACCCTTTCTTCTGGTAATACTAACAATTTATATTTACTAAACTCCATAGAACTATCAATAATATCAAATTGAAGTGACGCTTCTTGTAACATTCTAGTTACTCCAGTTATTGAAGGTTTTAACCCAAATGGACTTTTTGAATCATAGTCTATAAATTCTTCTGGGGTAAATACTGCTATCTCACAAACTGCCTTTGCATCTTCACACCAAGGTTCTTTCTTTTCAACTTCACTATAAACTTTACCAATTAAATCATAGACTTCCTTAGATATCTTTCCATTAGGATCTAATTGATC
The DNA here is from genome assembly GCF_014287825.1 of Clostridium hominis. NCBI lineage: Bacteria > Bacillati > Bacillota > Clostridia > Eubacteriales > Clostridiaceae > Clostridium > Clostridium hominis. The sequence continues at coordinate 252,576 of NZ_JACOOO010000004.1, forward strand.
TCCAATAGAGCATTTTGTATTTTGCGCTAGCATATGGAAGCATTCATATTGAAGTGCAGCTAAATTTTTAAATGAGTGGAAATCTCCCCAATAAGTGTGGAACTTTCCTGTCATCCCTAAGCAATCCTTCCCTAAATTTCTAGCATATCTAACAGTTGTAGGGAAATGCATGTATCCCCATCCTCCACTTGGCAATGACTCAATTTCAATATGACTATAATTATCTATTCCACCTTTAAGTTGTGGACTTATATGTGAACCATTATAGAATATAGTTACACTTGGATTTATTTCATTAATAAATTCAGTCATTTCTTTCTTAAATTCATTAAGCATCTTTTCAGAGAACTTTAATCTTTCTCCTCTTATTGTGTAGTCAATCCCCTGTTCTTCCATACTCTTTTTACACTTTTCACAAGCGCAAGGAACTACCATAACTATATCAAAAAATAATCCGTCACACTCTGGGAACATTTCTAATATTTCTCTTACATGATTCTTTAAAAATGTTCTATATTCATTATTTACACATAAAAACTCATAAAACCCTGGTTTTCCACCCTCACCTTTTATTATGCTACCATCTATATCTTTAGAAACCCATTCTGGATGCTCATCATAAGTGAACTTGTCCCACTGAACTGGTAAGTATATTGGTGCTTTAATTCCTCTTTCATGACATGCTTCTATTTGTTCTTTTAACAAATTCTTATTAGCAAGATGCGGATGAATTCTTTCCTTATTAATCTTTGAATCATAATATAAATATCCATGATGACATCTAGCAAAGCAAGTTATAGAATTAACCCTAGCTTTTTCTAATATTTCTCCAAATTCTTCTTTATTAAAATCTTTACCTATACCTTCTATTAATGGACTTGTATGAAAATCTAAATGTATTTGCCTACTTCTTGTCTTATATCCCATAATAATTCTCCTCTAACCTTAATTTTATAATAATTTATCCTTTAACAGCTCCTGCTGTAATACCTTTTTCAACATGCTTTTGGCACAGAACATAAATCACAATAATTGGTATTATAAACATACTTATAGCTGCGAATATTGCACCTTTATCTGATGAATATCTTCCATTTAAGCTCATAAGTGCTACTGAGATATTATATTTTGACTTATCAGTTAAGAACATAAGAGCAAATATAAACTCATTATATACACCTAAGAATGTAAATATTGATACTGTAGCTGCTGCTGGCTTACTAAGTGGTAATAATATTCTAAATAACAATCTTAATCTTCCACAACCATCAATTGTAGCGGCTTCATCAATTTCTTTGCTTATGCCCTTCATATACCCAGTCATCATTATTACCGCAAACGGTAATTGGAACGTTGCATAAAGGAATATAAGTGGTATAAGTTTGTTCTTAAATCCATATCTATTTATAATATCTGCTATTGGAATTATTGTTGTATGCATTGGAATTGTTAACCCTATTACGAAATATGTCAAAACTAAATTTCTAAGTTTAAATCCTGTTCTTGTTATTACATAAGCAACTAATGTTGAAAGTAATACTACTAAAACAGTTGTTGATATAGATAAGAAAAATGAATTAAATATGGCAGTTGAAATATTCGCCTTCTCCATTGCAGTTTGATAGTTAGTAAAATCTATACTATTAGGAAGTGAAAATGCATTACCATATATTTCGTTAGTGCTTTTAAATGATGATATTAATGTAAAAATCAATGGTGCAATACTTAAAATAGCCCATATTATCGCACATACGTACATAAGATACTTTATTATTTTATTTTCTTTATTATTTAGCATATTCTGTTCCCCCCTTTACGCATATTCTTTCTCTTTAAATACTCTATTTAATATTAACGTACATATTATTGATGCTATTAATATTAACATACCTATTGAACTACCATATCCAAAGTTGTTATATTTAAACGCCTGGTCATACAATAATGTTACTGGAACATCTGTAGCTCCCCCTGGCCCTCCACCAGTCATAACGTAAATTATGTCAAAAACCTTGAATGATCCTACTATAGACAATACTGAGAATATTTTGAAACTTTCTTTCATTAAAGGTAAAACTATGTGTATTTGCTCTTTAAATCCATCAGCCCCATCTATTTTAGCAGCTTCTATTAAGTCATCTGATATATTAGTTAATCCTGCTATAAAAATAATCATATTATATCCTATAAATACCCATGCATTTACCAATGCAACAGTAAATATTGCAATCTTAGGATTGCCTAACCAGTCTTGTTGCGCCATTCCTAGACCTATTTTCATTAACAATGTATTTAATGCTCCACCTGATTTATATAAAATTAATGTCCACATTAACCCTGTTGCAGCACTTGGTAATATTGATGGTAGGAAATAGACTGTTTTAAAAAATCTCTTTCCTTTAATGTATTTACTGCTAACCATTAAAGCTAGTAAGTACGCAAATGGCATAATTATAAGAAAACTTACTCCTATAAAAACTGCTACATTTTTTAAAGCATTATAAAATGCTGGATCTTTAAATATATTAATAAAATTTTGTAAACCCACAAACTCCTTAGAAATAGCTGGAATTCCATTCCACTTTACAAATGATAAATAAAATGACTTAAATACAGGCGCAATATAAAAAAATGTATATATAAAAATTGCTGGAAGTAAAAACGCTATAAAAACAGTATTATTTTTTAGAATTTTCTTTAGCTTAGATTTCTTAAGATTATTATTCTTTTTACTTTTTATATTGATTTTTTCTAAATTTTCTTCTATTGATTGCTGATTTTCTGTTACGACCCTTCTCATTTTTTAACCTCCCTAGTTCCCTTAATACTAGATAAAGCGGGTCGTATTTTCCACGACCCTCCTATTAAAAGCTTGTCTCCAAACTTACTGCATATCTGTTACTTTTTGTATTCTAGCTAAAGTATCATCTACGCTAGTTCCAGCAAACATACCTTGTATAGCATCTCTTATTTCTTCTCTTAATTGTGGATTTTTAGCATAATCTCCTGGCTCTAATTTAGTATCTTGAACATCAACAAAAACCTCATTAAACTCTTTAGCTATTGGTGTAATATCATCAATTTCTTCCATTGTAGTAACAGGGAAAATTCCACCTTTAGCAATTTTTTGTGATTCATTGTATGCATCCGCATCTGTTAAATATTTTAATAATTTAATTGATGCTTCTAATCTTTCTTCACCATTATTAGCAGATATACTTATTCCTTCTGAAGTTCCTGAATGCCAGTTGTTTTTGTATTCTGGATACTTTTCAAAATAAGGGAATGGTATAAATCCAAATCTCTCTGGATTTTCAGCTTCACTAATTTGTGTCATAAACCATGATCCATTTATATGCATTGGAGTCTCACCGTTTAAGAATAAAGCTTGTTCACCTGTTGCATCTAATGTTGTAATATTATCTCCTAAGTAACCTTTCTTTTGCCAGCTAGACATTACTTCAAATACTTCCTTCATAGCTGTATCATTCCACTTAGTTTCTCCATCAATAACAGACTTTGTATAATCAAAATTTTCTCTTTTTAATATTAAATTTGCTAAAAGATGTGCACCTCTAAAGTTGTCTTTGTCACCTAAAGCAAATGGTGTAATTCCTTTTGACATAAATGCATCACATACTTTTTCAAATTCTTCTATAGTCTTAGGTACCTCTAAACCATTTTGTGCAAATAAATCTTTGTTATAATAAACTCCTGTAGCAAAACATGCTACTGGAACTCCATAGAACCCTTCTATATCTTCATATTTCCATGCATCTAACATTGTTGGAATATACTTATCAGCCCATTCCTTATCCTCAGCAGCCACTTTGCTTAAATCATAGAATAATCCACTTTCAACATAATCTTGGAATTGAGTTCCCCCGTAATTAACAAAGATATCTGGAGCATCCCCTGTTGCTATAGATGTTTTAAACATATTGTTATATGTTGCTTCATCACCAATAGCTTCATGTTCAACTTTAATATTAGGATTTTCATCCATGAAGCTCTCTATTCTACTATTAAAAACAATGTCATCTGGTCCTTGGTCACTACTATATCTTGATAGCACCTTTATAGTTACAATATCGCCTCCTTCACTACTCATGTTGGAACCTTTATTTCCACATCCAACTAATGAAGTCATAGTAATCGCAGCTAAAACTAAGCCAATAATTTTTTTTCTCATAAAACCTCTCCCTACCTTTCATTTTCTATGATTCTATGTTAACATTTACATTAATGGGATTAAATGTATTATTTTTGATGTACATTGTACTATTTTTAGAATTTATTTGGAGCTTGCTTTATGGAAATTAACTTTTTTAAATTTAAATCAATCAAAGATAAAGTATTCTATTTCTCATTTTGTGTAACTTTATCAATCATATTACTTCTGATTTTTATAGCATATTTTATTTCATATAACACTATAAAGAGTAATTCTATATCTAGAGAATTAGATACACTTGAGATAATAGGTAATCAAACTAACATAGTTTTAAATTCTGCTGAATCGAGCGCCACCGGAATTATTATTGATTCAGAAGTTCAAAATATACTAACTAATTGTAGTATAAATAATATCTATCCTAGTGAAGCAGATATATTAAATGTTCAAAGAGCTATAGATAACAGTATGTACAAAAATTCTGTTATATCCGGAGTTATATTACATTCTATTGATAACTTTGCATTTAAAACAAATAATAAACTTATTAGTTTTGTAAATTATGATATGGAGTTTAACAAATGGTATGGTGCTATTTCTGATACAACCGGAAAGTATTATCTTTATACAATAAAACAAATTTTTAATATGCATACAGGAAAACTAATTGGATCTTTAGAAATCTTTGTTGACGAATCTACTCTATCTACAAACTATACCAATGATAATTATAGTAAATTCTCTGATTTCTTTTTGATTAATGATGAAGGTTTTATAGTTTCCTCATCTAATCAAAATGAAATTTCTGATAATATTTTCAATCTTAGAAAAAACTTAGAATTTGCTGATTCAACAGATTCTATAAAGATAATAAATAATAGAAAAGAAGATAAATTAACACTTATGCTATATCATAGCAAATTAGAGTGGAACATAGTTGCTGATATATACTTAAAGGATTTAATTAAAAATAAAGAATTACTTATTATATCATTAATACTTTTAACATTCATAGGTTTATTATGTTCTTATGCTCTTTCTAAAACCATTGCAAAATCTATTATAAAGCCAATAAATAATCTATCTTTTGCTATAAACCAAGTAGAAAAAGGTAATTGGTCAACAGAAATAGAAATTTTATCTGATGATGAGATAGGTTTGCTTTCAAGAAAATTTAATCATCTTATTATATATATTAAAAATTTACTTAATAAAATAACTGTTGAACAAAATAAAAAGAAAGAGTTTGAGTTTGAACTAATTCAGTTACAAATAAAGCCTCACTTTTTATATAACTCACTTGAAAATATTTCTGCTCTAGTTGAACTTGAAATGAATGACGAGGCTGTAGATATGATTTCAAATCTTTCAACCTTTTATAGAGGTGCCTTAAGCAAAGGAAATAATATTATTTCAATCAAGGACGAGCTTTCCTTAACAGAAAGTTACTTAAAGATTATGAAGCTTAGATATTATGACATTTTTGATTATGATATTATCTGCGATTCCAATTTGGAACAATTTTCTTGTCCAAAACTTTTAATTCAACCATTAGTAGAAAATGCTATCTACCATGGTTTAAAAAATAATGATGATAAAGGCAAAGTAATAGTTTCTATTGAATCTCTTAATGATGAATTAAAAATAACTATAGAAGATACTGGTGTAGGAATGACAGAAGCTGAATTAAAAAAAGTAATTAACGGTAATATATCATCTTCAGCAAAAGGTGGATTTGCCGTAAAAAATACTATAGAACGTTTAAATTTGTTTTATCATAATAATTGCATTTTTAAAATTAAAAGTAAAAAGAATTTTGGAACTACTATCACGATAGTAATCCCTGCAATAAGAAAGGAGTTATACAGCGATGAATATACTTTTAGTTGATGATGAATATCTTATTAGAGCAAAACTTTTAAAGTATTTAAGAGATAGTAATTTTACATTTGATAAGACTTTTGAAGCTTCAGATGGCTTAGAGGCCTTGGAAATCATTAGAAATAACCCTATTGATATAGCAATAATCGATATACAAATGCCTAAATTAACAGGTATTGAACTCCTGCAAAATCTAAGAGCTGAATCTTATCAAACTAATGTAATATTTCTTACAGGTTTTGAGAGATTTGAATATGCTAGACAGGCTATTAAATATAATATAGTAGAATATCTGCTTAAGCCTGTAAAAAAGTCTGACCTTTATACTGCTATAGATAAATGTATTTCTTTAATAAAAAAATCTGACCAAAACTTAGTAGCTTTAAAAGAATTAGATGAAAAATCAAAATATCAATATATAATAGATTCTCTTTATAATGACGTAGATATAACTAGTTCTCCCCTTAATATTAAGAGTGATAATTTTATTCTTGTATCAGTAGAATTGTCAAAGGAATCTTATATAACTGATTTGTATAACTTTTTAAATAATAACTTTAAACCCTATGACGTTATTTATGGTATTTCTAAAAGAAACAAAATAATAGTTATTAACTCAATATATTCTGATTCAATGAGGGAGTTGTTTAACTCTCTAGTTGAAAAGAGAATATTATCCTATTGCTATTTTAATAAAAACTGTAAAGATATTAAAAAAATTAAGGATTCTTTCTTTGAATGTATTACTTTATTTCCATCTAAGATTTTTTACAATGAGTTTTCAATATTCACTTTTAAGGATATTAAATATAAAACTTACTCACTACCCGAAAATCTTAAGCTTGACTTCGAACTATTAGCACGCTCTGACAGCGAAAATAGCTTAATAAATAAGTTTGAATTTTATTTAAATGAGATAAACGTAACCAAAGATGTACACGCCCTAAAATTACTGGTTAATTATTTCTTGTCATCAATAGAAGATGTATTTTTAGGAGGTAACGGTGAGTATTTATCTTTAATAAATCTTGATCATCTTACAAACAATTTATTATATACAAGCAAAGATATAACTTCTATTAAGATGTATTGTTGTACTTATTATGAACGCTTAACAAAAGAACAATCTAAGGTTAAAAACACTAAAAATTCTGTTTCCTCAAAAACAATACTAAAAGTTAAAGATTATATAGATCAGAATTACTATTCCGATGATATGAATTTAGATTATTTATCATCTCATTTTTATATTAATAGCTGCCATTTGAGCTCTACCTTTAAAAAAATCACAGGTGAGAGCTTAGTTGAATATATAACAAAAAGACGTATTTCTGAAGCTAAATCCCTACTTAAAAATGATGATAGAAAACTTGCAGAAGTAGCTGAAAAAGTAGGTTATAAAGACTACTATTACTTTAGTAAACTATTTAAAAAGCATGTAGGTATATCACCACTTAAATATAAACAAACATCTAACATCTAAAATTAAGATAGTAGTATATAATTTACGCTGAAATGCCCCCTGTCATGTATACAGGAGGCATTTTAATACATATTTTTTATTTACATTATATATTAAGTCTATATTAAATTATATCTTCTTAATAATTCTTCAATTATAGTTCCCTCAATTTCTTTAGCTATTTTCTTTTCTACTAATTTAGCTTTTAGGGGCAACTTAATATCTGTTAATTTCTTACCATCCATCATTTTAGAAGTTGAATCTAATAAAACTCTTATATCATAGCAAGAACCAAATACTTCAGGCACTCCTCTATCAATATTTAAAAGAGTATATACCGCTTCCATAGCTGTTCTTACTGAGTACTCTGTTGTAAATACTGTATCACGAACTGTATCTGCAAATTGACCTAAGAATGCAAAGTTAACACATCCATCTGGCACAACCTTTGGTCTATCCCCTGCTGTTCTTGGCATAAAGAATGCAGTAATATAAGGCATCATACAAGGTATACATCTAGCCGAATTCTTAGCCATATCTGGTATTTCTTCTACTGGAACACCTAAATGGTATAACCATTCTTGTGTAATTTCATATCCTGTACATTCTTTCATCGGTTTCTTTATAAAATCTCCTGGTCTATCAGTAAATAATCCATAAACCCATACAACAAGTTGATCATCTGGTTGCTCTTTAAAATGAGGTTGACGATTTAAAGTATAACTCATTAACCATGAAGAATCCTTGACAGTTATTATACCTCCTGTAACAACTTTTCCACTAAATGGATCACGCTTGCATACTTTTTGAATATATGGAGGTATTCTATTATCTAAAGTAGTTACTGTAGCTGATTCCCAATTAGTAGCTTGAATATTAGTACAGAACTTATCTGGATTACCAAATGAAGAATCTTGAGCTGCAATGTTTCTCCATAGCTTCCAGCAACCACCTTCTTCAGTATTTAATTCTGCTGGATGATCATGATCTCCATAGCTAGAACTTTCAGTACAACTACCATTTGTAACAAATACCAAGTCATCTTCAACTAAATCAATAACTTCTTCTTCACCGTTATGGATACAAATAATTTGTTTTGCAATCTTTCTATCTCCATATTTCTCAAATATTACATTAGTAACTTGAGTATTATATTGGAAATCAACTCCATTCGCTTCTAGATATTTAACCATTGGTAATATTAGAGATTCATATTGATTATATTTAGTAAACTTTAGTGCTGAAAAGTCTGGAAGTCCACCGATATGATGAATAAACCTTTGAATATATAACTTCATTTCTAATGCACTATGCCATTCTTCAAAAGCAAACATTGTTCTCCAATATAACCAGAAGTTTGAGCTAAAGAAATCTTCTGTAAAAACATCTTCAATCTTCTTATCATATAAATCTTCATCTCTAGTTAAAAATAATTGAACAATTTCCATAGATGCTTTATCTGATAATCCAAATTTACCATCAGTATGAGCATCTTCTCCCCTATTTACTGTAGCTCTCATTAAAGAGTAGTTTGGATCTTTTTTATTAAGCCAATAATATTCATCTAATACAGATACTCCTTCGGTTTCTATTGAAGGAATTGATCTAAATAAATCCCATAAACATTCAAAATGATTTTCCATTTCACGCCCACCACGTATAATAAACCCTCTTTGAGCATCATTAATTCCATCACAAGCTCCACCTGGTAGATTTAGCTCTTCTAAAATGTGAATATGTTCCCCTTTCATTTGTCCATCACGAACTAAGAAACATGCAGCTGATAAAGATGCTAAACCTGCTCCTACAAGATATGCTGACTTTCTATCTACATCTGCTGGTTTTTCTGGACGAGCAAATGCTTCATAATTTCCATTACTATAATACATAAAAAATCCTCCCTCATATAATCATTAAATTTATATACTTATACTATTACTCTGAGAGAACTTCTTCTATAGACAAAATCAGTACTATGTCAAAGCTTTAAACATACCCTTAAAAGTGTATAAATTTTAGACAAACTCCATTATTTGTCTAAAATTAAAAACTCTATTAGACTAAACTTTGCATCTTAAATATATGCTAGTAAAATCTAATAGAGTTTTATTTCTATCTATCTCTTCTATAACTTTCTAAAGCTTTTTCAATATTACCTGAAATCAACATATTTAATCTTTCAATTATTTCAGCTGGTTCTTCCTTCATTCCTTTTCTAACCCACTCAAGTACAAGTCCTACAAATCCATATTTATAAAAATCTGCAATAAAAGACTTATCCTTATCTTTAACCGACATACCTTTAGCTTTTTCTTCTACTACTCCAATTAAAAGTAAATAAGTTTCATTATATAAATAACGTTCTAAGTATTCTCTACTTAGAGAGTTGTATGTATTAAGAACAAAAGATTTGTTGTCTAAGATATACTTAAATATTTCATACAGCCCTTCTTGCCATGTATCATAAGTTTTTTTATCCCCTATAGCTCTTGTTGCATCATTAGTATAAACCCACTCCAACAAATCATATATATCCTTAAAGTGATAATAAAATGTTTGTCTATTTACTTCACAATCTTCAGTAATATCTGTGACCTTTATCTTATCTAACGGCTTTTGTTCCATTAATTTTTTTATTGAAGCTTCAAAAGCTCTCTTAGTTGTTTGTGACATACATTTATCCAAACCTCCTTTTATAAATATTAGAAGTCCTAAAGATATTTTGTAGTAAATTTTATCCTAAAAAAAACTCTATATTTAAATTATTATATAAAATATGATATCACAAAATATATCCTTATACCTATCCATTTACATTTTAACTATAGTTTTTCATACAAATATTAATCATAAATATTGACAAATAATTCGTAATTTACTAAAATATCTATTGTATTAGTAATAGTTAACCTTAAGTTTACTATTACTAAACTTTTCCCAAATTTTTAATAGGAGGTTTTATGAATATTGCATTTTTACTAAGAAAATATTTATCTGTTGGATGGATGTAATTTAAAATTATTGGAGGTTTATTATGAATATTGAACAATTAGGAAGACACATTTTAGTGGAGTATTATAACTGTGATAAGGAATTATTAAAGGATCATGAAGCTATTGAAAGGTTTATGAATCAAGCCGCAAGAGAAGCTAATGCAACAATAGTAACTAGCTGCTTTCATAAGTTTAATCCATGGGGAGTAAGTGGTGCTGTAATTATACAAGAATCACATCTGACAATTCACACATGGCCAGAATATGGTTATGCATCAGTAGATTTATTTACATGCGGTGATAGTGTTAATCCATGGAATGGATTTAAGTATCTTGAGAAGGTATTATCTGCAAATAGAAGTGAATCGACAGAAGTTTCTAGAGGACTTGTGGACAAGATTAAAACTTTTGGTGATGGTCAATATGATCAATTAGTAATGTCCCATAAATTGGAGGTATAAAAAGATGAATATGGAATTATGGTATACAGAAAATCAAACCCAAAACGTTAATTTCTCAATGAAAGTAAAAAGTCATCTTTATTCTGCTCAAAGTGAGTTTCAAAAGATAGACATAATAGACACTTATGAATTTGGGAGAGTTTTAGTTATTGATAATTGGACAATGGTAACTGAAAAAGATGAATTTATTTATCACGAAATGATAACTCATGTTGCTCTAGCTACTAACCCAGAAATTAAAAATGTACTTGTTATAGGCGCTGGTGATGGTGGTACAGTTAGAGAACTTACTAGATATAATAATATAGAAAATATAGATATGGTTGAAATAGACGAGCTTGTAGTTAAAGCTTCTATTGAACATTTACCTTTTACATCAAATAAATTATCTGATCCTAGAGTTAACTTATACTTTGAGGATGGAATAAAGTTTGTTAAAGGTAAAGAGAACTTATATGATTTAATAATAGTTGATTCAACTGATCCTATTGGGCCTGGTGAAGGTTTATTCACAGCTGAGTTTTATACTGACTGTTATAACGCCTTAACAGAAAAGGGTATATTAATAAACCAATGTGAGAGCCCTTACTATTCTCATAATGCATATGAAATGAAAAGATCTTATAAAAAATTAAACAATTTATTTAGTATATGTAAGGCTTATCAATACCATATGCCAACTTACCCATCTGGTCACATGATTTTCTGTTTCGCCTCAAAAGTATTAGATCCTATTAAAGATTTAGACAGCGAAAAGTGGAATGAATTAGAACTAGAAACTAAATATTATAATACAGAATTACATAAAGGAGCTTTCTCTCTCCCTAACTATGTAATAAAACTACTAAATAGCGAGAATTAATCTTAAACTTATATTAATAAAACACTAAGCAATATAATTTTTATTGCTTAGTGTTTAGTAAATAATATAGGCCTTTCTCTTTTTAAAATAAGCTTATAAAACATAAATATCCTATTTCTAAAATAGGATCTCCAAATCCATCTTCAATAAATTCTATAACTGAATCGCTATTATTTCCAATAACTCTAGAAAAACATACAATATAATCTTTAATATCTTCTAACTTTATATTGTTATCGTCCCTTATAGAGTAATTTAAAAACACAGCATATCTAACTAATAAATATTCTATTATTATCATTTGAAGTGAAAGTGCTAATTCTTCAATATCATCACTTATACAACTACTTAAAACTTTAGCAATTATACAATTTTTAATTAACATATTATAATCTTCAAACTTATCTTTGAAAATTTCCCATTTACACAAAATATGCTCTAAATTTACTTCTTCAGCATAGTGTGAAATATCTTTTAATAGAATTTCTAACCCTGAAACCTCTTTATAATTTTCTATAATATCTAAAAATAAATTGTTTATCTCTTTAATAGACTCATATTTATTTATCTCTATATCATCATAAATATCTATAAGTTCTTTTAAATATTTATTATCTTCAAAATACTCAAATTCACTTAATAATAAATCTTCTGTAATTTCCTCATTATCTAAAATGTTTAATAACATCTGAAAACTTAAAATAAGTTTTTTATCTAACTCCAAATTATCTCTATTTATTATATTAACTATATTTTCTCTAATCTTAAGCTCTAATAAATCTTCATATGAACTTTCAAACCCATTGTTATCCATCTTTATTTCATTATCTATCTTACTTATAATCTCAACTACTTCTGGGCACGCACAAGACAATGAAATTTCTTTTATGCTTTCAAATCTATTCTCTACTCTAGGAAATGTACGACATGTTAAAGATAAGTATTCATCTCCCCTCTCTTTAACTATATTGCATAATCCTTTATGGTCAAGGAGTAAACATCTTTCGCTAGTTTCTTTATTTATTAGGTATTCTTTTTTTCTTCCACATTTATTTACTTTAACATTATTTAAAAGGCTATTATCCTCTATATTCTTCCACTTACTATAAGTTTCATAATCTATTGCAATATCCCAACCTTCACAACATGTAAAATTACATTTATCTGCAATACATTTAAACTTATCATAGTATGATATCTTTGATATATTTATTTCTTTATTCATATTTCAACTCCAATTATTATGTTTAATTTCTTAATTTTAACATAATAAATAGTAAAAATCCTTAACTTTCTTTTTATGAACTATTTTTAATTTTTTATAAATTTAAAGCTCTTAGGTATTACCTAAGAGCTTCAAAACATTTCTTTTAATTTCAATAAATTCTTTAGTTAAGGATATCTCCTCATAATTATCACGAGAAATATCTACTTTAACCTCACCTTTTATAATGGCTGGTTTTTCTGATATAACGTAAATTCTATCAGATATTAGGATTGCTTCATCAATATCATGAGTTATAAACAATATAGTTGAATTTGTTTTCTTCTTTAATCCTACTAACCACTTCTGTAATTTTCCTCTGGTTATAGAATCTAACGCTCCAAATGGTTCATCTAAGAGCATAATATCATTAGACGTTAAGTAAGTCTTCAATAAGTTTGCTCTTTGCTTCATCCCCCCTGATAGTTGACTAGGATATTTTTCTTGAAAACCTTCAAGTCCAAATATACCTATATGTTTTTCAACAATTTCTCTTGCTTCTTTTTTCTTCATCCCATTAAGAACTAACGGTATTGCAATATTATCTATAACCTTTTTCCATGGAACCATCATATCCTTTTGATACATATAACTAACATCCCCATTGATATTTAAGCTGCCACCATCAACTTCTGTTAATTTAGTTATAATATTAAATATAGTACTCTTGCCACTTCCAGAAGGTCCAACAATAGTTACTAACTCACCTTTATTAACATTAAAGCTAATATCTTTTAATATCTTCATACCATCATAAGATTTACTTATTCCATTTAATAGAATTTTACTTTGGTAAGAATTCATTAGTATAAGCCTCACTTGCTTCTAAATTTTTTTGAATCAATTCATTTTCTAATAAGAATTGAGTGTAGTTATTCCAAACACTATCCTTCATTTCTCCCCATCTAGATGCATCAGCTTTATATTCATTAGCTAAAAACTTTTGGCTTTCAATAGCCAGTTGTTCATCTATTTCTGGAACTGCCTTAACTAAAATCTTTGCTGATTCTTCTGGATTTGCAATTGCATATTCATATCCCTTTGATGTTGCTTCCATAAACTTTGATACCATATCACCTTTTTCTGAAAGCACACTTTCTGAAGATGCTATTATAGGCGTATAGTAATCTAATCTTTCATCTAACTCTCTAAGTGGTATATAATTAATATCAAAATTTCTTAATTTTGCTGATATATTTGTCCACCCTTCAAAAGTCCATTCAAAATCAATATTATTTTTAGTAGCTATAAAGAAATCTTCGGTTCCTACGTCTACTGTAGTTAACTTAGAAAAGTCTGAACCATTCTTTTCCATCACAGCCTTTAAAATAGCTTTTTCACTTGGACCACCGTATCCGCCATAAACTTTGCCCTCAAAATCCTTTACTGTTGTAATATTCTTTTCTTTAGGTGAAGCAAATCCTGAAGTATTATGTTGAATAATAGTTGCTATAGCTTTTACCGGAAGAGGATTATCTGAAGTTTTCGCATATGTTAAATCTTCTTGGTAACTCACAGCAAAATCTCCTTTTCCTGCTGATATTAATTGTAATGATGAACCTTCTGATGGTTGAATTATTTCAACATCAAGTCCTAAATCCTCATAATATCCAAGTTCTTTAGCTACATAAAATCCAGTATGATTTGTATTAGGCGTCCAATCTAATATTAGCTTTACTTTTTCTAATCCATTTCCCTCTGATTTTTCACTTTTAGCTCCGCATCCACCAAAAAATAAAGTAGATGCTAATCCTAATGCAATCAATGATATTATCTTTTTTTTCATTTTTAATTCTCCTACTCTTTAGTATATAATATATTATTTTTTTATTTTATTTTCCCTATTCCAAGGTGTTAATACCTTTTCAACTTTACCTATTATGTAAAACATAATCATACTCATAAGCACGATAACCACTATAGCTGCAAACATTTTATCTAAAGCATATGTGCTTCGAGCTCTTGTCATATATACTCCAAGTCCCTTATCTCCACCAAGCCATTCACCAATTACTGCACCCATAATACTATAAGTTGCAGCAATTCTAAGTCCAGAAAAGAAATTTATTATTCCATAAGGAAGCTTTAAGTGGAAAAATCTCTTTAATTTAGATGCTCCCATAAGTTTAAAATGATTAATTAAATCTTTATCTACACCTTCTAACCCATCGGAAATACTTATTACTATAGGAAAGAAACATACTATTACAACTACAATTATTTTAGGTAATGCTCCAAAACCAAACCATATTATAAATAGCGGTGCTAATGCTATAACTGGAACAGTTTGAGATATTATAAAAACTGGATAAATAGCCTTTTTCACCATTGGTAATAAATCCATAATTATTGCTAATATTAATGCTAATAATACAGCTATCCCAAATCCAACTACACTTTCAAACAAAGTTGCAATAATATGAGGCATCATTGCTCCAAAGTTTTCATAAAGAGCCTTTATTATGTCACTTGGTGCAGGCATTATATATTTTTCTATTTCTAAAACCTTAATTATTAGCTCCCAAATAATAATTAGTGATATTGAGAATATTATTGGCAAACTAATATCTAATATAGTTTTATTCTTTTTCATTTGCTTTACTCCTTTCATTTAGAATCTAAATTATTAGATGAAACATACTATTTAAATTTTGAATCTCACTTAAATAAAAAAACGTATAGTTTCCCTTCATTGAAAACTATACGCTCGATAATTCTTAAATAACTCTATATCTATTTACTATCTTCCTACGTTGGCATTATCCAAATCAGGTTATTATGGGTCGAATTTTCAATTCCTCTCAGGCTTAATAGCCTCCCCAGATAAGTTCTTTTATAAAATTTGTCTTTCACCTCATATTAAATGACTTTTATATATTTTGTCAATGATAATAATTATTAATTTAATATTCTATTAAAATTATCATAAATTATATTAATAAGCTCTTCTTCACTAATTTTCTTTATATGAGCTATCTTTTTAACAACATTTTTTATTTCACTTGGATATCCATATTCTCCACTAACCCACTCCAATGCAGTCGGTCCATCTGTTTCTACTAAGAGCTTATCTATTGGAATTTTCATTAATATCTTTTCAGTTAAATTTGAATATCCAATATCAACACTTATAGTAAAATAGCATCCTAATTCTATAAACTTTTCTAAAATCTCTAAAGGTCCACTATACCAATGTATTATTACCTTATTATATTCAAGCTTTTTAAGTGAATTATAAACCTCTTCCTCTGCATTTTTAGTATGAATAGATATGTATTTATTTCTTTTAGCACTTTCTTCTAAAATAAAATAATATATTTCCCTTTGCTTTTCATCTAAAGTTCTATCTTCTACCCATAAGAAGTCTAATCCAATTTCTCCAATAAGCTTACTTTCTTCTATATATGGAATTAATTCTTTTAGTTTGCCTTTAAAACTACCTACACTATTTGGATGTATTCCAAATGTCGGAATAATAAATTTACTTTTTTTACTATACTTTTTATTTAAATTATAACTATTAATATCCATACTATTAGCTAAAGTAATTATTTTATTTTCATTTATATCTTTTATTGCTCTATCGATATTATCATTATAAAAATCCAAATGATTATGAGCATCTATATACATACTTCTTTTCATTTTTTTATCTCTCTCAATTTCTATATCATTATTTTATTTATCTTCTTATTATATATATATTAAATCTAATTTTTTATAATATTAGTAAACATTAATAATTATAAGAAAATTCATACAGAAATCTGATTTAGTTACACAACTCTCTTCTAATACATCTTTCCTATCTTAATACTATTTACTTTTTCTTTTAATCTCTTTGTAGCCTCTTTAATATCTTTAGCCTTCATAATTGCAGATACTACAGCTATTCCACTAATTTTACTTCCTATCAGGACATCACAATTATTCTCATTTAATCCACCAATAGCTACAACAGGTATATCTACTACTTCACATATATTGCTTAATGTTGAAACTTCTGTTATTACTGTTGTAACTTTTGTAGTCGTTGGATAAATAGCACCTACTCCTAAGTAATCAGCACCCTCACTTACAGCTTCTTTAGCCTGTTCAATAGTTTTAGTGGTAGCTCCAACTATCTTATTTTCTCCTAATAGCTTTCTTGCATATCTAACATTTATATCACTTTGACCAACATGAACTCCTGCTGCATCTATAGCCATTGCTATATCTATTCTATCATCTATTATCAAAGGAATATTATATTTGTCGGTTATTTCTTTAACCTTCATTGCTAAGTTAAGATATTCCCTTCCATACCTTTCTTTTTCTCTTAGCTGCACTAATGT
This sequence comes from Clostridium hominis, assembly GCF_014287825.1. Lineage (NCBI taxonomy): Bacteria > Bacillati > Bacillota > Clostridia > Eubacteriales > Clostridiaceae > Clostridium > Clostridium hominis. The sequence goes on from NZ_JACOOO010000004.1 coordinate 270,007, forward strand.
AACTCCAGCAGCACAAGCTTCTTCTACTCTTCTTAAAAAGTCTCTTTCATCTAGGCCTGTACTATCGGTTACTAAATATAAACTACAATCAAAATTCATCTTTACCCACCATTCTTATCTTTATATTTTCTAAAATCTCTTCTACTTTAATAGTTGAAATATTATCTAATAATTCTATTTTAAAAGAGCCTGTTCCTCTAGCATTTCTAGAAAACTCTCCACTAACACCCATTATTACAGTTCCTAGAATAGAACCATTAATAATATCCTTAGTGCTTATACAGGTAGCAATTAATACATTTAACATGCATCCTGTTCCCGTTATTTTAGAAAGCTCTTCACATCCATTTTCAATTATGTAAGTTTCATTTCCATCACTTACAATATCTATAGCTCCTGATGCAACTACAACTGAATTTGTTTTTATTGCAAGCTCTCTTACTATATCAATATTGTTTTTAATAGTATCTTCAGTTGTAACATCTTCCTCACTTACATCAACGCCTTTTGATCTTGTATTAAGACCATAGATTGCCTTTATTTCAGACATATTTCCTTTAATAACACTTGGTTTACACCTATCTATAAATTCTAGTGCAAATCCTAGCCTTAATTTACTACAACTAACACCTACAATATCAATAATTGAAGGTATACCTTCTTCTCTAGCTCTTATTCCAGAAATCATAATTGACTTCATTCTATTATCACTTATATTCCCAAGATTCACAGCTAATGATTTAGCTGAAGCTGTAATACCAGAAACTTCATCACAATGTTCAGCCATAATAGGTTTACCACCTACAGCTAAAACAACATTTGCACAATCATTAATTGTTATATGATTAGTTATGCAGTGTATCAGAGGCTTTTCTTGTATAACACTATTTTTTATTTCTATTAACTTACTTAATACAAACTTTTTTTCTATCATATATTCCACAACCTAATCTGTCTTGAATTTTAACAAGCATTCCTGTCTTTCTTAGTGCTATTAAGAAAATATATGCCATACCTCCACCTAAAATAGTTGCACTAACAAACATTGGAACATAGAAAAATGCTGTTAATCCTTCTTTTCCAACTAAGAAAGTCATTACAGGATATGAAACTATAGCCCCAATAATTCCAGTACCAAAAATTTCTCCTAATACAGCAAATATAATTTTCCCATTAGACATTCTGTAGAATACGCCTGATAAAAATGCTCCAAACACCGCTCCAGTTAATGCTAGTGGAGGTATTCCCATAAACATCATTCTAATAACACCTATTAATGTTGCACATAAAAGTGAATACCATGGTCCCATAAATACAGCACATACAACATTTATTAAATGAGCTGTTGGACACATTCCCTCAATCCTTAAAATTGGAGATATTACTACTCCTATTGCTACCATAATTGATAAAAATACAGTTCTTAATACTTTTGAATTATTTCTCATCTTAACTTCTCCTTTTAACATTGTTATTTTAAGCTTTTGCTTAATTACTAATAAAATCAAGACTTGTCCTTCCTTAAAATAAATATTGCTAAAAGAATAATTTCTAACAAATAAATAGCATGTAAAAGAAAGGACATAATCCCCTTTTTAATCGGTCGTAGCTAACTAGCTACCTCTCATCTCGAAACACGAGCTCCCTCGCTATTTATTTGTTCTGCCTAAACAACCTCAGGGCGCTCCCCCTCAAGTTGCAAAGAAAATTCTTTATAGGCTAAATTATAGTTATAAAACAAAAAGCTTTCTCACAAAAGTAAGAAAGCTTATAACCAATCCAATTAATATCATTTATATTAACTAAAAGCTTCCCTTCGTAAGAATTACCTTAATCAGGTTATTAGGGTCTTTAAGTTATGGCTCTTTTCTCAGCTATCCAAATTATAGCTCCCCTAGCTCTGTATTATTTTGTTAAATTTATATTATCATCTATCAGTTAATTGGTCAATATATTCCATATTATCACTCTAAATTTATTAATCTTTTGTTCACTATTATTTAATTTTACATAACCTTTTAACCATGATAGAATATCATTACTTAAATTCTTATTTCAAATAATTTGACATTCTTAATGTTTGCAACAAAGGAGAGTAAAATGAGTAAAAAAAAGATTTTTGGAATAGCTTCAGGTATTATTATATCTGTAATATTAGTATCATTAGGTTTTATAGGAAACTATTTTTATAATCTAGCTTTAAATCCTGATACTCCTAAAGATATAATATTTGGAACTCCTGAAGAACAAGAAGCAACAAGTGGCCAAGTATTAGAAGGCGATATTGATTGGTTGTTAAATGCCTCTAACTATACTGATGAATATATAACTTCTTCAGATAATTTAAAGCTTCATAGTTATCAAGTAAAAAATGAAACTGAATCAAACAAATGGGTTATAGCAGTTCATGGTTATACAAGTGAAGGTTTAAGGGTTAGTTCATATGCTAAAAAATATTATGATATGGGATATAATGTTTTAATACCTGACTTAAGAGGGCATGGCTCAAGCGAAGGCGCCTATATAGGAATGGGTTGGGATGATAGATTAGATATTATCTCTTGGATAAATTACATATTAGAAGATAATAAAGATGCTGAAATAGTATTACATGGAGTTTCTATGGGTGCAGCTACAGTAGCTATGACCTCTGGTGAAGAACTACCTACTAATGTAAAAGCAATAATTGCTGACTGTGGCTATACATCAGTTTGGGACCAATTTGCCTATCAATTAGATAGTTTGTTCTCATTGCCAGAGTTCCCAATTCTTAATATTTCCTCTTTAGTAGGTCAAATAAGAGCTGGTTATTCAATAAAAGATGCTTCTGCTATAGAGCAAGTAAAGAAATCTAAAACTCCAATACTATATATTCACGGAGATCAAGATGATTTTGTTCCTTACTTTATGATGGAGGAACTTTATAATGCTACTAACTCTGAAAAAGAAATGTTAACAATCAAAGATGCTGGACATGCTAAAGCTTCTGAAGTTGATCCTAAAACTTATTGGACAACAATTTATGATTTTACAAATAAATATATAAAAAATAATTAAAAGACTTTATAAAAAAGAACCAAGTTATGTATATATTCTCTAATATACTAACTTGGTTCTTTTTACTTAATCCCTAAAGAATCCGGACCCCTTTATTATATCTTGCTCTGCAAATAAGCTTTCAACTGCATGATTATAATCCGCTACTTTTTGAGCCTTTTTAATCTTCTTAGCATATTTTTTATTATCTGAGAACATATAAATCATGTAACCCCATACTTCTTTCATTCTATACATAGCGTTCTTATCTTCTTGGAATACCTCTCTATAAGTATTGAATACTTCATCATGAAAATCTTTTAATATCTTTTTGTCAACACCAGGCATTCCCTTTATTTCATTAACTAATCCTGGATTTGCTAATACTCCTCTTCCAATCATTATATTGTCTACTTCTGGAAATGCTTTCACAAAATTATTATAATCTCCAACTTTAAAAATATCCCCATTATAACATATAGGAGCCTTACTTACCTCAACTCCATGTTTGAAGATTTCAAAATTGGGTTTATTTCCATAAAAATCATCCCTAGTTCTAGCATGCACTATAAGTTCTTCTAACGGATACTTATTATAAATATTTATAATATCATAGAATTCATCTGGTGAATTCTTACCAAGCCTAGTTTTTATGGAAATTTTCATATCATCCATCTTATATATTTCATCTAAAAATCTATCTAGTTCATCCTTTAATGCTAAAAATCCTGAACCCCTATTTTTCCCTACAACTGTGCCTGCAGGACAACCTAAATTCAAATTAATTTCATCATATCCTAATTGTTGTAGCTTTCTAGCTGTAGTAATAAATCCTTCCGCGTCATTAGTAAGTATTTGAGGCACTATATTTAATCCTTTGTTATTTTCCGGTAAAAGATCTCTTAATTCCTTTGTCTTTAAACTCTTACTATTATTAGGAACTATAAATGGAGTAAAATACTTATCAATATTCCCAAAATACTTTTCGAAAGAGTTTCTATATATATGTACTGTTATACCTTCCATTGGTGCTAAATAAAATTTCATCTGGTTGCTCCTTTAAATAAACATTCTCTGCAATATTATATCAGCCTTATTTTTTCTTATCTACTTATATTATTTGTCAATCTTCTATGAGTTAAGCCTATTACAAAAAAACTACATCAAAATTACCTTAACTTTGATGTAGTCCGTTTTTATTTATGCAACTTTTACTTCTTCAATTAATTCATCTTCTTCAATTTTTGAATATCTTCTAACTTCATTAAATAAAACTACTCCTGTTACAACAGATGCTATAACATCCGCAATAGGTTGTGCAAACCAAGCACCATTTACTCCAAAAAATCTAGGCAATATTGCAATTAAAGGTATCAATATTATTACTTGTCTTAATAAACTTAATAACATAGACATCTTTGCTTTTCCTGTTGACTGTATATAGTAAGTTCCTACTATTGATATTCCTATTACAGGCATTGCAAGAGTGTATTTTCTTAATCCATTTATTGTTAATCCCATCAATTCAGGATCTTTGTTAAATACTCCAACTAACATTTCTGGTGTAAATTGAGTTAATAAGTATCCTGCTATGAATACAATCGTAGCAGCAATTAAACTTATTTTTAATGTCTTTTTAGCTCTGTCATATCTCTTAGCTCCATAGTTGTATCCAACTATTGGTTGCATAGCTTGTACAAATCCAAAGGCAGGCATTACAAACATCATGCTTATTGAATTTACAGTTGCCATAGCTCCTATTGCTAAGTCCCCACCATATGTTTTTAATGAGAAATTATATATAAGTTGAACTATACTAGTTGCTAATTGCATTGCAAAAGGGGATACTCCAATTATTAGTATTCCAGTAACACTAGATTTGTATAATTTTAAATTTTCTTTTTTAAACTTTACATTAGATTTTCCTCTTAAATAATACATAAGTCCTAATATTGTTGAAATTGCTTGAGCTATTACAGTTGCAATTGCAGCTCCTTGTATTCCCATATTAAACACAAATATAAATACTGCATCTAAAATTATATTAGTAATACATCCTACTGACATAATAACAGCTGAAAGCTTCGGATTACCATCGCCTCTTACTATGTTACCAAATATACTTGAGAACATATTGAATATTGTACCTGCTAAAATTACAATCATATAATCTTTTGCATACACAATAGTATTTTCACTTGCTCCAAACATAGTTAATATGTTATTTAGAAATAGTAATCCAAATACTGTAATTACAATACTTAATATTATTGTTAATGTAAAAGAATTACCTATAATCTTTTCTGCATCATCTCTTTTTCCTTCACCTAATTTTATTGATACTTTTGTTGTAGCACCAACTCCTATAAGTGTACCAAAAGCAACTAGTATAGTCATTATTGGTAATGTTACGCCAAGTCCTGTTATAGCCATTGGCCCAACCCCTGGTATATTACCTATAAACATTCTGTCAACTACGTTATAAAGAGCATTTACCATCATACCAATAATAGCTGGTATTGAATACTTTATTAATAATTTACCTATAGACTCTGTTCCTAATATATCCTTTTCCTTAGACATACTTCTCCTCCTCTTTTGTTTATCTATGTTACTATATACTTTTTCAAGTAATTTTTTTACGTTATTTTTGTTACTTCCTTATAACCTTTCAACTTGTCAGTAATTATCTTTTTTACAACTATACTAATATATCATCAGAATGTTGAGTCTGCAACAAAATCCTTATCACATTTTTTCTTAAATTTAATTGTAATTTTCCGGAAACAAAAAACCTAAAACAAATTATAGATAATATCTATTATTTGCTTTAGGTTTTTCAGTTATATAATATTCATTACTTTATTATCATAGATTTGACTTTTTATTCTAATTAACTAAGCTTACTACTTCTTCATCATACTCAAGCTGTTTGTTTAATTTCGCTCTCCTTATAGCTTTACTTATATAAGTAGTTGCAAAATATGGTATAAATAAATATACAATAAAAACTAAAAATGTATATCCTAATTCGCTATTGTTATATAATGTATGAAGTAACGGAACAGGAATACTAGAAGGTTCTCTAAGAAACATTAAATTACTTTCAAATACACTATTTATTGTAATTGCTATTGCTGCAAAAAGTAAAAAAAATGCCGAGTACATTTTATATATACTCATATTTAAATTAACTTCTTTTTTCCAAATATATAATATTCCCATATAAATCATTAAGGTATGGAATAACATACTATACATACATAAATAATGCCATACTGGGTACATAGTTAATGCTGTAGAAGGAATTAATAAATATGTTCCACCAGCTACTATAGCCACGCCAGCAATAAAACCTTCCCCCATTTTCTTATACTTTCCTTTTCCATATCCACTTAGCCATAATGCATATATAAATAAAGAACAATACGACATAGGAAACCATGCATTTATCCATGTATATCCATAGTGAAAATTAAAATAAATTTTAATTACTTCTAAAGCACTAATAAGTACTGCAAAAACCTTTGTTACCTTAATTATTTGACTATCTGTTATCTTTTTAGATTTAAATAGTAGAATACTTAATATAAACATACTTAATAGTAATAGCTGAATATGTCCATTAGTAAACATTCCACAAGGTTCATATAGCTTTCTTGGCGACCAAAATTGATTCAATAAATACATTTAACCTCTTCCCACTTTCATAATTACTAACTTTACCCTTTCATATGTGGCAATTATTGTATAGTGAAAACTTAACACAAACATACTAACTGTTCAAATTACATTTTTGTAAACATTTCTAATACACCTTTAATAATTTATTTATGATTCAAAAAGAAAAAAAGTTCTCCAAAAATATTAGAGAACTTTTTATAAAATCTTTTTTAGATAAAAATCTTATATTCAGTTAATTAAGCTCTTGTATAATATGCAATTCCTATACTTCCTGGGCCTACATGAAGCCCTATAACAGGACCTATAGATTGTATACCTACTTTCCTAGATAGTTTTTCTTCTAAAACTTTAGCTAACTTTAAACCGTCTTCTTCACAGTTTATATGATGAACAATAACATCACCTAACCCATTAGCTTTTATATCGACTAATACTTCTTTAACTATTTCATCTATAACTTTTTTTCTGGTTCTAACCTTCTTAAATACAGAAGTTTCACCATCTACAACTGTAAGTATAGGTCTTATTTGAAGTATATTTCCGAATAAGGCTGCCGCTCCCCCTATTCTTCCACCTTTCTTTAAGTAATCTAAAGTTTCTGGTGTAAATAAAAATCTACTATTATTAAATACATGCTCTGCTGTAGATATTACCTCGTTAATACTTTTTCCTTCAGCAGAAGCCTTTGCTGCTTCTATAGCAGCAAATCCCATTTGCATACAATTAGTTTTAGAATCAAGTATGCGTATATCAGCATTTGGATATTCTTCTAATATCATTTCCTTCACCATATTTGCAGTAGAATAGGTTCCACTCATTTTTGATGATAAGAATATACCTACTATAGAATCTCCTGCTTCAACTATTCCTTTAAAAATATCTATCATTTCTTGTGGAATAGGTTGAGATGATTTAGGAACCTCATTTGATTCATCCATTTCTTTATAAAAATATTTGTTATCTATATCAACTTCTCTTTTGCTTACTCCATTCATAATAACGTTTAAAGAAACTACTTTAATATCATATTTTTCAATATATTCACTTGGAATATACGATGTACTATCTGTTACTATTTTAATCCCCATATTCCTTACTCCTTATTATATATTATAGCTCTATTATATCCTAAATAATTATTTTGTTAAACCAAATCTATTACTTACATATTAATCTAAGCTATTCTAACTTTTATCTCGAGTAAATAAGATATTCAATAAAAATAGTACAAACCTATTTGTAGTTCTATTTAATAATTTTTCATCAAGTTAATTACTGTAATTTATTTTATAGGAATTATCACTTTACTTTCAAAAATATTATTCTCATCATTCATATAGAGCATTCCATTATATTTACTAATAACTTTATTTACTCTATTTATCCCTAAGCCATGAAGATTTTCTTCTTTTGTTGTCAAATAACTACCATTGAATTTTTCTATGTATCCATCAAATGTATTTCTTATTTTAAAAACAATATTATTATCTCTTTCATATATATTGATATCTACTTTCTTTTCTTTAGCTCTTAATGCTCCCTCTATAGCATTATCTAATATATTACTCAGTATTATATTAATATCAAAATCTGAAATTTTTCCTTTTTCTATTTTCTCGGTATTTATATTAAATTTAATCCCCCTACTACTCCCATATAAGTACTTAGATGTTACTACAGAATCTATAAGAAAAACTCCAGTATAAATTACCGCTTCAGCAACCATTATTTCTTTATCAAACTCTTCAATATACTTAAATAACTCTTCATGCTTATTTTCTATAGCTAAATTACAGATTACATTTATATTATTTCTATAATCATGCTTCCATGATTTTATATCAGTATATATTTGAGAGATTTCATTTATATACCTTTCTTCTAACTCATTTTGTTTAACACTCATTTCTAATAAATACTTCTCTTCAATTTCTTTAGAAAGAAATGTTAAAATTTTATAAAAAAATATATCAACTCCAAATAGTAATATAACTAAAATCCCCTCATAAAATGTTACAGGATTATTAATCACTACACTACCCTTTAAAGTAATAATTAAGAAGAATTGTATAATAAGAAATACTAAAATAGATATTACCTTCTGATTATTACTAAGATTATCAATAATAAACCTATTCTTTATATTAACTTTTATAATTTTAATTCTAAATAAAACTGAAAAGAAAAATATAGTTTGCTTTAATAACGAATTAGCATTATAGAATTCTAGAAAGGTGCATTTTTCAAAAAATGCACCAAAAATATATGTTAATATAAATACACATAAACAATTTGAAACAGATTGAGTTATCCAAAAAACATTTGATAAATTCACTTTAGCTTTTATATAAATTGCATAAATAAATAGCACACTATAATACCATATTATAGCTAGGAAAATTCCAATTTCCTCTCCTACTATTATTATCAATAAAATCAATGAACAAAATATAAATTTATTCTTCCTTCTAATTTCACTGTCGCAAACTAATACATTATCTAAAAACCATAAGCTAGTGCATATATTAAATATACAAATTGTGGCTCTGAAAACATAACATAATAATTTCATTATCTTTAGTACACTCCTAATATTCAATTATATAACTTTAAACAACCATAATATAAAGCTGAAAATATTATATACCACTTTAAATTATTAAATTTATTCTTTTCATTAACGATATTAAATAGTTCATAAAAATATATATTAATAAAAAAACCTTATATTTTAACATTATAAAATATAAGGTTTTTTATTAAAAATATTTAAAATATAAATCTTTAACTTGATTTTTTTTCATTTTACTTACTGGAATCTCAACACCATTTTTTAATACTATACTATTTTTCTTTATTTCCTTTGTATATGATATATTTGCTATGTATGATCTATGTGTTCTTATAAATAACTTTTCATCTAATTCTTTTTCTAAATCTGATATTTTCTTTTTAACTCTTATTTTACTCCTAATAGTATTAATCTCTACATAATGTTGGTATGACTCACAGTATAATATATCGCTATATTTTAAATTTATAATATCTCCGAATTTCTTAATCGTAATAATTTCTTTTTCTTCTTTATACAAAGATTTTCTGCTCCATGCTTTATTTAAACATCTTGAAAACTTTTCTGCATTCAATGGTTTAATCAAATAATGTATCGCATCAAAATCGTATCCATAAGATATATACTTTTCTAATCCACTAACAAAAATGATGCTAATATCTTTATTTTCTTCCCTTATTATTCTCGCCAATTCTATTCCATTAATCTTCTTTAATCCTACATCTATTATTATACAATCGTAGCTTAAACTACTCTCATTTTTAATAATAAACTCTTCTGCAGAATAAAACTCCTTTATACTTACGTCTATGCTCCTTTTTTCTCCCCACTTATTAATAAGAAGCTTATTAATATCAACTTGATATTTGTCATCTTCACATATTGCTACTCTAAACATTTTACCCCCACAAGTCATAACTCTTATATATTGACGTGTATATTATATCAACTCACGCTATAATTTCATAATAAAAAATATATTAAATTTTTATAGTGCTATTTATGTACATAAACAGTCTTTTTATTAACAAAAAAATAAATTATTGTAATTTTATGTTATATTGTTAAAGAAAATTTTTAATGTATTAAATGGAGATAGCAATGAGCAAAAGTAATCGATTATATACTATAGAAGATTTAGAAACTATTCTAGATAACTTACCTTGCAGTGTATTTATAAAGGACAGTGAAGGAAAATATATTTATACTAATAAATTCGCTGCTAACATTTCAGGATTAGAAAAATATCAGATTATAGGTAAAAGTGATTTTGATCTAAAAAATAATGATGAAGCTATAAAAGCTTTATCAACAGATAAAAAAGCTCTAAAAGAAATAACTCCTGTACTCACAGAAGAATTTGGAATAAATAAAAGCAAAAATGAAATATTTAGTATTTATAAACTTCCAATACCTAAATCCGAAAAAATTGCTTCTATTTCAAGACAAGTTAACTTAAATAGTACTACAAATATAAACTTTAAAAAGATTACTTGTAAAAAAACTAATACTAATATTGAAAGCAATTATACTGATTTCATAGTTGAAATGTTAAATAAGTTTGCTAATATACTTGATGCATCAGATATAGACCTATTCTTATTTGATAGCAACAGTGTAACAATTAAGTCTTATGCATCATCTACTATTAATGATAATGTTTTTGAAGAAAATATTCTCATTGATGTTAATTACTCTATTATATCTAAATTTAATAATATAACAAATTCATTTAATGATACCGAATATATAAACTCAATCTTCTCTAATCATTATAAAAAAGAATGTTTAGAAAAAAACACTTCATCTTTTATAATAAAATCATTATGCTTTGCAAATAAACTAGTAGGTATTTTACATATAACTTATGATAATCTTACTAAATACCAGATACATAATGAAGGTTTTATTAAAGAAATATGTGATAATATCAGTTCTCTTCTAGTAAGCTTTAATGTCACAAACGAATTTGAAAAGTATGTCTTTAAGAAGAACGATATGGTGTCAGCTGAATATTCTCCTGAAATACTTTTAAGTAAAATGAATTATTTTGCAACTCTTTCTCATGAGTTCAAAACGCCTATAAACATTATACTTTCAAGTATTCAATTACTTTTAAAATTATTATCTGATAATTATGAGATTGATAATGCCACACTATTAAAATATCTTACTATTTTAAAACAAAACTCTTATAGACTATTAAGACTTACTAATAATGTGCTAGATAGTAGCAAGTTAGAAAATAATTTTAATGACTTAATATTAGTTAACTGTAACATAATAAATGTTATTGAGAATATAGTATTATCAACCTGTGATTATCTAGATCAAAATAATAAAGAAATAATTTTTGATACTGATGAAGAAGAAGTTTTCTTATCATGTGATCCTGATAAAATAGAAAAGGTAATTTTAAACTTAATCTCTAATTCATTAAAATTCACAGATGAAAATGGCGAAATAAAAGTAAAAATTTCTACAGACCATGATAACAAAAAACTTTTTGTACATGTTCAGAATAATGGTCCTGAAATTTCTATAGATGATTCAAAAAAAATATTCAGTAGATTCATTCAAAGCGATGAGTTATTTACTAAAAAAAATCAAGGAACTGGAATAGGCTTGTTTTTGTGTAAGTCTTTTATAGAATTGCATAGTGGTGAAATATGGGTTAATCCTAACTTTAAAAATGGTGCAGAGTTCATTTTTTATTTACCAATAAAGTTATGTGCTGATGAGAGAATTCAAACTTTAGGTACAGAAACTTCTTCATCAAAAATTGAAAAATGTCATATTGAATTTTCAGATGTGTATTCAATATAATATAAAATTATTTAACACTAATATATCCCAATTAAATAGAACCGTACAGAAAACTGTACGGTTTTGATTTTAAAAAAATTTTTGAGCTAAGTATTTTAACTCTTTAACATATTCACAAGAGAATTTTTCAGATTTTCCTTCATCAATAATCTTCCCTTTCCAAATTAAAAATCTAACTCTTTTCTATCTTCATGACTAGATATTATCAACTCAGTGTGAAAGAAATATAAAATTAAATAACGAATAACATGTATTATATAGGATGCAAATAGTGAAATAACTAAACTTATCTCTATAGAATATGGTAATATCATAAATACTCACTTATTCCCTCTCTTATATCTCTTTCATCTTCTATAACTAATATCTTTATGTTCACTTTTATTAACCTCTTCACTAATTTTTATTATCACTAAAGTAGATTTTTTTATATTTATGCATGAGCTATTTAGTATGTAAATATTATTCTAATAAATTCTCAAAATATAAATATACTATATTAATTAATACTATAAAATATAATATAGTATTAATGTGAAACTAATATAAAACCAAAGCTAAAATAAATATATTGTATATAATAAAAATATAAAATATTGTAGAATGAACAAGGTAATTGGTCCCACTTTTCTATACTCAGTTATCAGCGCTAGTTTAAAACCGAGCCTAATTTAAAAAGTAAAAACCATATTGACTATTTCATCAATATGGTTTCCGTATATTTCAGTTGTGGAAGCTATTCATATAAATCATACCTACAATTTTATATTACATAATCTTAGTTAATATAGTTATAAAATAATTAAGTGATTACAGTATTATTTAGTGTTATATAATTTTATTCTTCGTATTCAATTTTACCAACAATATTGGATTTATCTAGTAATCTTTCTGAGAAATTCTTATTAATGAATTGAACTATTGGGCCCATACCACATGCTATTATTAAAGTACTTACCCCTATACTTACACCGAATATTAAAGCTATTACTACACAAATACAATCTGCAAAAACTCTACACGTACCAAATTCAAACTTTGTACTTTCAGATAATATTATTGGTAGACAATCATATGGTGCTAATCCTAAATTAGCTGTGTAATACAAAGATAACCCTATACCTATTATTACAACTGCCACAAATAGTAAAGCAAGCTTTATAAATAAGTTGTCTGGTACCACAACAAATTTAGAATAAATATTAATAAAAAATTCAATTACATATCCTAATCCTATCATATTAAAAAATGTACCTAATCCAATTAACTTCTTAGAAAATTTATATAGTACTATGAACATTAAAATGTTCAAACTCATTTGTGATACACCTAATGATATTGATGTAGTTTCACTAATTCCTATATTCATAGCTGCAAATGGGTCTACCCCTAACCCTATCATGTTACATAAAGCCACTCCCATACCTAAAATTAAGACACCAATTGACATCATTGCAAATCTCTTACTCTTCATAATTCCATACATACCTTTTACCCCTATTATTTATAAAATCTAAATATGTTTATTATATATACTTAGGTTTTTATTTGTAATTTTTTATACCCATTTTATGCGTTAATAATTTCTATTATTTAATGTTATCTTCTTTGAATAATTAGCTTTTAGCGTTGTATCCTGGTCTTTGTTCTTATTTGATGGATGCAATACATATTATCACCTAATTTATATCTAACTAACTTTGTTAATATACATTTGTTGTATATTTAATGAGTAAATATATTAATCTACTGTTTTTCATGTTTAAAATTTATAACTAATGTTACAATTAGCCCTCCCCAAAGAATAGTTGCTCCTAATACTAAAAATAAAATAGCATACCCTGTCATTTATAAAACCTCCTTACTTTTTATATTTTGAGATTCATTTTCTATCTTCCAAGGCTTCTTGCTTATTAATATTCCACCTATAATTCCTAATGCAATAATCGCCCAACCATATAGTAATAAAGATATTAAATCATATCCTCCATAAGGGGTTTTAAACTCTGTAATAATACTTTGAATTAATGTTATTAATAGTAATGTAGGTGTAATATACTTTATAATGAAGTCCCACCATTTACCTATTTTAAAATAAGAAATAGCATTTGTATGTTCTCTTATTTCCTTAGGCTTAACTATCCAACCAATAACAAAGGCCTCTAATAATCCAACTACAACTATCCCATAGTTATTTATAAAATTATCCATAATATCTAGCAAATATAAACCTGCATTTGTTGCAAAAGCTATACTTACTAAAAATCCAATTATACACATACTTGTTACAACTTTATCTCGCTTCCAACCAAATTTATCAATTACTGCGGCTGATATTGCTTCAACTAATGAAACTGATGAAGTAATTCCTGCAAATACTAGACATACAAAGAATAAAACTCCTAATATATTTCCCCATACTCCCATTATCGTAAATACCTTAGGGAATGCTATAAACGCTAGACCAATTCCACTTGTTACTACTTCTTTAACAGGCACACCTTCACTTGTTGCCATTACCCCAAGTATTGCAAATACCCCAATAGCACATAAAAATTCAAATCCACAATTTGCAAACGCAGTCATAAATGCACTATTATTTATATCTGTTTTTCTAGGAAGATAACTAGAATATGTCATCATAATACCAGTAGCAATACTCAATGAGAAAAACACTTGTCCATATGCTAAAATCCAAATCTTAGGATCCTTTATCTTATTCCAATCAGGTGTAAATAATACATTCAATCCAGCTTCTGCTCCGTCTAATGTAACTCCTCTTACAACTATAATTATCATTATTAACAATAAGCAAGGTAATAATATTTTATTCATTTTTTCAATCCCTGCTTTTATACCCTTATAACATATAAACCAATTTATAAACCAAATTAAAGCAATTCCAATTAGTATAGGAAAAACTATTCCACCAAGATTTAGTGGTGAATCAGATGCTTTTAAAAAATCATTATAAAAGAATGAATTGGAATTCTCTCCCCAACCTTTATTAAAACTAAGAGTCAAATATTTCATTGCCATACTTAATATCATTGAATAATAACATAATATAATTGATGAACTAATTATTGACCACCATCCAAACCATTCAAATCTTTTATTAGCCCTTGCTAATGAAAGGGGTGTAGAACCTCTAAATTTATGTCCCATTCCATACTCTAGTATTAAAAGTGGAATTCCTGCAGTAAATATAGCAAAGAAATATGGTATTAAAAATGCTCCTCCTCCACTTGAGTAAACTACATATGGAAACCTCCATATATTACCTAATCCTATCGCTGATCCGACTGCTGCAAGTATAAAACCTACCTTAGAACCCCATTGTTCTCTATTTTCTTCCATCTTTAAATCCTCCTAACCTAAATTCTAATATTTATAAAATAAAAAAGTCCCACAAATAACTATGGGACTTTTTAGCCTAGGATATAAAAAGAGTCCCATATAAATCTATGAGACTTATCTTATCTAAAAATAATAAAAAATAGCCTCATATAAATCTATGAGGCTATTTATCCATAAGAAATATATTAGCCGTCATAGATGCAATCACTTAATATCGCAATTCCATCTATGACAGCAATAAATATAAATCTATTTAATCATATCTGAAATTGCTATATTAACTCGGCTAATAATAAGAGTACTCTATTAAATTTTGATTTCTTTTGAATTTGCAATTTTATAATTTTCATAATATTTCCTCCTTTTAATATTTTTGTATATAATACCATAATAATTTGCCCTTTGTCAACTTTTTTAATTTATGGTGGAGGCTATTCGCAAGAATAATACCCACGATTATTTTAAATATAAATTTTACTCTATATATAAAAATTTATTTAATTGTAGCTATGTTCATTAATATACCACTTAATTCACCATCTTCAAATACGACATGAACTCCATATATTCCTGCTTTTAAATTAGAAACATCTAAACTAACTTCTGCATCACCATTCACAGCTCTTTCATCTAACACAGTACCAGTACTGTCTACTAATGTAACTTTTGTAGCTACATTCTTTCCATCTCTATTATAAGCTTCTGTATTAACTGTAACAGTTCCATCAACTACTTTTAATTCGCCTACTGGTACATATTGATTTTTAAAATTAGCTTTTTCTAACTTCTTTAATTTAGCTAATGGTCTAAGATCCTTTATCTCATTATATTCTGATTCAATACTTACTAAATTCTTAGCATATTGTAACCCTTCTAAGCTAGTAACACCACTTAAGCTTATTTCAGTTAATTTCCTCATATCACCAATAGTGAAGCCTTCTGACTTACCTAGAACATTAGCTAAAGATTTAGCTAAATACTTGTCTGGTATGTTTACTACTTCATCTAAATTTATTCCTATTAATGCTTTAGCTGATTCTTCTAGTTCCAAAGTTACATTATCTATAGTATCTTGACTAGCATTGTTATCTTCTAAAATTTGCTCTGCTTTAGCCAAAACTATTTGCATTGCATTAAAAGATTCTTCTGTATAGTCATCCTCATTTAATTTTTTAACTTCGTTTACTAAATTATTTAATTCAGTTTTGTCTATTCTTGATTCATTTACATAGTGTAATTTAGTATCACCGAAAGTTGCATGGTCAGAACCATTTCCGTTACCACCATCTTTAACTACTAACTTTAATTCTTTAGCATCTGCTAAATTTACTTCTACATATTTTTGCTTATCTTTAGCTCTCATTACGCCACTATCATAAGCTAACTTACCGTCAACATATATTTCAAACTGTACTTGACCTACAGTATGATACATTGCCCTATCTACACCTATATAAGTGCTGAACATATCTGCATTTTTATCAGTTAAGTCATATATAACTGTACTTGTTGAATGCATTCCTAAACCTTTTTCATACTCAACTACTTCGTTATTTTCACCTGTAAGTGTTAACTTTCCACCATTCATAGCTACATCCTTTTGAGCTTGTCTATAGTTATTAGATTGACTCTTCCAGTTATAATCACTTAAGTAAGTGAAATCTTCCATGTTAAGTACTTTTATATTTCTAGTAGCTACTGTAGTATTTCCATCAGAATCTTCTACTGTATATGTTATTGGATATATACCTACTCTATTAGTATTAACTTTATCTTCTCCACTTATCTTAACGTTTTTAGTTATATCTCCGTCTTCTTTATCCGTAGCTTCAATATTACCTATTATATTCTCTAAAGTGTCTCCCACTTTTATTGCTTGAGATTCATCTATATTTATCACTGGCTTAGAGTTGTTTCCTATTAATTTAGGTTCAACTATTATACCATGGTCATAAGCATCACTACCATCTGCTATGCCAACTTCTATTTTAAGCTCTTTAACACCTTTTATATTTAACTTAAAATGCTTTAAGTCATCAGCATATCCCATTTTACCAGTTTCAGCTAGAACATTTCCATCAGCTATTACCTTAAAGTCTATGGATGTTCTGCTTGCTGCTTTACTGGAGTCTGCACCTAATTTAATATCTAAGGTTTCATAAGAATGTTCCCCTAAGTCATATAGTACATAACCATTTGCATGAATTCCTATACCTTTTGAGAACTCTTTAGATATACCATTTACTCTACCAAAAATGTCCCTGTTAAATCTAGGAGAACCCCAACCTACCTGAACATCTTTATGTTCTAAATCACTTAGGTAAGCAAAATCACTTACTACTGTTACTGTACTAGTATCTGTTAAAGTTACTCCCTCTTGAGTTATCTTATAAGTTACTTCATACTCACCTTTTCTAGATGTATCTACATTATGTTCTACTATTATATTATCAAGTTTGTTACCTTGATAATCAACAGCTTTTACATAATCTAGAGGGTTAAACTCCTTATTAAGCTCTATAACTATGTCCTTTTGAGCTTCTAACTTATGTGCATGTGCTTTAACACTTACACCTTCTGCACTGTTTAGATCATTGCTAAAAGCAACAACCTCATAAGTATGATTAGTTCCCATTACAGCTTCTTTATCTACATAAGTTTCCTTATTTGTAAATCCTATTAAGCTTCCATCTCTGTATATTTCGTATCCTAAAAGACTCTTATTATTTTCTCTATCTATTTCCATAGTTAAAGTTACATTTTCTTCATTTACTTTTGGGTGTAATTTTAAATTGAAGTTTTCATTAAATGCTTCACCCTCTTTTAGATATTTGTTATCATTCATGTACCATAGCTTTTTAGTTGTTTTTTGATATTGTTTCATGTGTTCTGCTGTTTCCTCATTTACACGGAAGCCATGTCTAGCAAAATGTTCAGTTAAGTCCATTTGCATTACATTAGATGCAGCAATTACCCAAGCTTCATGCTTGTTATCCCAGCTTCCACCACCTAATGAAGTATTGGCTCTAAACTCTTGTTGTAATCTAGGCCAGAATGTTTCATCATATAACTGTAATTGCCATAATGGAGCTATGTGTTGTAAATTAGAGTAATCATTTTCTGGATACCAAATATTATTTGAGTAATCCTCCCTTGTTACCTTAGGGAATATATTAGCTTCGTATTGGTTTTGTTGAGAAAATCTACTTGCCTTTCCTTCTAATACTTCAAAATGTAAAGGTAACATATTATTTGTAACTTCTACTACACTCATTCTAGCAGTATCCATATTATGTCCTAATTCATGCATTAATCCCCAACCAGTGTTATAGCCTAAAACTGCTCCCTGCTCATTTTGGTTATAACCTGTTATACCATTACCTGCATTCATGAAGCCACCATTATCTAACCACTTTAACATTGATACATATCTGTAATTGTAGTCTGAGTTTACTTCACTTGAACCATCAAAGCCCCAGAATTTCATTGCTTCTGCTACTATTCCATCTACCTTATTTGCAGTGTATGAAGGAAGTAAATTATTCTTTTTGTACCAATCCAAAGCATATGTTGCTCTAGTGTTAACTAAGTTCTTCTTACTAAATACTTCATATACATCTGGTAGTGTAGGATCTTTTTCTAGCTTATCAACATATTCTTCTAGTTCCTTCATTATAGCTTCATCAGAATCTTGTCCTAATACGAAATCAGGATATTCAAAAGCACCTTCTATTTTTATCTTAGGACTTCTTATTTGTTGCTCCTTTGTATAAGGGTTAACAGTGTATAATACCCCTGCCTTAGCTACATTTGGTCTTAATTCATTAGAATTAAGTTCAGGTATTGTAATAACATTTTTACCAGGAGATAATCTTAAATCAACATTACCATTATGTTGAGAATCCATTTGCTTAAACACTAATCTAGGAGTTGGTGTTCCTGGTTCTACATCTACATAAACAGTTATTTCTTGTCCTGACTTAACTGCTAAACCTGTTGGTTGCCAATCTTGGAAATTCCACATTTGTCTTTTTTGAGATTCTTTTATAGAGTCTCCCCTAGATTCTAATTCATACACATACTGTTTAGCTTGTTCAGGATTTTGAACTATATCCTTAGCTCTTTTTATATACTCCATTAACTCTTCTTTTAATGGATGTGTATTAACTTCTCTCTCTAAAGTTTCTATTTCTTCTATTGTGTCATACTCATCAACTAATTCATTCATTAAATCACTTGTAAACATGTTATAAACTTTATTAGCTATAGAGTCTTCTTTTAAGAAAATTAATTCATTTAAGGTAGCCCAGCTTTGATCTCCTTTAACTACTCTTATTTTTAATCTTTGGAATTTAGTAGGCTCAAACTTTGCCTCAACTAAACCAGTAGTTTTATCTGCTTTTGCAGTAGATACTAGTTTGAAGTTATCTCCTTTTGTTGTAGCAGAAGCATAAATTTCAAATTCCTCTAAGAAACCTTTTCTGTCTGATTTTCTAGCACCATAAGCTATTCTATCTATAATTACCGGATTTATAAATTCTACAGTAACTTCATTTTTCCAATCTTCTTTATTAGCTGTATTAGTTTCCCAATATGTATCTAAATCACCATCTATGGCATTATCTATTCTCATAGTAGACCATTGTCCACCGTTGTTAGATATTTTCTTTATATTCTCTCTATTTATAACAAACTGATCCATGTACTCCTTATTGTTATAATGGTTAAACTTTTTAGTTTTACTTACAGTTGCTTCAACTTCTCCTTGTTCAACCAAAGCCTTAGCATTTTCTATATCTTCTTTAAAATCTTCGTAGAATGGATGTACTTTAACTTCATCTTCTAATTTATTTAAAGCTTCCATATTAGCATATTCTTCGCTTACAGTATTCATAGTTTCGTCTGTGAATAAGTTATCCATCTTATCTATAATTGTGTCTTGTTTATATAAACCAAACTCATAAGCTAGTGCAAAGTTTTCATAAGCTTTAGTGTATACAAACTTAACTCTTCTAGCTTCTGTTGGATTAAACTTTATAGAAACTGAATCATTAGTTCTACTTGCTCTACCACTTGTAACCTTTTCGAAAGTATCACCTTCTAAAGTTTTAGATACATATATATCAAACTCTTCTGCAAATCCTCTAGCTCTAGGTGAAGTGTAAATTACCTTATCTATAGTTTCTAGTTTATCTAATGTCATAGTAACTTCATTAGTATGGCTTTCGTTATTTGTTCTATTTGAATGCCAAGAAGTTTCAACATTACCATCTATTGCTCTTGCTATTACATCATTAGCATAGTGACCCCCGTTAGTAGTTATGTTTACTATACGCTCATTATCTATTTTATAAGTCTTATCATACTCTGCTAACTCAGGTGAACCAAACTCTTTAAATTTAGATACTCTTGCATCCACATATGTAGCTTTATTATTTTCAAGTATTAATCTAGCATCATTTATACCTTCTTTATATAAATTATATAAAGGGTGTTGCTCTAATTCTTTATCAAACTTTTCTAGCTTCTCTATAGAATTAAACTCACTACTTATTTCATTTTTCTTATCATTTGTAAATAATGTAGCGTACCTTTCACTTAATTCATCTTGCTTATATAATCTCATTTCTGAAGCAAATGCCCTACCACTGTTACATTCGTTAAATACTAATTTAACTCTTTTAACTTTTGTAGGAGCGAACTTGAATTCAACCATGTCACTTGTTACACTAGCTTCTCCATCGGCTATTTTTTGGAATGTTTCTCCTTTAGAAGTTTCTGAAACATGTATTTCAAACTTAGTAGGAAATCCTTTGCTATTTACACTTCTAGCTTTATAAGCTAATCTATCTATAACTTGTGCTTCATCTAAAGTTAAAGTTATTTCATTTGTGAAATCTGTGCTATTATCTTTGGTAGTTTCCCAATGTGTATTAGGGTCACCATCAAACATATATTCATATTTAGTACCTGGATATATTCCACCATTAGCTTCTACTTTAGTTATTTTATTTGTTGATATCATAAATTTTTCATTATAAGCGTCTTGATATTCTGTATCATATGCAGTTAATTTCGATACTTTAGCTATACCACTTTCTAGTTCTTCCCCTTCTAATATAGCTATAGCATTATCTATATCTTCCTTGAAGTTTGCATAGAACGGATGATCTTTAGCTTCTTTTTCTAAAGCTTTAAGATCTTCTAAGTTAGCAAAATCAGGGCTAACTTCATTCATGTTATTGTCAGTGAAAAGTGTTTCCATCTTATCTAAAGTTTTATCTTCTTTGTAGAACCAAAACTCTGAAGCACTTGCCCAACCATTATGAACATCAGAGAATATAAACTTAACTTTCTTAGCTTCTACTGTATCAAATTTAAATTCAACCATATCTCCAGTTACTTTAGTGCTTGTAACTTCTCCAACTAATTTGTAATCTCCATCTTCTGTTTCAGATACTAGAATTTGTGCAGTTTTAGGATAACCTTTAGGTTTCGCCCCATCTTGTCTAGTAGCATAAGCTAATCTGTTTATTTTTTCAACATTTTCAAATTCAAATTCTACTTCGTTTTTAAAGTCTGCTTTATTCTCTATTCCAGTTTCCCAGTGTGTTTCTAACTTGCCATCTATAGCATTAGTTATAACACTTTGATTGTACTTCCCCCCATTATTAGTTATTGATTTTACATTTACCCTATAAGCTTCATTATACTTAGTGAAGTTTTCATAATCCTTCATTTTGAAATTCTCCACCACCATATTTGGGCTTACTTTCTTTACTATGCCTGTTGCTTTATTTCTTGCAATTTCATCTGCAAAAGCACTCATTGTTGGCATAGTATTAGTAACTACTATAGACATAGCTACTAATGCTGCGATTTTTCTTTTCATATTTACCCCTCCTGATTTTCCCCCTCAGAAGTACATTATAGATAAATTTTCTTTAAGAATAAAAAAAAGTTACTCAAAAAGAGTAACTTAATACAGACTTGATAATTTAATATTTTTCATATAAATATACGCAATAATACTAACTATAAATCTTAAAACAAAAAGTATAATGTACTCTTTGGCAACTGGCTGACATAGTTTTAAAACCTTAGTCCCTATAGCTTTGCGTCCCTACGTTTCCATAGGTTTGCCTATTAATTTTTTCAATAAAATTCTATCATATTATATATTTTTTTGTCAATTATTATCCACTTTTTCAATTTTTACATTTATATCAAGAAATTATTTAATTGCTATCGCTCCTGATGTTAACTTCAATACTATAAATTTATTAAATCTTGCTACTAAAGAAAAGAGCTGAATTATTATTGAATAAATACAAAGAGCTCCCCCTAAAAATGGTAGATACTATGATGAATTATTAAAAGCAAAATTTAATTTTTATAAAGAATTTATTTCTATAAAATAGAAAAACCGTGCAGAAAAATCTGTACGGTTTTATTTGGTGGAGGCGATACGTAACTATTAATACCCTCGACTTCTAAAATCTAAATAATATTGATTTCATTACACAATTTCTCAAATATTATTTACTAATATTCCTCTAATCTAGTTCTTCTTAATTATATGCTTATATTAAATTTAATTTAGGTAAGTCTTCTTTTTAATCAATTCATAAACTTTATTCATTCCACTACCTAATACTTCTACAAATTATTTAATATTTACTCCCATTATAATATTCTACTCTTTTCTCTGTTAATTTTCTTAATACTTATTTGTTTTATATCCATTAATAAAATTATCTTCACTTGTTATATACTGTTATTTTTTATTGTATAAACTTATTTCTTATTTTTCATAAAAAAATAGTTCATATACACTCTTTCTAAATTATCTTTATAATATTTTCTAGTAATCCATCTTTAAACACTAAAAATAAAATAGCTAAACTAATTATCCAATAGGTTATATTCATTATACAAAATGTTTTTTCAATATTTTTTTTATTTTCACCAAAATGCTTTTCTTCAATCTCTAAAGGTTCTGATAATCTAAATTTTTCATTATACTTATGTATATTGAATAGATACTCCTCTTCTATTTGCTTAAATTGTCTTTTTATATTTGGAATAATGTAAAATATATTAATTATTAAAACAAAACAGTATGCAAGCATTATTACTTTCATTATTTTCAAACTTGAATTGTCCTCTAATGAATATGTTAATAATCCTGTTGCAATAGTTGCTACAAATGCTAGAGCATTACTACTATTTTTCATCATAAGTTCATCTATCTTTTCATTAACACTATTAATATTATTCTTTATCCTATCAATTAATGTAAATCTAGACTCAAAATATTTTTCTATTGAGTCTTCAATAAATTCATCATATGAGTCTTTAGATGATACTACTAGCCAATCACTATTTTTCAATATCAAGTTATATATATTTCCTTGACATTTTGCAACAACAATACTAACAATAATATTCCTTACAAAATTAATTTTATCTGCAGATGAATTTGAATAAACCCAAGTGTACAACTTAAATAAATTTTTCATTGAATTTATAGAGTATTCAGTTGCCTTAAACTCTATTTCAGCTCTTTTAGTTGCAATAAAAATACTTTTTACTTCTCCATTAGTATCTATAGTAATATTTGCAAGCGACTTAATAATTAAATCTGTACATAAATGTACAATAATTTCTGCTATATTATTGTCTATATATTCTATATCAGCAAAAAGATCATTTGGAGTGATCCACTTTGTTCCATCAATCCAATTTGATAATTCATTTCTTTGTCTTATTTGTTCTTTTCTAACTTCCTGTGTTTCTTTATATTTCATTGAAATTGCCTGTATTGTTTCTTCAATTAAATTATCCGCACTAATTATTGCAAACCCATTATAAATTAATGAGCACCTTTCATTTAATATTAGAAATATTGAATATTTGTCCTCATATAATAAATCTTCTAAATAGCACTTTGATGCTTTTATTTTTTCTTCTAATCTTTGTTGTGAATAATATATCTCAAAGTTAGTTTTATTTATAAAACTATATTCATTAATATATTTACCTTTTAGCTCCCTCTTATTGATTTTAATACTAATACTATCAACCTTATATTCTCTATTTATATCATCCATAAATCTTTCAATATCAGGATACGCTTTTATATTTATAGGAAGAACATCATTCTCTATTATTATTTTTAAACATTCTTTTATTTCACTACTAAAAATTTCTCTTAAAA
Organism: Clostridium hominis; assembly: GCF_014287825.1. Lineage (NCBI taxonomy): Bacteria > Bacillati > Bacillota > Clostridia > Eubacteriales > Clostridiaceae > Clostridium > Clostridium hominis. The sequence goes on from NZ_JACOOO010000004.1 coordinate 294,705, forward strand.
GCTTTATAAAATCCTTTTTATCTTCTAATTTACTTCTACCCAATACTTTTATTTCATTATTGGTTTCTGTGTAATTTAAATTTTCTTGATAAAACAAGCATTTTATGTACTTATCGATCTTTTCATAATAATTCATAGAACTCCCTCCTCCCTAATATCAGTATATTAACGAATTAATTATCTAAAACATCATATTTAACGTTTCTGATTATTATATCTACATTTCCATCCTCATTCTTATCTATAATTTCAAAATTATCACTTTCGAATACATCCCCTTCACCAACTATTGTGATTCCAGAATTAGTCACATATCTAACTTTCTGAAATCTTCCATTTAGATACTCTGGGTCAACATTAAATTCAAAATCAAAATTTTCTTTTTCTCCTATTTTTTCTAACGCCTTATCTTTTATTCCTTCATCCGTAAATATTTCACCTAAAAAATCTGGTACATTTATATCTTGACCTTTACAATTAATTAAAACTTCTTTAAATTTTTTAAATAATTGTGATTTAACCTGTGGATTATCCTTATATTCATCATTTATGTAACTTGTGAATTCATGTATAAACACCCCAAAATTTTGATTGTTGGTATTTTTTAATTCACAACTCAAAAATGCTTTGCTAAAGAATTCTGAAACCTCTTTTCCCCTTTGTTTGTCTAATAATAAAATATGCTCTTCTTCAATATCTTTCAAAAAAATATTTTCAGATATAAATACACATTTTTGTAACTTTTCATTTTTACTAGGTAGAGATTTATCTATTGCCTCTAATTCAATTTTCAATTTCCCATCAACAACTTTTTCAATTGGAGTAAATATTTCATTAAAATCCATTTTCAATAATGCTATTTTTTTTATTCCTTCTTCAGAATATTTACAAAGTATTAAATTAGCCGGCGAAGCATTACCTGTCATACATCTAAAAAGATGTTCTGCAATCGTTTGAGATTCATTTACAAAAGCATCATCATTTTTGAAAATTTTTTCACACGCATCTTTAACAATATTGGTTTTTCCTGTAAAAAAGGCAATTTTTCTATTATCATGTTTTTCAGACCTTTGAATATGTCTTGCCAATTGCGGCTCTATTCTACTGTAATCCTCCAACTCGAAATCACTCAATTTTTTATTATTTGTTTTATTATCTAATGAATGAACTATAACCTTTTCAAATATTATTCTTCCCATTTTACCCTCTAACATCCTATTTATACAATTTTTATATTTTATTTCATATTCATGTAAAATTATACTACTATATAAATTTTACATCAACACTATATAAACTCTAAATTTGATATATTTTTATAGTAATTAGCAATACTATAACTTTGATGCTTACGTATATGTATAATCTATATTGCTCATAATACAATAAAAATCCACGATATTTCTATCGTGGATTTATTGGTGGAGGCGACGGGTGTCGAACCCGTGTCCGAAAGCAGACCAGCCTGACTTTCTACGAGCGTAGTTTGTGACTAAAATTTCGGTCCTTAGTTCGCTCACAAACAAACTCCTAATTCCCTAGCTTCATAAATACCCCTCTAGCTCAAAGCTTTGCTAGACTTCGTTTCCCACTTTTATGACACCAGCTACCCTAAACGTGGGCATTCAGGACTGATGAGTAGCTTATATTAAGCTGCTAATGCAAAATTGTCTTCTGCGTTTACATTTAGTGCATAGCTTATTAACGAGTCGTCCATGCTTTACTCGGCCCGCTTATCAAACCCATCTTACCCCCGTCGAAGCCAAAACGCCCCCATGTTAGGTAAATAGGTCGAAACGCTTATCCCCTATTTAATTTTCAAACGATGATTAACATCGTGACTTTATTATAAATCAACATATCTCCACTGTCAACTTAACTATGCTATTAAAATTATAGAAGAAAATCTATAATATTCTTATTTTTAAATTTTTTATTAAATAGTGAAACATTATATATTATCACTTAATACATGAAGATTAATAACTTATATTATAGTTATCTATATTAAAGCATCACTTTGGTATAGTGATAATAAATTGAGATCCTTTATTTATTTCACTGAATACCTTTATATCTCCATCATGGGCATTTACAATAGATTTAGATATTGTTAGCCCAACACCAAGCCCTCTATTGTCGCTATTTCTAGATTTATCAACTCGATAAAATCGCTCAAATATATTCTTCAACTCTTCACCAGGAATTCCTATTCCTTCATCTTGTATTGATATATTTATCATATTATCTCTTTCAAATGCTTTAATAATTATTTCTCCATTTCCATTATTATATTTAATAGCATTAGATAATATATTTATTATTACTTGTGCAAATTTTTCCTTATCAATTGTGGCTTCTATATTTTCTATTTCATACTTTATAAGTATATTTTTTTTTATTGCATTTTCTTCATAATTATATGCTATATTCTTTATATAATTTTCTAGTTTTACTTCCTCTTTCTCTAATGTATTTTTACCACTATCAAATCTAGCTAACTTTCTTAATTCATCAACAAGATTGGCAATTCTTGTTACTTCTTCATTAATACTTATAAGTCTTTCATTAGTCGGCTCCCATATTCCTGATATAATAACATCTAAGTGTCCTTTTACACTAGTCAAAGGTGTTCTAAGTTCATGTGCTATATCTCCAGTTAATTGCCTTCTTAAATTTTCTTGTTCATTTAAATCTTTAGACAATTTATTTATAGATTTTATAAGTCCATCAATTTCTTTTATATCACTTTTATATATAACCTCTTGTTTGTAATTCCCATCTGCAATAGTCTTTGCTATCTTTAAAACCTTACCTATAGGATTTGATATAGATTTTGATATAATTATTGAAATTATAATAATACTACTAATAGAAATTATCCCTATTATAAAAATAATCTTATTTACTGCCTCAAAAAGCTCTACATCATTTTCCATATAATAAGTGGATTCATAATGGCCTATATAGCTATATCCTATCTCCTTATTATTACTATCTTTTACACTGACCTTATATTCCTGAAAATTATTATCCCATTTCTTATCTATACTTTGCATATTTTCACTTATATCTCTCAGTGTTTCGTCTGACAATACTTTTTCATCCTCAAATATACTCCATATTTTTTCATTATCTTCATTATAAACCTCAATTGCTATTCCTTTTTTTATAGCATCTAAGCCTAATTTTTCTATTAAATCCATATCCCAATTATTATTTATATATATACTTTTTATATCTATATCTAATAAGTGTTGTAATTCTGCTTTATTACTATCATTAACGTATTTCTCAAAAGAAGAAATGAAGCTGGTATTTACAAAAAATCTTATAGACATAATGGTTATAATCATAATAAATGTAAAGCATATTATAAGCTTCCTATTTATTGATTTCAATTTACTGTTATTATCCAAACCTATATCCCACCCCATATACAGTTTTAATTATCTTAGGATTTCTTGAATCAATTTCTATCTTCTGACGCAAGTTTTTTATATGGCTATCTATAGCTCTATCTCCCTTATCATAATATCCTTCAACAGTCTTTTCTAACAACTGATCTCTTGTATATATCTTCTTTTGGTTGGTTATTAAGGTAAATAATATTCTATATTCAGTATTAGTTAAAGTTATTTTTTCACCTCTTACCTTCACTTCGTGAGATAATGTATTTAATTCTAATTCATCACCAAACTTTATAATTTCTCTCTCTTCTCCACCACTACTTCTCTTTAAAATTGCTTTTATTCTTAGTAATAATTCCACAATATTAAATGGCTTGCATATATAATCGTCGCATCCTATCTTAAATCCATCTATCTTATCGTCATCTTCAACCTTTGCAGTCAACATAATTATAGGTACATCTGATCTTTCTCTTATATATTGGCATATCTCCTCTCCACTTATATCAGGAAGCATTCTATCTAAAATTATTAAATTGTATTTATCCTCATTAAATTCGTTAATTGCAGCTTTCCCATTATATACAACTTTAGTGGCATACCCTTCATTATCTAAACAAGCCTTTATAAATTCACATATTTTTTTCTCATCATCAACTACTAATATGCTAATCATAATAACAATCCCCCTAAAAATTCTAAACTTCTATCTTAGGTTAATATTTTTAAGACAAAATTAGAAGAGTTGTTTATAAAAATATTTTTATAACAACTCTTAAATAAATTTATATTCCTAGAAGTAGCTTTGCTAAAGCGAAATATACCATAAGTGCAAAAGTATCTACTATTGTTGTAATAAGCGGACTTGCCATTATTGCAGGGTCTAATTTTAACTTTTTTGATATTATAGGCAGAATTCCGCCTATAACTTTTGCTAATATTACTGTTAAAAATAGACTTATACATACAGTCAAAGAAATTGTAAAACTAACTTTTGTAAAGAAATATATTCGTATGAAATTCACTAATGATAAAACAAGTGCAACTAATATACTTACTCTAAACTCTTTAAATATTACTTTTAAATAATCCTTAGTTTTAATTTCTCCTAATGCTAGTCCCCTAATGACCAATGTAGCAGATTGTGATCCTGCGTTTCCTCCCGTATCCATTAGCATAGGAATAAATGAAGCCAATACTACTACTGATTGAATGACATCTTCGAACTTTTGAATTATTGCACCAGTAAAGGTTGCTGATATCATTAACACTAAAAGCCAAACTATTCTATGTTTTGCCAGCGTGAAAACTGTGGTTTCTAAATAGGGCTCTTCATTCGGTTCCATTGCAGCCATTTTTTGAAAATCTTCTGTATTTTCTTGTTCTATAATATCTACAATATCGTCTACTGTAATGATTCCTACTAATCTATTTTCAGCATCAACTACAGGCATAGATAATAAATCATAGGTCTTAAATAATTCTGCAACTTTCTCTTGATCTTCAGAGGTTTTTACAGATACAATATTTGTTTCCATTACTTCTGATAGTACACTATTTTCACTACTTAAAATTAAATCCCTTAAAGATAAAATTCCTTTTAAAACTCTCTTATTATCAATAATAAAGCAATTATCTATGCTCTCCTTATTTATTCCTATTTCTCTAATATTATCTATGGCTTCTTTAATAGTTATTTGTTCTTTAAATTCTACAAACTCTATAGTCATAATAGCGCCTGCTGAATCTTCCTTATACTTTAAGAACTGATTTATCAGCTGTCTTTTTTCTAATGAAGTATTGGTAATTATTTTTCCAACTATATTAGCAGGCAATTCTTCTATAATATCAACTGTATCATCTAAAAATAGTTTTTCAATTATATCCTTTACTTCATTGTCAGTAATTAATTCAATAATTCTTTTCTGTGACTTTTTATCTAAATAAGAAAAGACCTCTACAGAAATATCCTTGGTTAATAACCTAAATACTAAAAGTAATTCTCTGTCATCTAGCTCAATCATACTTTTCGCTATATCTATATGATTCATACTTTGTAGTTTTTTACTTAATTCATTTATTTTTTCACCTTCAATTAATTCTAATAATTCTGTTGCCATACTTCCTCCTTCTGAGTCCATATATAAGCACCATCATTTAATTAGTATTTAATTAAACTTCATTTGTGATATATATGAACTGCTTAAAAATTTTATTTTTCCATACTTCAAAGGGACGTCGTCCATAAAATCACTCTCCTATACTTTTTTTATAATTATACAAAACAACTGTGGAGAAATTATGAGTTTCTTTATTAAAACAATAATTTTCCCCAAGTATTTATTGTTAATATTATTTATACCACCTATTATTAAAAGTTCAGCTTCCTATTATAGCACTTTTTCCCTTATTTGTATTGACACAACCTCTTCCTAATGTTATGATATTTTACATAAATTAACTTTTAGGAGATATAGTTATGACTTTAATAAGAAACCTATCAATTTTAAAACTAAATAATAGCTTTTTCTTTAGCTTTTTTAGATAGGTTTGTATCTATATAATGATTGTCATAGATACAAACCACACCATGTGTTTTGTATCTATGATGGCTAAAGTTTTTGTTGATTGATTAAGCCTCATAGATAATACTATGAGGCTTTTCTATATCCTAGATTAAAAGTCTCATGGTAAAAACTATGAGGCTTTTATTTATTATAAATTTTTAATAATTATCTAGGAGGTATTTAAAATGCAAAAAACAAGAAAAAGGGAATTATTCTCTAGCAAATTTGGTTTTATTCTTTCATGTGTTGGAGCTGCTGTAGGACTAGGTAACATATGGATGTTCCCTTATAAATTAGGGGAAAATGGTGGAGCTGTCTTCCTTATTCCTTATTTTATCTTCGTAATATTACTTGGAACCGTTGGCTTAATGGCTGAATTTTCATTTGGAAGACAATTTAGGGTTGGATCAATGACATCTATAAGAAATATTTTTAAAGAAAAAAATATAAAAGGTGGTTCAATTTTATCTATTATTCCTACTATAGGTCTTACTGGTATATTTATGTTTTATACAGTCGTTATTGGTTGGATATTAAAATATTTCTTCATAAGTCTAACTGGAGAAATATCCACTATAGATACAACCTCATATTTTTCAACCTTCACTAATAGTAATAGTGTTGTATTTTGGCATGGACTAGCAGTACTAATAACTTTACTTATTGTTAGCTTTGGAATTTCTAAAGGTATAGAGAGAGTGAATAAAATTATTATTCCATTATTATTTATAATATTTATTCTTCTAACTTTAAAATCTATAAGTTTACCAAATTCTATAGAGGGTATTAAATATCTTCTTACCCCTGATTGGTCTTACTTATTAAACCCTAAAACCTGGGTTATGTCTTTAGGCCAGGCTTTCTTCACCGTATCTCTTACAGGATGCTGCATGGTTATGTGTGGGAGCTATACAGATGAAAAATTTGATATCCCTAATTGTGCTATAAGTACAGTTTTATTTGATAGTTTAGCTGCCTTACTAGCTGCATTTGTGATTATGCCTGCAGTTTTCGCTTTAGGATTTAACCCTACTGCCGGTCCTGCTTTATTATTTGTTACTGTCCCTAGTATATTCCAAACAATGAAATTTGGACAACTTTTAAGTGCCCTTTTCTTTTTAAGCATAATTTTCGCTTCTATTTCTTCTTCTATAGCTATGTTAGAGGGTCCTGTAGAAGCTATTATGAATGTAACTAATTGGAGTAGAAAAAAGACTACTTATATAACTGCTATCATTGCATTTATATTAGCTATTCCATTAGGGCTTAGTAGTACATTCTTTGATAATTTCACTAATTTTATTACTATAGTGTTATCACCACTAGGAGCATTAATAACTGCTTTTATATTCTTCTATATCCTAAGTCCAGAAGAAACATTAAATCAATTAAATTTAGGTGCAAAATATAAGATTGGAGTTTGGTTTATTAAATTTGGTAAATATATATTTGTACCAATAACAGTCATTGTTATTATTTTGGGTGTACTGTATGGTGGTATTGGTTAAAAATTATTAACCTTTAATTTATCCTATATACATTTTTTAACATTGCTTTTAATTATATATGATGTTATTATAAATGAGCAGTTGGTACGAAAGTGCTAATTACTTATAGAGCCTAGGTTGTCTTTCGCCGGATACTAGGCTCTATTTTATTTTCTTAAAGTTACCCACATCTACTTCAAAACAATTCACATCTTTATCAACATTTTCCAATTATTTGTTGTTAATAACTTTTTATATAAACAATAGAAGTGATAGAGCCTATCCCATGATAAGTTCTACCACCTCTTATAACATTATATTATTATAAATAAAAAACTGTTACTATTACTACCCACCAATTTATTTTTTAATTATTTTAAATAAACCAAGTTATATATTTTTTTATCTATTATCAAATATATATATAGCTTGAGCTAAATAATTATCCTCTTTATCTTCATATACTAAATATAAACTATGAACAAATGCTTCAAAATTTGTTGTATCAAAAGATACTACTCCATTCTCGTCTAAGCATTCATTTATATTTAATGTGGTATCTTCTAGTGTTTTGTTATTTCTAACTATTACTGCTATTGGGTTTAACTTTTTACCTTTCTTATTTATAGCATCAAATTTTACAGTTATTTTATTATCTTTCTTATAAAGAGAAGATACTGCTATATTTTGGTACTTAGCTTGTAAATTAGTTAGTCTTTTAAGATCTTTAAGCGGTGATAGATCATTTATTTCATTATACTCTACATTTAATGATTGTAAGTTCTTAGCATATTGTAATCCTTCTAAACTAGTTATCCCCCCATAAGATGCATCTAGTTCATCAAGCTTATACATATCTCCAATAGTTACATCATCGGAATCTAAAGATAACGCTTTTTTAATGGCTTGTTTTAAATATTTATCTTTAATATTAACCACTTCTGATAAGTCTATCTTTATCTCTAAAGCATTTATGGTATTATTTAACTCTTCAACTACTAAATTTACCTCTTCTTGAGACACTAATTTATTATTTAATAATTCAGTTGCTTTTAAAATAACCTCTTCCAAGACCATTATAGTTTCTTCAGTATAAATATCTTTATCAATTGCATTAGCTTTTACTAATGCCTCTTCTAAAGCTGTTAAATCAGCTAGCTTAACTAAAGCTTCATAAGCCTCATTCAACTTATTATACACTGTATCCACTTCTTCTTGATTATATCCATCAGTTAAAGAATTATTAACTTCCTCTAAAACAGTTTGTAGATTTGTAAAGCTTTCTTCTGAATATAAATTTGAATCTAATTCATTAACTCTTTTAATTAAAGAATCCAATTCACTTCTATTAATTTCAGAACTTTGATTGTTAGCATAATGAAGTTTAGCAGCTCCCCAAGTAGCGTGGTCTGAACCATTACCATTTCCACCATCAGTAACAACAAGCTTTAATTCCTTAGCTCCACTTAAATTAACTTCAACAAACTTTTGCGAATCTCTTGAACTCATAAATCCGCTATCATATACCTTCATTCCATCAAGCCACACCTCAAATGTCACTGACCCAACAGTTCCATACATTTGTCTATCAACTCCAACATAACTTGTAAAATATCCATAGTTTGTACCAGTTAAATCATAAACAATAGTTGATGTTGAATGTGTTCCAATACCTTTTTCATAAGTTACAACAGAACCATCTTCTGCTGTAAGCCTTAAAGCATTTCCACTTGCAGATATATCTTTTGTAGCTCTTCCGTAACTATTATTTGCAGACTTCCACTCAATATCACTTAGATATATATTATCATTCATATCTACTACTTTAACTTCTCTTATAGCACTTATAGTATTTCCATCACTATCTGTAACAGAATAAGTTATTTCATATATTCCAGCCTTATTAAAATTAACTTCTCCACTAATTATTACATTAGAAGTTATATCACCATCTTCTGAATCAAATGCAGAATATTCTTCATTTAATTCTATAGGAAGACCTAATTTTGTTACTACTGTATTTGGAATATTCAGTGTTGGAATGGAATTTGTAGTATATAACTTACAATCTGCCCATGAAGCAAAATCTCCTAGACCTCCATCACCATTATCTAAAGCAACTAATTTTAGTTCCTTTACTCCAGTAACAGGTATACTTACAAATTCAGCCTTACTATCTTTTCTTATTAAACTTGAAGTATAAACTTCTTCACCATCAGCATAAATCTTAAATATTATACTTGTACTATTATGATTGTAATTCTTGTCTGTACCTAAATAAGTAGTAAAATAATCATAATTGTAACCTTCTAAGTTATATATAATTTCTGAATTTGCTGCTGCTCCAAATCCCTTATCAAATATTCTTATTTCTCCATCAACATTAAGATTAATCTTATTACTAGTATTTACTGCTGAATCTTTATTTACGCTCTTCCAACCTGAAGTAGCACTTTCCCACTCCTTGTCGGATAAATAACTCTCTTCACTATATACAAGTATATTTTTAGACTTACTTACAGTATTTCCATTACTGTCTGCTACTGTATACTCAATATTATATAAACCTGTTCTATTAGTAGTAAAATCATTTGAATTAATTACTACTTGATTAGTTATATCTCCATCTTCCTGGTCATTTGCAGTTACAGATGACATTAAGTCATATTCACTTCTTAACTTAACATATTCCATTTCACCTACAGTTAAGCTTGGAAATTTAGCTCTTATAATTTCTTCTGCTCTATTTAAATCCTCTTGGAAGAGTTCTACTGCAATATGACTTCTAACCTCTTCTCTTAATGCATCTAACTTTTCTAAAGTATTATAACTTTCTGATACTTCTGTCTTGCTATTATCAGTAAATAACTCTTTTGTTATTTTATCTGATAATTCATCACTCTTATAGAAGGACATCTCACCTATACTTGCCCAATTTTGATTAGCTTCAATAAATTTAAACTTAACTCTTCTAGCTTCTGTTTTAGCTATATCAATTTCAATAACATCATTAACACTTCCACTATATGAACCAGTACCAGCTAAAATAAAATCATTTCCTTCTGCTTCACTTGAAATATAAATCTCAAATTTTCTTGCAAACCCTTTTCCACCATTTCTAGCAGCATAAGCAATTTTATCTATTTCATTAACTTGGCCTAAGTCAAATATAACTTCATTTTGGAATGAAATACTATTAGGATTTCCTGTTTCCCAATGGGTATTTCTATTATTATCTATTGCATACTTTATTGCAGAACTAGAATATTGTCCACCATTGTTTGAAACTGAAACTACTGGAATTTTAAACTCTTCGTTATATGCTTCTAAATTATTAAATAGACCATACTTTGATTTAGCAGTTGCTAGTTCTTCATAAATTGTTATATATGAAGTCTTTTCAACTATATTATTATCATTATCAGTAACCCTATAAACAATTTCAAATCTTCCTAATTTTCCTTCTTCATAAGTATTTGAAACTATTTCAATGCTTGAAGTTAAATCACCATCTTCTACATCACTAGCGCTTACCCCTTCATTAAAGTCTACTGCTTCTCCTAACTTATAAATTTTATCTGTAACAACTAAAGAAGGCTTTGCATTATTGGTAGTAAGCTTAGGATTAGCTACTACTGCATGATCAGAATTATTCCCATTACCTGCATCACTAACCTCTATTACTAGTTCTTTTACTCCCTTAACAGGAACATTTATAGCTACCATATTATCTGCATGTTTCAATATATTTGTAGTAGATAAAATTTCACCATCAGCAATAACTTTAAATATTATACTTGAGTTACTTTGAGAAGTTATTCCCATATCAACTCCAACTAATGCTTCAAAGTTATCATAATCTACATCTGATAAATCATAAGTTATTTTACCATTTGCATGTATTCCAAAACCTTTATCAAATGTCTTTATTTCTCCATTTACCCTTCCTTTGATATTAGTATTTCTTCTTGGAGTTCCATATTGAGTTGTAACTTTAGCCCATGCTTTATCTGATAAGTATTCATAATCACTTACTACTTGTACATTTATAATCTTTGTAACAACTATTCCATTATCTTCTATAGAATATTCTATTGGATAAATCCCTTTTTCATTTACATTTACCGTTCCATTTACTACAACTCTTGAGCTTATATCTTCACCATTGTAATTTAATGCTTTAACTAAATCCATTGGATTAAATTCTTCCATAAGTTTTACACTTACTTCATCTTGTTGAACGCTTAAACTTGGTGTTAAAGAATTAATTTCTACTGCTTCTGACTTATTTAACTTTTTATCATAAGGTATAACAGTATAATTTGCCGCTTCACCTATATTTGATTCTGTATCAACAAAACTATTAGTTGAAGTAAATCCTATTAACTCACCTTCTTTAAATATCTCATAACCTAATACATCATTTTTAGACTCATTATTAACATCAAATGTTAATTTTATATTTTCATTTTCTTTAAGAATATTAACCACTAATTCAGGGTTTTTAGCAAATCCTTCACCTTCATATTCTATATAACTATAATCAGCATACCAAAGTTTTTTGTCTGGTTTTTGATATTTACTTAGTAATTCTTTTGTTTCATCCGAAACCCAGAATCCATGCCTTTCAAAATGCTCACTTAAATCTAACTCTAAAGCTATACTAGAATATTTAGCTAATTGATTTAATTTATCATTTGCTGAATTATTTGAATCTAAAACTACGTCATTTTCTCTGTATTGTTTATTTAATTTTCCCCAATATCCAGGGTATATCATTTCTAACTGCCAGAAAACTGCTAAGTTTTCAAAATATCCACCATTATAATAGTTATTATTATCAGTCGCTATAACATTCTTAAAAACATGACTTTCGAAAGGTATTCTCTTATTCGGCTTATTATAATAATAAGAAGAGTTTTGAGGTATCATATTATTTGTAACTTCACCTATAGTTCTTACCCCTATATCAAGCTTGTGTCCCATTTCATGGTCAACACCCCAGCTACCTACACTAGTTAACATAGATACCATTACATCACCTTGAACACCTATATGTCCGCTAGCTGCATACATATATCCAAATGGCTGAGCAAGTCTTATATTTTCCCTAGTATATTTAATATCATTCTTTTCATTGCTTCCATCCATACCTAAATAATTAAATACAACATCCATATGGTCATTATACATATTTATAGTATTCTTAGGCCCAAATTCTTGATTTATATAAGCCTCATATGCTCCAGTTGCAGTACCTGTAAATACAAGATGTTCTGAAACTATTTCTACAACATCAATCATCTTTCTATCCATTACATTTGGATTAGCTGCTTTATCTTCATCAACTCTTACTTTATAGTCCTTTAAAAGTTCTAAGAACTCTTTCTCATCAGTATTTTTATCCATCATAGGGAACTGCTCACAACCTGAAGCGAATCTTATAACTGGCGCTTTACTTTGTTGTTCTTGTGTATATGGATTTACTATATATACAGCTCCTCCCGGAGTTACATCATGTCTATACCATCCATCATTTTGACTAACAGCTGGAACAGTTATTACATTCTTACCAACATGTAAACTTACCGTTCTTCCCCAACTTGCAAAACTTCCTTCTTGTTGTGAGAACATTAATTGTGGTAGTGGCTGTCCTGGTTCTGCATCTACATACACTGTTACTATTTCTCCAGGTCTAGCTACTATTCCAGTAGGTTGATTGTTGTTACCAAATCCAAATTTTAAATTTCTATTTGCATGTGAATTTCTATCTCCATACTGCTCTGCAACAACAGTTTTCACAGTTTGTAAAGTTCCGTTTACAGCCTCCTTAGCTACTTGTATATCTTTTAAATAAATAGGTGCTAAAGGATGATCCTTAACTTCATTTTCAAATGCTGTTAATTTTTCAATTGTGTTAAATTCTTCTGATACCGTATCCATTAATCCATTTGTAAATAACTTTTTCATTTTATTCGCTACTGCATCTTCTTTATATAATCTTATATCTGAAATCGATGCCCAATTTTCACGAGCCTTATCAAATACAAATTTAACTCTCTTAGCTTTAGTGGTTTCAAACTGCACTTCTAACATATCATTAGTTACTGTATATGAACCTTCTGTTATCTTTTGGAAGTTATCTCCTGTTGGGACTGGAGATATATATATACTGAATTGTTCAGCAAATCCTTTCCCTCCAACTCTAGATTTATATGTTAAGCGACTTATCATTTCTGCTTCTTCTAAAGTTAATACAACTTCATTCTTAAATGAATCACTATTTGGATTCCCAGTTTCCCAATGAGTATTTGCATCTTCATCTATTGCATACTTTATTGAAGAGCTAGAATATTGTCCACCATTATTACTTATACTTAAGTTTTTAACTCTATATACATCATCATATTCATTTATGTGCTCTGTATAGAATGGTTCAAATTTAGATATATTAGCATCTCCACTTTGAACTTGTCCAAATTCTATTAATTCTTTAGCTATACTTAATTTTTCAATATATTCATCTTTAAATGGATGTCCATTTGCTTCTTCTATTAAAGTATTAATAGCTTCAGTTGTTCCAAACTCTGGATTAACTTCATTCATGTTTTCATCCACAAACAATATATCAATTTTCTCATTTAATTTATCTGGCATATATAAACCAAACTCATAAGCTAAAGCCCAATTTTCATAACCTTTTTTATATACAAACTTTATTCTTCTTACTTCTGTTTCCTTAAATTTTATCTGTAAAGTGTCTTTAGTTGTTATATTAGCTGATCCTTCTGAAATCTTTTCAAAAGTATCTCCCTCTGAAGTTCTAGAGCCATATATTTCAAACTCTTGTGCAAATCCTCTAGAAACTAAACTTGTATACATTATTCTATCTATTGTAGTTAACTCATCTAAAGTTATTATTACTTCGTTTGTATGGCTGGATGTATTTTGTTTACCTGAATGCCAATTAGTATTTACATCTCCATCCATAGCCCTTGATATAACATTAGAAGCGTAGTGTCCACCATTAGTTGTTATACTTGTAATCTTATTTAATGGTACTTTAAATAATTCATTATAATTAACTAATCTCTCATCGTTAAATTTCTTGAAATTAGATACTTTAGCCTCTGTAAACTCCAATTTAGTTCCATCCAAAAGTATCCTAGCATTATTTATATCTTCTACTATTTCATTATATAGAGGATGTGAGCTTGCTTCACTATTAAAGGCTTCTAACTTCTCTAATGTATCAAACTCAGAACTAACTTCATTCTTTAACTCATTAGTAAATATCTTGTTCATTTTATCTATTACTATATCTTCTTCGTAAAACCAAAATTCTGATGCACTAGCCCAATCCTGATTTGCTTTCTTAAATACAAACTTAATTTTTTTAGCTGTAATAGTATTAAACTTAAACTGAAGCATATCTCCTGTTACAGAATGGTTCCCAATAGCCATAAGCCTAAAGTCTTCATCTGCTCCTGATAAAGAAGCATATATTTCAAACTCAGTTGGAAATCCTTTTCCCTTAGCTCCATCTTGCCTAGTAGCATAAGCTATTCTATCAATAGATTGTACTTCCTCAAACTCTACCACAACTTCATTTTTAAAAGTTGAAGTGTTTTGTTTTCCAGTCTCCCAATGAGTAGCTAAGTTTCCATCTATAGCTTTATCTATTGAACTAGATGAAT
The DNA here is from genome assembly GCF_014287825.1 of Clostridium hominis. Classification (NCBI taxonomy): domain Bacteria; kingdom Bacillati; phylum Bacillota; class Clostridia; order Eubacteriales; family Clostridiaceae; genus Clostridium; species Clostridium hominis. The sequence continues at coordinate 309,866 of NZ_JACOOO010000004.1, forward strand.
ATTGCCCCCCATTATTTGAAATAGACTTAATTTGATTTCTTGCAATTTTGTACTGTTCATTATACCCTTCAAAATCGCTATAATTTGTTAAATTAAATTTAGTGACTGTGACTTGATCTACCACCTCTGATTGTAAAGCATTACTTCCATCAGTGTTAAATTCCTCCTTTTCCCTATTAACACTGCTTCTTAATATTTCATCAGCATAAGAATTTATTGCTGGTGAAATATTAGTTACTATCAACGATACCGCTAATATTGCTGATAATTTTTTCTTCATGATATGTCCCCCTTTAAAATTAATAATTTTGTAAGTATAAAATGGCTATTAAGTTTTATACTTGCACAACTAAGGGTTATCACCAAGCCTAAGAACAAAAAAAAACTACCCTATAAAGGGTAGTTGCCATCTATTTTGGACATCACAAGAAATCTACAACTCAGAAATAAATATTTCATTAGCCATAAAATAACTCATAATAAACAAAGAATATTCATTCTTCGGCAACTGGCTGGCATAGTTTTTTAACCTTAGCCCCTTTAGCTTTGCGTCTCTAGATTTCCCTAGATTTGCCATTATTCTTTTTACAAATATATTTTATACTAATTTCTGAGTTTTTTAAACAGTTTTATATAATATATTGTAATTTTTTTCTCTTAATCCCCTTTTTCTTATAAAAAATTGTTTTAATAAGGGAAGAATGGATATGGATATGGGTATGGGTATACTGGATAAATAAATGGATATCTTAATAATTCGAGTCTGTTTATTCCACGCATCGGAAACTTTCTTCGTCTAAACCGTCTATATCTATTCGAACGATTGTGTCCCATAGGTTGCTGACGAGTATTTGTATCTTCATTATCATCAATTACTACATCTTCTCCAACTAGCACTATAATGTCATCATCATCTACCCCTTCAATGATCCCATCACACGTACTTCCATCATTCATTATTAAAACCGCATGATAAGTTAAATATGTCTTACATTCCTCTTTTATTGAATGTAAATCTCTATAAGAACCAACTACCTCTAAAGACATATATTTGGCACCTCCTTTTTAATTAATATGATATTCCTATATGACTCTAGTTGTTCTATATTAGTGAAGTTAAACTTAAAAATAAATTTAAATTTGTTTTTATATCCATATAAAAAAAGAAGAAATTGCTTTAAAACAATTTCTTCTCATAATTCAACTTCTAATTTTTATCAGCCGGATATACAAGTCCTATTTGTCTTCTTGCCTCATCCATTATCTCCATAACATTTTTAGAAAACTCTAAAGAATTAATCTTAGATTCTTTTTCTTCATTTTGTATTATATTAATAAATTCTTCGATTTCATAGCACATATTATGTTGTTCTTGATATCTAGATAAATCCTCAACTCTCCCGTCTCTATATATAATTTTTACAGACCCCATTGTATTTACTCTATCTATTACCATAGTTCCCTCTTCCCCCTGAATCTCTGTAGGAAGGTGTGAGTTAGATATTTTAGAGTATATTACGTTAGCTTCCATATCATCATACTTAAATATTATTGTACCCTCTCCATCAGCTCCTGATTCAAGCATATAGCTACTAGCTTTTACTTCATTTGGTTTTCCAAAAAGAGCTACCATCGGAGCTATAGTATATACACCAATATCCATTAGTGATCCATTTGATAATTCAGGATTAAAAGCATTTAATACTATTCCCTCTTTATACTTATCATATCTTGAAGAATATTGACAAAAGCTTGCAAAGTATCTTCTTACTTTACCAAGCTTATTTATATTTTCCATAGCAGCTTTAAAATTTGGCATAAGTGTAGTTTTCATAGCTTCCATTAATACTACATTATTTTTCTTGGCCGCTTCTATCATTTCATTAACTTCTTTTGCATTGGAAGCAAAAGCTTTTTCTCCTAATACATGTTTCCCATTATTCATAAATAGTATTGCTTGCTCTGCATGTAACCTATTCGGTGATGCTATATATACTGCGTCTATAAGGTCACTTTTAGCCATTTCTTCTAGGCTAGTAAATGTATTTTCTACTCCATATTTATTAGCGAATTCCTTTGCTTTCTCTTCAGTTCTAGAGTAAACTGCTGTAAGTTTAAAATCCTTAACTAAGTTTGCCCCCTCTAAAAACCATGTTGTTATATTGTTTGTCCCTATAATTCCAAATCTAATCATTTCTCAAGCCACCTCTTTTATTATTTTATAAACATAATATTTTAATTAGTTAAATAAATTCTTTCACTCTTAGACTTTCATAGTTTCAGTTTACTTCCTAAAATCATTAACATAATAATTAATAATATCTTTTTACCTAATTTATTCATAAATGAATCATAAAGAGAAATATACTTAAATATATTGATTTACTTCCCTGTAGAATACATTAACAATTTTACTATTAAGTTTAAGTCTACCTAAATAAAATATTTATACTATTAATTTTACATTTATATTAGGTATATACTCAATAGTTAAGGGGAATATAATAAATAATTTATTTAGATTTTAACTCTAAAATTATACAAACATATATTTTCGTAATGAACCGAACTAATCATATTCATTCGTAGGAGTAAATTCAAATTACTAAATCATAGATTTAGAATCTCACTTGAAGAAGGTATAAAAATGAAAATTTTAAAAAATGATAGGTATTTCTCAAATAACTTAAAAAATTTTTTATATTTTATAGCTTATAGTATTTTTATAATTACTATATTCTTTCTTTTTGCCCTTAATATATCTAAAACTAGTAACTTAACTTCTAATAATTATTATTTAGAAGATGATAGTTTTGATGTAGGTAGCTTTAATAAAAACACTATTTCTCTTGAGTTAAAAGCAACTGAATTTATTAATGATTTATTTTCTGACAGAAATGACGCTTTTTTAACCGGCTATATAAAAGATTTATCCAGGTTTTATAACCTAACTCACACAAATAGCACTTATTCATTTAATAATGAACTTAAACGTATAGCTTATTTAAGGGATTGGGCAATTGAAAGAGGAGTAATTTTCACCTCTATAACATCTAATGTTAAAATAAAAAACTTAAAAGATAATGGTGATACAATTACTTTTAAAGCTGATGAGAACTGTGAATTTAATTATATTTACTATGATGATAATACAGAAAACACATTTAATGTAAACTTAATTCACATACTTTCTCTTAATAAATTAGATAATAGTTTCGAAATTGAAAAAGATTATTATTTAGACTTCTTAAATAATACCTCCAACAATTATACTTATAATTTAAATGGAGGTCATTTAGAATTTTCTAAATCCTTTAATAAAAACTTTACTTTAGTAAATGAATTTAATATTGGAGATATACTTTCCTATAAAAAATTTAACTTTGTAGATCATAAAGGTGTAGTTTGTGGATATGATTCTAAAAATTATCCGCTAATAAACTCTACTACAATTAACTCAAATAACATTCCTTTTGACTTAGGTTGGAAGGAAAAAAATATCTATAAAGAATAATAAATACCCAAGATAGATTACTATAATAATCCATCTTGGGTATTAACTTAATTATTAATTAAGTTCTTATATTCTTCTATTACTTCATTAAAAATTTCTTTAGCATAGCTACATTTAACTTTATCAGAATCTTTATAATAATTTATGTCATATAATGCTTTCCAAAGCACCCATCCTCTAGCTCTATTCCAAGTTTCCTTATCTAACTCAAGTATATTTTTAAATACTTCTCTTTCTTCACCTTTGAAGAATGTCCAGTACATAGCTAAATCACATGCGGGATCACCTACGCCCAATATTCCAAAATCAATTATGGCTTCTAACTTACCATTTAATATAAGAATATTAGTAGGTGCCATATCTCCATGAACCCAAACGTTATTTTTCTTCCATTTAGAATTAAGAGCTAATTCCCAAATCTCATTTAATAAATCTTTTTCTATATTAAGATAATCTTCTAATTCATTTACCAGCCATATATATTCATCATTATAAACTAATATATCTCCACCACGATAAAAGTTATGTTTACCTGCTATAGGTCCATCACTACAATCTATAGCTTGCAATGAAACTAAAAACTCAGCTAAATCCTTTGCAAACTCATTCATATTAGATATATTTTCTCTTTTTGCTATATCTCCATCTATCCATGAACATATTGACCATACATATGGAAATTCCTCACACTTATTGCCCTTAGCTATTATCTCAGGTATTTTAACTTTTAATTCCTCTTTCAATTTAGGTATCCATTTTTGTTCCTTCTCAGCTTGAAGAGCATAATCCTTCCCACTAGGTAATCTAATTGACATATCCTCTCCTAAATGAAAAGTTCTATTATCATGTCCCATATTACTTACTGCTTTAATTTCTAAATCATCCCACTTAGGAAATTGCTTCTTTATTAGCATTTTTACTAAATCTATATTAATTATCTCCATATATCCTCCATAAGTAAAAGTATATATTTAAAGAGATTGTATAATTATTATATAAATAATTAAATACAATCTCTTTACCTATTTCTATATTATCGTTAACTTATTGAATTTACTATTAATTTACTTATTACTAATTAATTTATCTTTGTTATTTTATTCTAGCAACACCACTATTAATTGCAGCTTGTTTTACTGCTTCTGCAACAGCTTCTGCTACATTTTTATTTAGTGCCTTTGGTATTATATAATCCTCATTTAATTCTTCATCAGAAACTTGATCAGCTATAGCATGTGCAGCTGCTAACTTCATCTCTTCATTTATATCACTTGCTCTTACATCAAGAGCTCCTCTAAATATACCTGGAAATGCAAGTACATTATTTACTTGGTTAGGGAAATCTGATCTTCCAGTTCCTATTATTCTAGCTCCGCCTTTTTTAGCATCTTCTGGGAATATTTCTGGAACTGGATTTGCCATAGCAAAAATTATGGCATCTCTATTCATTGTACTTACCATTTCAGTTGAAAGAAGGTTTGGTGCAGATACACCTACGAATACGTCTGCTCCCTTAATTGAATCAGCTAACTCACCGCTTTCATTGTTAGGGTTAGTTATCTTAGAAATCTCAACTAAAGATGGATCAGTGTACTCTTTATTTCTATCTATAATTCCTTCTTTGTTAAACATTACTATGTTCTTTACTCCAAAGCTTAGTAAAAGCTTAGCTATAGCAACTCCTGCTGCTCCCGCACCACTCATTACTACCTTTAAGTCTGAAGGCTCTTTCTTAATTATCTTTAAAGCATTCATTATTCCTGCTAAAACTACTATCGCAGTTCCATGTTGGTCATCATGGAATACTGGAATATCTAATTTTTCTTTAAGTCTTCTCTCTATTTCAAAACATCTTGGAGCAGATATATCCTCTAAGTTTATTCCACCTAAAGAACCAGCTATCCTAGATACTGTCTCTACTATTTCATCTGTATCTTTAGTATTTAAAACTATTGGGAATGCGTCTACATCAGCGAATTCTTTGAATAGTATACTTTTGCCTTCCATTACTGGTAAAGAAGCTAATGCCCCGATATCTCCAAGACCTAAAACTGCTGTACCATCTGAAATTACAGCAACTGTATTACATTTTCTTGTATAGATATAAGCATTAGTTGGGTCTTTTGCTATTTCTCTACAAGGTTCTGCAACACCTGGAGTATAAGCTAAGCTTAAATCTTTTTCACTTTCTACCTTAGCTCTTGAAATTACTTCAAATTTACCTTTTAATTCTTTGTGAAATTGTAATGATTCCTCATATATACTCATATTAAAGCACCTCTATTTCTTTAATTAAACTACTTTGCTACCATGAATCTCAACTGTATTTGTATACTCTAATAGATAATCTCTATTTTCCTTAGTAACACTCTTACCAGGCATTATCGAAATTTTTCCATTTGCATACTCTGAAAATGCTTTTAATTCATCTTTACCTTCTATAGCGTTAGCTTTTCCACCCTTTGTAAGAATTCTGTTTATTCCTAATTCAGCTAACTTATCAATAGCCTTATATTTATCTTCTATTTCATCGAAAGCCATATGGAATGTAACACTTAATCCTTCACACTCTTGTAATAAAGCTTCTATAGTTTCTATATCTATCTCTTTTCCTTTTAAAGCTCCTATTACAACTCCATGAGCACCTAACTTTTTACAAACCTTAATATCTTCCTTCATAATTTCAACTTCATCAGAAGAGTATTCAAAGTTTCCACCTCTAGGTCTTATTATAACCATAACTGGTATATTAGTTTTTTCAACTGCAAGCTTTATAGTACCATAACTTGGTGTGGTACCATCTTGCATTAAGTTATCACATAACTCAATTCTATTAGCACCACGTTTTTCAGCTTCTATAGCTTCAATGTAATTACCAACACAAGCTTCATAAATAGCCATAATCCTCTCCTCCATTGCATATTGCTATTATAATTATAGAAACTCCCAAGGGAGTTTCTAAATCAATTCTTAACTCTTAATTGTTAACTCTTAACTTAGTCAAAAGTTACTGGTGAGTTTATTCTCTTAATATAAGCATCTAACCATTCTTGGCTAGCTGGTTCATAAGTAGTAACTCCATTTTCTTGTTTGTCACATACATAAACTTGTGGTTCTTCTCCATCTCTTACTACTGAGAATGAGAAACCAGCTATATTTGTAGCTGCACCGAATTCACCTTTGTTATTCATACAAACTACTGATAAATCTCCTGATTTACCTCTTCTCCTTGTTAGTTCATCATGTAATTTTGAAACAGCTGTATCTGCTGCTTGTTGTGGAGTCATTCCTTCTTTCATTAATCTTACTATTTCATAAGATATACAACCTTTCATTAAGTCTTCTCCAAGACCTGTTGCAGAAGCTCCTCCTACCTCACTATCACAGTAGAATCCTGATCCTGAAACTGGTGAATCACCAACTCTTCCTCTTCTCTTCATGAATAATCCACTTGTGGAAGTAGCTGCCACCATAGAACCTTCTGTATCTAATGATATCATTCCTACTGTATCATGTCCATCATATGGGCTTAATCCTTTTTCTATCGTTTCTTTTCTTCTCTTTTCGTAGAATTGTTTAGCTCTATCCGTTAGCATATTAACTCTTTCAAAGCCGTTTTTATGAGCGTATTCTTCAGCTCCAGTTCCAACTAAGAAACAGTTAAATCTTTCTTCGCTTAATTTTCTAGCTATGCTTATTGGGTTTTTAAAATCTCTAATTCCTCCAACAGCTCCTATAGATAAAGTATTACCATCCATGTATGCTGCATCTAATTCAACTTCACAGTTTTCGTTTGGTAATCCACCATATCCAACTGATTTATATAATGGATAATCTTCTACCATCTTTATAGCTTTTTCAATAGCATCTCCTGCTGTAGCTCCGTTATTTAAATCTTTTGCAGCCTCTGTTATTCCCTCTACTGCCATTCTCCATGTTGCAATCATTCCATATTTCATAATGTCATCCTCCCAAACGTACAATTTATACAATATATTAAAGCAATTTTTGTGCCAACATAATTACCCATTGATTTCTCTTATAAGAGTGTTGTAAAATAATACATATTCAAGTGTTTATTAAGAAAATCGACACACTTTTTTAAAATAACACACAAATTAACACTATAGGTAAGATCCTTTGTATACAATTACATCTAAGGGGTGAGCTTTATGAAGAGAATTGATCTAATCCTAAACTCTATAGAACGTCTTGATAAAGGACAAGGTGTTACTACTATAGAAATAAGTAAAACATTAAATTTAGAACGTTCTAATGTTAGTAAAGATTTAAATAAACTAGTTTCACTAGGTAAACTTTACAAAAATTCATCAAGACCAGTAAAATATTTTTTAAATTCGCCTACTGTTATAAACTTTTCTGCAAGGTCTTCAATAGATAATCTTGCTTACTTATATCCATCGCTAGCACCAGCAATTAAACTTGCTAAAACCTCAATCATTTATCCTCCAAATGGGATGAATTCACTTATAATAGGTGATACCGGTGTTGGTAAGTCAATGCTTGCAAAACTTATGTATGAATATGCACAATCACTTTCACCATCTGAAGATATGCCTTTCGTACATTTTAACTGTTCAGATTACTCCAATAACCCACAATTATTAAGTGCCCATCTCTTTGGTGTAAAGAAAGGTACTTTCACTGGAGCTACTGAAGATAGACCAGGTCTGATTGAGCAAGCTGATGGCGGTTTCTTATTCTTAGATGAAATACATAACCTTCCTAATGAAGGTCAAGAAATGCTATTTGTATATATGGATACAGGATATTTTAAGAGATTTGGTGAAGTTTCTAAACAATTAAAATCAACTACAAGAATTATTTGTGCAACTAATAAAGATATAAATTCATCTTTATTGGATACTTTCACAAGAAGAATCCCTATTAAAATAAACCTTCCTGGCCTTAATGAAAGGCTTCTTGAAGAAAGATTAACACTAATTGAATACTTCTTAAAAGAAGAAAGCTTAAAATTAGATAAGCCAATATTAGTATCATACAATGCAATGTTATGTTTATTATCATATCATTGTCAATATAATATTGGTCAGTTAAAAAATGATATTACTTTAGTTGTTGCAAATGCTTTTTCTGATTACTTTATAAATAATAAAAAACAACTTAAAATTAATAGTCCTGATTTACCAGAGCTTATTAAGAGTATGTCTAACTCTCCTTTAATAAAAGAAAAAGAATTATTAAACTCTTTGAACTTTGATCATGGCTATATCACATATGATGCTAGCACTGAAATAACAAGTCACTCATATGTAAAACAACGTCATGTTATATTAGGTGGTTTTACAAACTTAATTAAAAACATTGATAATATAGTAATTAATAAAGATACACCTAGAGAAACTATAAATAACCTTTTCCAAGGATATTTAAAAACTATTAAGGATAATGAAGCTAATTATAGATTTTCATTAGATGATTATGCATTTAATGAATTTGTAGAAGAAACTTCTGCAAGTAATAACTCTATAAAAATAGCCTTTGAAAGTGGTACCATTAGAAATTTCTTTAGAGTACATATTGATTTGATCTATGATAGAATAAACTTAATAAACTTTAATCCTCTACCAGTACTTAATAGATTAAAATCATACTTTAATGAAGAGTACGACTTAGCATTTGATATTACATCTGTTATAGAAAAAACATATAATATCAATATTTCTTCAGTTGAAGTACTATTCTTAGTACTATTCTGTATATATATAAATCAGTAATTTTGTTAGGTGAAAAGTCAGCTACGTTGAAGGGAAAAGACACCTTTTGGTATAGTGAAAGGTTTGCTGCCGCAAATGAGAAAATTGGCTTCGCCAAGATAATGTTCACTTCATGAATAGAAATATCTACTTTCTCCAATAGAAATTTTCGCTTTATGAAGATGCTATAAAAAATTTCTAATTATAAATTTTCAATTTTCAATTAATAAAAGGCTGTGCTTACGCAACAGCCTTTTATCATGTTTATGTTTAAGTTTTAGTAAGTTAGCATTTTTTCAACGTTTAATAAATTAACTATTTCTGAAGTAGAAAGTCCTGATTCTTCTTCAGCTATTTCTTTTACTTGCTTTCCTGTATAAAGGGCTTTTTTAGCTATAGCAGCAGCTTTTTCATAACCTAATACTGGAGCTAAAGCAGTAACTATTCCTATACTTCCTTCAACTAATTCTTTACATCTCTTAACATTTGGTTCAATTCCTAAAACACAATTGTTTATAAATGTATCAACTCCATTAGATAAGATATTAATTGATTGATATAAGTTATATATTAATACTGGATAGAATGCATTTAATTCTAATTGACCTGATTGAACAGCCATAGATATAGTTAAATCGTTCCCCATTATTTGGAACGCTATTTGTTTCATTACTTCTGGCATTACAGGATTTACTTTACCTGGCATTATTGAAGAACCATTTTGCTTTGATGGTAATTTTATCTCTCCAAATCCTGTTCTTGGTCCTGAAGACATAAGTATTAAATCTCCAGCAATTTTACTTATATTAACTGCACAAGTCTTTAACTGAGAAGAAACTTCTGAATATTTATCTAAATTTTGAGTTCCATCAATTAAATCTTCTACTTGATAAACATCTAATCCTGATACAGTGCTTAATTCATTAACAACAGTATCCATATATTTTCTACTTGCTGTAATTCCAGTTCCTACTGCTGTACCACCTAAGTTAACACCTAGTAATTCATCTTTAACAGCATCTATTCTCTTAACATCTCTTCCTATAGCTCTTGAGAATGCTTTAAATTCAGCTCCTAAGCTTATTGGAACTGCATCTTGCATTTCAGTTCTTCCCATTTTAACTATATTTGCAAATTCCTTCGATTTTTCATCAAAAGCTGCTTCTAATCTCTTAAGTTGTTCAACACATGTAACTAAATATTTATAAGCTGTTACACTTCCTGCTGTTGGTATAACATCATTTGTAGATTGCCCCATATTTACATGATCATTTGGGTGTATTGGATAATATTCACCTTTTGCATGTCCTAATATTTCATTTGCTCTATTTGCAATTAACTCATTCATATTCATATTTAAAGAGGTACCTGCTCCCCCTTGAATAGGATCTATAATAAATTGATCTATAAGTTGTCCAGCAATTACTTCATCACAAGCTTTTACAATAGCATTAGCTAATTCTTCTTTTAACTCACCAGCTTTCATATTTGCAATAGCACACGCCTTTTTAACAATAGCTAAATCCTTTACAAACCTTTCATCAACATTTAACCCTGTAATTCTGAAATTTTCATAACCTCTTAAACTTTGTACTCCATAATAAGCGTCTTTCGCTATTTCCTTAGTTCCAATAGAATCTCTCTCTACTCTAAAATCCATTGTTATTTCCTCCTAAAGTAATATTAAAAATAAATATCTATACTATTTACTTTAGCAAAAGCTGTGCCATCTTAATTTTCCTACAGTTTTTCTTAGTATTTTTTAATAAATAACTCTTTTCACTCAACATAAAAAGAAAAAACTACACACTAAAAAATACTGTGTAGTTTTTAATAAGTTTTTTGTATAATATAATACACTCAAAATTTATTAACTTGAGATAAAATACACTATTTACGTACTATCTATTCTTTACCATAAAAATATTCGCTACATGAATAAAAATATCTTAATTAGATTATTCTCTTTGATCTACTTAAGATATAAATATTTTTATAGTTCTATCTTTACATTTTCTAAACTGTGTTTTTCTTCTTAAAAATGCATAACTTCCTTATTTGGCTCAGCCTATTATCATTTTCCAAAATTATGTAGTATAATTATATATAAATATATTCGTAGTTAAAAACACTCGTATTAGAGTACGAGCGAAGCTCACAATATGAATATTTGATTTCATCAAAGAAAAATGTGTATTTCAAATAGAAAAAATAATAAAAGAAATATGTTTAATATTGAGGTGTTTATGCAAGAAAATTCTATTGGCCGAGGAGTTATAATTCTAGCCATATCAAGTATTATATTAAAACTATTGTCAGCTTTATATATGCCAGTTTTGTCTCATATTTTAACTGATGACGGAATAGCAATATATACTGTTGGGTATGATGTTTTTATATTTATATTCGCTCTAACTAGTCTAGGGATTCAGCCTGCAATAACAAAGTTAGTATCAGAAGAAAGAACTATAGGCTTGGATAAAGATGTGTTCAATGTTCTTTTTATCTCAAAAAAATTTTTGTTAATTTATGGAGGTATAGCAAGTGTAGTATTTGCTATATTAGCAAAACCACTTTCGATATTATTTAATAGTAACGATTCAATTAAAGTATTTGTTTTCTTATCTCCGGCGATTCTTTTAGCATCAATATTAGCTGCATATAGAGGTTTTTTTCAGGGATATAACGATATGATTACACTTAGTATATCCAATATTATTGAACAGTTATTTAATGTTATATTTAGTTTGTTCTTTGCTTTTCAACTAGTAAACATATCTATTTCATGGGGAAGTACAGGAGGAACGATTGGTACGACTTTAGGTGCTATTGGAGCTATAACATATATTAAATATATATTAAATAAAAAATATCAATCTAAATTAATTTCTATAAATACTTCGGAAGATAAATATAAAAGAAAGTCACATAATAATAAAATTTTAAAAAGATTATTTATAAGTGCAGTACCATTTATATTAATAGCAGCTATACAAAATATATCTGCTATTATTGATGTATTTACTGTAAGAACTTTTATTGAAACTGATATAAATATAAGAACAGCAACATTAAAATACTATACAACTATAATAAATGTACCACTTGTTATAATTACTTCTTTAGGTATAGGAATTTTTCCAAAAATAATTAAAGGTTATCTTGAAAAAAATAAAAAAGAATTAGTAATTCAAACATCTTACTGCTACAAATTAACGTATATTATTACAATTCCTTCAGTATGTGGATTAATGATTTTGGGTAAGGATATATTTAAACTAGTTTTTAATAGAGATTTTGGGTATGAAATATTATTATTTGGTGCAGTTGCATTAATTTTTATGGCACTGTCTACAATCCAAAATATAGTTCTTCAAGGAATGAACAAATTTAAATTCATTATAAAGCTAGGATTTATATCACTCATTATAAAAACATTAATTAATATAATTTTTATCAGAATCAATAATATAAATGTCATTGGAGCTGTTATTGGAAGCATAGTATCATTGGCTATTATTACAGCATGTAATCATATTAGTCTACAAGAATATTTTGATATTAAAATACCAATTATTAATCAAAGTAAAATTCCATTAATTGCATCAATAATAATGAGTATTGTTTTATTAATATTGAGATATATATTAATAGCTGGATTCATTTCTGATAATTATACAAGAATAAATATATGCATAGTGACGTTTGGGTTAATCGTTATAGGAGGTATCATATATTTTCTATCTCTCTTATTATTAGGAGGCATTAGTAAATATGAGCTAGACACAATCTCTCCAGTTATATATAGACGACTTCCTTTAAAATTACAAAATAGAATAGTTAAAACAATATAATAAACCTATATTTATACAAAATTTAATTTGCAACTTTAAATTTTGATTAAAAGTTATATTATTAAGTTTATTAAATTTATAAAATATAAGCAGGAAATTTTATGTATTTTGCACCAATGCTATATGAGGATATTTAACTATTGCTTTAATGCTAACTTTTACAGGCTTATGGATATATATTTTAATACTTTAAATAAAGATTTTAAAAGTATATATCAAGAAAAAGCCTAATATAAATCTTAAACTTGGGGGGGAATTATGGGGAAAAAGAATAAGAATTATATACTTGTGTTAATTCTTTTAATTGGTATTGTAATAATAACTACAATATTTTCAAAATATTTTAATAGTGCAACAAGGAAAGAAATTAAACTAAGTTCAACTAACATTGAAACATTAAATTTAAAAGAAGAATTTCAAAATATAAAAAATGAACTCAATATAAAGAACGAAGTTAAGTTAGATAGTATAAATATAGAATATACTAATGATGAAGAAATAACTCTGATGAGTACATTTTTTATCGATGAAAAAGATGTTGATATAAAATATTTTTATAGTCTTTATTATAATAAAGAAAAGTTTAAAGATAATCTTATAATAGAAAAAATTAAAAATAAAAATTTTTATAATGATAATAAATTGTTAGAGATTAGTAGTTTTAACTTATGTGAAGAGTTTTTGAATAAGTTTAACTTAGTAAAAAATGAAAAACCACTAAACATATATGAGGAGTATTCTTTATATGCTAGTGGTAATATGGTTAGATATAAGTTAAGAAGTGGAAAAGCTATTGTTATGGGTAAAAATAATAACGTTAGAGAATTAACTGATGAAAAAGAAGCTGTAGATGGAGATTTTATAAATATTACAGGAACAAAACGAGATGGAAAGTCTGTAAATACTGCTGCACCTATAGAGAAAACTTATGGAAGTGTTGATATAATAATTCAATAAATAAAAAGAGCCTAAAAATAATGAATTAAAAGAATTATCTCTTAAATTACTTTTAGTATTAAACAATCTTAAATTATTACGAATAAAACTGCGCAGGACTACATTCTACGCAGTTTATTCTATACTATCTTTTTAATTTCAAGTATTCTTCTCTTCCTATCTTATAAAGATTGTTTCCTTCAGAATCTATAATAACTATAAGTGGTAAATCTTTTACTCTTATCTTTCTTATTGCTTCTGCACCTAAATCTTCGTAAGCTACAATTTCACATTCTTCTACTCTTTGCGCCATTAAAGCTGCAGCTCCACCTATTGCTCCAAAGTATACAGCTTTATTTTCTACTATTGATTTTACTACTTCGTCATTTCTCTTACCTTTGCCTATCATTCCTTTTAAGCCTAAGTTAAGTAATTGTGGTGTATAGTCATCCATTCTATAACTAGTTGTAGGCCCGGCTGATCCTATAACTTGTCCTGGCTTTTCTGGTGATGGCCCAACATAGTATATAGTTTGATCTTCTATCTCAATAGGAAGTTCTTTTCCTGCATCTAATAATTCAATTAATCTTTTATGTGCTGCATCTCTTGCTGAATATATTACTCCAGATAATAATATAGAGTCTCCAGCTTTAAGATCCTTGATTTTATCATAAGTTAATGGAGTTTCTAATCTTATTTCCATATTTAAACCTCTCTTTCCTTATGTCTAGTTGCATGACAATTTATATTAACTGCTACAGGTAGTCCTGCTATATGAGTTGGATATACTTCAATATTGATTCCTAACGCTGTTGTTCTTCCCCCAAAACCTTGTGGTCCAATTCCTAACTTATTTATTTCACTTATTAATTCTTCTTCTAAATCTTTATAAAATTCTATTTCACTACTTTGATCAATTGGTCTAAGTAAAGCTTTCTTTGCTAAATATGCTGCTTTATCAAAAGTTCCTCCTATCCCTACTCCAACTACCATTGGTGGACATGGATTAGGGCCTGCATTCTCAACTGTTTCTAATATAAATCTTTTAACCCCTTCTACTCCATCTGAAGGCTTAAGCATAGCAATTCTACTCATATTTTCTGAACCAAATCCCTTTGGTGCAACAGTTATTTTTACTTTATCACCTTTAACTATGTCATAGTATATTATCGCAGGTGTATTATCTTTTGTATTAACTCTATTTAGAGGGTCTTTTACAACTGATTTTCTTAAAAATCCTTCCTCATATCCTCTTCTAACCCCTTCATTAATAGCATCTTCTAAGCTACCACCTGTGATATGAACATCTTGTCCTAATTCCACAAAAACACAAGCCATTCCTGTATCTTGACATATAGGCATACTATTATCCCTTGCTATATCAGCATTTAAATATATCTTTTTTAATACATCATTTGCTAAAGGATACTCTTCCTTTTCAATACTATCTTTTAATCCATTTCTTATATCGTCACCTAAATAGTAGTTTGACTCAATGCATAATTCTTTTACTGTATCAACTATCTTCTCAACACTAACTTCTCTCATTTTCCCCTCCAAAAACTTTTTAAAATATATTGTTTATGAGGAGGTATAAATTATACCTCCTCACATATGTTCGTACTTGTAAGTTCAATTAACTAAATCAGAGATTTAGAATTTCACTCACTTTCTATTATTTAATCTTATCTCTTCAAGTAGTTCTCTGTCTACTCTCTTACAGAATTCAGCTATTATTTTAACAGTTTCTACATAATCTCTACGATGTATAACCAATCTATGTGAATGCATATATCTTGTAGGAATTGATAATGTCATAGCTATTATTCCATCAAAACTCTTATGTATGTTAGCAGTATCAGTCCCACCAGCTACCATAAAATCGTAATTTAGCTCTAACCCAACTTCGCTTGCTATAGCTTCTAGCTTGTTTAATAATCCTCTATTAGCTAAAGATAATGAGTCTAATACACTTAGAATTATTCCTCCTCCAAGCTTTGCTCCACCTTTATCCATAGGTGTATCTTTTGCAGTAGTAACATCTAAAGCAAATGCTATATCTGGTTTAATATTAGCTGTAGCCGTCCTAGCACCTCTTATTCCAACTTCTTCTTGAACTGTCCCTACTGAATATACATTAGCATCATGCTCTAATCCATCTAGTTCTCTTAAAACATCAATAGCAACAGCTGCACCTATTCTATCATCCCAAGCCTTACCAAGTAGATAATTAGGATTATTCATAACTTCAAATTTAGTATCTGGAGTTATCATATCACCAATTTGAATTCCTAAAGCCTCTGCTTCTTCCCTATTATCTACACCTAAATCTAAGTGTAAATCTTTAGGTAAAATAACTTTTTCCTTCTCTTTTGCAGGCATTCCGTGAGGAGCTCTAGAACCTACAACTCCAACTATCTTCTTACCTTCAGCTGTAGTTATTATAAGTCTTTGTGATGGCAGTACATGTCCCCACCATCCTCCTACTGGTAAAAGCTTCACATAACCATCTTTATCTATATCTCTAACAATAAACCCAACTTCGTCTAAGTGACCAGCTATCATTATTTTAGGGCCATCTTCTTTACCTTTTTTAAGTCCTATTATTGAACCAAGATTATCATATGATATTTCATCTGCATACTTATCTAAGTATTTTTTCATAACTCTGCTAACTTCTTTTTCGCATCCAGAAATACCATCAGCTTCACTTAGTTCTCTTAACATCTCTAAGTCTACATCATATATCGAATTTTCTTTTGATAAACTCATATTAAACTTCCTCCATGAAGATTCACAAAACTAAAAATTATCTATTTTCAGTTTTAAACATCTCTATCATCTCTGTATTTAACGACTTAATAACTTTAGTAACAGCTTCTCTTGCACCTAAATAGTCATTTACATCAATTATCGAACTATTATTTTCAACATTTCTTGCACAGATACAAGCATTTAGTGTTGGACATCCTCTTAATAGTTTATGTATCCAACCTCCATCACCATCAGACATTGAATAATAGAATTGATGTGAAATACCATTATTTTTGCATGTAGTCATTAAATGATTTAATAAAGCTCTGTTTGGCATCATTGACTTATCATAGAAGTTAATAAGAACTCCTTCCCCCAGCTTACCAACAGCATCAGAATCTCCACTTATATCATCTGCAGTTAAACAATCTAAAACTATAGCTAAGTCAGGAGAAATTAAATTTGTAGCAGTTTGTGAACCTCTAAGTCCTACTTCATGTTGTACTGTACATCCAACGTATAAATCAACATCAAGTTCTACATCTTTTAACGCTTCTAATATTTCTATGCCTAAAACGCATCCATAACGGCTATTCCATGCTTTAGACATAATTCTTTTTCCTGTTGCAAGTACTTCAAAGCTTCCATCAATAACAATAGAGTCACCAAGCTTAATTCCTAATGATGAAAAATCTTCTCTTGATGATGCACCGATATCTATTAATATCTTATCAGCATCTAATACTTTGTCCTTATCATTATTTGATTTTGCTACTATTGTACCTTTATACTCTTCTCCATCATTAGTCATAACTCTAACTCTTTGCCCTAGTAACCCTTGCTTACAAGCTGGACCTAAAGATAATACCTTTATTAATCCATTCTTAGTAAAGTCTTTTACTATAAATCCTACTTCATCCATATGTGATGAAATCATAACTTTAGGTGCATTTTGCTTCTTAGATTTTTTAACTCCATATACTGAACCTAAGTTATCATACACTATTTCATCAGTGTATTCCCTATAATAATTTTGTAGTATTTTTGATATTTTTATTTCATTTCCAGATACAGCTATAACCTGAGTTAACTCTCTCATTAACTCTAAAGTTTTATTTGTAATCATTATTTATCCCCCTATTGTGTCAATTATTTGGCTAATCTATAAAGTGCTTGTGCATAAATTTTTGCATTTAAAATAATATCGCTTATATCCATATACTCATTTGGATTATGAGCTATTCCCTTTTGTCCTGGGAATGATGGTCCAAATGGAACTATATTAGGCATAGCTTTCGCATAAGTTCCTCCAGTTGTAGTTACAGGAGTTCCATCTAATCCTGTTACATCTTCATATGCATCTTGAAGAGATTTTACCATGAAGCAATCTTTGTCAAACTTCACTGGATTATAATTGTGTAAAAGTTCAATCTCTACATTTTCTGTAGCTTTTGATCTTATTTGTTCCATTATTTCATCTATCGTTGCTACTGCTGGATAGCTTAACGCCAAGTTAAACCCTAAGCTATTTTCATCATTATCTAATGAGTATCCTCTCATAACCATAGTTCCAAACTCTTTATCATCATAATTGATACCAAGTCTTTCCCCATTATCTTTACTACTTAAAATATATTTATTTACAAAGTCAAAGAATTCTCTTGTAACTTCAACTCTATTTTCATTATCTATATCAACTTTAACTCTTATTTTCGCTCTTCCTCTTTCACCATATACAACAGGATACTTACAATCTGGAGTAAATCCCATCACTGGTGGTTTTTCCTTACTTAAATAATAATCTAAATCTGTGAATCCACTTTCTTCATCAGTCCCAAAAACTATTCTTACTGGCTTAGTTAATTTTAAACCACTTTCTTTTATTGCATATAAACCATATAAAGCTGACATTATAGGTCCTTTATTATCTAAAACACCTCTGCTAAATATCTTCCCATCTTCTATATGTCCACTGAATGGTGGATTAATCCAACCTTCTCCTACTGGAACTACATCTAAATGTCCGAAAACACCTACATAATCTTCCCCTTCACCAAACTCTGCGTATCCCATATATCCATCTATATTTTTAGTCTTAAATCCAAGTTCTTCTGATATTTCAAGTGCTTTAAGAAGAGCATTATTTACCTCTTCACCAAATGGAGCTCCATCAATAGCTTCACTTTCAACACTTGGTATTTTTACTACATCTATAATATGATTAATCATTTTATCTTTATTTTCATCGATCTTAATACTTAATATATCTTCCATACGCTCTCCACTCCATATATTTTTTAACCATATATAATATGGTAGCCTAAGACTTTCTTAGGCTACCACTCTTATTAATAACATATAGTCTCTACTAAATCCTCTATGTTTTCTTTATTAACTTTTTTATGAGCTAATTGACAAATATGTCTTAAAGAATCATTTAATCCAATTCCACCTTTTTTAGGCATCTTTACTATATTAACTGAATCTTTAAACTCTGCAATTGTCTCATCATTTTCTTGTGACATAGCTGCTACTGCAGGAATATCTGTATTTGCTTCAATAGCTTTAGCTAATTTAGCACTCATAGCTGCATATCCTTTATAGTTAAATGCTGGTCCACATATAACTACATCAGGGTTTATCTTTTTAGTCATTCCTACAACTTTTCTAGTAACTTCTTCTTCATTTTCTGCGAAGAATGCATCACCGCAGTATATAGTAGCTACAATTTTTCCATCTTCAGCTTTTAATGCAGGTTCTAACATACTTGCAGAACCTATAGGCATCATTTTTCCTCCTAAAGCTTGGTGAGCATTTTCTTTTCCACCCATTCCTGCTTGGATTTGATCAAATATCATTAAAACCTTCATTTTTATTGCCTCCTATAGATCATCAAATGCTAATTCATCAAATGAAATATCCTCATCTTCATTGTTCTTAGCGTTTTCTTCATCTCTTAAATATTGTTTATCTAGTATCTTAATGAATGGGAAGTATATTACACATCCTAATACTAATAATACAACCTGCCATAAACTAGACACTATGCTTCCTGTTGATAAATATCCTGAGAATATTATTGGAGTTGTCCATGGTAAAGAAATTCCTGTTGTATAAGGAATTATTCCAATTTGAGTAATTATAGTTGAAAGAACTAAGTTAATTAATGGTACTCCAATGAATGGAATTATTAATATTGGATTTAATACTATTGGTAAACCGAATATTATTGGTTCGTTAATACCGAAGATACCAGGTACTATTGATAATTTACCTAATTGAGTTATTCTCTTAGACTTACAGAATAATAACATAACAATTACTAGTGAAAGTGTACTTCCTCCACCACCGAATGTTGTAAAGAAGTCTGTGAATGGTCCAGTAAATATATTTGGTAATGGTAATCCAGCTTGTAAAGCTTCTAAGTTCTCAATTGTTAATACTTTTAATATTGGTGAGAATACTGTATTTGCAACAGCTGGCCCATTAATTCCAAAGAACCAGAATCCTGAACAAGCTAATGAATAAACAATTTGTGCTCCTAAAGTATTTCCAAATCCTTTTAATGGAGTTTGTAATACTTGATAAATAAAGTTATGAGCAGTTTCATATGGAGTAAATTCAAATGCTATTCTTACAAAAAAGAATAAAGTCATAACAAATGCACTTGGTATTAAAGCAGCAAACGAATCACATACAGCTGGTGGAACACCATCTGGCATCTTTATTGTCCAACCTTTTCTATAAACCCAGTTAAATACCCAAACTGAAGTTAAAGCAATAACTAAAGATAAGAATAGACCGTTAGATCCTATATATTCGAAAGCTAACCCACTTACATTAGCAGGTCCATCAACACCAACGTATGGTATTTTTGTAGGCATAACTATAAAGAATGATACTAGTGCAACTGCTGCACCTTGAATCTTATCACCTTTAAGCTCCCTAGCATAAGCATACCCTGTACCCATACAGCTAAATAATGCTGTAATACTAAATATAGCTGTAGAAACATTAGTGAACCAACTTTCCCAACCTTCACCTAAAAATTTTGCAACCATTTCGCTCCATCCTGGTATTGGGAAGTTAGCGATTAATAAGAATATTGAACCAACTATAATAAGTGGAGTTGTAACTAAGAAACCATCACGGATAGCAACTAAGATTTTATTTTTACCTAGTTTATCAGCTATTGGCATAAGAATTTTTTCTAATCCTGAAAACATAATATTGTCCCCCTTTTATCCTTTTGTTTTTTTATTATGCATTTTCTTTCATATGTTTTTTATAACCCATTATTGCAGTCTTAAGAACCTTTTCTCCGTTCATTACACCGTAATCTTGAGAATCAATAACAAATATTGGCTTGTTTAAATCGGCAAATCTCTTTTTAGTATCTTCATATAGATACTTAACTTGTGGTCCAAGTAAAATACAATCTGGGTTATGCTTTTCAATTATCTCTCCCATAGTCCCTATTGGGAAAGCCTTGACCTCAACTGGAATTTTGTTTGCATCTGCAACCTTTTGCATTTTGCTTGCTAATAAACTTGTAGACATTCCTGCACTACAGAATAAATAAAACTTTTTCATCTCATTTCTCCTCCTCTAGTTTTTTAAGAATTTATATAAAATAAGTTCTAACGTAATTTGTAATTAAGCATTAACTACTTTTGTTCCACCAATAATATCGTGGATCATTTTGCTTTCTTTATTAAACATCATTATTACAATTGATATAAATGGTATTACTATAGCAACTATGGCTAATATTCTATAAATACTATCCATTCCTGCAATTAAAAGCATTTCTCTTAAGTATTTACTACTACTAACTAGTCCAGCTTCAATAAGCATTACTCCTACAACTTCTCTCTTTATAAGATTCTTAGCTGTAACTTCGCTTCCATCATTCTGAACTATCTTAACGCCTAAGATGCTTTTAGCTAATGTTTGTCCTTTATTAAATTTTAATGGAACTACAACATAGTAAAGTGTTATAATCACTATTCCTACTAATCCAGCAATTATTCCTAAGTTTCCACTAAACTGAGTTAATGATGCTGGCACCTCTGTACTACCACTTTGAACACTATACATATATAGAAGTGGAATACCTGCAAGTAATGTCGATATATACCAATCTGCAAAAAAAGCAATAGCTCTTTTGACTTTACTTACCTTTTTTATTTGAGTATATGCCATTAATTTATCTTTTAATGTCATCTTCTTATTTTTAGCCATATCCTACTCCTCATATTAATTATTTTTCCTTGCAAATATATAAAGCAATTACCATGCCAAAATTGAAACTCCTTATAAATCAATAACACTTTTAATACATTTTTAGCAACTGTATCCATATAGACACACTAATTAAATGTTTACATAACTTTTCATGCACTAGTGTGTTACTTTTCTTCAAAAATTTACACATTGTTTTTCGTCAAAATGATACATTATTCGCACAAATAAAAAAACAGACCAAATTTAATTGATCTGTTTAATAAATTAATATCTATTTCTATTTTTCATTTCTCTTTCAATATCTCTTTTATGAGCTTTTTCAAGCATAGAATCTCTCTTATCGTAATTTTTCTTACCTCTACATATTCCAAGAGCAACTTTTACTCTACCATTTTTTAAATATAAAGATAAAGGCACTAATGTATATCCATCTCTAGATACTAACCCAGCTAATCTCCCTATTTGCTCTTTATGAAGTAGTAGTTTTCTCTCTCTTAAAGGATCTACATTAAATATGTTCCCTTGTTCATAAGGACTTATATGCATATTTAAAATAAATATCTCGCCATTTTTAATATCTGCATAACAATCTTTTAAATTACATTTCCCATTTCTAATAGATTTAACTTCTGTACCTACTAATTCAATTCCCGCCTCCATTGTCTCCTCAACAAAATAATCATGACGAGCTTTTCTATTTTCAGCTAAAGAATTACTATTCTTAATTCTTGCCATTAATTTCACCCACTCTTTTATATACGTTTTTCTTAATTATATCACATAATATAGTTAAGAGTTAAGAGAGAAAAGTTAAGAGCTAATCTTTAAACTACTCTGTAGTTTAAAGATTTATATTTATTATTGTAAAGTGAGCCTAAACTGACTTTATTCATCAACTCTTAACTCTTCATCTTTGACTTTTAACTAAATTTACTCTTCTTCTGCTTCTACAGTTTCTTTAACTCCAAATTCTTTTTTAACTTCGGCTATTATTGAAGCTGTTTCATCACTTGGAATTATTTCTTTTCTGTCATTTTCACTTTCAACTATATCAAAGAATATTTCTCTATTATCAATATCTACTCTACTACAAACAACCTTTACTGAATCTCCAAGTCTATAAATGTTTTTAGTCCTTTGACCTAATAACATTAAATGTTGTTCATCATAAACATAGTAATCATCATCTAAATCCGTTATATGAACAAGTCCCTCTACTGTATTAGGAAGTTCTACAAATATACCAAAAGAAGTGACAGAAGATATAATTCCTTCAAATTCCTCTCCTATTCTATCCATCATATATTCAGCTTTCTTTAAATCATCAACTTCTCTTTCTGCTTCTTCAGCTATTCTTTCTGTATCAGAAGATATCTTAGCTGCTATTTCTACTATAGTAGTAAGCTTTTGAGTCCTATTTTCATCTATCTTACCATTTAAGTGCTCTTTTATAATTCTGTGAATTTGTAAGTCAGGATATCTACGTATTGGTGATGTAAAGTGACAATAATATCTAGCTGCTAATCCAAAGTGTGAAGTGCATTCTGGAGTATATTTAGCTTTCATCATACTTCTTAATAAAAGCGTACTAACTACTACCTCTTCTTTCTTACCTTTTACTTTTTCTAATACCTCTTGTAACATTCTTGGATGTATATCTTGAGTAAACTTCATAGTATATCCAAGGTTATATACAAACTCTCTAAATCTTTCTAGCTTTTCTTCATCTGGATTTTCATGGACTCTATAAACAAACGGTAAGTTATTCCAGAACATAGCTTCAGCAATAGTCTCATTACACACAAGCATAAATTCTTCTATTATTCTGTTTGCTATCTCTCTTTCATAAGGCTTAATATCTATTGGTTTACCATTTTCATTTAAAATTATCTTAGATTCTTCGAAATTGAAGTCTATTGCTCCTCTTCTCATTCTCTTTTCTCTTAAGATTAGGCAAAGCTCTTCCATTGTCTTAAAGTCATCTACTAAATAATCATATTTCTTTATAAGTTCTTCGTCTTTATCCTTTAATATCTTTGTAACATCTGTATAAGTCATTCTTTCAGAAGTTCTTATGACAGTTTCTGCTATTTCATGACTTAAAACCTTACCTTTATCATCAAGTACCATAAAACAACTTAAAGCAAGTCTATCTACTTTAGGGTTTAATGAACATATTCCATTAGAAAGTTTCTTTGGTAACATCGGAATAACTCTATCAATTAAGTATACAGAAGTTCCTCTCTTTAAAGCTTCTTTATCTAGAGGATTCTTTTCTCTTACATAGTGAGTTACGTCAGCTATATGAACTCCTAACTTATATCTTCCATTATCCATCCTTTCTATAGATACAGCATCATCTAAATCTTTAGCATCTTCTCCATCTATAGTTACCATTCTTAAATTTCTTATATCTTTTCTTCTTCTAATCTCTTTTTCATCTATCTCTTCAGATATTCCCTCAGCATAACTTAATACCTTTGCTGGGAATTCTTCTGGAAGTCCAAACTTCTTGATTATAGTTAATATATCTAGTCCTCTATCACCTTTTTTACCTAATACCTCTTTAATCTCACCTTCTGGACTTCTTCTTCCATCTGGCCACTTAGTTACTTTAACTATAACTACATCTCCATGATTAGCTCCATTTTTATCTTTTTTAGATACAAAAATATCTTGATTTAATCTTGTATCTTCAGGAACTACAAATCCGAAGTTTCTACTATCTTCATAAACTCCAATTATAGTAGTATTAGCTCTTTCAACAACCTCTACTACTTCTCCTTCTTTCTTTTTACCATTTCTATCTTCTCTAGTTATTTGAACTATAACTCTATCATTATTCATAGCACCATTCATTGAAGAACTTGGTATAAATACATCTGATTCTCCCTCAGTTTCTGCTATTAAAAATCCAAATCCTTTTTTATGAGTTTCAATCCTACCTTGAACTAATCCTATTCTTTCCGGTACCGCGAATCTCTCTTTTTTAGTTCTTACTATTAAACCTTCTAACTCCATAACTTTTAAAGCTTTTTTAAATTCTTTATATTCATCAGGATTTATATCAAAAACTGAAACTAGTTCCTCAATATCCATAGGTCTATATGCTTCTTCTCTCATAAAACTTAATAATGTTTCTTTAATTCCCATATATAAATTTTCCTCCATATTTCTTCATTATAATTATTCCCATAATTTTCATTCCCCAGTCATTTATTATAGTACCACAGTAGTATATTTTTATTCAAACTAACCGTTGTAAATTCTCCCCTTTATGATTTATCACAAAAATAAAATAGACCACCAAGTTATTGGCGGTCTATCATATATTAAAGTAAATTTAAAGCTATTGTATTTACAGCAAATAAAAGCATTGAGATCATGGTTATCTTTGCTAACATCGCTTCCTTAGTCTTTGCTTTATTCTTAGCAAAGAAAGTTTCGCTTTTACTACCTTGTATAAGTCCACTTAAAGCATCAGCTTTACTTTTTTGCATTAATATTGATACTACAACTATTAATCCTAAAACCGCTTCTAAAACAAATAAAAAACTCTTCACGGTTACACCTCCCAATTATCACTTTTATTTGTATTCATATGAATTAATGATAACATAATAATAATTAAAACACAAGTTATTTTACAAAAACATCCATAATCTAGAATCAAAATTTCATATTTGTTATTGAGATTTTACTTAAAATCAAATTTCATAATTTTCTTCCTTAAATCACTCTTACAATGGCATATAACTTATAAATTTTCTTCACATAAGAACATTTTTCTTTTTACTTAATATTACTTGTGTATACATCACTACTATTCCACTTATAAGAACAAAAAGATAAAAACTAATCCCTCTACTTAATAGCATTGCAGAACTTAACACTGATGCTGGATATATTGTTTTAAATATTCTTAAAAAGCTACTTTCACTAGCACCTACGGCACCTGGTAAAGGTATTCCAGAAACTGCAACATATAAAACCGCTTGTAAAGACATTATTTCCACAAATGAAGCCTTTGAAAATCCTAAAGCTCTATATACCCAAAATGTTATACTGTATAAAGCACATACTTGAATAAATGTAATAAATATTACTTTTATCATTATTTCTTTATGCTGTCTAATGAATACAGCACCTCTCTGATACTCTTCTACTTGCTCATAAAATTTTTCCTTTAAGCTATCTATTTTTATAAATCTTATTTTTTTGACAATCCAAAATATAAAATTTGCAATCTTCTCAGTAAATTTCTTAGAAAAAATAACACATAAAATGAATAATAAAATTAAGAAGTTAAATATTATTCCTCCTATTATTAATGTTATTATTAATGGATTAAATGTCTTAACTAATTCAAAGTTAAATATAAATGAAAAAATTGCTAATAATATTGTTACAAATTGAAAGCTAGCAAATTCTATAAATATTGCAAGCGATCCATGGGATACCTCTATATTATCCTTACTCATATAATAAATTTGCATTGGTTGTCCTCCAGAAGCTGATGGTGTAATTGAACTGAAGAAGAAACCTATAAATGGATACTTCAATATTGAAAGAAAGCTTTTTTTATAAGAAAAAAACTTTAATATAGTTCTAAAATTTATAGTTTCACAAATTACATAAATAAATGTACATATTATTCCTATTAACACATATATTTTATCTGAATTTTTAAACTCTACTATAATATCATTTAAATTATTATCCTTAAAAAGAATAAAAAATGTTATTCCAATAAGTACTATAAAAAATATGCTATTTTTAATAAAACTCTTTGGCGTTAACTCATTATTCATATAGCTCCTCAACTTTCACAAATTTATATCCTTCCCTTAACCATATAGGAAGTGTTTTCTCCAATGCTTGTATAGTTCTTAAAGGTGCTTCATTTTCACCTCTTCCATCATGTAAGCATATTATACTTTTGTTTCTAGATTCTTTTAATAATCTATTTGCTATTTCATCACTGGTAATATCGCCTTTCCAATCACCTATAATTACATCCCATAAAACTAATTTTAAATTATATTTTTTCAAATTACTTAAAGTTCTTAAATTAATATGTCCCCAGGGTGGTCTAAAAAATTTCACTCTCATATTAAAGTTTTTCATAATATCTAAAGAGCCTTTAAAATCCTTATCTGTATATATCGGAGATGCTATAAGTCCATTTTTATGTTCTAATGAATGTAGTCCTATAGTATGCCCTTCCTCTTTCATTCTTTTTATTATGTTAGGATTATTTTCTGCAAAAGTAGCTACTGTAAAAAAAGTAGCTTTAATATTATATCTCTCAAGTAAATTTAGTAATTGTTCAGTATACTTCTCATCTGGTCCATCATCAAAAGTTAAACACATATATTTATCTTTAATCTTGTCCTTATTAAAAGTTTTGAATTTACTTTTAAAATAATATGTAGGAATTATACTATAAGATAAAATTAGTACTACTAAACAAATAAATATCCCCATCCCTTGTTACGCTCCTTTTCTATAATTGCCTATAATTGAATTAATGCTGTCTATATCAAAAGACTTTTTTATACTCTTCATATTTATTCTCATATTTACAATTTCCTTATTATCATTTAATAATGAGATAATATCTTCTACTACCTCTCCTTCCTTATTCCAAACAACTCTTCCTATACGCTCGTCCTCAATATACTCTGCATTTCTAACTTCTTGTACTAAGAATGGCTTCACGACATACATAGGAACTTCACTATAAATAGCTTCATATAAAGTTACTCCTCCAGCCTTTGATACTATTAGATCCGACTTTTTCATATATTCATCTACATTATTAACATAACCTACTACCTTTAAGTTCTTATAATTTTTCTTTATAAAATCATACATTTTTTTATTATTTCCTGTAATTATAGTTGTTTTTATATTCTCTTCGTTATTTAATCTCTCAAACAACTCATTATCAAATTCTATAAGTCCAAGTCCACCACCCATTATTAATAAATTCTTCTTTAAAGAGTTATTATGAATATCCTCATTAACCTTAAATTTACCCTTTACAGGTATTCCACTTACTTTAATTTTTTCCTTATCAATTCCCTTTTTAATTAATTCTTCTTTCACCTTAATTGATCCTACAAAATAATAATTTGTATTTTGGGCAATCCATTCATCATGCCATGAAATATCTGTTATATAAGTTATCAATGGTATATTAATCTTCTTTACCATCTTATATGTAGATATATATTGTGAGCTTATTGGTAACGTTGAAATTATAATATCTGGGGAATATTCATCAATTAATTTATCTATTTTACTTATAAACTTTCCTTTTAGTGGTACAATACATTTCTGTCCCATAACCTTATTGAAAAAGTTGTATATATTCCCAAACTTACTAACTAGTACCTCAAAACTTCCATAAACATATTGGCTTGTTTCTGGCACTAAATATTCAACTATATCAACAATGTCTATTTTCATGTCGTAATAACAACTTTCTATTTCTTCTTTAATAGCATTTGCAGCAGAATAATGTCCCATTCCGAACCTACCAGTTAAAATCAATATGTTCATATAATCACCCTTTTCAAATTTAATCTTCTATTAAATTATACAAACTTAATCTTAAGATTTAATTAATATTACCCTTAAGATTTAATTAGTTTTTTATTATAAACTTCTATATTATTAATACTAGTATTTCACTATATAGCTTTTTAAAATCAGTTAATTTTTATAAAAAAAATGACCTCATAAAAGGTCATCTTAATATATTACCTGAATTCTATATCATCACCATATACTAGTTCAGAATTTTCTTTAATATATTTAACTAATTCTTCAACTTGAGCATATGCCACAGCTACATATGTATCTGCAGCTCCATAATAAATTGCTATTCTACCAGTCTCTGCATCATGTAATGTTGCACAAGGGAATGCTACATTTGGGACAAATCCTGTTGTTTCATAATCCTTTTCAGGAGTTAACAAATAATCTCTAGTTCTATATAAAACCTTACTTGGATTATCCTTATCTAGTATTGCAGCTCCCATGCTATAAACAAATCCATTACAAGTTCCTGATACTCCATGATAAAATAATAACCAGCCTTCAGTAGTTTCTATAGGAATTGCTCCTCCACCGATCTTTGTTCCTTGCCACCATCCTGAGCCGCCTTTAGACATCACTCTTCTATGTTTACCCCAATGAACTAAATCTGGACTTTCACTTAAAAATATATCTCCAAATGGAGTATGACCACTATCACTTGGTCTGCTTAATAACATGTATTTATCATTAATCTTCTTTGGGAATAATACTCCATTTCTATTGAATGGAATAAATGGATTTTCAAGTCTTGTGAACTCTTTAAAATCTTTTGTCATCCCTAATCCTAAAGAAGCTCCTCCAAACTCAGCACACCAAACTATATAATAAGTATCATTTATTTTTACTAATCGTGGATCATAAGAATAATTTGGTTGATAATCATTCCCTGTTTCATCTTTCCAATTAATTTCTTCATCTTCAATATCCCACTTTAATCCATCTTTACTTCTTCCTAAATGTAATTGTGGTTTCCCATTTTTATGATCTGCTCTAAATATTCCTATAAATCCATCTTCATATGGCACTACTGCACTATTAAAAATTCTTGCTGTTTTCTTTGTAGGATTCCATCCGATGATTGGATTTGCACTATGTCTCCAAACAACTCCTTCATATCCTTCTGGTTTATCTTGCCAAGGAATGTTTTTTAACTCATCACCTATTATTTTCACCATTTTTAATTTCCCCCTCAATTTGTATACGTTTTGCACAACATTTAATAATAAAATAATAATTTATGTCTAAACTTTACTATATTTACTTTATTAATTTAACTACTTTTACATATACCCATAATTATTGTATATATATCATAAAAACTATATATTTTATTAACTCCAAATGCTATCTCCAAAGCTTTTTATAAATTCTGTTAATTCAGTAGCCATTTCCTCTGCTTCAGAAATTCTTATATGACCTGGAGTCCCTGAACCATTTCTACTAAATTTAAATCTAACTATTTTACTATCATTCATATCTGTTGTCATTTCATCTAAAGCATCATCCCATCCTTTGTTATGACATAAAATAGTCGTTATTATTACAAATAAGGCATCTGGATATTTACTTCTTAAATCTAAAATTATATTTTTATATTTTTCTTTCCATAGTTCTCTTTTTTCTTCATCTTCATCTATATAATCATATGGATGTGCATCATTTTGCCCAAGTGCCATTATCACTACATGAGGAATATAATTTGAGAAATCCCATTCATTGCAATAACCTAATTCTGGATTATACCTTAATTTATCATAAGTTGATTCTAATCCTAAGTAACCTCTATCAGGATTAAAATATCCTGTACCATCCATTACTGCAATTCCACCTTGAGCAATATTATTAATTTCAGCATCTAAATTCCTTGCTGTCATCATAGAATAGGAATACCATGAATTAGACATTCTCCCTTCATGTCCTTCAGGATCAACTTTACCTACATAATCCATAGCCTCTGAAACCTCTCCTGCCGAAACAGAATCTCCAAAACACTCAATTCTCCTATTACTTTTCAGATCTGGTAATTCTAAATTACATCCCTTATCTAATACAACTCCGTAGAAATCAAAGTAATGACATGCAGAAGCTCTTTTATATAAAACTAGCTCATGTATACCTTCACCTAATCCTTCTGCAACATCTAATACAATATCTTTTCTATGTTCTTCTATAACTACTTTTCCACTAATAGAACCATCTATACTAAACCCTATAGCACATTCATACCCACCACCATTATTATTTACTGCAATTTTTAATGATGTTCCTGTAAATTTCGTTTTAATAGTACTTCCTGCATAAATAATAGTTGGAGCTTTTATATTTTCAAAATCTACTCTTCCCATGTACTGATAATTAGAATTATCCGCTTCTATCAATACATATTTATCTTTATCAAGGTTTTCTAAATACACAATACATTCCTCCTAAGACACTAATAATCCCATAATGTATATTTCTTTGTTTAAATTACTACTATCCACTAAAATTTCGACTGTATATTTATCTACCTTATCTCCTTCAATTAAAACTTCAGTTTCTGAGTAATCTCCCCATCCATTTTCAAAATAGCAATCTATATTCTTAATATATCTTCCATTAACCTTAACAACAAAACTTCCGGCGTTATCTTTTATTAGTTTCTTATAAAGTAAAAATATATTTTTACCTTTTACCTCTATTTTTAAAGTTGCCTTATTATATGCGGTTCTGCTTATCTTCCATCCATTTTTAAACCCTTGAAAACCTTCATCATCTACTATAAATCCACTGTTGCAAATAACTTCAACATTATTAGAATTCATAATTTGTCCTTTAATATAATCTTCGCCAAAAACAGGTTGTCCAAATTCTCTATCTTCATTTTCCTTTTTATCTCCATCCTTATCTATGCTTTCTAGCAAATTAATTAATAACTCAGAAATTATTTCATGTCCTATATCATTTGGATGAACTTCATCTGAAGCAACTTCACTCCACTTTAACTTATCATTCTCAATATCATTTCTAATAGCATCTCTAAAACTAACCATTGGAATTTCATATCTTTTTCCTATTTCTATTTGTTGATCTTGTACGTTTTCTAAAACGTCAGTACTCATAAACACTTCAATTAATGCTAGCTCACTATCATGTGATAATATTCTTCTTATTAAGCTTTCATAAGCTACCTTGTTGTATTTATTATTTTTATCGTTAACAGCAAAATCTACAAATACTATATCTGGATCTTTGCTTAAAACTTGTTCTTCTACCCTATGAACACCTATTATTGAACCAGTAGCTCCAATTCCAGCATTTATATATTTTACATTTATCTCAGAAAATCTGTTTTTAAACCATAAATAAGTTTTATTAGCATAGCAATTTTCATGATTTGTAGCATTACACCCTTGGGTTATAGACCCACCTAAAAAAGCAACTGTAATATCTTCTCCTCTATACGCCCTTTCAATAACCCTTTTTACTTTAGAAGTATCGCCCCTATATACTAAAGATTCTTTTAACATTTTTTCATTAGCTATTCTTTTCATAATATCCACCTACTCTTCATACTACTTAATAAGCTTTTATAAAATCATTTTTATATTTTTATTATACATATTAAACAATTACATTTTTTAAAATCATATTTTTATACTATAAATAGTAAATAGTGTTTATATTTATTACATAAAAAAAGAGCTACATTTGTAGCTCTTACTATTATTCCTTAATATTGAAGAATGCTTTTCTTCCACGATATTCAGCAACATCGTCAAGTTCCTCAGATATTCTTATTAATTGATTGTACTTAGCAACTCTTTCAGATCTTGCAGGTGCTCCAGTCTTTATTTGACCAGCGTTAACAGCTACAACTAAATCAGCAATAGTTGTATCTTCTGTTTCACCACTTCTATGAGAAATAACTGCAGTGTATCCTGCTCTGTTGGCCATTTCTATAGCATTTAAAGTTTCTGTTAAAGTACCAATTTGATTTAATTTTATAAGAATAGAGTTTGCAACGCCTCTTTTAATTCCTTCTTCTAATCTTTCAGTATTAGTAACAAATAAGTCATC
Organism: Clostridium hominis; assembly: GCF_014287825.1. NCBI lineage: Bacteria > Bacillati > Bacillota > Clostridia > Eubacteriales > Clostridiaceae > Clostridium > Clostridium hominis. The sequence goes on from NZ_JACOOO010000004.1 coordinate 342,574, forward strand.
ACCAACTAGTTGAACTTTCTTTCCAAGCCTTTCAGTTAATAGCTTCCAGCCTTCCCAGTCTTCTTCTGCCATACCATCTTCTATTGATATAATTGGATACTTATTAACCCAATCTTCTAAGAAGTCTACCATTTCAGCAGCACTTAAAGTCTTGCCTTCATGTTCTAAAACATATTTACCATCTTTATAGTATTCAGAAGATGCTGCATCTATAGCTATAAACATTTCTTTTCCTGGTTCATATCCAGCTTTTTTAATAGCTTCTAAAATAACTTCAATAGCTTCTGCATTTGATTTTAAGTTAGGTGCAAATCCACCTTCGTCTCCAACACCAGTAGAATATCCCTTATCATTTAAAGTTTTCTTTAATGCATGGTAAACTTCTGCACATGCTTGAACTGCGGTATCAAAGCAATCAAAACCTACAGGCATAACCATAAATTCTTGTAAATCAACAGAGTTATCTGCATGAGATCCACCATTTATTATGTTCATCATTGGAACTGGTAATACCTTTGCATTTACTCCACCAACGTATTGATATAAAGGTAATCCTAAATAATTTGCAGCAGCTTGAGCAACAGCAAGAGATACGCCTAATATTGCATTAGCTCCTAACTTACCTTTATTGTTAGTTCCATCTAATTCTATTAACATTTTATCTATATAAGTTTGATCAAATACATTACATCCTATTAATTCTTCAGCTATTGTATCATTAACATTTTCAACAGCTTTAAGTACACCCTTGCCCATGAATTTTGATTTGTCACCATCTCTTAATTCAACAGCTTCATATATACCTGTTGATGCTCCTGATGGCACAGCAGCTCTTCCTACAGTTCCATCTTCTAGATATACCTCAACTTCTACAGTTGGGAAACATCTTGAATCAAGTATTTGTCTAGCTACTACATCTACTATTTCCACAAAATTTTTCATTATATATCTCCTCCTTAATTTATAAATGAAACACCTTCTCCTTAACGTCGAATGTGTACACTGCTAGTTTAACTTCAAGTTACCAAATCAAAGATCTGGACTTTCAGTCAACTTCCAATAAATCTCTCTTGTTTATTTTATCCACAGCGTTAGATAATATTCATAAAAATAAAGCCAACACCTCTGTTAGCTTTATTTTTATAAGACATAATTTTACATCTCTAATTAATTGTTCATTCTACATTTTAATTATAATTAGTTAAATTATTTCCCGGGAATTTTCTTTATAATAATATTGATTTATCTTTTTTTCCCACTCAAGAGCTGTTTTTTCATCAAAACTCTCTACGTAAAATAAAAATTGATTAAGAACATTTATCCCTTTTAAGCCTTTCATTAAATGTCTTGGATAAGATACCTTCCTTTTATAGCATTGTTTGGGATCTATAACCATTACCCTTTCATTCTCTTCAACATAAACATCACGACATCTTATATCTAATTTAGTAAATCTAAGCTCTTCAAACTCTTTAAGTAATTTATACAAATTGTATGATAGTTTTTCCGTTAATCCATATTGTTCAATATAATGGTCCAACCTTGTCCCACCAACCTTTTCTCTTAAGATATAATAATCTCCTCGTTTATATATTTTAGGAAAGTATTTTGATTTTCTTACTCTTTCTAAAATATCGGCTTCTTCCTTACAAATCTTTTTCTCTAAAAATATTTTTAAGGCCTTATTTCCTGGTACTTCATATACAATCCCATTATGACCTTCACCTAAAAATTCTGCTTCTCTAAAAAGGTTTTCCACTTCTTTATCAAAATCCGCTGAATATGCATATGTTCTAGCCATCACACCCTACCTTATTAAGTATTTGTACTATTATATTATTAAGATTAATATAATATTCGATTAGTGCCATTTATGTATAATTCTTTACCTCAAATTCCATTATATACAATTTATTCAATAATTATGTTAATATATATATTAATAAAAGGGGGTTTTATAATGAATTCATTTCATATTAAAGACGATTTCTATATTAATGATAGAAAAATCAAGATAATCTCTGGAGCAATACATTATTTTAGGGTTGTACCTGAATATTGGAAGGACAGGCTAGAAAAGCTTAAATTAATGGGTTGTAATTGTGTTGAAACTTATATTCCTTGGAATATTCATGAACCTGAAAAGGGTAAATTTAATTTTAAAGGAATAAATAACTTTAGTGAATTTGTGAAGATAGCTCAATCTCTAGGCTTATATGTTATTCTTAGACCTTCTCCATATATTTGTGCTGAGTGGGATTTTGGAGGACTTCCTTACTGGTTATTAAAAGATGATTCAATGATCATTAGAAGCACTTATAATAAATTTTTAGAAGCAGTTGATGATTATTACTCCGAATTATTCAAATACATAGTTCCCTTACAAATAACTAATGGTGGTCCTGTTATAATGATGCAACTTGAAAATGAGTATGGTTCTTTTGGAAATGATAAAAAATATCTGAAAGCTATAAAAAATTTAATGATTAAGCATGGTTCAACTGTTCCTTTATTTACTTCAGACGGTGGCTGGCAAGAAGCTTTAGATGCTGGAGTATTATTGAACGAAAACATTCTCCCTACAGCTAACTTTGGTTCAAAAGTTATAGAGCAAACTAGTAATCTTAAAAAATTTATGGATGATAATAGTATTGATGGTCCACTTATGTGTATGGAATTTTGGATTGGTTGGTTTAATGCTTGGGGAAAAGAAATTAAAACAAGAGACTCAAAAGAAGTTAGTAAGGAATTTAAAGATATACTTGATTTAGGTCATGTTAATATTTATATGTTCCATGGTGGTACTAACTTTGGTTTCTATAATGGTGCTAATTTTTATGATTCTATTGTTCCCCAAATCACTTCCTATGATTATGACGCTTTACTAACTGAATGGGGTATACCTACAAAAAAATATTATGACTTTAAAAATGTTATTTCTAACTTTAAATCTATACCAAACTTCGAACTATCTACTAAAATTGATTTTATTCACTATGGAGATATAAACCTCACTAATAAAGTTTCCTTATTCAACACTTTAGAATCACTTTGTAATCCTATTTACAACGATATACCGCTTAATATGGAAAAGCTTAATCAAGGTTATGGCTATATCTTATATACTTCTAACCTTGGTAAGAAAAGATATATTTCTAGATCAAAATTAGTTGATTGTGATGATAGAGCCTCTATTTACTTGAACCATGAACCTATTGCTACTCAAGATGCTAGCAATATCGGTGAAAATATCCCATTAGTATTAAATAAGGATGATAAAAATGAAATAGCAATTCTTGTTGAGAACCTTGGAAGAATAAATTACGGAGATAAACTTAGATCACCTCTTCAAAAGAAAGGATTAAAAGGTGGTTTCATGGTAGACCTTCACTTTCACAATGGTTGGAACCACTATTGTTTAGATTTAAAAAATATTGATAAAGTAGATTTTTCTCTTCCTTACGAAGAAAACACTCCAGCTTTTTATGAGTATACATTTAATATAGATAATAAAGGTGATACGTTCTTACATTTAAAGGACTTTGGTAAAGGCTGTGCTTTTATCAATGGTTTCAATTTAGGTAGATTTTTTGATATAGGTCCAACTAATTATCTATATATTCCATCTCCATTATTACAAAAAGGAGAAAATAAAATAGTTATATTTGAAACAGAAGGTAAGTATTATGATGTTATCACATTAAGCGATAAACCATTGTTCAAATAATGTTTTATCTTAATTAAAAAAATAAATGACAGTAAAAAATTAACTGTCATTTATTTTTTCTCTATACTTTAAAATATTTAATTACCATATCTTCAGCACGTTTAAATTTTATACTATAATCTCTTATTAATTTATTTTCTTTAAATTTAGGTGACTTCATTGGCCAATCCCATAAGCAAAATCCTTTCACAAAAGACCTCTTTGAAGTTTCTTCAAATAATTCTTTATAAAATTTATACTGCTCTTCTTCATCTATTATGCCATAAATACTTACAGTCCAATCATTAGGATTCCTACTTGCACTTTTTACAGATGGACAACCAGCTTCTGTAAACATAAAAGGTAATTTATATTTATTAACTACTTCTTCTATCCTATCTAGTTCTTTTCCCATTGTTCCTAATGGGTAATACCCTGATGATGTTATATAATCTAACGCATCCCACCATTTAACATTATGTTCTTGATATTTATCGCAATTATAAGTTACTAACCCCTTGTAAACTTCTCTTACTCTCTTTATCAAACATCTCCATTCTTCTTCTCTATGATCTGTTCCAACTAATTCACACCCTATTATAATCATATCAACTTTATTTTCTTCACAAACTCTTGCATAACTTAATAAATATTCATTATAATTCTTAAACCAATCTTTCCACTTGGGTTCACAAGGAACATCTTCATCAAAAAATCTTATGTATGCTCGCCAGTATCCATCCCTTACATTTAACATTGGTTTTACAATTGTCTTTAACATTCTCTCCTTACAGTATTCTATTAATAATATTAACTCATCTCTTTTAGGCATATGTTCGCCATTCCAATCAATCTCAGTAGAATAACAATGTTCTTGAATTGCTGCAAAGGAAAAAGTTATTGTATTCACACCGCATACATCAACTTGATAATCTATCTCCTTTTTAACATCATCTAATACAAAATCCTCTTTCCAATTCCAAGTTATAAAATTAAAACTTCTTATATCAAACCTGCTCATACCAAGTCTCCTTATTTTAATAAAATAAATATAGAGAGAACACTATTTGTTACTCTCTATATTTTTATTAAAAATTAAAATCCATTATTTTTTGATACTTCTTTAATCCATTTACCAGATTTCTTTATTTTCTTAGTTTGAGTTTCTAGATCTAATCCTATATACCCATATCTATTCTTATATGCATTCGACCACGACCAGCAATCTATAGGTGTCCATGAGTGGAATCCAAAGCAATTTGAACCTTCTTCAATTCCTTTGTGTAAGTATTGTAGATGTTCTTCAAAGAATTCAATTCTATAAACATCTTGAATTTCTCCATTTTCATCTCTATATTTTTCTTCACCTTCCACTCCCATTCCATTTTCAGAAATATACCATGGAATATTATTATAATTATCTCTTATATTTATAGCTATATCATACATAGATTGTGGATATATCTCCCATCCTCTATAAGGATTCATTCTCTTTCCTGGCATGTCATAGTAATCAAAATACTTATGAGGCATCCAATATTCTTCATCTTCAACTATATATTTTTTAGCCATTACTCTTCTTGGTTGATAATAATTTACGCCTAAGAAATCAATAGTATTTTCTTTAATAATATCTATTTCCTCACCTGTACCTTCCCATAAAACATCATCTTCTTTTAATAATTCTACTAAAAGACTTGGAAACTCACCTTTTACAGCAGGATCTAAAAATGAGTAGTTAAATATTGTATCTGCAATTTTAGAAGCATTTAAATCTTCTTCACTATTACTTCTTGGATATGCAGGAGTTAAATTAAGTACTATACCAATTTGTCCACCTTCTTTATTAAATCCTAATTCTCTAAACTTCTTTATAGCTTTTGCCGATGCTAAGTTTATATTATATAAAACTTGCATAGCTTTTTTACCATCTACAACTTTAGGATAATGGAATTGATATATGTATTGTCCTTCAACCACTACCATTGGCTCATTAAAAGTTGTCCAATATTTTACTCTGTCACTAAATAACTTAAATGCAGTTTCAGCAAATTTTACAAACAATTCAACAACATGCTTTGATTCCCATCCACTATATTTGTCATATAATTCTACAGGTAAATCAAAATGATGCAAATTCATTACTGGAACCATTCCATTTTTTATTGTTTCATCTATAACATCATTATAAAATCTTATTGCATCTTTGTCTGGTTCACCTGTTTCTAAATCTTTTATAAGTCTTGTCCACTGAATTGAAGTTCTAAAACTATTTAATCCAATTTCTTTTAGCATAGCTAAATCTTCTTTATAGCTATTATAAAAATTAGATGTTACTTCTGGTCCTACTTTATTAAAGAAAGCTTCTGGTTCTATTTCATACCAATAGTCAAATACACTTTTGTGTGGTTTATTAAAATTCCCCTCACTTTGTGGTCCTGATGTAGCGGATCCCCACCAAAATCCCTTTGGGAAAGTATACTTGTTACTCATCCTCTCTCCTCCTATACAAAATTTCTTTTTTAAACAATAAAATAATAATATATTCTTAGTATATCAGTATAACGTTTTCCTTTAAGTACTTTAAATTAAACACCATATTATTTGTATATAATTCTTAGTAAAAGTTTAGGCTCTGTTAGAAAAAATTCTAACAGAGCCTAATTTTAAATTAAATCTTGTTTTTGTAGGAAATTATATAACGCTCCCAACTTATTTGCATTATTTCCATATTCACATATTTTAACTAATGGTCTAATAGTTGCATCATCATTATTATTCATTACTTCATCTAATTTTTTGTTGACTTCTTCTAAGAAACCTTCTCTTTCACAAATAGCTCCACCTAATATTATTACTTCTGGATCATATGTATATTGAATATTATATATTCCAATAGCCATATATCTAAAGAATTTATTTACTTCTTCAACTGCTATTTCATCTCCATTATCATATAACTCAAATGCCTTAACACCATTAAATTCATCAATATTTATACCTTTTCTATCAGCTATAGCTTTTGCCACTGCAAAAGTTGATCCTGCTCTACTCCAAGATAAATACTTTTGATTTACTACATCAATATCTACAAAGCAATATCCGAATTCTCCGCCATGCTTATGTATCCCTGTATGAATCTTTTTATCTTTAATTAAAGCTCCACCAATTCCAGTTCCACAAACTACAAAAGCTGAATCATTTGCATTCATTGCTGCACCTCTCCAGCATTCACCTAAAGCAGCACAATTAGCATCATTTTCAATTTCTATTGGTAAATTAGTTTTCTCACTTAATATTACCTTAAAGTTTGGTCCGTGAATATATGGTAATGCACTCATTCCACCTATAGTTCCTACTACAGAATCTACTGCACCTGGTGCACTTATAGCTACACCTTTTAACTGATACTTGTCCTTTAATTCATTAACTTTATCCACGATAGATTCAAAAAACTCATCTATTGTCTTTGGAACTGATATTTTTCCATCCTCTAAAAACTCGCCATTTAAATTGATTATCGACCACTTTATAGCTGATCCACCTATATCAAAAGAAATATAATTATTCATATTAAAACTCCATTCTTTTTTATTTATAAACTTTATTTAAAATACTTCATTATATAAAACTCTATTATCTACTATAAAAAATTACAATATCATGCTAGACAACTCTTTATTTTTGTATATCTTTTCTTGATTAAAGTATGTATTTTAACTTTTATTCTATTCAGTCCTTAATCTTTAATTCATTCCACCTACTATTTAAATCATTAGTTAACTCTTCTACATCATCACTTACAACATACTCTTGTACAAAAGCATAATTTAATCCAGTTAACTTTCTAAAACTATCATATTTTTCATGATTAATATTTACATAATCTTCTCCATAATCAAGAATATTATCATGAATTACAACTGGTATATGGAAACTCTCAACTTCCTTAAAAAAATCTCTACTTCTATCACTATTCTTTGATATTGGTAATATATTAACTGCATTTGCATATCTATCATCTTCAAAAGTAAATTTGAAGAATGCTTTAGCTACTTCAGGATATTTTGTGTTCTTAGATATTCCAAATCTATAGTCCCCATAAACTATAATTTCATTAATTTCAGGTAATGGAAACATTCCTATCTCTTTTATATTCATTCCTATATCCTCTAACTGATATTTATAGTTAGAATTCCAAAATATCATAACTACTTCTCCATTTTTTATATCTTTTTTACATTGCTCCCATTCATAATTCAATAAATCATCCTCACAATATCCCTCTTGAACTATTGTTCTGACGAAATTTAACGATTTATATAATCCATTATTTTTCTCCAAGATATTTGTTGAGTCTAATACAGCTTCATCTTCGAACTTATTATTAAATGCATACGGAACTATATCTACCCATGTACTCATTGTCCAACTATTTTTATAATTTATGGCTATAGGAACCTTATTTATAGCTTTTATTTTTTTACAAGCTTCTAAAAACTCTTCATTTGTTCTTGGTATAACTTGTATCCCTGCTTCTTCAAAAATTTTTTTATTATACAAAATACCATTCCATGATATAGAGCTATCTATATTGTACAATTTACCATCGCTACCTATACCACTAGCATAATTATAAATATTATCTTTATTAAACCCTAAATCATCTAATGGTATAAAATACTTATTATACTCACTTACCTTTATTGCTCCAGGGACTAACGTTATATCTGGTAATTCTCCTACTGTTGCTTTTCTTTGAAGTATTTCCTCTGCATCACCTATAAGTTCTAGTTCTACTTTTACTTTTGGATGAATTTCTTCAAACTCGTTAATTAAAGATTCCAATTCTGTTTTCTTATCAGTTCTATTACTAACGAATCTTATTGTTCCTTCTAATCCATCATTATCAGCAGTTATTTTATCATCACTATTTTTAGGTAAACTTGAACAACTAATAAAAATACCACTAATAATTACAAGCGCTAATCCTAGTAGGGTTCTCATCCTATTATATTTACTCATAAATTCTAACCTCTTTCATAATACTTAATAAATATTACTCTTATTCACCTACCTTATTATTTCTAAAACTATTTGGTGTAGCTCCAGTTATCTTTTTAAATGCTCTTCCAAAAGTTATAGAATCGTTATACCCAACATTTTCTGCTATTTCATAAACCCTTAGATTTGTTGTTAATAATAAATCTTTTGCAACTTTTATCCTATATCTAGAAAGAAAATCATAAAACCCTTCCCCCATCTCCTTTTTAAATAATTCTGATAAATAGTTTTGACTTAAAAACACTTCATCAGCTACTTCTTTAAGTGTAATATTTTTATTGAAGTTATTTATTATATACTGCTTGGCCAATTTTATAGCCGTTACATTAGTCTTTTCATTATCATCATAAATGCTATCATTTGATTCTTCCGATAAATTTAGAATATATTTCTTAACCTTACCTCCACTACAAATATTATTTTTTAATTTTCTAAAAAGTCTTGATTGTTCTCGTAACTGCCAGACCTTATCAGTTGATTCAATTATAAAAACATTCTTATCGTTTTCAATCAAACTATCAGCTTTACATACAATGTCTTCTGTTAAATTATTAATTAAACTTTCTTTATTATTTTCTAAATAAAATACAATATATACATTACCTTCAAAATAAAAGGATAGATATTCTACTCCATTATTCAAATCTAATATGTTTTTTATAAAACTACTTATTATTATCTTATCATTATTGTTATCTCTCTGAACAATTGTCATTTTATATATATAGTTTTCATTTAATTGTATATTTTCTAAAAGTGACTTATCTGTTTTATAGTTTGTTTCAACATTTGAAAATAATATATGTTTAAAAAAATCCTTCTTTAATACTTCTATTGATTTACTTAATAATTTATCTTGCTTCCTATTTTCCTTTATTTTAATTTCTACTTCTTCAATTACTTTTCTAAGTTCTTCTTGTTTTATAGGTTTAAGTAGATAATTAAATGCTCCAGATTTCATTGTGTCTCTTACGTAATTAAATTCATCATATCCACTTAATACTACAAATATAGGGGGATTATCTAATTCATTTACTGATTTTTCTATTAACTCATTCCCTGGCATTATAGGCATCTTTATATCCGTAATAACTAAATCCACTCTATTATCTCTTAGATATTCTAATGCAACTAATCCATTTTGAAAGTCTGAAATCACTTCATGCTGTTCAAACAATCGTTTTATTATCTTAGTTAATCCTAATCTAATAATTTTATCATCGTCTACTACTACTATTTTCATAATTCCTCCTGAAGTTGATAAATCAGATTATAATTCATAGTAAAATTATACATTAAATGTTTACATTTTTAAATATATTACCTTTTTAAATAAATTTTATTTTTTTAACCATATTATGTATAATTAAACTAACTAAAATTTAAAAATATATTTAACTCAATGGGATGGCAATTATTATGTTAAAAAAGAATTTATCTATTAAAAAACTTACTATTTTTATTTTGATTTTTATGTATATTATATATTTTATAGCTACCTCACTTAACTTATATTCATATTCAAAATATGAATTTAATAAAACTGAAAAGGTAGTTAAAAATTTTAATTCTAGTTTAACCCAACAAATAACAGAAAAAATTAATAATATTTCTGACGTATCAAAATATCCATTACTTATACCAGAGGTAGACAAGCTTAATGCTATTCTAAATAATGATGCTAACGAAATAGCTGATTATAACTACTTAAAATATATTTGTGAAATGATGTTAATTCAAAATGACTCTATAAATGGTGCCTATATATATGACTTAAAAGGTAGAGGTTTTTTTTCAAGTAGAAATAGCTCAAACTTCAAATTAATTAATCCCACCTTAGAAAATTGGTTCCAAGAATCCTTATTAAGTGATAGTCAAACTAATATTTTTACAAATATAACTGAAAATAATATATTTGATATTGATAGCGATAATAATACTAATTTAATAGCACTTACAAGAAAGATCATTGATTTAACTACTAATGAGCCTACTGGTTTAATTCTTGTTACTGTACCTATAGAAAAATTTTTAAATTTATTAACTAATGACTTACCTTTTAATAGACAAGTTATTTCTATATACGATTCTACAGGAGAGTTAATAATGAGTACTAATAAAGACTTTATGTTATCCCCAAACTCTTTTGATATAAATTATAAAAATACTGACCCTTTAATAAATTATATAGATGATGGAATAAAGTATGTTAACTGTAAAAATTATATTCCTGAATCTAATTGGATACTTACTAATACTATTCCTAAATCTGAAGCCTTTAGGGTTAATAGCTTATACTTAATATTATTTTTTATAAACTTAAGTTTCTTCTTAATATTAAGTATAATTCTATATATATTCTTTATAAGAAGAATATTTAATCCAATAAAGTCTTTAGTAGTTAATATGGAGTCAAATAATTTGGAAAAAAATCTTAAATCTACTATAACTTATAATAGAGATGATGAAATAGGCTCATTAATTAATTCTTATAATGAAATGAAAATTCGTATAAATGACTTAATAAATATAAATTATAAAAATCAAATAGAGCAAAAAGAATTAGAACTAAGACAATTACAAAATCAAATTAATCCTCACTTCATATATAACACCTTAGAATCTATACACATGATGGCTGAGATTAATGATGATTTAGAAACATCAGTAATGGCAGAATACTTTGGTGCTATAATTAGATACAGTATGAATAGAAAAATTAATACTGTCACATTAAATAAAGAATTAGAGATAATAAATAACTATATATACCTACAAAAAATACGTTTTGATCAGTTATTTACTATTGAAAATTTAGTTCCTGATGAATTATTAGATTGTGAGATAATTAAAATGATAATCCAACCGTTAATTGAAAATTCTATATACCACGGTCTTAGTGAATGTAGTGGAGATGGTAAAATAATAATTCAAGGTCAAAAAATAGATAATAATTTATTACTATCTATTTCAGACAATGGTATTGGTATGGATGAATTAACTCGAGACTCACTAAATGATTATATCAATGATAAAAATAACAACTTTAAAGGTATTGCTTTAAGAAATATAAACAGAAGATTAAAGCTTAATTATGGTGATAATTACGGTCTTGAAATATTTAGTCTAAAAGGAAAAGGTACTTCAATGGTGCTAACTCTACCTTTCATAATGAAATAATATTTATAAAAATTCACTAAATATATAGTTTAAGTTTTAACTTAAAAGTTAATCCCCATGGCCTCTTCTCCATAGGGATTAACTTTGCTAAATGTTTAAAGATCTTAGCTTATGAACCATATCAATCTGATTACTATACATATCTTCTCTTTCATTTATATATATTCTCTTTAACTCTTCGTCCTTTTCATTATTAATCTTTTCATCCATGTCTTTTATTAACTCTCCAATTTTAAAAAGATGTAAAGCTAACTCTAGAGCATTTTTTGAGTTATTCATAAAAATACCTCCCCTTAAATTATCTTAGCTTTGGTAAATCCTCAAGCGTTATAACAAAGTCATTGCTAAAATACCTTTTTAAGTCTTCACCTGAATTCCATAAAATACGCTCCGCTATATTATTCCAAACCATGAACCAAAGCCAATAGGCTTTTGATAATTTTATAAGTTCTGGATCTGGTATTGGACCATTCTCACCTAAAGCTAATGGCTTTTTACTACTAGGAATATTATAAAATGCATTATACTCTTCTATTAATGGTCTATTATCTCCTAATGGTGCATAATAATCTGCACTATTAATATCTACTACATCATCACCTGGATACCAATCCTTATCTGGTGAGTTCCACACCCATATTAAATTGTTAAGCTTATGATCCTCTACATATCTCTCATACATTAACCTATATAATTTAATATAAGATTGACTTCCATAAGCCCCCCACCAAAACCAACCACCACAAGCTTCATGAAGTGGTCTCCAAAGTATAGGTATATTATTATCCTTAAACTTTTTCAATTCATACGCAATCATATCTAAGTCTTTTATTAAAGCTAAATTCTCTTCCGTTCCATCAATAAGTGCTCTAACGAGATTAAAACTTGTGTTTTTTGTATAAAAACTTTTATCCTTACCTTTAAGAGGTGAAAACCAATGCCAACAAAAAGTTATTATTGCATTAGTATTTTTAGCCCAATATAAAGCAGCCTCTACAGTTCCTTTATTATTAGTTACTTCATCTATACATTCAAATGTACTTTCAGTAGTCTCTACTCCTGCTGAGTAACTAAGTAAATCAAATCCTAATATTGCTGGAGTTTTTCCTGTAACTCTTCTTATATATTCAATATCTGGCATAGTGGATTTATTACAGTGCTGTCCACTCAATATATTTTTTCCAAATATACTTGAGAAATATTTCATTAGATTTTTACACTCATCGCTAGCATTTTTATTAGATAAAATAAAATTAGGGGAATCTAATTCACTTTTCTCTTTTTCTTCTAATAATTCACTATTCATTTTTGATCACTAACCTTATTGGCTAAAAACCTTATAGGTACTAACCCACCAAATACTATTATTAAATTGACTACTATCACCATAACATAAAGGACTTGTGCTGAAGGATTTTTTCCTACTAATATTAATCCTAAAATTGATATTCCTAACATTCCACATCCTATAGCTTGAATTAACTTTATAAAAGTAAGTATTGCAGTTAAATCTATATTGCTTCTTTTACCTTTTGTCTTTCTTTTTCTATTATCTCCACATGGTGACATGCCACATATCCTCCCTTATATTGAACTAGTTTAGGCTCTTCCATTTTACATTTTTCTGTGAAATAAGGACATCTTGTATGAAATTTACATCCAGATGGAGGATTGATTATACTTGGCATATCTAAAGTTCTTAAAGGTAACTCTTTAGAACCTCCATCCGATCTCTTTCCAACACTTTGCGGCACTGCTGCAAGTAATGCATGGAAATATGGGTGCTTAGGATTATCTATAGCATCATATATATTATTTAACTCAATAATTCTTCCTAAATACATTACAACAAGTCTTCCATTCTTAGCTATATATCTTGCAGTTGCTAAATCATGTGTTATATAAACGAAAGATATATTATATTTCTTATTCATCTTTGTCATTAAATCTATAAGAGAAATTCTTAATGAAACATCAACCATTGATACTGGTTCATCAGCAACTATTAATTTAGGCTTAACAGACAATGCTCTTGCAAGTAAAATTCTTTGTCTTTGACCACCACTTAATTGATGAGGATATTTATATAAAAATTGCTCTTGTGGAACTAAGCCAACTTCTGCAAAATACTCTTTTAATATTTCTTCGGCCTCAGCTTTATTTTTTGCTATTTTATGTTGTAATAAAGGCATAGATAAAGATTGAAAAATAGTTCTATTAGGATTTAAAGCAGCAAATGAATCTTGATGAACCATCTGAACGCCTAATCTATAATCCTTAAACTCTGCTCTCTTTAGATTTCTTATATCTTTCCCTTTATATAATATATTTCCTTTAGTTTGCTTATGAATTCCAACTATCAACTTTCCTAATGTTGTTTTACCACATCCGCTTTCTCCAACTACAGCTACTATTTCTCCTTCTCCAACTTCTAAGTTGATATCTGATAATACTGTAACTTTTTGTTTCTTATTAACTCTATTGTCGAATTCTATGCTCAAATTATCTATTTTTAATAAACTCATTTTACGCACCTTCCCCTGTCTTTACTGTAGTTAGACGTTCTGCAAGCTCATAACATCTAGTGCATTTAGTATCATTTACAAAGTACATTATTTTAGTCTTTTCCCTACTACCTTTACACTCACCATCTAAGAAAATACTACAACGAGGTGAGAATTTACATTCATTAAACTCTTGAATAAGATTTGGAGGATTACCTGGTATAGCCTTACGTTGTGTAACATCATCATTTAATGTTGGTATTGCATTCAATAATCCTTTTGTATATGGATGAGATGGCTCTTCAAATACATCAGTAACTTTACCATATTCCACTAACTCTCCAGCATACATAACTGCTATTCTATCAATAACTCCAGATATAACTGAAATATCATGGGTTAAAAATATTAAAGTTACTCCAAGTCTTTCATGAATATCCTTTAGTAAATCTAAGATATACCATTGGGTAATAACATCTAAGGCAGTTGTAGGTTCATCAAGTAATATTACTTTTGGATCTAATATAAGACTCAATGCTATTAATACTCTCTGCTTCATTCCTCCACTTAATTGATGAGGATAGTATTCCAACACATTAGTATCTAATCTTACATATTTTAATACTTCTTCTGCTTTTTTAATAATATCTTCAATTGGTCTACCTGAATCATGAGCTAGCACAGTTTCAATAAAATGCTCCTTTATCCTTAGAACAGGATTTAACGCATTTTGAGCTGCTTGGAATACAGTAGCTATTTCTTTCCATCTATATTCATTAAACTCATCCGTATTTAACTCTAATAAATTAACTTTCTTGTCATTTTCATCATAATAATAAACTTCTCCTGAAGTTATCTTGCCTGGAGATTGTACAAGGTTCAATATACCTGAAGCTAAAGTAGATTTCCCACTTCCACTTTCACCTATTATTCCCAGTACCTCATTTTTATATATCGTAAAAGAAACATTATCACATGCTCTTAGCTTTCCATTTTTTAAAAAGAATTCTATTGTAAGATTTTTAACTTCTATTAAAGGTTTCATAATGTACCCTCCCTATTTACGCAATCTTGGATTCATAGCTTCATCTAAACCATTTGCAAAGAAATAGCATCCTAATTGGAATAATACTATTCCCATGATAGGTGTCATAAAATAAACTATTGGTCCAAGACCACCATATAAAACTGCTGATTGTGACATTGCCATCTGTATCATCATTCCCCAGTGGCTACCTTTAAACGGAACTAATCCTAAAACCATTAATGAAACTGATGTCATTATAGCACCTTTCATAATTGCTATGAAATTTATAGCAATAAATGAGGTTATATTAGGCACTACATCTTTTATAATAATGTTAATTGTACTTATCCCCATTACCCTACTGGCTTCAATAAAATCCTTATTCCTTATTACAAGTACTTGAGATCTTATGGCCTTTGCAAGTCCTGCCCATGACCAAAGACTTAATACTAAACCAAACAATATATCATTACTTACGTTTATGACCATTGAAAGTACCATTGTTACAGGTAAAGTTGGCATGGTTAAAACTATATTAGTTATTAGCATTAATATTTCATCTACTTTTCCACCAACAAGCCCCGCTGTTATTCCTATTCCACATGCAAATATTATTGAAAATAATGCTGCATAAAAAGCAACTAATAAAACTGACCTTGAACCATTTATAAATAACGCTAAAATATCTCTTCCTGCATAGTCTGTTCCTAAAATATGTGCCGCAGAAGGTGCTTTTAACCTTGCTAAGTAATTTGATTCTGGTGCTGGTACAAACATTGGTCCAAAAATAGCAAGTAATAAGAAAAATACTAAAATTATAAATCCTACTCTCGCCATCTTATTTCTCCAAATTACTTGAAAGAATTCCTTTAGCGATGTTAAAAATGTTCCTTCTTTTTTAAAGGATTTTATTTTATTTACACTTGCCGTATTATTCATATCTTACTTCTCCCTTAACCTTGGATTTAATTTAGTATTCAGGAACTCTGCAAATACTCCTGATAGTAATACCATAACAATTATCATTAAGAACATTCCTTGCATAAGAGGATAATCTCTTCTTGAAATAGCTGTAGTTAGATAATACCCAACACCTGGATAAACAAATAAATTTTCTATTAAAGGTGATCCACCAAACATCATTCCAAATGATATTGCGACACTTGTTACCATTGGAAGCATTGCATTTCTTCCTAAGTAGCTAAATATAATACGTTTATTTGATATACCTCTAGCCTTTGCATAATTTATATAATCTTCACCTAAAACTGACATACAGTTTGCCTTCATTCCCATTATCCAGCCGGCTAATGTAGTTAGGAAATATGCTAAGATTGGTAAAGATGCATGGCTTAATACATTTAATATAAATTCTAAATTAAATCCTGGAATCACTGCTGAGCTATATGCACCTTTCGATGGAAACAATCCAAGTGTTAGGGAAAATAATAAAACTAACAAATAGGCGACTATATAATCTGGGATAGATCCTAAAATCGCTTGATATCCAGTAAGAACTCCATCTAATAACTTACTTCTCTTCCAAGCAACATAAATTCCGAGGATTACTCCTACTGTAAATGATAGTAATAATGATATTGAACATACAAGTAACGTCCAAGGAAGTGCCCCTAGAACTATTTTGGATACCGATTCCTTAAAAGACATAGATTGTCCTAAATTTCCTGTTGCAATTCCCTTTACATATGAAACAAATCTCTCTACTATAGGTTCGTCTGGATCATAGTTTAAAGCTAATTTTGCCTTGTTATAAGCTTGCTCATATGATAATTGACTTGATCTCATATATTCTTGTGTTAATGTATCTACCGGATCTCCAGGCATTGCTTGTATTACAAAAAATATTAATAATAGTGATGCTAACATTGTTGCAAAAACTGTAGCTAATCTTTTCATGTGAAATCACCTCATAATTCTAAATATAGGGCTGTTATTAACAGCCCTATTTATTTTAACTTTCTATAAATAATTATTTAATATAGTATAATTCTTCACCTCTTATCATCTTTCCTAAAATGGCACTTGTTGTACCTGACCAATAGAAGTCACTTAATTGTTCTCCTGTTGCAGCTTCAGCCATTGAAAGCTTTGAATTATGAATTCTAAATACATAATACTTTTCTGTTACCGGAATAAACCATACGTTATCATTGAAGAATTGTGCAAATTCCTCTGTAACATCTGTTATTTCTTCGTCACTTGCTGCATCAAATAATTCTGTCATTTTATCAGAGTATTGGAAATCTTCACCCGTTTCATCATTCTTCCATACTAACTTGCCTTGATCTGGGAATATCAAATTCATACCTCTTTGTCCATACCACCAAATTCCGTTGTAAGCTTCAAATGGATGTTGAGTATTAGTTGCTGAAGCAAATCCATCTATAACCATATGTCCTTGTCCTGATGTTGCATAATCATTGTATGCAGCAGCTTCTTTAGGTGTAAACACTGCGTTTAATCCAAATGAAGTTAACATATTAGCAGCTGCTTCTCCCATTACAACATATGCAGGATATTCTCCGACACCAGCTACTATAATTTCAGGACTTTCTCCATTAGAATCAATCCATTTATCTCCTTTTTTGCTCCATCCAGCTGCTTCTAGACATTCAGCTGCTTTTTCTAAGTTAACATCGTAATTATCTAATGTACTTAAGAACTCTTCACTTAGGTATTTATCTCTTATTGAAGGTGGAAGTCCTACTGCGTATTCATCCCCTTTTACCATTCCTGGTTCTGATACTGGAGCTATTTGAGCTGAATCTATTATATAAGCTATTGCTTTTCTAACATTAACGTCACTAGTCGGATATGTTTGCGTATTCATACAGAATCCTAATGAACTAAATTCTGGAACTACCATTTGTCTAATTGTATCTGCATTATTTTCTGCTACCTTTTGAGCCATATCAGGTGATAATCCCATACCTTCTGCATCATAATCCCCATTAGAAATTGCTAATGCGTTTGATTCTGTACTTGTTGGTCTTATACCTCTGATTTTTTCTATATAAAGTGGCACTCTATAATTAGGGTTTTGTTCAAAAATAATTTCTGCTGATGTCATTGTTTTAGGAACATATGCTCCTGAACATTTTATACTCATTAAATCTGGTAAGTAATTATTAAGTTCTGTTGTTGCTTCTGCTACTTTTGTATCTCCTTCAGCTGTAAATTTGAAGTTTCCATTTTCATCAAGTTCTCTACTAGTATTAAATTGTTCTTCAAAAACCTTAGCGTATTTGCCATAGTTTTCAGCTGGATACATTAAAGGTGATTTTAATACATAATCAAGTAATAATGCAGAATCCTTGTTGTACTTTATTTCTACTGTTAAATCATCCATCTTAGTTACCGATTCAGCATAATAAGCTATGTTATTTACTGTCATCTCTATGAATAAGTTTGTAATTAAGTCATCTGCAGTAATATCACTACCATCACTCCATTTAAGATCTTCTTTTAATTTCATATTTAAAACACAATTTTCAAATTCATAACTTTCTAATAATGAAGGTTTAAATGTTTTTTCTGGCTGTGAACTATAGTCACATAAATAATCAAATATTAATGGTTGCATTGACCAATCTGGTCCACCATTTACTAATGGATTACCATGTGCTGCTGCTCCTGGTGTAAATGATACCATAGTACTTAACACAGTTCCTGATACATCAGCTTTTTCACCTTCAAGTTTAGAATTCTTTAATACTGTTTCTACACTTATTACCGAGTCTAAAATTGATTCAGATGTAACGTTGTCATCTGTTGCTGCACCTGAACCTTGATTTCCACATCCAATTAATGATGTAATACTTAAAGTAAGTGCTATAGCAACAGCTATAATACCTTTTAACTTATTTCTCTTCATGATTCTCCCCCTGCTTTTTAAAAGATTTATCATTTATTTCTTTGATAATTTTAGTATAATTCTCGCAAAATCCTCTGTAAACGTTTGTCACTGTAAGGGATAATTTTCGTATATATATATTAAGATTTGTATATTTTTTAATTACTTTATTTCATAATATTATTTATAAAATATTATCTTATAAATCCTTACAAATAAAAGAGTGATAAGCTTTAATACTGCTTAGCACTCTTTTATTAAACTTATAATTGAATTAAATGTAGTAGCTTACTTGAATAATCTCCATATAAAGAAATATTAAGACCTCCATACATTAAGGCTCCACCTGAAAATAGCTCATCAGTACCTTCTAACTTATACATTTTATCCTCTATTAACCCTTTTAACTTAATTCTTCTGCTATGATAATTGGGTCTACCTAACACTTGTACACAAGTAACTAAAACTTCACTCTTATCTTTAGAGACTACTTCCCAAACATCAAAGCAATTATTTTGAGAGAAGTTTTCTATACGATAATAATCACCTGTTCTTATTAAATCATTATACTTATGGTAAATTTCCACTTGTTTTGGAATCATCTCTCTATCTTCTTTAGGTATTCTAGTAACATCTAGCTCATATCCAAATGTACCTGCTAATGCTACATGACCTCTTGTTTCAAAAGGTGTAGTTCTTCCAACAGTATGGTTAGGACAATCACTTACGTGAGCTCCTATACATGAAATGGGATATACCATAGCTGTCCCTTCTTGAATCTTTAATCTTTCAATAGCATCGGTATCATCAGAACACCATATTTGTGGACTATAATATAACATACCTGGATCGAATCTTGCTCCTCCACCCGAGCAATTTTCTAAAAGAATATGAGGAAAATCTGTAGTTAACCTATCCATCATTTCATAAACAGCTAAAACATATCTATGTGATAGCTCTCCATGTTTTTCTGCTGGAATACAAATACTACCTAAATCTGTTATTTGTCTGTTCATATCCCACTTAACATAAGTTATATTAGCACTTGAAAGTACCTTCTTAATACATTCATAAATATAATCCACTATTTCTTTTCTAGATAGATCTAATACATATTGCTCTCTACATAACGCAGGAGTACGTCCATCAATCTTAATGGCCCAATCTGGATGCTCTCTATAAAGCTCTGAATCTGGAGATATCATTTCTGGCTCAAGCCATATACCAAACTCCATCCCTAATTTATTTACTTCATCTACAAGATATTTTAAGCCACCTTGTATTTTCTCTTCATTTACTATCCAATCTCCTAATGATGAATTGTCACTATTTCTCTTTCCAAACCAGCCATCATCCATTACTAGCATTTCAATTCCTAACGATGATGCTTCTTTAGCTATTGATAATAACTTTTCTGTATTAAAATCAAAATAAGTTGCTTCCCAGTTATTTATTAATATCGGACGCTTCTTATCCTTAAATCTACCTCTTATTAAGTTATTACGATATAAGTCATGGAAGGTTCTCGTCATTTTTCCTATCCCTTTATCTGAATAAACCATAACTACTTCCGGTGCTACAAACTCTTCATTTTTTTCTAATACCCATGTAAAATCTACTGGATTAATTCCCATAACTACTCTTGTTGTATCAAATTGACAACCTTCAACTTGAGTAAAGAAATTTCCTGAATAAACAAAGTTAAATCCATATACATTTCCACTTTCATCTGTAGCAGAACTGTCTAAAAGTGCTATGAAAGGATTATCTTGATGACTTGATTCTCCCCTCACAGTTGATACTGTATGTTTTCCATAGCTTATATTCTTTCTTGAAATATGTCTCTCTCTTGCCCATGATCCATGAAGAGAAATCATATCATAATTTATTCCTTCAAAATCTATACAAGTAGATAGAACCTTAGTTAGAGCTATTGAATCTTCTGCACAATTTTTAATTCTTACACTTCTTGTTATTGCATCTAGATTTTCAAATGCAGTATAAACCAAATCAACTTCAAGATTTAAATCTTTATCCATACATTTTATTTCAAGGCTTGTACACTCATTTTCATCTCCAAACGTCGCTGGAAGACCTTTAAGTTTTTTCTTGCCTTTGTATATTTCGTGTGAAATATATTGTAATCTACATGCTGTATTTCCATCTCTATCTCTTAGCTGAAGAGAACTCTCTCTAAAGTCTCCAATTCCATGAGTAGAATACTCCATTGGAAAACTATCATAGAATGATACTCTATCACGATTATTCTTTGATGGTACATATGGTGGCTCTTCTAGACGTAAAAGGTAATTTACATCTTCATCAATTATTCGCTTTCCAAAATATACGTGCCCAATAAATTGTTCATCATCTACTACTGCAATAATATATGATGTATCTTTTGCATCAAGCTTAAAAACCTTTTTATCCTTAATAAACTTTATTCCCATATTTCTCTCCTATATTCTAAAAATTTTTATAAACTATTTTTACTTTAAAGATATTATAGTTGTCTACTTTATTCCATAGTATTTAAAAACATAATAATTTTTATTAACATTACTGATTTTTTGTATATATTTTCTTATAAAAACATTTATTATATATATGTTGATATTCCCCTTTGAAAATGGATATTCTTATATAAAAAGAACTATTGCTACATTAGCAATAGTTCTTTAATTTATAAAATATTATTTATTTACTATTAAGTTTTCTCCAGTCATTTCTGCTGGTGCTTCTAAGCCCATAACATTTAACATTGTTGGAGCTATATCAGCTAATTTACCAGTCTTTAAAGTCTTACCTTCTGTATGATTTGATACCCATACAAATGGAACTGGTTGAGTTGTATGAGCTGTAAATGGTTGCCCATTTGAGTAATCTATCATAGTTTCAGCATTACCGTGGTCAGCAGTTATAAATACTGTTCCATCTAATTCTAATACTTTGTTAACTACTTTTCCTAAACACTCATCAACAGTTTCTATAGCTTTAACAGCCGCATCCATAACACCAGTGTGTCCTACCATATCTGGGTTAGCATAGTTTAAGATAACCATATCGTATTTATCTTGATCTAATCTATTTATTAACTCTTCAGTTACTTCATAAGCACTCATTTCTGGTTTTAAGTCATAAGTTGCAACTTTTGGAGATGCAATAAGAGCTCTATCTTCACCTTCATTTTCTTTTTCAACTCCACCGTTGAAGAAGAATGTAACGTGAGCATACTTTTCTGTTTCAGCTATTCTTAATTGATTTAATCCCTTAGAAGCAACAAATTCACCTAGTGTATTAGTTATACTTTGTGGCTTATAAGCAACTTCAACCCCTTCTAATGTTTTATCATATTGAGTCATAGTAACGAATACTAAATCTAAGTTTTCTCTTTCAAATCCAGCAAATACTTTATCATTTATAGCTCTAGTTATTTCTCTAGCTCTATCAGGTCTGAAATTGAAGAATATTACTGAATCATAGTTAGAAATTGTAGCTGTTGGAGCTCCATTCTTTTCGATAACACATGGTAATACGAACTCATCAGTCTTGTTATCGTGGTATGATTTTTCCATACATTCAACAGCTGAAGAAGCAGTTTCACCCTTACCTAATACCATTGCATTGTAAGCAAGCTCAACTCTTTCCCATCTGTTATCTCTATCCATAGCATAGTATCTTCCTGATACTGTAGCTATTTCACCAACACCAATTTCTTTCATAGCTTCTTCAAGTTGAACTACGAACTCTTTTCCTGATGATGGTGGAACGTCTCTTCCATCCATAAATGCATGAACATATACTTTTTCAACATTCATATCTTTAGCTAACTTTAATAAACCTTTTAAGTGTTCTATGTGAGAGTGTACTCCCCCGTCTGATAATAATCCCATTAAGTGTAATGCTGAATTATTATTCTTAACATTTTCTATAGCCTTTAATAAAGCTTCATTCTTTGAGAATCCGCCTTCATTTGCTTCTTTAGTTATTCTTGTTAATTCTTGATATATAATTCTTCCAGCACCTATATTTAAGTGGCCAACTTCTGAGTTACCCATTTGTCCATCTGGTAATCCAACAAACATACCACTAGCTTGTATTTCAGTGTGTGGGTATTTTGCAAGTAAGCTATCATAATTTGGTTTCTTAGCTGTTTCTACAGCATTTCCATCTCCATTTGGAGCTATTCCAAATCCATCTAATATCATTAACATTACAGGTTTCTTCGCCATAATTCCCTCCAAGTTATATAAAATTTCATCTATATTTTAATCGTAAAAATCGAATTTGAAATAAAGAATTATTTTAACAAATTTCTTCGTTTTAAGATATAATTGGTACAATACTTATATCTTTAATCAAATTCTTTTTTATTATACTATAATTATATATCCTTCACAAGAAAATAGCCAACTCTGTAAACGTTTGTTGAAAATTTTTCCTTAATTATCTTCATTACATTTCATTTAATATTTGGACCTTTTTATTTACCTATCACATCTATGTTAAATCTTACTATCTCCCCTTTATACAACGTATATACGCCCTGTTCCTCCCCCTATGACCTTATCTAAGTATACTTTTAACAAATACCAGCTTTTACTATAACACTTTATTTGTATATTACTCTTTAAATTAACTCCCTTTATAATTTAACTTTCGATAAAATTCATTACTTACTCTCGAAAATATAATTTACAAAGAAAAAAGACATATCCCCATTTAGAGATATGTCTGTAAGTCTATTTTAGTAGTTAACTATTGCAGCGAAGTCTGTAGCAACTAAGCTAGCTCCACCAACTAAAGCACCATCTATGTCAGATTGAGCCATTTGAGCTTTTATAGTTCCTGGCTTAACTGATCCACCGTATTGAATTCTTACTTTATCAGCAACTTCTTTACCGAACATTTCAGCAACGATTCCTCTAATTGCCATTATTGTTTCGTTAGCTTGTTCATCAGTAGCAGTTTTACCAGTTCCTATAGCCCAGATTGGTTCGTAAGCTATAACAACTTTTTCTGCTAAATCAGCTGATAAACCTTCTAAATCAGCTTTTATTTGAGCTCCAACAACTTCGTTAGTTGTTCCATTTTCTCTTTGCTCTAAAGTTTCTCCACAGCAAAGAATTGGAGTTAAGTTGTGAGCGAAAGCAGCTTTAACTTTCTTGTTTAAAGCTTCATCTGTTTCATTGAACATTTCTCTTCTTTCACTGTGGCCTAAAACAACATAGTGAACACCCATAGCTTCTAACATTCTTGGAGCGATTTCACCTGTGAAAGCTCCTTTTTCTTCAAAGTGCATGTTTTGAGCAGCAACTTTGATGTTTGATCCTTCTACAGCCTTTAATACAGCATCTAAACAAACAAAAGTAGGACAAACAACTACATCACAAGTAGCATCCTTTACTAATGGTTTTAATTCATTTACTAATTTAACAGCCTCTTCTGGAGTATAGTGCATTTTCCAGTTTCCAGCAATAATAGCTTTTCTCATTATAATCACCTCATATAAAATTTTTTCAAAATTTTTAGTGACAAGCTAAGAGTGATAAGTGACAAGTTATAGTTGAAACTGCTCCGCAATTTCTATTATTTTGTTAAATTCAAAACATTTTGAATTTATTCTTTAACTTGCCACTTGTCATTTGTCACTTGTCACTCTTTATAAATTTGATAGTTATTAATTAAAATACTAATTATATCTACTAAATAAAATTACTTGTCGTTAAGTGCAGCGATTCCTGGTAATACTTTACCTTCTAAGAATTCTAATGAAGCTCCACCACCTGTAGAGATGTGAGTCATCTTGTCTCCGAATCCTAAGATGTTAACAGCAGCAGCTGAGTCTCCTCCACCGATAACTGTTGTAGCATCTGCATCAGCCATAGCCTTAGCAACAGCAATTGTTCCTTTGTTAAAGTTTTCGAATTCGAATACTCCCATTGGTCCGTTCCAGATAACAGTCTTAGCATCTCTTATAGCTTCAGCGTATATAGCTTCAGTCTTAGGTCCGATATCTAATCCCATAAATCCAGCTGGAATGTTTTGATCTTCAGTAACTGTAGCTTCAACATCTTTGAATCCATCAGCAATTCTGTGATCTACTGGTAATAAGAATTTAACTCCATTAGCTTCAGCTTTAGCTATCATTTCTTTAGCGTAGTCCATTCTATCGTCTTCACATAAAGAAGTTCCGATTTCGTATCCTTGAGCTTTTAAGAATGTGTAAGCCATTCCTCCACCAATGATTATTGTATCAACTTTTTCTAATAAGTTGTTTATAACAGCGATCTTATCAGAAACTTTTGATCCTCCTAATATAGCAACGAAAGGTCTAACAGGAGCATTTACAGCTTCTCCTAAGAACTTTAATTCTTTTTGGATTAAGTATCCACAAACAGCAGTGTCAACGAACTTTGTAACACCTTCAGTTGAAGAGTGAGCTCTATGAGCAGTTCCGAATGCATCATTAACGTAGATATCACATAATGAAGCTAATTCTTTAGATAATTCTTCTCCGTTTTTAGACTCCTCTTTTCTACATCTAGTGTTTTCTAATAATACAACGTCTCCGTCTTTCATATCAGCAACAGCTTTTCTAGCGTTTTCACCAACAACTTCTTCATCTCTAGCAAAAACTACTTCTTTACCTAACATTTCGCTTAGTCTTACAGCTACTGGTGCTAAAGTCTTAGAAGCATCTTTTCCTAAGTGTGAGCAAAGTATAACTTTAGCTCCGTTTTCAACTAAGTATTTAATTGTTGGCATAGCTCCAACTAATCTATTTTCGTCAGTTATTACTCCATCTTTTAGTGGAACGTTAAAGTCGCATCTAACTAAAACTCTTTTACCGTTTACTTGAACGTCTTCGATAGTCTTCTTATTAAAGTTCATTCTTTTCACCTCATAAATATTATTATAAATTTATTCCTAATTTTAAAATGAGCCCGGCCTTATAAGTATACCTTAGAGACCGGACCCTTTTTAGGATCTTATAAAAGTGCCTTTGTAGGCATCTAAATCCGTATTTAATTAACTATTAAATATTAAGCTAATTCAGAGAAGTATTTAATAGTTCTAACCATTTGGCTAGTGTATGAGTTTTCGTTGTCGTACCAAGAAACAACTTGAACTTGGTATAAACCATTTCCTAATTCAGAAACCATAGTTTGAGTTGCATCGAATAATGAACCGAACTTGATTCCGATGATGTCTGAAGAAACTAATTCTTCTTCAGTGTAACCGAATGATTCATTTGAAGCAGCTTTCATAGCAGCGTTGATTCCTTCAACAGTTACATTTTCACCCTTAACTACAGCAACTAAGATTGTAGATGATCCTGTTGGAACTGGAACTCTTTGTGCAGAACCGATTAATTTTCCGTTTAATTCTGGAATAACTAATCCAATAGCTTTAGCAGCTCCTGTAGAGTTTGGAACTATGTTAACAGCACCAGCTCTAGCTCTTCTTAAATCACCTTTTCTTTGAGGTCCGTCTAAGATCATTTGATCTCCAGTGTAAGCATGAATAGTTGACATTATACCAGATTGAATTGGTGCATAGTCATTTAATGCTTTAGCCATTGGAGCTAAACAGTTTGTTGTACAAGATGCAGCAGAGATTATTGTATCTTCAGCAGTTAATACATCTTGGTTTACGTTGAATACAACTGTTGGAAGGTCGTTTCCAGCTGGAGCTGATATAACAACTTTCTTAGCACCTGCATTGATGTGAGCTTGAGATTTAGCTTTTGATACGTAGAATCCAGTACACTCAAGTACTACGTCTACTCCAATTTCTCCCCATGGAAGTTTGTTAGCATCAGCTTCAGCGTATATTTTGATTTCTTTTCCATCAACAGTGATTGAATCTTCACCAGCTACAACTGTATCACCTAAAGCGTATCTACCTTGTGCTGAATCATATTTTAATAAGTGTGCTAACATTTTAGGGCTTGTTAAATCGTTGATTGCTACAACTTCATACCCTTCTGCACCGAACATTTGTCTAAATGCAAGACGTCCAATACGTCCAAAACCATTAATTGCTACTCTAACATTTGCCATTAAAGTTACCTCCTAAAAATAGATATTTATATTTAAAATTAAATTTTAAAGCTTGTTTAAATTGTTATTTTTAATTATCTCACATATTTCTTTTCCTGTACTTTCATCTGTAACAAGTACAGCATTACGATTATACATTTCTGTTGCAATTATCGCATCAATCTTATTCTTCCCAGCGGCAACAGCAATATGTGTTCTAATTTTTTTAGCATTATTTAAATTTATTCCTATAGAGTTATTTTCAGATATCATCTGACAATCTTTATTAAAATAACATCCATAAGCTTCTCCTATAGCTCCCATATCTTCAAGTTTTTTTATAAACTCTTCAGATGCTTCTCTTTTTTGGGCCATATGAATTGCATTTCCAATTCCATAAATCAAAATATCTGCTTTTTGAATCGAATCAATTACATCTTTCACTTGGCTTTCTTTAAGCAATCCATCAAGCACTTCTGCACTAACATTTTCAGGAATATGCAGCAGCTTATATGATGCATTAATCTTTTTAGCTAGGGATGCTGCTAATGTATTAGCTTGGCTCTCTACTTTACGTCCCATACCACCACGGGCTGGTACTACTAACACATCGGAAACATTGTTAATTTTAGGAAACGCCTCTACAACTTCTTTAATTGTAGAACCACCAGTTATAGCAATTATGTTATTATTTTTTAAGATTTTTTTAACATAAGTTGCTGCAGCTTTTCCTAAATCTTTCAAAACAGTAGGATTTGTATCTACATCTCCCGGAACTATTATAACATCTTTTAATCCTAAACAAGTTCTTAAATACTCTTCAATATCATCAAGACCTTTAAGTTCATGTATAAACTCTTTTAATCTTTTGACTATTACCTTTCCATCTTCAGTAACACTCATACCTGGAGTATTCACTTCTATTAAACCTTGAGATTTTAAAAAACTTATCTCAGTTCTTACTATTCTCTCACCTAAATTAAGCTCACTTGCTAAAACTCTTCTTCCAATTGGTTGGTTATAATATATAGTTCTTAAAATATTATATCTTTTCTCAAGAACTTCAACTAGCTCAGGAACTATCTTTTTTTGTAAGCCTAATATTTCCTGCACTATTAACCCTCCTTTTGGACTATTTACGTCCCAGTACTATCTTTAATGTCCCACCTATTTCATTATAAATCATCTTTAATAAATTTAAAAGGCTTTCTGTAAATTTTTTATAATATTTTTATAATATTTTTATAATTAAGGGAAGATAGAAATAGGAATATTCTTCTCCAAGATTCTGTCTTCCCTACGTCTGCTATATCCTTTTTCTCTTGCTAGAAGATTTTATTCCCATTTCCTCTCTATATTTTGCCACTGTCCTTCTTGATATATTCAGATTTTTTTTAGAAAGTTCAGTAGATATAATTTCATCAGAAAGTGGTTTTTTCTTATCTTCCTTATCAATAATTTCCTTTATTATATCTTTTATACTCTTAGCTGATACATCTTTTCCATTAGAAGAGTTTTTTGTACTATATCCAACTGTAAATAAATCCTTTATCTTAACCGTTCCATAACTTGTTAAAATATACTTATCTTTTATAGCTCTACTAACTGTAGACTCATGCATATTTATATCCTCAGCAATATCTTTAAGCATCATTGGCTTTAAATACTTTTTACCTTTATCTAAATACTCTTTTTGTCTCTTTATTATATCCTCTAAAATTATTTTCAAAGTATTTTCTCTATTATTAATGCTCTTAATTAAAAACATAGCACTTCCAATTTTCTCTTTAATATAACTCTCTACTTCTTTATCACTTCCATGTAAAAGCAAGTTTTTATATGCTCCATTTATAGATAATTGAGGAACTACATCATTATTCATAATAACTATATATTCCTCATCTATTTTCTTTATATAAGCATCTGGAGTTATAAATTTAACCTCATCCCCTGTATAATATCCTCTTGATGGCTTTGGTTCTAATTCTTTTATTATATCTCCATAATTTTGAGCCTCTAATTGAGTTATTTCTAGATACTTAGCTATATCTTTAAATTTATTATCCGCAACTAATTCTAAGTAATTATTTATTATATTTTCTAAATTTGAGTCTAGTTTACCTTCTCTTCTCAATTGAATCAAAAGACATTCTTGTAGGTTTCTTGCACCTATTCCAGCTGGCTCTAAGCTTTGTAATATTTCTAATGCTTGTACACATTTCTCTTCTGAAATATTAAACTTGCTACATATATTTTCTATAGTCTCATCAAGGTAACCTCTACTATCTAAAGATTCAATCATATAATCTATAATAATTCTTATATTTCTTAATTCTTTATTTGTATGTAATTGTTCAAACAAATAGCTTTTTAAAGTCTTTTTCTCAGAAACAAAATTTAAAGGAGATACTCCTTCTTCATCATAGTCCCCCTTAGAATATGAATTATAGTTACTACTATCATATTCCATAGATTCTATCATCTTCTTATATTGATCTAGTTCAGCTTCTTTCTTTAAATTAAAATCACTATCAATAGTAGGATTTTCCTCAAGCTCCTTATTGATAAATTCTCTTAACTCACAAGCTGACATCTGCAATATATTTATTGATAACTGCATATTCTGAGTCATCACAAGTTTTTGTTGTTGAGATAAATTTAGATTAAAATCTAATTTCATATAACATCCCTCTTTTGTTGTTCTTTTATAAATACCACATTTTAAGTATACCCTTAATTTAATCATATTCCAATATATTCTTTGTAAAAGTTTACTTAAATTAATTTATAGTTGTAAATTATAAAAAGGCTTGTGCCTAAGCACAAGCCTTTTATTACTTCACTATAAAGAATAACCCACAAGGTTTAACTCCAGAATGTATTCCTACTGTACATCCAACCTTTGCATCTATGTATTCTATATCTTTTTCTTCAAAATATTTTTTTAATTCAAAATATACATCTTCATTTAATAAATCTAATAATACTATTGGCTCATTAAAATCTATATCTACGCTTTCAAAATCAGATATTAATTTTTTAAGAGCTTTTTTGCTTCCTCTTACCTTATCTTTAACAGCCATCTTTCCGTCTTTAACTTCTAGTATAAGTCTTAGCCCTAAAGCTGTTCCTATAGCTCCAGCAACTCTTGGAAGTCTGCCACCTCTAACTAAGTTATCTAAAGACTCAAAATTAAGGGTGCTTTTAACTTTATCTCTAGTTTTTAATATTTCTTCTTCAATCTCTTCAATTGAAGCTCCGTTATCTCTTAATCTACAAGCTTTTAAAACTAATAATCCAAGTCCTGATGTAACATTTCTAGAATCAATTACAACTATATCTTCTGTTTCTAACATGTCTTTAGCTATACAAGCTGATTGATATGTCCCACTCATCTCTGAAGAAAGTAGTAAAGTTACTATCTTATAACCTTGGTCTAAATATTTCTTAAAAACCTCTTCAAATCTAGTTGGTGTAATTTGTGCTGTAGTTGGTAACACATTTTCTCTATTTATTCTCTCTATCATTTCAGCTGGAGTAATCTCAACTCCATCTAAATAGCTATCTTCACCAAAATTAATCAATAAAGGCATAACTTCTATGTCATTTTTCTTTATTAACTCTACAGGTATATCAAGAGTACTATCAGTTATTATCTTAATCTTTTGCATAACAATTCCTCCCCATCTATTATTTCATATCGGGAAAATCCATTTGTCTTAATGCTTCATATGCTATAATCGCAACTGTATTAGAAAGATTTAAACTTCTAGTACTTGTTTTAATCATTGGCACTCTTATATTTGTATGAGCTTCATGTACATCTTGCGGTACACCTTTTGATTCTCTTCCAAACATTATGAAGTCACCAGCCTTATAACTTTCCTCATTGTAGTAATTTCCGCCATGAGTAGAAGCTAAGAATATCCTTCTATCTCCATACTTATTTATAAAATCTTCATATGATTCATGAACTTCTAATTTTAACTCGCTCCAATAGTCTAATCCCGATCTTTTTACAGCCTTATCATCAATACTAAATCCTAATGGTTTAATTAGATGTAGCGTAGAATTAGTTAATACGCAAGTTCTTGCTATGTTTCCAGTATTTTGTGGAATTTCTGGTTGATATAATACAATATTCAAATTCAAGGAATTTCCCTCCAAAACAAAAAGCAAGATGCTAACCATCTTACTCTATAATCTCTTATAAAGATAATAATACTATATACATTTTTAATAGTCAAAGTTTTTTACAGAATGTTAAATAATATATTTCACTTCACTTTCAGGAAATATCTCACTTATCTCTTTTTGGAAAAATTCTTTCATATCAGCTAATTCATCCTTATTATATATATACTTTCCATATCCAAATTGTCCATACTTATATTTACGTTGTTCATTATCCATAGGCAATGTATTTTCTGGAAAAACTTCCATTATTACATTTTTAGCTCTGGTTGTATATCTATGAGAAATGACTTCAAACGATGGTGGATTAATCATATTTTCAGGTAACTTCTCCCTTAAACTTAACAGAAGTTTTTTATAATCTTCTTTATAATTATTATATAAAAATACTGGTGCGATTATGAATCCTAAGGGATAACAAGCGTTAGCTATTTTTTTACAGGCTTCTAATCTTAAATCTATTGATGCTGTAGCATTTTCATATTCTCTTATAACCCTATCTGTATTTAAAGTAAATCTTACTTCTGTTTTCCCATCATGTTTTATATCCAATAAAGTTTCCACATCATCAAACTTACTTACAAATCTAAATCTACCATTAGGATTTTGGGCAAAAAACTCTATTGCTTTTTTCAGAGAGCCACTATATGGTTCCATTGGAAGTGGATCTGAAGTTGCTGATCCTTCAAATATAGTAATGTCAGGCAGTCCTTCATCAATATACTTCTGAGCTTGATTTAATATATCATCAATATTTGAGTTAATCTTAGCATATGGTTTATCTCCCAAATTAGTATTAAGATAACAATATTGACATTGACCCATACACCCAGAATATAAAGGCAACTGATAATGTGCTGAAGGCTTACAAGATTGAAACTTTAATCCTTTCTTTACTCCTACGACTAAAGTCCTTTTTCCCTCTTTATAAAATTTCCTTAAATCGTCACTATTAGGAATGTTCTGTTTAACTTTATTTGACTTTAGCATTATTTTTTCTACATTCTTATTATCCTTGAAAAAGTTGTATACATTTTGGCCAATTTCATAATCTAATGACCCTTTTTCAAATATAATTCTTTTAGGAATAAACATAAAATCACACTCCTTTGAATTATTTTTTGTATAATTTAAAATTATAATTCAAGGAAGTGTGATTTTTTTATTCTTCGTCTAATATGAACTTTTTAATAGCCTTAGCTACTCCATCATTTTTATTTGAATCTGTAATATATTGTGCAGCAGACTTCACTTCATCAATTGCGTTTGCCATAGCAATCCCAAGCCCAGCATATTTAATCATGGAAATATCATTTTCATTATCACCAATACAAATAAGCTCTTCTCGTTTTATTCCATACTTTTCACTTAAAACTTTTACTGAATTTCCTTTAGATACACCTTTAAAATTTATTTCTGTACTATGGTTTCCTGACCCAAAGTAAACTATATTCTCCAAAGCATCTAATTCTTTTCTAACCTTAAAGATATCTTTACTCTTTGGTGAAAAAGCTATACATTTAGCCATTCTTCCATTTTCTTTTTTAAATACTTCAGCCCATTCTTTTTCAGTTTTTACAGTGTAATAATTTATATTTAAATGCTCATAATAAACCTGTTTGGTCATATAAACTTGAGTTCCAAATTTACTAAACCAATTATTACAATATATAGTATCAGTAGTATGAAAATGGAATGGTATCTTATATTTATTCAATATCTTAAGTATATTCATACATTCTACTTCAGGTATTGCACTTTCATATATAATATCGTTAGTTTTTTGATCTATAACAATTGCCCCATTAGCTGCAATTACTGGAGAATCTACACCTAAAAGTTGTGAAAAATATGCTGCATTATTATATAGTCTACCTGTTGTGACAACTATTTCAACACCCATATCATGCGCTTTCTTTATAACGTCTTTACTAAACTGTGAAATCTTTTTTCTCTTCCCAAGCAAAGTTCCATCCATATCAATGCAAACCATTTTGTATTTCATACTTAACTCCTTTGTTGCTATACTAACTACAATATATAATACCACTATATTCTTAATATTTACACAAAATATTCTAAATTTTTAATAAAAAAAATAAAAAAAAGGAGCAAAAAACTCCTTTTTATTTTTTATTGTGCTGGAGTCTCTCCTCCAGCATTTTCAGTTGGTTTTTCTTCTGGTTTAGGTGCTTCTACCTTTTTAGTTCCTCTTAAAACTATAGCATTCATTGGTTGATATATATCAGTAGATATTAATTCTCTATTAACTTCTACACCATTTTCATAAGTTATTAAATAACCTTCTGATTTATATCCAGCAGCTCCATTAAGCTTAGTTCTAGTTTTTCCTTCTTCTAATGTAGGATCATCTACATACTCAGTTGTATAATCATACTTTTCTAGAACATTGTTGACAAGCTCATAAGTCTTATTACCTTTTTCTGAAGTATTACCATATACATTGAATGTAATTGAGCTTCCACTCATATATCCTTCTATATATACTGGTGAATCATATGTATTAACAAATCTATAATCTATATCACCTTCAAATACTGTAGCATCTAAGCTTGGCTCTGAGTATCCAACCATCATTGAGTGATTATATCTTATAGTAGATCTAATATTTGATGTAATTACAGCTCTATAAAGGTAAGTAGATATTTGACATACTCCTCCGCCGTAATCAGGCACTACTTCGCTTCCTACATATGTATTAGCTTTTTCATAACCATTTTCTGGGGTAGTATCTTTAATAGTCTTATTATAACTAAATTCATCACCTGGCATTAAAAGTGTTCCGTTGATATAGCCTGTAGCTAGTCTCATATTAGTAACTCTTCCAGTACCATCATTAGTATAAGAACCACTAAAGCTTCCTAATATACCATCGATTTTATTTAAAGCTTCTGCAGTTATCTTAGGACTATAGTCTTGTAGCTCTAAAGAAACAGTTTCTACTTTATTTGGGTCTGGATCTATGCATGCAACTAATTTTGTGTGTAATTCTTCCGCATCAATTTTCTTTCCTATAACTTCTGGAGTTATATGCTTTTCCCCATAGTTTATAGATATTGAAGCGTCTATCGCAGGCACCTCTACTTCTGTATTTATCTTATCTTCGAATTCTTTAAGTTTGGCTTCGTCATAAGTTAACTCAGTATTAACCTCTGTATCAACTCCATCCTTTATATAAGAGTTCTTTTTAAACATCCCCTCAGCTTTTCCATAAGCTACAGCTTCTTCCGCAGTTTTATCCGCATTTATAGTTGACCCTAAATCAGAATATTTAATCTCAAAGTTCTTATCTCCAACAGTTACTGTTATTTTCTTATCATTAACTAAAGTAGCTAATTGATCGTTTAATACCGTAACTGCTTCCTCTTTAGTCTTGCCACTTAGGTCTACTCCATAAGCATGTACCCCAGGATAAATCTTATCTTCCCAAGACCTAACTTTGTTATTAATGTTAGCTATTACTCCTCCAACAGTGGCAGCTACTGCTAATACTGCTACTCCTGAAATCACAATAACTTTCTTATGTTTAGTAAAAAAATCCTTAGTTTTATTTGAATTACTATTACTCAAAAGCTTCACTCCTCCCCACTTTCTACAAAAAATATAAAATTATGATATTAGTACTATAAAAAACTGATATTTTTACAATATCTCTTATAATTATAGACTATTCTTCATGTGATTACAATTACAAAAGACTTACAATTCTTTCCCCATTGAAAGAAAGTGCGCACTAAGTTCGCAAGTGAAAATTCGTCTACGCCGAAATGAAAAAGCTACTTCGCAGCTGTGAAAAGTTAACTACGTTAAGGGGAAAATGCTACTATAGTAGCAGAAAAAAGTATTCCATCTCGTTAGAGGTCTTTTCCCTATTGCCATAGGCAATATCTTCTCCTCAACTTTAGTTGTCTTTTCCCCTTTGACGAAGTCAAACTTTTCACCAAAGTGCTTCGCACTTTATTTAAACTGTTACTGTTGTTCTAGCTTTTGATGTTTCTCCATCTAAATCAAAAGCTTCAATACTTATTTTTATTGGCCCACTTTTAGTAAATGGTAGTGATGAGATTGGAATTGTAAAATCAGTATCTCCTGCATCTACTGTTCCTATCCAATAATTATTAGCAAATAAATTATAACCTAATAAATCTGCATCATTATTTGGATTCCATCTAATATTTATTGTATTTCCTCTCTTAGTAGCTCTAAGTCCTGTTACATTTCTTGGTTGAATCAATAAATCAATACTATTTGGTCCCCAGTTAGCATCTACAGGATTTCCGATTCCTTGTACTGTTGCACTTTCACTATATTGCCATATTCTCCATCTTGTCCAACCACCTACATCTGGTGGATATGCTGGATTTCCTGGAATAGCAGTGTACATAGCAATCCAAAGAATCATATTCTTCAAAGGATATCCTCTACCAGGAATAAAGAAGTTATTATAAAGTTCAACATAGAAAGTTCCTGTATATAGCATTATTCTTCTTCTTGTCTTCTTTTCAAATCGCTTTCTAAATCGATCAATCCAATTTACTACAGTTTCTACAGCAAGTGATTTATCTGTAGGTACTTCTACATCTATAACTGGGAATAAGTCACCATAATCCTTGTTGCCAAAACCCTCCTGTAATACTTGAATAAAATCATCACATTGAGCATCAGCAGTAGTTAAATCATCAGCAGGAACTCCAAAATGATATGCTCCAACTGGTATACCAAATTCTCTTGCTTTTTGTGCAAACTCTATAAACTTCTGATCTCTTCTAAACCTTCCAGTGGCCGATCCCGAAGACCTTAGGTATAAAAAATCTATTTTTGTAGTTAATACTGCAAAGTCAACACCTTGAGTATACTCATTAATATCTACTCCAAATAGACTTTTGTCATTTTTATTTTGCATAGTTCCTCCAAAATAAAGTTTTCCTTAATATATAAGATATTATTAAACTTTATAAAGAGTTACTCCTATTTAATTTTTATTACCTGATTCTCTACGTTCAAATTCTTCTATAGTTATTTTGCTAGATTTATTAGATTCATAAGTAATATATTCAGCTTTTACAGCAGGTACATAAAATGCTCCAAAGTTTTTTAATCCATTATCCATCTTCATATCTGGAAGCTCAACGTAGAATCTATAATACGGCATAAGATTTTCTTCAGTATGTGATTTTCTGTATACAAGCTCTACCTTTTTTATATATTCTTCTCCTGGAAACTCAGCCGGAACTGTACTTGTACATTTCCCTTCTATTAACAAAGTTCTCGCTTCATCTTCATTTATTATTGGATAATCTCCAACCTTTTCTGTAATATTCGTATTTAAAATACTTATATATCCCAGCTTTCCTTTACCATCTGGAGCAAAATTCACTGTATTAAAATTATAATTTAATATCTTATCAATGATACTTCCACTATTATCATAAACATTATATCTAAAGCTCTGTTGATCATAGATATTATAATCTCCAAATAAATCTTTAGCTGGGTTATCCATATCTATAAGCTGTGAATATTCCTCTATTAAATAATCTAATACTTTTTCAGCTTCCTCTTTGCTTGTATCTGTATGTGTAAAATTATATTTACTATCGAGCTCTATTCCCTCTATAAATTTTATAGTAATTTCTCCGGTTGACATTACACTTACCTCTACTCCATCTCCTTTTGCAACTGCTTCATATGGCTTCTGGTTTAAATCTTCACCTGTTTTATCCTTATAACTATCAATGTCTTCTTTAGTTGGACTAGTATATACTTCACTTACTTCGATATTTAATAATACGGCTATTTCCTCAGCTTTTTTTATCATTTCTTCACTATTTAAATATCCTTCTGGTATAGGACTTCCCGATTTATAATTTACATAATGCATATTTTTAAATACAGGCATTGTACTTATATTCTTACTTGTTACCCAGGGATTAGAATTAGATAGCTCATCTATGTCATGAGCTAAGTATCCTTCAAAGCCCATTCCTCCAGATAGAGTATTATATACTTTAAGCTTTGGAAGCTCTGATAAAATATTTTCATTAGACTTATTATCTTTTATAACTTCATTTACCGCTAGAATATTAATATTCTTATTATCTGCAACAACTAAAATTATTATTAAAGCAAAACATGCAGCAGCTCCTAAAAACCCTTTATATTTAGTATTATTTTTCTTATTTAAAATCTCAGTATTATCTTCATATTTTCCATTTTGTTTTTCTAACTCTTCTTGCATCTTTTTTATAGTATCAGTTTTAAATTTATCACTAGCCTTTATTTTAGACATCGATTCTTGATAGTTGCTTTTTCTCACCACTATATCCTCCTTCTATAAGAATATTTTTAAGTTTCTTCCTAGCTCTTGTAAGCCGAGAACTTATAGTATTTTCTTTTTTATCAAGGATACTCGCAATTTCACTTATGTTATAGCCTTCATAATAATACAAATATATTACATTCCTATAATCACTGGATAATTTAAAAACTTCTTCAAGTATTCCCGCCTCATCTTCAGTAAAAGGAATCTCAATCTCTGTAAGAGATTCTGTCTTTCTATACCATGCTGTTTTATTTAAATCCTTACATTTATTTATTGTTACTTTTATAAGCCATGCCTTCATATGAGCTTCATCCATAAACTCTGACTGTTTTATCAACTTAATAAATGTATCCTGTGCAACATCCTCCGAATCAGATTTGTTTTTTAAGTTTTGATACGCAATACGCAATATCATGTCTGAATACTTCTCAACAACATATTGAATAAAATCATTGTCGACAGATGATATATTCACCACTATCACCCCCCCTTCAACTATATAACGAATTAGAAATACTTTTTCGTGCATCTATAATAATTTTCATTAAAATTTTCCATACTTTACACATTACTTATTTTAATAAAAAACAAGGAAGTTGGCTTACGCCAACTTCCTTAATATTAATCTTAACATCTTCTAGCAAAATCTACAAATACAAATTTATCTGGTCTATGTCTAGATTCAGTATATTGAAATAAACTAGTATCGTCTAAATAAGTATAGCTTTTTACCACTACTATCATTTCAAAGCCCTTCATATCTAGATATTTTTTATCTTCCTCTGTTGCATTTTGAACAGTTATTTCTTTTTTTGCATATGCTATCTTTAATCCAAGTTCTCCTTCTATATAACTATACAAAGACTCCTTGCAAATATCATATGTAAGATTCTCAACAAATTTTTGTACAATATAATCTTTATCTAGTATAACTTTCTCATTATCTATAGATCTAACTCTTACAACTCTCCAAACCTTATCTTCTCCAGCAAGCTCTAAACCTCTTGCTATATTTTTTTTAGGAATTATGCAATCTAAACCTTCAACTATAGTTTTCACATTAGCTCCAAGCTTTCCTGTAGCTGAAATTTCCTTAAAACTAACTACTCCTGAAACTGGAAAATTAAACTTACCTATATCAAGAACAAAAGAGCCTTTTCCTTTTGTCTTCTGAATATATCCATTTTGCTCTAGCATATTTAATGATTTTCTCACAGTATCCCTAGAAACATTATATTCATTCATTATTTCTTTTTCAGAAGGTAGCTTATCATTTGCTTGATACTCATTATTTTCTATTTTATTTACTAGTATATTGTATATGTTCAAATATTTCTTATCCATTTTATCACCAGATTTATTTTAGCATAATTAAATACTATTTCTCAATATAATAAGCAAT
This sequence comes from Clostridium hominis, assembly GCF_014287825.1. Classification (NCBI taxonomy): domain Bacteria; kingdom Bacillati; phylum Bacillota; class Clostridia; order Eubacteriales; family Clostridiaceae; genus Clostridium; species Clostridium hominis. The sequence goes on from NZ_JACOOO010000004.1 coordinate 381,913, forward strand.
GGATTCATATGGTCTTAAAATAATTTCTTCTCCTAATTTACCTGAATCTGAATAATTAGATAATATTATATTAGAGTTTATACACTCATTTAATATATCTGAAGGTATATTCACTTTAGTTGATTCTCCATAAAAATTATTTAGAACTACTAGCACTTTATTTTCATATCTTCTAACATAAGCTATAACTTTTTTATGACTTTCTAAAATCATTTTTATATTACCTTTAGAAATAACATCATATTCTTTTCTTAATTCAATTAACTTTTTATAATGATTAAATATAGAGTTGCTATCCTTAACAGCTTTTTCTGCATTTACTTCTTTATATGATCTTCCTACCGGTATCCATGGAGTTCCAGTTGTAAATCCTGAATTTTCTTTATCATTCCATTGCATAGGCGTTCTAGAATTATCTCTTGATTTAGATCTTAATATATCTAAAACTTTATCTGTTGATTCCCCTTGTTCCTTTAATATATTGTAGTAGTTTATTGATTCAACATCTCTATATTCTTGGATTGATTCAAAATATGGATTTGTCATCCCAAACTCTTCTCCTTGATAAATATAAGGAGTACCTCTCATCATATGTATAGCAGTAGCTAACATTTTTCCACTTTCATTAAAATATTCTTTATCATTTCCGAATCTAGAAATCGCTCTCGGTTGATCATGATTGCACCAGAATAAAGCACTCCATCCATTACCTTCTTGCATTTCTTCTTGCCATTTCTTAAAGATATCTTTTAACATCATAAAATCAAAATCCATTAATGTCCATTTATCACCATTTTCATAATCAACTTTTAAATGATGAAAATTAAATACCATAGAAAGCTCTTTTTCATCTGGATTAGAATACTTAATACAATTTTCAACAGAAGTTGATGACATCTCTCCAACAGTAATTATATTTTCATGCTTTCCAAAAGTATTTTCATTAAGTGCTTTTATATGTTTGTGTATATTAGGTCCGTCAGTATAGAATCTTCTTCCATCTCCAATATAATCATTTTCAAGAACCTCTGGCTTCGAAATAAGATTAATTACATCTAATCTAAATCCAGTTACACCTTTTTCTATCCAAAAGTTAACTACTTTATATATTTCATTTCTCACTTCTTCATTTTCCCAATTTAAATCACCTTGAGTAACATCAAATAAATGAAGATAATATTCATCCATATTCTCAACATACTCCCAAGCACTCCCCCCAAACTTTGAAACCCAGTTTGTAGGTGGCTCATTATCTTTACCTTTTTTGAAAATATAAAAATTCTTATATTTTTCATTTCCCTTTAAAGCTTCTTTAAACCACCAGTGCTCTGTAGAAGTATGATTAAATACCATATCAAGCATTATATCTATATCTCTCTTTTTAGCTTCTTCAACTAATCTTTCAAAATCGTCCATAGTTCCCATTCTTGGATCTATTTTATAATAGTCCTCAATATCATAACCATTATCTTTTTGCGGAGATACATATACTGGTGTTAACCATATGTAATCTACACCTAATGTCTTTAAATAATCTAACTTCTCAGTTACTCCGTTTATATCTCCAATTCCATCTCCATTAGAATCATTAAATGATTTAGGGTATATTTGATACACAACACTTTCTCTAAAATCTTTCATTTTATCTATCTCCTCTTATCTAACAAAGAATGGATAATATATAATTCATTTTTAAGAATATATATTATCCAGACCTTACTATTAAATTTACTAATTCGATTTATACTGCATTTAATTTCTTTCTACCTACTACTACTGTTAGTATAAAAGGTACTGCTATCGCAACAACCATAGCTACAGCAAACATTGGTATACTATTTGGTTGAATTGAAAGTATTCCTGGAAGCCCACCTATACCTATTGCATTTGCCATAACTCCAGAACCTACTGATATTATAGCTGCTATACCTGATCCTATCATCCCACATATGAATGGGAATCCATATTTTAAGTTTACACCGAATAATGCTGGTTCAGTTACTCCTAAGTATGCTGAAATACATGCTGGTATTGAAATTTGCTTTTCTTCTTCATTCTTTCTTTGTAAGTATATCATCGCTAAAACTGCTGACCCTTGAGCTATATTTGATAAAGCTATCATTGGCCATAATGATGTCCCACCAACTTGAGCCATTAATTGAAGATCTATTGCATTTGTCATGTGATGTAATCCTGTTATTACTAATGGTGCATAAGCAAAACCAAATATTCCTGCAAATAACCATCTAAATGATGAAGTTAAACCTGCATATACAACTGTTGAAAGCCATGATCCTATTGTCCAACCTATTGGTCCTAACACAACATGTGCAATAAGTACAGTTGGTACTAAAGCAAAGAATGGAACTATTATCATTGAGATTGATGCAGGTGTAATCTTTCTAAAGAATTTCTCTAAATATACTAATGTGAAACCTGCAAGTATCGCTGGGATAACTTGTGCTTGGTAACCTATCATATTAACTTGTGCAAATCCAAAGTCCCAGAAAGGAATATCCCCTCCCCCTGATACTGCATAAGCATTTAAAAGCTGTGGTGATACTAAAGTAATACCTAAAACTATACCTAATATTTGAGTAGTTCCCATCTTCTTAGTTATTGCCCATGTAATACCGACAGGTAAGAAGTGGAATATAGCTTCACCTATTAACCATAAGAAACTATGTGTTCCTGCCCAGAATTGTGATATCTCTATTAAACTCTTTGTACCTTCTTCAAAGAATTTAACATCTCCAATTAAATTTCTAAACCCTAATATTAAACCTCCAACTATAATAGCTGGTATAAGTGGAGAAAAGATTTCCGCTAAATTTGCCATAAGTCTTTGAATAAAAGACATATTAGATTTCGCTGCATCTTTAACATCATCTTTACTAGTACCTTCAATTCCAGATACCTTAATGAAGTCATTATAAAAGTCCCCAACAGTGTTACCTATTATAACTTGAAATTGCCCAGCTTGTGTAAATGTTCCTTTTACAGATTTTAAGCTTTCAATTTTATTTTTATTAGTTAATGATGTATCTTTTAGTACAAATCGCATACGAGTTACACAATGCGTAACTGCACCAATATTTTCTCTTCCGCCAACGTATTCAAGTAAGGCTTTTGAATCATCAATATATTTTCCCATCTTAGTCCCTCCTATTTTAACTTATACGTACATATGTATCTACACTTTCCAAAACTTGTACGTACATGTTTCCTATATCTTTATAATAACTTGTACGTACATCTTTGTCAATAATTTGTGTAATTCTTTTCATAAGCAAATTCTGACAATAATCCACCATTAAGATTATCCTTAACTTAAATAGCTTAACTAATACACATTTATCTATTTTTTATTACAAAAAAATTCGATGTATTTTCACATCGAATTTTCAAGTATATGTTATTTATCTTTTAATTCTCTATTGCTTAATTAATAAACTAATACTTTTTTAAAAATATAAGTTACAAAAAATCCCCTTTCGTCTTCATTTTCTTCATACTTAATTAAATCAAACATATTTTTTATTTCTTCGAAATCACTTTCCAAAATTAAATCTTCTTGTCTAATTTTAGAATCTACTTTATGCTTATGCCCAAAACCACATACAAACAAGATTCCGTCATCATTTATGTGCTTTGATATCTCTTTTAATACTTCTTTATTTGCTCTATAATGGTTAATTACTATATTATCAAAATTATTCAACTCATTTAAAGAATTACTACCACTTAAATCAACCTGCTTTGTTTCAATTTCGTACCCAGCCCTCGTAGCAAAAGCATTCAATCGTTCAAGGGCTTTATTACTAAAATCTACTCCTGTTACATCAAAGCCCTTTTGAAGTAAATACAAAGTATTTCTTCCATCTCCACATGCTACATCAAGTACGGTGCCTTTCTTCAAATATCCTATATTATTAATCAAAGCTTTTTCAGGACTTAATAGGCTATCTCCTCTAATTTCAAATTTACTATCCCAATAAGTTTTATCTCCCATGTACTCCATTATTAACACCTACTTCTATTTACTCGAACCAGTATGAATTAAATCCATAACACATAACTTTTGACCCTTTAGGTACCTGCTTAATAGTATTATATATATTAAGATAATCACCAATACCACCTAAAATCATCATCCAAGAGATGTTTCCAATATATACTTCTAATGTATTATTAAAGTTAAATACTCCTAATATAACTAGTATAAATGGAATAAACCCAAGTATGAGGTTTGGCGCTAATGATAACCATATGAATCTTAACTTTGATACAGGATCTTTAAAATATACAAATAATGCCCCTTCTTTAAAGTATGTCCAAACTTCCTTCTCTATTTCTTTAGGACATGCAAATCCGTGTATAAATTCATGAACATATAAAAGTATAAATTCAATAATTATTATGGTAAAATTCAGCTTAAAACCTATCCTTGTAAAAAGTAAAATAGTAATTACCAATAGCATTGGTGAACTAATTAAAAAGCCTCTCCAAAATATCTTATTCATAGTATCTGGCTCATCATACTTAATTGCATTAATAGGTAGTTCACCTTTTTTTAATTCATTTTCATCTTTGTATTTCCCCTTAAACTTAATATTGTACATACTACCTCCCCCATATATCACACTTTATAAAGTCTTAACCATAATTAAGCATGGATTACTCTCTCCCCATATCTCTTTAATTTCCTCTAACGGATAAAAACCTAGTTTTTTATAAAATTCTCTAGTTATTTTATAATTTTCATCTGGATGAGATTCCCCTAAAGTTTTTACCATAAATAACTTAATTTTATTTTTAATTAATACTTCTTCTGCTACTTCAATTAATCTTCTTCCAATGTGATTATTCTGATACTCCTTCAATATTCCTATCAGATACACTTCCGCCGTATATTTATTATTATATTTTATACTTATAAATCCCATCACTTCCTCTTGATTATATGCTCCATAAAAATCATATTGTTTAACTTCTTCAACATACTCTACTATTGATTCTTCAATTCCAAACCATTCTGGTAACTCTCTTAATATATAATTTGTAATTTTTGATTTCTCATTACTATCCATAATATTTTTAATTTCTATCATAACCACTATATCTCCTAATAAAATATAATTACTTTTAAATTTTACCATTTTTACATTTCATTTAAAACAAAAAACACTACTAAAGTTATTTATACTTCAGCAGTATTTTTCAAATTCACTTTATTTTATTTACGAATTTAGGATATCATTTATCCTTTCATATATTTTCCTCTCCAAAAATAAAACGCCTTCTAAATACAACATTCTTCAACCGTATACTCTTGTATTTTCATTAGTACATCTCTATATGAACGTTTATACAATATATAACCAACTATTAATGCAAGACCTTCTGCTACTGAAAAACCTATCCATACTAGTGGTAATATTTTAGTTAATGATAATAAGAATACTATTGGAAGTAATAATATTATCTGTCTTGTTAATGATAAATACATACTATATTTAGCTAATCCAATCCCTTGGAAAAATGACGATAAAACTATACTTACCCCTGCTAATGGAAGTGTTATACTTAATAATCTAATAGCAGTTATACCAATTGTTTTCATTTCATCTGTTGGATTAAACATTCCTAGCATAAATGATGGAATAATACTTAATACTATCATTCCTATTACTCCTACTAATACACTAAAAATAACACTAAATTTTATTGCCTCTTTAACTCTATTACGTTTTTGTGCACCATAATTATATGCAACTATTGGTATAACTCCAAGTCCAATCCCATTTGGCATAATTAATATCATATTTAATATTCTCAATACTACTCCATATATTGCAACTGCTGTAGTACTAAAAGATATTAGTATCATATTCACACCCATAGTAACTACTGATACAAACCCTTGCATAAATGCTGTTGGTATACCAGTCTTTAATATTTCAATAAAAGTACTCCAATCTGGTACCAAACTAAACTTCATTTCTATTTCCTTATTATACTTATAATTAAAATATAGTGCTAAAGAAGCTGAAAAAGTCTGTCCAAATACTGTTGCAACTGCTGCCCCTTGTACTCCTAACGCTGGAATTCCTAACACTGGAACCCCAAATATAAATACTGGATCTAATATAATATTTATAATTGCTCCTGAAGACAATGTAATCATAAACAAATGAGTCTTACCTGTTGAAATTAGTAGCCTTTCAAGTACCCATTGAAACATTACTCCGAAAGCTAAGAACATTACTGTATTTAAATATGCTGTTCCTTGTCTTATAATCTCTAAGTCACTAGTTTGCGAGCTAAAATACGGTTCTACTATTATCAATCTAGAAGTCACAATAACTATATATGAAGCTAACGATAAAAATAGTGATGTTCTTATCGCTTTTTTTACCTTTTCAGGATTGTTCTCTCCTAATGCCTTTGATAAAACTGCATTTAACCCTATTGCATTACCACTTCCAAAGGCAGCCATCATCATCATTATTGGTGCTGAAAGCGAAACTGCACTTAACGCACTTTCTCCTAAACTTGATACATACATACTGTCTATTAAATTATACAAATTACTTATCAACAGACTAATCATCAATGGTAGACTCATCTTTATAAGTAATTTTCTAATAGGTTCTGTCCCCATTTTATTTTCCATCATTTCTATCCCCTTTTATATTTTATTATTTAATCTCTCAACATAGAAAGACTCCCACCGCTTATGTTACTACCTAAAGTAAACTCTAAGTCAATATAAAAACAAAAAAAATGCAACATTTTCATTTTTTGAAAATGCGGCATTCTTTCTATACAAATCATGTTAAAATTATTGTAACTTTACATTATCTATATCTCTATAAAGATTATTATACTCTACTGCGGCATTCGTAGGTTCGAACCCTACTATCCCCGCCATTTTTTTAATATTCTTTATAAAAAAACAGTAAGTTACCATTGATTAAATAACTTACTGTCTTTTTATTTGTTTTTCAACTTATTAATATCTTTCTTCTACTGATCTTAGCCTCATCTAAATCACATCTCTCTTACAAAACACTCCATAAGTAATACTCATAAACATAGAAATATATAACATTATAATTAAAGATGCTATTGTTGGGGTGAACCCTTGAATTATTATACTATCAAAATCATTATTTACATTTGGCAATATTGTTCCAAAGTCTAAGAATTTTCTAAAATCCAAATGATTAAATGGTAAGTAATTTAAATAATCCATCATCTTCCCACCATACAAAACTACTGGTGATATTACAAATATAGTTACTATAGATGTTATAGTTGCAAATGATACTGACTTTAATAATACTGATATCATAAAGGCTAATGAAATTGAAAATATTAATTCAACTAATTTTAATAAAACTATAACAATTGAATATAAAGCTGTACTAATTGTATACGGACCATTAACGCCATAAAGTATTGCTTCACTAGATACTCTATCAAAGCCATGAATTATTATTCCCGACAATAATCCCATAAAGAGAACTATTCCTAATATAATTGCTCCATATCCTATAATAGCTAAGTACTTAGAAGTTAAAACCTTCCATCTTTTATATGGAGATACAAGCCACATATTTATTGTTTTGTTGTTATATTCACTAGATACATTAAATACTCCAACTAATACAACTATTAAAATTATAAATCTAAATACCCAATTAAAAGAATTATCAGCAAAGAACCACCACATATTTTTTTCATAGTCCTTTGTAATATTATGTTCTAATCTATACTCTGCAATTTCTACTCTTCTTTCTATTTGTTTCCTATCACTTTCATTGTAATATGGGTCACTTAGCATACTTTCCTTCTGAGATATAAGATATTCTTCTCTTTCTCTCCAATCCCATGATTCTGATGTTCCATTGGCACTTTCATATTCTCTTACTCTTTTCATATCACTATATTCAGATATAGTTAATCCAATCATAATTATGAACGCCAATATTATTCCGACTTTAGCTATTTTAGTTTTAAACATCTTACTAAACTCTAACTTACTTAAATATAAAACATCTTTCATTATTTTTCAGCCTCCATTATTGAGTTTATAAATACATCCTCTAAAGAAGACTCACTATTAATTTCATCCATAGTCTTAGTACAAATAACCTTGCCTTCAGAAATTATAACAACTCTATCACATAGTTGCTCCATTTCCATCAATATATGGCTTGAAACTACTACAGAAATATTTTTATTGTGAGCTAATTTTTTTAAGAATTCTCTTAAATCCTTTATTCCCATAGGATCTAAACCATTAGTAGGCTCATCTAAAATTAATAATTTAGGTTGCTTCATAAGAGCTACAGATAACCCAATTCTTTGCTTCATCCCTAATGAATATTCTTTAACTTTATCATTTAGCCTATCTTTAAGGCCAGAAACCTTTATAGCGTCCTGCACACCTTCCTCAGATGCTTTATAAAGCTTAGCAAAAAGCTTTATATTTTCCATCCCGGTCATATATTCATATAAAAATGGTACTTCTACAATTGCACCTACATTAGCCATAGCTTTTTCAAAATCACCTTTTATGTTATGTCCATCTATTATAATCGTTCCACTATCCGCACCTATAAGCCCTGTTATCATTCTTATAGTAGTTGTCTTTCCAGCTCCATTAGCTCCTAAAAAACCTAATATCTCACCCTCTTTAGATTCAAATGAAACATTATCAACTACTTTTCTCTTTTTAAAAGATTTACTTAAGCCTTCAACCTTTAAAATAACTTTATCCACAATTCCACCTCCTGATTATTAGTTAAAAGCTAAGAGTCGCAATTAAAAATTTTAATAAAAAAAGCCAGCCTAAGCTGACTTTTTAAGTTATTTCTATAGAAATCTTATATAAGTTTCTTACTCTACTCTTGTCTATTAACTTCTAACTCTTAACTTAATTAAATTGCTCTTTTTACCTTTAAAGATGTTTGTATAATCATATCGATAAGTCCTGAGTAGCTTACATTAACAGCTTTTGCACTCTTAGGAAAAAGTGAGGCAGCAGTCATACCAGGCAATGTATTAACCTCTAATATATAAGGAACACCTTCTGCAGTTACTATCATATCTACTCTTGCATAAACTTCACACTTTAATGCTCTATAAGTACCTATAGCCATCTTTTCAACTTCTTTATGAAGGTTTTCTTCAAGCTCAACTATTACTTCTTCAGCACCATTATCTGAATATTTTTGAGTAAAGTCAAAGAAATCTGCTCCTGCTTTAGGTCTTATAGCTATTACTGGCCACATTTTCTTATCAAATACAGGACATGTTATTTCTTCGCCTTTTATAAACTCTTCTATCATTACTTCTGTATCCCATTTTAGGCCTTCTAAAACAGCATTTTCTATATCTTCTTTCCTATTTATCTTGAATGTAGCTACACTTGATCCTCCATTAGTAGGCTTAACAAAAACAGGATATCCCATTTCTTCTATTGCATCATAATCTATCTCTTCTATTGATGATACATTTATCCATCTAGCAGTTCTTATTCCATTAGCTACTAATATTCTCTTTGTAAGATCCTTATCCATACATACTCCTGAGCTTATTGGGCCACATCCTGAGTAAGGTATATCTAAAGTTTGAAGTACTGATTGAACAGTTCCGTCTTCACCAAACTTACCATGTAATGCTAATAAAGCAAAATCTATTCCCTTAACTTTATTTATTATATCTTCTTTATTATCTATAACTATTGGTACAACTTCGTACTTACTTCTATCTATGTGCTCAACTATTGAATTTCCACTTTTTAATGATACTTCTCTTTCTGAAGAAATACCGCCCATAACAACTCCAACTTTAATCATTTCTGCCTCCAAATTTAAACATACTTATAAAATAAAGACTTGTATACACAAGCCTTTATAATTATAACACTATATACTATTTAAATGAAGTAAACATTGTTCTACTTCTTAAAAATAGTTTTTCCTTCTTTAATTGTTTCTAAAACTTTAATATCTTTAATTTTCATTTGATCTACCTTTAAAATATTATTATCTAATATTATTAAATCAGCTAGTTTACCTTCTTTTAATGTACCTTTAATATCTTCTTCAAAATATTGATATGCAGCATTTTTTGTAACTGCCTTAACAGCATCTAAAGGAGTTACCCTCTCATTTTTACCTAATAAGACTCCATTTTTAGTTATTCTATTAACTGCACACCATATAGTTTCTAGCATGTTAGGTTCTATAACAGGTGAATCTTGATGGAATGTATACATTATTCCTTTATCTTGAGCTGATTTAGCTAAACTTATTCTACTTGCTCTTTCCATACCAAAATTGTTAATATGAATATCTCCCCAATGGTATACGTGAGCAACAAAAAATGATGGTATCATATTTAGTTCTTTTACTTCATCTAACTGATCTTTATCTAATAATTGTGCATGAACTATAACTGGTCTTATTTCATTTGTTGATTTAGTTTCTTCTTTAGCTAACTTAAATTGATTTATATATTGTTCACAGGCAGCATCTCCATTACAGTGAACTAAAACTTGCATATTATCATTTAATGCTAACTTTAAGCTATTCTTAAGATCTTCATCTTTTTGTGTCCCGTATGCATAGTAATCTTCCTCTTCTCCTAAATATGGAGTTCTCATCCACGCAGTTCTTCCTTGAGGCGACCCATCTAAGAATGTCTTGTATCCGCCGATCTTTATATGATTATCATATTTCTTTAAACAATTTGCAAATTTCTCTTTTAAAACTTCCGCTTTAGATATGTCTAAATATCCTACTAAATCTATTTTTAACATTTTGGTTTGAATTAAATATTGATAAATAGGAACTACTTGTTCTATCACAAATCCTTCTTGAGCCGTTGTTATACCAAAACTAGCATAAGCATTTTGAGCTTTCATTAAGTTACCAAAAAACTCTTCATTAGATACCATAGGTAGCTCTTGAATATAATGCATGAAAGCTGCTTCCTCTATATATCCTGTAGGCTCTCCATCTTTCTTTTCTATTAATCCACCTTCTATGTTAGGAGTATCTGCTGTTATTCCTAATGCCTTTAATCCTAAAGTATTTAGCACCCCCATATGTCCTGATTTATGCTTAACTAGAAGCGGATTATTAGGTGCTATTTGATCTAATAATTCTTTAGTTGGATGTATCTTTTCTTTTAAGAAATTTTGGTCATATCCATCACCTTGAATCCATTTTCCTTCTGCTACGTCATTTTTTACAATAAATTTTTTTATAGCCCCTGAGATTTCTTCAAAACTAGTTGTTTCTGAAAGATCTGCTTGAGAAAATGTGCTTGCATATCCAGCAAAATGACTATGTGAATCTATGAAAGAAGGCATTAATGTTTTTCCTTGTAAATCTATTAATTCTACATCTTCACTTGCTTCTTTTAGTAACTCTTCTTTTTTCCCTAATCTACAAATTTTACTTCCCTTAACTAATAAAGCTTCAACATATAAATCATCTTCTAATGTTAATATGTCGCCATTAAAGTATAACTTCTCATTTTTATCCATCTTAAATCCTCCTTAGTAAAAATATACTTTACTATGTATTTTTACTTTTTCCTTTTTATTAAAATTTCATTAAAGAAAATTTAATATTGAACTATTATGTATATATTTAAAATTATACTACTTTTGGTAAAAATAATTTGTAATAAATTTATTAATTTAAGAAAAATAAAAGTGAAGTACTTTCTTTATAAGAAATACCTTCACTTTTATATTCCTATTAAAACTTTCCAATCTTTTTCGCTTCTTTATAATACTTACATCTACTTTGAAGTCTGCATTCTCCACACCTTGGATTTCTAGCAATACAGCATCTTCTTCCATGGAATATTAAAAGATGATGTGCTAGACTCCATTCCTTTTTAGGAAGCTCCTTCTGAAGCTGCTTTTCTACCTCTAATACATTATCTGAATCTGCAAGTCCTAAACGATTTGAAACTCTAAACACATGTGTATCTACTGCTATTGATGGTACTCCAAATGCATTTGATAGTACAACATTGGCAGTTTTTCTACCTGCTCCTGCTAAAGTCACTATCTCCTCCATAGTTCCTGGAACCTCTCCATTAAAGTTATTTTTAAGCTGATTACACATTATCATTATATTTTTAGCTTTACTTCTATAAAGACCTATTTGCTTTATTCTCTCTTCAAGTTCATCTATAGACAATGTTAAAAAAGCATCCAAATCTGGATAATCTCTAAATAGAGTTGCTGTAACTTCGTTAACCTTTTTATCTGTAGTTTGAGCTGAAAGAATAGTTGCTACTAATAGCTGAAATGGTGAATTATGCTCTAACTCACACTTTGCATCTGGATACAACTCTTTTAATATATCTAATATTGCTTTTGTTCTTTGTTTCATAATGTTCCCCTTCCTATAGTTAAGAATTAAAAGTTAATAATTACTTATAAAATCATATTCTTTAACTATTCTCTATTAATTGTTAACTGATCTATACATTTGTTTATCATAGGAGAATCTCCCCTATATTTTTCAATATCTTCACCTTCATTATATAATCTTATTATTGCATTTCTTCTTATTACATTTTTACCTCTCCATCCGCATGATGTTCTAGATAATTTCTCTTTAAAATCTTTATTATTTAAGTTAGCATAAAAGTTTATATCAACAGTATTCATAAACTCTAACGGTATAAATTCCCCTAACTTAGAAACCTCAACCTCTTTATTATGAGGACAAGTGTTTTGACAAATATCACAACCAAAAATTCTATTTTTTATAAGCTTATAATCCACAGTAGAAAGTTCTTTCTTCTGAGTAATATACGATGAGCATATATTAGGATTTTTTCTTCCTGTCATGATAGACTTTGTTGGGCAATTATCTATACAACTATTACAATCACCGCATCCTTCATACTTCAAAACCTCTTCAAAAGTCCCTGAATCTTCACATTCTATTTCTAAATCAGTTATTATTTCGCCTAAAAAAACATAAGATCCATATTGTTTAGTTATAAGCATATTATTCTTTCCTATTATCCCAATGCCAGCCAAATATCCTATATATCTTTCAGGAAGAGAATTGCTATCTACTAAAGGGATTGCCTTCCCTCCAAGTTTGCCTATATATGTACATACCTTATCTAAATAACTATTAACTACTCTATGATAATCATATCCCTTTGTATAAATAGAAAATCCATTATCAACATTAACTTCTCCCATATGGTATGGGAAAGCTATTGATATAATAGTTTTCCCATCTTCCATATATACATTAGGATTAATTCTCTTTTCTACATCACTTTCTTCAAATTCATTTTCTAAACCTTTTTCTTTTCTTTCTAAATAAAACTCACGTAATTCTTCAAAAACTCTACATTTAATAAAACCAATAGTATCTAATCCAATAGAATTACAATACTTAATTATTTTTTCTTTAATCATTATTAAATCACCATATCGTTATATATATCTTTATTACTTTCTTTATAATTTTCTTTTACTGAATCAGAATCACTTTTAACAACTCTAATTAGGTTTTTAGCTGCTTTACCTACTGCTGTAACTCCAGTTGGAACATCTTTTAACACTACTGCATTAGCTCCAATCTTGGCTCCATCACCTATTGTAATAGGTCCTAAAACCTTTGCTCCACATCCTATAACAACATCACTTCCTACAGTAGGATGCCTCTTACCTTTATCTTTTCCAGTTCCACCTAATGTTACTCCATGATATATAGTAACATTATCTCCAATTTCAGTAGTTTCTCCTATTACTACCCCCATTCCATGATCTATAAATAATCCCTTACCTATTTTAGCACCAGGATGAATCTCTATTCCAGTAAAAAATCTTGCTAATTGCGATATAAGTCTAGCTATAAAGAAAAACTTTTTCGAATATAAATAATGAGCTGCTCTATATAAAATTAAAGCATGAACACATGGATATAACAAAAATACTTCAATCTTACTTCTAGCTGCAGGATCCTTTTCCATTATATTATTTAAATCATAACTTAAGTTCTTAAACAATCTAATACCCTCCTTTTAGTACGAGTAAACTCGTAAGATAAATATTCACTACGTGAAGAGAAATTTACACCTGTGGTGTAGATAAATATGCTCTCGCAGAGAAATATTCACTTCGCGAAAATATAGTCCCCTTTGACTGCGTCAAATATTTCTCTGTGCAACAAGCACATATTTATCCTTGACGCAGTCAAACATTTCTCTTCAGCAAGGCTGAATATTTCTCCTAAGCGCTCTGCGCCTTATTCATAAATTCCCATAGATATATACTTTTCTCCTCCATCCGGAGCTATAGCAAGTACTTTTTTGCCTTTTCCTAGCTTTTTAGCTACTTGCATTGCTGCAAATAGTGCTGCTCCTGATGATATTCCAATTAATACTCCTTCTTTCCTAGCAAATTCAACAGCTGTCTTTATAGCATCTTGATCTGAAACTGCTATTATCTCATCAACATACTCTCCATTATATATTGAAGGAATAAATCCTGCTCCTATACCTTGGATTTTATGTGCTCCTGGTCCTTTACCAGCTAGAACTTGTGATTTTTCTGGTTCTACAGCTACAACTTTTAGTTTTTTTATATTTTCTTTTAACTTTTTAGAAACTCCAGTAATTGTTCCCCCTGTTCCAACTCCCGCTACAAAAGCATCTAAATCTTTAATATCCTCTAATATTTCTTCTGCTGTAGTTTCATAATGCTTATTTGCATTTGCTATATTTTCAAATTGTTGTGGCATAAAATATCCATATGCTTCTACTAATTCAGTAGCTTTTGCTATAGCTCCCTTCATGCCTTTAGGTCCTTCTGTCAAAATTAGTTCTGCTCCATAAGCCTTTATTAAATCTCTTCTTTCTTTACTCATTGTTTCAGGCATAACTATAATTACTTTGTAACCTTTAATTCTTCCAATCATAGCTATTGCAATACCTGTATTCCCACTAGTAGGTTCTATTATAGTTGAACCTTCTTTTAATATTCCTAATTCCTCAGCTTTTTCAATCATCCCTAAAGCAGCTCTATCTTTAACGCTTCCACCTGGATTAAACTTTTCTAACTTTACATATACCTCTGCACTATTTTCATCAACCATGTTGTCCAATTTTAAAATTGGTGTCTTTCCTATTAAATTTAGCATTGAATTATAAATCATAATAATTCTCCCTTCACTATTTATTATATACTTTTAATTGTCTTATTGATATTTTTATTAGCTAATAATAATTATTGTGTATTTTTTTATAAAAAAATACGCCTCTATAATTAGAGACGATATAAAATCCGTGGTTCCACTCTATTTGGATTATAATAAAATAATCCCACTCGTTAAAGGTACAATCATACCTTCTCACTATAACGGGTGAACCCGTAACACCTTACTACTATTTCAGGCTTAAACTCCAAAGGGCACTTCGTTATAAATTACCGGCAAAAAGTTTTCAGCATCCTTTTCTCTCTGTAACCATCCTTTATACTACTTTCCTTTTTCACAGTCTTAATTCTTACTATTTAACTCTGCTTTATATTTTATATTATATGCTTTTCTCAAATTTTGTAAACACTTTTTTTAAAGTTTATTTTTCTTTCTCCACATAGGGTATAAAAATTCATCTATTAAGTCATGGGTATTTACTGAACCAATTAATACATCATAGTCATCTACAACTGGAATAGATAACAAATCATATTTTGATACTATCTCTATAGCTTCATTTATATCAACAAAATGCCTTATAACATTAGTATTTTCATCCATTGCTTCTTTAGCCTTTGTATCAGGACTATTCATTATTAAATCTTTTAGTGTTAGTGTACCTAATACTCTCTCATCTTCATCAGTTATAAATATAGAATTTAGTTGTTCATCTTCTGGTTCAGTTTCTCTTAAAATTTCTATAATTTCACCTATAGTTATATCTATGTTAAAAGATATAAATTCTTTACTCATTATACTTCCTACTGTTTCATCATCATACTGTAAAAGTTCTTTAACCTCATTTGCATCTTCAGTTTCTAAATTTATAAGAATCTTTTCTCTTTCCTCATCATCTAATTCATCTAAGAAATCTGCGATCTCATCATTTGGCATGTTTTCAAGTAATTCTGCGGCCTTAGCCTCACTTATATCTTTTATTATTGCACCTTTATACTCTGGATCTATCTCTTCTAAAGCATCGGCTGCTAGATCTTCATCTATAAACTCAAAAATCTTTTTTCTTGAGCTAGAATCTAGATCTTCTAATATGTCTGCTAAATCAGCTGGATGCAATGTTGATAATTTTTTATATGGTATAGCAATTTGTAAATTGTTGTTTACCATTTCTAATGATTCAACATCATCCCACATAAGAACCTTATCTTCAAAATCTTTATTAAGTGTTTTATACAACACCTTTCCAAGATTTAAAAGTCCAAACCTTCTTGCTCTAGCCATTGGGCCTGTTTCTACTGCTATTACCCTATACTCCCCAGCAATCTCTGCAATTCTTAAATCATCAACCCTTACAACTTGTTTTCCATTTATATCTACAATCTTTCTATCTAAAAGATGTTCTGATAAAAGATATGAATACCTTCTAGGTAGTATTTCTTTGCTACCTCTAGTCATTATTTTTACTTTATTATCATTTTGTAAAAAGACTACACTCCTAAATTCATAGTGAAATGTTGCTCTATCTCTCTTAACCTTATATCCTATAACTCTTGGATACCCTTCATCAGTAGTTACATAGATATCCTTTAGTGTACCTAACACCTCATCAAACTCGTCATATATCTTCTTGCCTAATATACTACTAAATAGTAGTACAGATAATTTCTTCATAAAGTCTCCTCCTAAATTAAAAAGAATAACTTTAACTAAATAATTTAAAACTTAAAGTAATTCCCTCTATACTATTATTTGATTTTTTTAACTTAATACTCTGAGGGACACCCTCCATCTTAAATTCACCACCTATAAATTTTTCAAATAAAAATGCCCTCAATTGGGCATCTTAACTTCTACTACTATTATTATATTATAGAACCTCTAAAAGGCAATAAAATTAATTTAAAAAGAAGCTGCATATGCAGCTCCTTCAATAATTTACGATTATTTAACTATTTAAAAGTTTTTATAGCCTTAAAGCTCATTAATAAAATTAATATCTCTCCTATAAGTGGGTAAGGGAAAAACTTTATTCCACCTAAGAATAATATAAATTCTGCTATAGTTAGCATAAGACTTATTGTTAATAATTTCATTCCCCACTTATTACAAAATGGCTTGTCAACACATAATAATGATACTATAGCTATAGATGCGATTACAATTAAGTAAATAAGATTAGGGGTTAAACTATCTTTAAAATTAATTATAAAGCCAAATGAATTATTAATAGATATATTCACTTTATATAAATATAACTCTCCAACATACAGTAATAATAAAATTAACATAAATATGAAGTTATAATCAAATTTTGTATCTTCATTTCTTAGGAAAATATATGCTGTACCCAAAGCTACTAGTGGTATTAAAGAGTAATTAAGTAAAACCATAGTCCTTAAAATATATATTATTGATTGTGACTCTATTAATGTTCCCAATAAAACAGTTATGTATCTTATAACTAATAATACAAATGTAATATTGAAAAATATTTTCACTTTTTTAGGACATTTATTTCTATTTATCATAATTAAATACAAAATAAAGGTAATTATAAATATCAGAGTTAAAAGGTAAGCAAAATTTAACATAATATGTTCCTTTCATAGTGCTGTTATTTATAACTATTAATATATTTAGTAAATTATTCTTTTTTAAGTCATTTTACACCTAAAATTTTTAATCCGCCTTTTATACACTTAATATCTAATGGGAAATCTGGTCCTTTTTCTCCATCAATATCTGTAACTATATCTTCATGACACTCTATATGGATTTCTTTAGCTTTAAAGTAAATTACATTTTCTGAATCTAAATGTTCTCCTTTTAATACTTTTATAAATAAAGGTATTAATTCCATTATAGGTATAGCTTTAAAGATTATTACGTCTAATAGACCATCCTTAGCATCTGACTTAGTTGCAAGTTTAAAGTTTCCTGCTGTTTGCCCGTTAAATACTAATAAGAAATACATTTCTCCTTCAAACTTAGTATTTTCTGACTTTATCTTAACTTTTAGCTTTCTAAAATTAGGTAGCTCTTCTATTCCTTTTAAGTAATATGCAAGCTTACCTATAGTATTTTTTATATTTACATCTGTCTTTTGTGATACATCTGTAAAAAGACCTGTACTTGCTACATTAACAAAATATTTATCATTTATACTACCTAAATCTACAGTAGTTATATGTGAATTAATAATTCTTTTACATGCTTCTTCTATATCTGAAGGTATCCCTAAGAACTTAGCAAAATCATTTGCTGTTCCTACAGGCAATATAGCAATAGGTATTGATATCCCTTGCTTAGCCATAACATTCACCACTGAATCCACAGTACCATCTCCACCAGCTACTAACACATATTTATAATCACAACTTTTCACATCTCTAAATGCTTCTGAAACATCTTCATCTCTACTTATCCTATAAGGAACTATAGTATATCCTGCATTTTGATGAATACTTATAACCTTATCTAATTTAGCAAGGATTAAATTTTCACCTGAATAAGGATTGTAAATAAACTTTACGTATCTCACAGTTCTACCTCCCTTGTGTGTTTAGTAAAATATAACATATAGAAGATTATAGCATACTTAACTTTTATAAATCATTATATTACTAATAATATTTTATAAACAATCTATATACAATCGTAACTTTTCTGCATCATTGCAAATTATAGTATTATATTTTTATATGTATTATGTTATAATTATATATCAGTAATTCGGAATTATTTTAGGAGTGATTATATGAAGAGAGCTTATATTCCTAATGCTTTTACTTTTATTAACTTATCTTTAGGTATATGTTCAATCTTATCTACTATGGATGGTAACTATGCTTTAGCAAGTACTTTCATAATTTTAGCTGGATTAGTTGACAGATATGATGGAAGAATTGCAAGATTTCTTAATGCAAGTAGTGAGCTTGGAAAAGAGTTAGATTCCTTAGCTGACTTAGTTTCATTTGGTGTAGCTCCATCAATTTTATCTTTTATATTATTTAATTTTAAAGATGTAGGCCCTACAAGCTTAATTGGATTTATAGTACTAATTTCTTTTCCAATATGTGGAGCCTTTAGATTAGCTAGATATAACGTATCTACTTTTGATGGTGTATTTGCCGGGGTACCAATAACAATAGCTGGATGCTTTATGGCATTATTTGTTTTATTAACTTTAAGGGTAAATATGTCTGCTATTGTCCCAATGCTTCTTATGGTAGTATTCTCATATTTAATGGTTAGTAATTTTAAATTAAAAAAATTCTAATAAAAAAGCTGTGCCAATATGCACAGCTTTTTATAATTAAGAATAAAAAATCATTGTAAAAATTAAATTATATCTTATTAATTATTATTTACTAATTCTTAATCATCACCCTCTTTAATTTTTTCCTTCGGTCTAGGTCCTAAATTCCCTCCCGGTGAAGTATTAAAGCTTCCTGGATTTGTGACTCCTGGTGAGTTTGAAAACTGCAAATCGCTATCAACCTCAGTTAAAATAAGATCACTGTTCCCATTTTTTAATATATAATCATTCATAACTGCTACATATTTATAGTATGACTCTCCACACTCTTCAAGCAAATCTATCAAATGATCAATTTCGTCACCTAATTTATCTGCCCTATTAACAGCTTCTTTTACATACTTTGTCCGTGCTTCAGGTATATTATTTAGTTCAAAAGCACCTCCGATTAGAAGTCTATAGGAGTCTGTTAATGTTTTTAATAAACCGGCTAAGTTGCTTAAATTTATATAATAATCGTGTATTAACTTGTTATATCCCATTAGCTACCTCCTACACAAAAAAATAACATATAGTAATAATTACATATACTGCTATTAATACCGTTCCTTCAAACCAATTAGTACTACCATCAGCAAAAACTATATAGGACATAAAAATAGCTAATCCAACTATAATTATATTCAAAACTGAAAATACTAGTGCTATTTGTACTCCTAATAAAAATGCTATTAATACTAAAATTGGAGTTGCAAATAAAGCTATTTGTATTCCGGATCCTATTGCTATCTCCAGGCTTAAATTAACCTTATTTTTTACAGCACACATAATAGCTGAAATATTCTCTCCTATATTACCTAAAATAGGAATTAATATTATTCCCATAAAACTTTCAGATATATTAAAATTTTTTATTACAATATTAGCATCATTTATTACTTTCTCTGATAAAAAATATATGGCTAAGCTTATAATTATTATCTTTATAAATAATAAAGCCAAACCTCTCTTGTCTGAATTCCTTGATTCTATATTTTCTTCTTGGCCATCTACTAATATTAAATTACTATGTGTATATAGAGAATATATCAATCCTAATAGGTACACACATATTAAAATTATTGATACAGCCGCACTTATTTTAATTACTGTCTCAGTTCTTATACTTGAGTAATTATTAATACATGCCATTACTACCATAGATGACATAGCTAACAATAGCATACTAAAATTTGTTTTAGCATTATTCTTATTAAAGGTTTGTTGCTTATATTTTATTCCACCTAGAAATATTGAAACCCCAAGCACTAAAAGCATATTATTAACTATACACCCTATCATAGCAGCTTGCACCATTGAAATAAGCCCTAATCTTAATGACCATATACTCATTATTATTTCAGGAAGATTTCCTAAAGTGGCAGTTAATAGCCCACCTTTTTTTTCTCCTATATATTCTGAAATACTAGAAGTGAATTCCCCAAGCATAAAAGCAAGGGGAATCATTGCAACCGAATGTATTACTAGTCCTAATATTATATTAGTTGTATTAATAAATAAGCATCCTAATGAAATTACAAATAATATTATGCTATTTCTAGTTTTCTTATCTCTTAAAGCCTCTAGCATACTCATCATCTAAATCACTATACATCCTTCTATTTATTGGTCCATTATAATTTTCTCTTGTTCCTCCTTTATTAATACCCCTATTTTGTTTACTAGTAGCATTATTTATATATTCATCATCTATTGATACATACATATTTGGCCTCACATAAGTAGCCTCTTTCTCTTGTAACGCCTTATAGTATTCTTCATTTACCTTCCCTTCTCCGCTTATGTCTTTACTACCTGGCTTTACATAAGTAGCCTCTTTCTCCTGTAGCGCCTTATAGTATTCTTCATTTACCTTTTCTTCTCCAGTTGTCTCTTTGCTACCTGGTTTAACATAAATAGCTTCTTTTTCTTGTAATGCTTTTTGATATTCAGCATTTATCTGCCCTTTACTTTCCCTGTACATCTCTTGACTTTCTTCATCTATTAAGTTTAAATTTTCTTTATAATCATACATTACAGGAACAAAAAAGTCCCTTGGCATTGATATATACATATTTTCTCCTCCTATGCATTCTTAATTTCACAACATGGCTTAAAATATGCCCTTGGGAATTTGCAAAGTGGGCAAATTAATGGTGCTTCTACACCTTCATGTATATATCCACAATTCATACAACACCACTTAGATTCTTTAGGTCCGCTAAACATTGTTCCATCTTCTAACTTATCATATAGCTTCTTATACCTTTTAGAATGAGCTTCCTCTACCTCTTGTAACTCTTTAAAGAAATCTGCAATATCATTGAACCCTTCTTGTCTAGCTTCATTTTCAAATCTTTTATAAATATCCTTATATTCTTCTGTTTCCCCATTAATAGAATCTACTAAATTGTCACAAGTAGATTTAACATTTTTTAAAAACTGTCCATATACTCTTCTTGCATGAGCTAATTCATTTTTAGCTGTCTCGTCAAATATTTCTCCTACCCATTGATATCCTTCTTGTCTTGCCTTTTCTGCATATAATGTATACTTAGTATTTGCTCTACTTTCGCCAGCAAATGTTCTATAGAGATTCTTCTCAGTTTTACTTCCTTTTAAGTCCATAGTCTGCTCCTAAAAAAATATTTACACTATTAAAATATTCAAAAGAACTTAATATGTGCCTTCAACAAATAAAGCATCAGTTTTACCTGATGCTTTATTTGTTAGTGACAAGTTAAGAGTTTACCTACTTATCACTTTTAATTTATATAAATTTTTCTATCATTATCACATAGAATCTCTATATTTTTGCCTTCTCGTGTTTTAGTCTTTAATACTACTTTCCTTCCCCATAGGTCAAATAAATATTTTAAAGTTTCTTTAGCATATAAGAGTTCTAACTCTCTTCCATCAAATACATGCTCTAATGTCAAAGCACCATCTTTTCTATCTAAATCAACTATCCTGATATATGGTATTCCCCCTACTCCACAAGTAGATGATAATGTATCTCTTATAATCTTCCAACCTTCTTCATCAGAAACTTCTTCAATAACAAAATCAAAGCTCTTTTTAGCATATTGGAATAAGTTTAATTCATTACACAAATCTTGTGTTAGATACTTTCTTAAGAAAGAATTATCTCTCTCTAAGCTTCTAACCTCAAATAACTTTTCTCTACCATATCTCTTTTCGATATCTTGGAATATCTTAAATCCCATATAATAAGGATTAAGTCCTCCAAGTATAGGTGCTATTACATCGTTGTGACGTTTTAAGAATTCAAAGTGAAGTCCTTCTGGCAATTCTAAAGAATTTAAAATTGTATAATGCCAATAGCTTGCCCATCCTTCATTCATTATCTTAGTCTCTATTTGTGGCATAAAATATTCAGTTTCTCTCTTAACTATTTTCAATATAGTTTTTTCCCATTCTTCTAGAGACCCATATTTCATTATGAATCCTATAACGTCATCACAAGGTTCAAGTGGTATCTTACTTAAATCAGGAAGTTCTATTTCCTCATCCTGATCTAAAATATATCTACCTTCTATCTTTCTATTGTATTCATCCATAAGATTAGCTTTTATTTCTTCTTGGCTTAACTCCTTAACTCCAACAACTCTAGGTATTTGGAACTTTAATGCATGAGCTGCATCTAGTATTTTCTCTACCTTTGCATAGCCTATATTAGGATCATTAACATAACCTCTTATTATTTCAGCATCTAGCTTAAACATCTCTAGAGTATAATAAGCCTTAGTTCCTTCTTTAAATAATCTATTATTTTTAAAGAAATCATTATGACCATATACGTGTGCCATTGTTAATATCTGTAACAACAATGTATTTTCTCTCATTAAGTATGCTAAGCAAGGGTCTGAGTTAATAACCATCTCATAAGGTAATCCAGTTAAGTTTAAAGAATATAATGTTTTATTTTTTTCGTATGCTTTTCCATAGCTCCAATGAGGATATTTTGAAGGCATACCAACGTATGCCTCATATCCAATCATTTCATTATATCCAATTATCTCAAACTCTTGCGGATAATAATTTAACCCAAAACTATTAACCTTTTCTTCTATTTTAACATTCCATTCTTGTAAATCACTTAAATTATACTCCATCATTTCCCTCCTTAAGCTCCTTACTAAGCATTATCTTTAAAGCATCCCAAAGGTTCTTTTTCTCCTTAATTATTACAGATACGAAATTCTTTTCATGTATCTCTTTATTGAAACGATAATACATAGTAGTAGAGTAAGTTGATGGTAAAAGTTCAGCATATCCAAACATATTGCTTATTTCACATAAATTCTTAACTGCACTTATTGCTCTTTCATTATCTTCTGACCAGTTATCACCATCGCTAGCATATATAGGATAAATATTCCATACGTCTGGTGAGTATTTCTCTTCAACTAACTTTAAAGCTAAATTTAACCCACTAGATATATAAGTTCCTCCTGATTCTGCTTTATGAAAAAACTCATATTCATTTACATTCTTTGCAACAGTAGTATGTGAAATAAATTCAAAAGCTATATTATTATATTTTCTCTTTATAAATCTAGAAAGTACAAAGAAGAATGATCTAGCAAGATACTTTTTAGTGCTATCCATAGAACCGGAAACGTCCATTATAAATATAAGAACTGCATTACTTTCTTGCTTAGGTTTCTTTTTAACTTTGTAATATCTTAAATCATCTTCTCTAAATGGAAATCTTTCTAATTCCTCATCTAATCCACTTTCCATTAAAGCTCTCTTTTTCCCTTGTTTTCTTGCAGTCTTAGCCATAACTGTCTTTTTCTTTGCAAGTCTTGGATTTATTCCATACTTTTGATATCCACGCTTTCTTGAAGTACTTTCTGTTAATACTTCTGAAAATTTCTTTCTATCTAAATTCGGCAAGTCTAAATCTTCAACTATATAATCTAATAATTCTTCCATTGTGATTTCAGTTTCATAAACATCATCACCTTCGCCTTGCCCAGCTCCTTTACTTCCTTTCTTTCCACTACCATCTGCTGAGCCAACTTTATCACCTCTTTTTTCTTCACCAGTACCTGATGCTACTCCTGTACTATTTTTACCGAAGATAAATTGATACTCTTTTATTCCTCTAATAGGTATTTTAAATTTTTTGTTTTTAGTTTCACCTACTATACTTTCTTCTGATAATATGTCGCCAATATTTTCTTTTATAGATTTCTCTACTAATTGTCTATGCCTTCTTCTATCTTCAATACTTCTATCGTGTTCAATTGGATTCTCGCTATTATCTCTAAAGATCGCCATAGCTATCAATCCTTCCACAAATTATTGGCAGCATATTTTAAGATTACATCACAACAGTGTAAGCAGTATCCATTCTTTTGCATCTCTTCTACCATTGTGTTATATTTTTCAGTTTGCTCAGCATCTCTAACTCTTGACTTAGTTATAATTCTTGATAAGTCTTTTACTGATGCCATAAGCTTCTTTTCGATAGCTTCTTTTAATGGTTCATAAGAAGTATAGTCTATCTTGGATCCATTTCTAACTAGGTAGAACATATATGATGTTACATCAGCTCTAAAGCCTTTAGCTGATGCTTCAGATACACCAATTTGTTCTTCTATGCTTCTCATAAAGTCTTCATCAGGATTCAATTCTTCTCCTGTTGAAGTATCTTTAATTCTTGTCTTATTAACAAAAGCTTCTGCATTATCTATATAATTGTTAAATAAGCTTTCAGCTTGTTCTCTAAATGAATGTATAAATGCCTTTGTAATTTCTTTTTCAAGAATCTTATTATATTCTTTTCTAATTGTATCTTGAATAAATGCAAGATATCTCTTCTTATCTTCAGCTGCAATATCTAATTCTTTAATAGACTTTATTATACTTTCCATTATGCTTAATGGGTTTATGCAGTCATATTCTGAATTAGATAGGGCATTATCTATAGCTTTAACTATAAATCTTGTACTAATACCTTTCATTCCTTCATATGGCCCTGCTTCTTCTCTAAGCTCATTAATATCAATACGTTTTGTTGTTCCCTTTTCAACTAAATCTTCACCATTGTAAATCTTTAGCTTAGTTATAGGATCAACCTTAGCTGATGGAGTTAATCTTGAAAGGATAGCAAACATTGCTGCAATCTCAATACTATGAGGTGCAATATGAGCTTTAAAGTTGCTCTTATTTATTATCTTTTCATATATTTTTATTTCTTCTGCAAGTTCTAAGCAGTAAGGCACTTCTACCTTAACTATTCTGTCTAAAATAGCTTCATTAGTATGATCAGATTTAAATTTATTCCACTCAGCTTCATTAGAGTGAGCTATGATAAGACCATCAAAGTAAATCATTGATCCTTTACCTGGTGATGGTATAGATTTTTCTTGAGTTGCAGTTATTATAGTATGAAGATATTCAACATCATTTTTAAATACTTCTATAAATTCAACCAATCCTCTATTGCCAACATTAAATGCGCCATTTAATGAGAATATTCTCGGATCATCCTCTGGATAAATATCCATCTTAGAGATATCTATAGCTCCAGTAAGTATTGAAGTATCTTGGTTGTTAGGGTCTACAGGAGGTACTACCCCTATACCTTTTCTTGAACGAATAGAGAACCCTGTAGTTTCTACTGGAACATTCTCATATTCACCATTATATTCATTTAATAATTTATACTTACATATTGGACAAAGATCTCCCTCAATTTGAACACCTAATAACTCATTAAATTTAGGTCTTAAATGATTTGGTACTAAATGTAGAGGTTCTTCATGCATTGGACATCCCTTAATTGAATAAACAGGTTCGCATTGAACTAATGCATTTTTTAAAGCTTCTACTAATGAAGACTTACCAGCTCCAACAGGACCTACAAGATATAATACTTGCCTAGATTCTTCACCTTTCATTGATGCAGAGTATAAATAATTTACTATCTTCATAATTATATGATCTATTCCGAAAAATTCATCTTTAAAGAATCCATATCTCTTTATGGTTTCATTTCCGTATATTTTCTTTATTCTAGGGTTCTCTTCTCCCTTTAAAGTTTCAACTCCCTTGCTCATAATAGTGTCATATAATCTTTTATGAGCAAGCTTAGCTGCATCAGGATTTTCTCGTAGTATTTCCAAATAATCTAGAAAAGTACCTTCAAACTTATCTCCATTTCTGCTTTCTCTATCTGTACGAATAAATTCCTTAAAATCCATAACTACTCCCCCTTTATAATTTAGTATATTATTGTCTTAAATATATATATGACAATTTCTTATATTAAAATGCCTACATATCGTTTAAATCAAAAAAAATTAGGAATTGTTTTTACAATTCCTAACCTATTAATAGTAATTATTAATTTATTTTATTATCTCTAAATTTTCATTAAATTTAATAATTCTTCTCCATACTTTTCAAATTTCTTTTCTCCTATACCTCTTATAGACAGTAGCTCTTCTTTATTTTTCGGATGCTTATTGGTAATCTCTATTAAAGTTGAATCTGAAAAAATTATATATGGCTTAATTCCCTCTTTCATAGCTCTATCTTTTCTCCATAATCTAAGGCTATCAAATAAATCTTTATTTAATATCTTAACCTCTAGGTCATCAGTTAACTTACATATTACCTTTAATCCTGATTTTAATACTTTATAAGACTTATCATTAAGCTTTAGCATTGAATATGTTCCTTCCTTTAAATCAACATATCCAAGATCTAAAAGTGTTTTTATTAAGTCCCTTATAAATTTACTGCTATAATCCTTCATTATTCCATACGTCGTTAATTTATTTAATCCATCGCTAGCTATCTTAGGACCACTCATACCTCTTAGTACATCCACTAAAACAGAAATTCCATATTTCTCTCTACTTCTATAAACACAAGAAAGTATCTTTTGGGCTTCTATTGTATAATCCCTAAGCTCCTCGTTACTTAAGCAATTGCTACAACTATTACAATAATCTCGTGCATTTTGCTCTCCAAAATAATTTAATACAAAAGCCCTATAACACTCTTTACTTTCACATAAATCTATCATTCTTTGCAACTTTGATATTTCTACTTCTTTTCTATTAAGTGATGCTGTAGTATAAATTAAATACTCTAAAGTTCTTATATCACTTCTATTAAATAGTAAATAACACTTAGAAATCTCCCCATCTCTCCCTGCTCTTCCTATCTCTTGATAATAACTCTCGATATTTTTAGGAATAGTAAAATGTAGTATATATCTTACATTTGGTTTATCTATTCCCATTCCAAAGGCATTAGTAGCTATCATAACATTTATATTTTCCTTAAGAAATTCCTCTTGGTAATATACCTTTTCGTTATCTTTTAAGCCACCATGATATTTACCTACATCATATCCTAAATCCTTAAGGTAGTAATAAAGACCATCTACCTCTTTTCTTGTAGCGCAATATATTATTCCTGCATTGCCTTCATTTTCTCTTATAATATCTTTTACAAATTCCAATTTATCCTCTTCAATATGTACGCTTATAATTAAGTTATCCCTATCAAAGCTACCAAAATATTTATATGGATTTCTCAATTCTAATAGCTTAATAATATCTTCTCTAACTACTTCTGTTGCTGTTGCTGTAAATGCAGTTATTACTGGCCTATTAGATAAACTATTTATAAATGGCGCTATTTCTCTATAGCTTTTTCTAAAATCATGCCCCCATAAAGATACACAATGTGCCTCATCTATAGCAATTTGACTTATATTCAATCTTCTTAATTGCTTTTTAAAAAATTCATTTTCTAATCGCTCTGGGGCTATGTATAATAATTTTACCTCTCCACTTTTACATTTTAAAATTATGTTATCTATTTCCTCTAAGCTTTGACTACTATTTATATATTGGGCTGGTATTCCATTATAATCTAGGTTATCTACTTGATCCTTCATAAGTGCAATAAGAGGTGAAATAACTATTGTCATTCCTTTAAATATAACTGCCGGTATCTGATAGCATATTGATTTCCCTCCACCTGTAGGTAATACTCCAAAGCTATCCCTTCCTCTTAAAATATTAGTAATTATTTCATATTGCCCTTCTCTAAAAGAACTATATCCGTAATACCTTTTTAAAGCCTCAAATACAACATTCATATCTTCACCCCTTTCAATTATAAATTATAAATTCTAAATAATAAATTCTAAATTAGTGTTAAAACTGCTTAAGCATTTTCTTACTTTATACTTAAAAATCTGTTCAACAGATTTTTTCCTTTAGTATGGAATCACCTCAAATTAAGTAATAAATTATTATCGTTGAAATGATATATTCGCGCAAGTATATCATTTCAACGTTATTTATTACTTAATAATAAGACCCATTAGTCTTGTTAAGTCTAGCCCTTGCATTGCTGTTACTGTAGTTCCATATATATTTTCTATCTCAACGTCTATTCCTTCAATATCACAACTTGTTAAGTCTTGTTTTCCTAAGAAAGTTTTATTAAAATATCCATTAGTCAAATCACATTCCTCGAATACTACTTTATCTAACTTTACCTCTTGGAATACCGCTTCTTTTAAATTTGACTCAATAAAGTTCACATTCTTTATTTTACTAAAAGAGAAAGTTGCATAACCGCCCATTACATTTTGGAAAGTTGCATCTTTTATGGAACATTCTGAGAAGTTTGCTCCCATAAGCTTGCAATTTACAAACTCTACTCTATGTAAACCTCCACCTGAAAAAGATACATTGGATAAATCACAATTTTCAAATCTAGAATCTAATAAATCTATTCTAGTAAAATCACAATCTTCAAATACTACATTCTTAAATACACAAGAATCAATAGTAATTCCAACATCATTTTTTTCTACTATTTCTCTATCTTCAATAATTTTATTTTGAATCTTTTCTTCATAAATTACTTCATCGTATATATCTTCAATCTCTTCAAGATCATCTATAAATTTAGGTCTTTGAACTTTAACTAATTTGGCCATTACAAACTCCTCTTACTATAAAACATTTTATATATCAATCTATAAATTAATATATATAAAAATAGCATATAATATATTTTACTTAACAAATATATTATATGCTAGTGATAATTTACATTTATACAATTTTCTAAGCTTTTTTATTATCTTCCAACAAAATCACCATACATAGGTGTAAATTTCCCAAATCCTCCTGCAACTTCTAATATTTCACCAGTTAAATAAGATGAAGCATCAGACGCAAAAAATGCTACTGCATTAGCAATATCTTCTGGTTTGCCTGGTCTCTTTATTGGAACTTGCTTTAAGAAAGTGTCTAAGAATTCTTGACTCATATTTTCTAAAGCTGCTTTAGTTGCAATAAATCCCGGTAATACGGCATTACATCTTATATTATATTGAGCACATTGAGCTGCAATATTTTCTGTTAATGAATTTATAGCTGCCTTTGATGTGCAATAAGCTATTCCTGATAAATCTGGATTAACTGATCCGATAGTAGATATATTTATTATACTTCCTCCACCAGTTTTTATCATACTCTTAATTGCTGTTTGGCTAGTTAAATATACACTTTGTAAATTACTAATTACCGTTTCAAAATAATGTTCACTATCTGTATCTAAAATAGTTTTATCTCTCTTAACATCATGTCCACCATAATTATTTACTAATATATCGATTCTTCCTTCATTTTCTACTATATTTTCAATCATACTAACGTACGTTTCAGCTTCCCTCGCATTGAAATAAACAAACTTAGCTATTCCGCCATTAGATTCTATATCATTTATAACTTCATTTGCTAATTCTTCATTTCTAGCTCCAATATATACAACAGCTCCATTTTCAGCCAACTTTTGAGCACTAGCTAGTCCAATCCCTTTAGTTGCTGCAGTAACTAATGCCACTTTTCCTTTTAAATTCATTTATTTCACCTCATAATTTCTTTTTATATCTTAATACGACTTCTATGCCATATGTGTAAACATCTTACCTAATTCTTCAATTATTTCATCTCTATCATGTTCAGAAATTCTCTTATGGTGATTTATTCTGTTTCTTTCACCTGCTAAGTAAGATAATTTTTTACCTAATTGATCAAATCCTTCTCTTGAAACATCTTCTGGATACATAGCAGCAGCTACAGCATCTTCATCAGCTGGTTTATTCTTTAGCCAAGTTGGAGTAATTGTAGAGCCTGCTGTTAATAATAATACATCTACATTTGTGTTTTTACATTCATATGCAACACCTTCTGTTAATGCCATCATATATGCTTTTTGAGCTGCATATTCAGCACAGAATGGTAATGAAGTCCATCCAGATAAAGACCCAATTGTTACAAATGCCCCTCTGTCTCTTTCTTTAAATAATCCTATAAAGTGATGTAGCAATTTAGAAAATGTTCTTATATTAACTCTGTACATTTGCTCATACTTAGAATAATCAACCTTATTATATTGTCCCATAGAATGTAAACATGCTACATAGTTAACTAATCCCATATCTAAATCTTTAGTTGCTTCTATTATTTTATCAGCAGCATCATATTCTGAAAGGTCTTGACATAATACCTTAACTTCACTTCCTGTTTCTGCATTTATATCTTTAGCCAAGTTTTCTAAAGCCTCTCTTCTTCTTCCAACTAAAATTACGTCCATGCCTCTTCTTGCTAATTCAAATGCATCAGCTTTTCCTATTCCTTCAGTTGCTCCTAAAACTATTGCCCATTGTCCATACTTTTCTCTAAAATTCATTTTTAACTCCTCCTAAATAATCTTTATTACATTAATTAAAATCTTTCTTATTTAATCTTTTTATATTACATATGTTTAACGTTATCTTTAACTATTCTCTTTTTACTAGCTAGATTTATAGCAAATAAAAATGTTCCAAATGTCACTATTAATAACACTATAAATATCACCCAAGTTATGGTGTATTCTCCCGTTGAATCATATATAAAGCCTGATAATGTAGGTCCTATAGCCCCTCCAAGTTGGAAAAACATTATTACTATTCCTAAAATAGTTCCATATTCCTTCTTACCAAATATTTCACTTGTTAAATATGATGGTCCCATTGAAGCTATTGCTATAAACGCTCCAAATATTACTGCAAATAATATTGCAAAAGCTACCGTTTTTCCAAATAGCAGACATACTACTGATAAAGTCATAAAGACTCCTATTATCAGCATACCTTTTTTAATTCCTGCTTTTTCTAATAACATTCCAATTAAAACATTACTTAAGATACCCATTATAGAAACTAATGATGTTATCATAGATGCAAACTGTAAACTATATCCTACGCTTTGCATATAGCTTGGAATATGCATTTGAACACCAGCAAATACAAGTCCCAATAGTACTATTGCAACTATATATATCCAAAATACTGGAGATGCTTTTGCTTCTGCCAATGTATATCCTGTAACCTCTTCTTCATCTTTATTAATTTTCACATTGATAGTAGTTTCTTTAGTTCCATAAGGAAGTTGTCCTATATCTGATGGTTTTCCTTTTATAACAAACAAGGAAATTGCTATAGTAACAACAAACATTACTGAACCTAAAATAAAGTAACATTTTTCATATCCAATCTTAGGCATTAAATTGGAAATTACTAATATTGTACAAAATGCTCCTAAGTTTCCTCCTGCAAAAGCTATTCCAGTGGCTACTCCCTTTTTTTCAGATGGAAACCAATTTGTAATAATGTACGATATTGGAATTTGTGTTATTCCAGTTGCAAACACTCCAATTACCACAGATAAAAGATAGAATTGCCATAACTCCTTGGCTATTCCTAATACCCCAAATGATATTGATACTATAGCTCCACATAGTGCCATTACATACTTAATGTCATACTTTCTTATTATTTTCCCCATGAAAGGAGAAACTGCAGCTGTACTTACTGCTACTATTGTAAATACTAATGAGAACTGCGTTGCTGAAAATCCTAAAGCTTCTGTAACAGGCCTTAAAAATATTGAATGTGATAAAAATATAACCGCAAATGGCATTGCCAATATCAAAAATGACCCTGCGACAATATTCCAACCATAAAAAGGTCTTTTTTCTTCCACTACTTACCCCTCCATTAATATATTATTTATTGACTATGTCTTAATATTAATCCTCTAATTTAGTCAATTCAAAGGTCTAAGTTAGGCAAAATTGTGGCAAAATAATAACTTCTATTCCACCTCTATATATGTCTTTTATCTTATAGTTAAACCTTTTATTTTATGTTATAATGCTTTTTAAATATTGGGATAAAATGGAGGTTATGATACTGATGAATAAACTTATATATATCGTTGATGATGAAGAAAAAATATGCAATTTGATAAAATCCTTCTTAGAAAAGGATGGATTTGAAGTGAAAACTTATAATTCTGGTAATGAAATGTTAAGTGATTTTTATGTTAATCAATGCGATCTAGTTATTTTAGATATAATGCTTCCTGGAATGAATGGATTATCTGTTTGCTCAATTCTTAGAAATATGAGTTCTGTTCCTATAATAATAGTTTCTGCTAAGGATAGTGATTTAGATAAAGTTACTGGTATTAATTTAGGTTGTGACGATTATTTGACCAAGCCTTTTTCACCAATTGAACTTTTAGCTAGAATTCATTCAATTTTTAGGAGAATTGAATTAGATAGAAATATTGAACCTGAGCGAAATATAATATTTTTTGGTGATATGGTGATAAATAAAAATCAACTTAGTGCGAAGATAAATAATAAAGATATTAATTTAACTAAAACTGAATTTGCCCTAATGATATATCTTATCGAAAACAAAGATAGAGCTGTAAGTAGAGATGAATTATTGAGAAAGTTATGGAACCTTAAAAGCTATGAAATTGATACTCGCGTAACAGATGATACTATTAAAAGGTTAAGAAAAAAGCTTCAAGAAAATAACTCTAAAATTTATCTAAAAACTATACGTGGTTTTGGTTTTATGGCCTGCGAGGAATATGATGATGCTTTATAAATTTAAAACCTATCCAATTAAATATAGATTTCTTATACCTTTATTGGTTGCGCTTTCAATTTTCTCATTTGTAATATTTATTTTATTTAATTCATTTTCATTTTATGTTTTAAATACCCCTCTAGAGAGATCATTAACGGAAATTGCTTTAATTAAGGTAAATATAATTTTTTTGATAATCCTTTTAACTTTCATAGTTTTATTTGTTCTTATAATAATTAAAATTTGTAATTCTATATCTAAATCTGTACTTCAGATTTCTAATGATGCAAAAAAGCTAGGTAATAGTTCTTATAAAATTGAAAAATTTCACTCATTTTCATTTGATGAAATACAAGATTTAAATAATAATGTTCATAAGTTAGCAAAAAAGTTATTAGATTATCATACTTCACAAAAGACATTATTAGCCAATGCCTCCCATGAGCTTAGGACACCCTTAATGTCTATTCAAGGATATGCAGAAGGTATAAAGTATGATATTTTTAATGATATATCTCAACCACTAGATATAATAATTGAAGAAAGTAAACATCTAAGTGAGATAATAACAAATATGCTTACTTTATCTGCTTTTGATTTTGAATCTATAAATATTAAATATAATACTATAAATCTATATGATACAATTGAAAAATTCGCTTATAGCTTAGGTGGACTTGCAGTTAAACTTAATAAAAAAATTACTATAAACGGTGAAAAAAATATTTTTGTTTCTACAGATGAATCTCTGCTCTTTAAAGCTATTTCTAATATACTATCTAATGCTATCAGATACGCTAAAGAAAACATAGAGATAAGCTTTGAATGTCATAAAGAGTCTATTATTATACATATAAGCGATGATGGTGATGGTATCTCTAAAGATGATCTAGATAACTTATTTACACGATTTTATAAAGGTAAAAAAGGTAATGTAGGTCTAGGATTATCTATTTCACAATCTTGCTTACAATACTTAGGTGGTGAAATTACTGCCTATAATACTGATTGTGGAGCTTGTTTTGATATAACTTTGAACACCTTTAATTAATATCCTTAATAAAATTCTAGTAAAAAAGCATTACTTGAGTTATATACTCAAGTAATGCTTTTTGCATGTATTTATTAATCTAAGCTTCTAGCTGCAACTACATCTATACCTGTTCCTAATATATCTTTAATTATTACATCTCCAACTTTTATAGGTGCAGTGCAAGTAACACTATTTATTATATTCATAGCTTCAAAATTCATATTTTTAGGTATAGCACCATTAGTTTTTACAGGTAAAACTGGTAATCTAGCACCTTCTATTTTAACTGTTGAAGTTATTACTCTTACTGGATTAATTACTTCATTTAATCCGTATATTTCTCCTCTTTTACATGTATTCCCTGTTACAGTTTTATTTTCAGCATCTACAGTTAAATGACATCCTAAAGGGCATGATATACATATTAATTCCTTCTTCATACTCTACGCCTCCTCTAATGATACTACTAAATCTTCTTGTATATTTACTAAAAGACTTTTCTTTAAAATAATCTTTTCCATCTCAGATGGTGCTAAATGCTTACGCTTAAACTCAGCTACTATATCTTTACCTGATCTTACTACTATTTTCTTATCATGATAAATATTATTTACTCTCATAAACATAGTAAGATTATCTTTCATAGAATCTACACTTATCTTTTGGGGTACTGTATAGTTTATATTTTTACCATTAATAACTTTTAACGATTTTCCTCTTTTTAATTCTCCCCTTATATATTCTGCAGCATACTTTCCAGCTCTACTAGCCTCTTCACTTACAAAGTCAACAAGGTCATGAACATGAAGAACATTACCACAAGCAAATACACCTTCAATTGATGTTTCCATACTTTCACTTACTATTAATCCATTAGTTCTTCTATCCCCATCTATACCAGCCTTTGATGAAAGTTCATTTTCAGGAATTAATCCAACAGATAATAAAAGTGTATCTACATTAAACTCTATTTCTGTTCCTTTAATTGGTGCTCTATTTTCATCAACTTTAGCTATAACTACTTTTTCTAATCTATCTTTACCTACTATATCAACAACTGTATGAGATAAATATAATGGTATATCATAATCATTTAAACATTGAACAATATTTCTATTTAGGCCATTTGAGTATGGCATAAGCTCAACTACAGCTTTAACATTAGCTCCTTCAAGTGACATTCTTCTAGCCATTATTAATCCTATATCTCCTGAACCTAATATTAATACTTCTTTACCTGGCATATATCCTTCCATATTTATATATCTTTGAGCTGCACCTGCTGTTAATACCCCTGAAGGTCTATCCCCTGGTATTGCTATTGCACCTCTAGTTCTTTCCCTACAACCCATTGCTAATATTATTGACTTTGCTTTAAGAATCATATATCCATCTTCAGTATTTATAGCATGTACAGTTTTATCTTCTTCAATTTCTAAAACCATAGTATCAAGCTTTATCTCAATATTTGTATTCTTAACCATATCTATAAATCTCTCAGCATATTCAGGGCCAGTAAGTTCTTCTTTAAATGTATGAAGTCCAAAACCATTATGAATGCATTGATTTAATATTCCACCTAGTTCTTTATCTCTTTCTACTATCAATATCTTATCTATACCTTCTTTGTGTGCCTCATAAGCTGCAGCAAGTCCAGCAGGACCTCCACCTATAACAATTAAATCATATTCCATATCTCCATACCTCCTACTTAGTCTTACCATAAAGTATTACTGAATCAGATTTTTCTTGGACTATATCTTCCATATTTATATTAAGCTCTCTTGAAATAATTTCTTGGACTCTTGGTCCACAGAATCCCCCTTGACATCTTCCCATTCCTGGTCTACATCTTCTTTTAACTCCATCAATAGATACTTTTCCAAATGATCTATTGATAGCATCTATAATTTCTCCTTCTGTAATACTTTCACACCTACATATTATTCTTCCATATCTTGAATCTTTTTTTATTAATTCTACTTTTTCTTCTTTAGATAACTCCATAAAGTAAACTTGTTCTCTCTTACCATTAAAGTTTAAATTTCTATCTAAAGATAATCCTGCATTCTTTAATATATTTACTACGTCTTCTGCTATAGCTGGAGCTGAAGATAATCCTGGTGATTTTATACCTGCTACATCCACAAAGCCTTTTATCTCTTTATCTTCTCCTACTATAAAATCTCCTGTATCAGGCACAGCTCTTAATCCTGCAAATGTTCTTATACAATCTCTAAAGTTAATCTTTTCAGTAGTATGAATTGCTGATTTTTTAATGTTAGCTAGTCCATCTCCTGTAGTATTTAATGATTCTTTATCATCACCATCTACAGCATTAGGTCCAACTAAAAGATTTCCATGAATAGTTGGTGTTACTAATATTCCTTTTCCTAGCTTTGATGGACATGGGAATACAGTATGACTAACTAAATTACCTTGGCTTTTATCCATAACATAATATTCACCTTTTCTTGGTGTTATCTTAAAGCTTTCTTTACAAATCATATTGTGTATTTTATCTGCATAAATACCCGCTGCATTTATTACATATCTAGATTCTATTTTCTTGCCATTTTTAGTTTCTATTATAAAAGTTTCATCTTTCTTGTTTATTTTATCTACTTCAGCATCTAAAGTAATTTCTCCACCATTTTGAATGCCATTTTCAACAAGAGCTATAGTATATTCGAAAGGTCCTACTATTCCACCTGTAGGTGCTATAAGTGCACCTTTGATATCATGAGATAAGTTAGGTTCTATCTCTAATACCTCTTCTTTAGAAAGAACCTTTAGCCCTTTTACACCTATTTTATTTCCGTTTATATAAAGGTTATTTATTGTTTCTAAGTCTTCATCATTAAAAGCTAAAACTAATGAACCATTTCTCTTAAATGGTACAGATAATTCCTTGCATAAATCTTCAAACATTTCATTTCCTTTTACATTATATTTAGCCATTAAAGTTCCTATTTTAGGATCATACCCTGCGTGTACTATAGCTGAATTAGCTTTTGATGTTCCCATAGAAACATCATTTTCCTTTTCTATTAAAATAGTTTTAATATTATACTTACTTAATTCTCTAAAAACTGATGCCCCAATTACTCCAGCACCTATTATTGCTACATCATACATATAACCCACTCCTTATTAGCAAATAAAAAAAGCCAAGACAAAAACAAGGATATCTAAAATCCCTAGTTTTTGTGCTTGACTCTGTTTCTCTTGCACTTATTCAATATACTTAAATTATATTCCCCTTAGTAACCGTTGTCAATTATTCTTCTTCCCATTTTTTCGATCTATCTACAGCCTTTTTCCATCCTTTATACAATTTTACCCTAGTTTCATTGTCTAAATCAGGCTCATAGCTCTCACTTATATAAAAACTCTTTGATATCTCCTCTTTACTTTCCCAATATCCTACTGCAAGCCCAGCTAAATATGCAGCTCCTAATGCTGTAGTTTCAGTTATAATTGGCTTACACACTTTGGCATCTATAATATCAGACTGGAACTGCATCAATAAATTATTTTTGCTAGCTCCTCCATCGACCTTTAATGTCTTAAGTTTTAACCCTGTATCTTCTTGCATGGCTTCTATTAAGTCTTTAGATTGATAAGCTATAGATTCTAATGCCGCTCTTATAATATGATTCTTATTCGCTCCTCTAGTTAAGCCAAATATAGCCCCCCTAGCATACATATCCCAATAAGGCGCTCCAAGCCCAACAAAAGCAGGAACTACATAAACTCCACCATTATCTTTAACCTTTTTAGCAAAATACTCTGAATCCTTAGCATCAGATATTAAGCATAATTCATCTCTCAACCACTGAATTATAGCTCCTCCCATAAATACAGATCCTTCTAGAGCATATTGAATCTTATTATCTATTCCAATAGCAATTGTGCTAATGAGACCATTTTTACTTTCTACCATCTCTTCGCCAGTATTCATAAGTAAGAAGCATCCTGTTCCATAAGTATTTTTAGCATCACCTTTATTAAAACACGCTTGCCCAAAAAGTGCGGCTTGTTGGTCTCCTGCTATACCAGCAATAGGAACTTTAACTTCTTCTTTACTTCCACCTAAATTAGCATATCCATAAACTTCAGATGAATTTCTTACTTCTGGAAGCATACAAATTGGTATTCCTAACCTATTAGCTATCCTTTCATCCCATTGCAACTCTTTTATGTTATAAAGCATAGTTCTTGATGCATTTGTATAATCAGTTACATGAACTTCACCATTAGTAAGCTTCCAAAGTAGCCATGTATCTACAGTACCAAATAAAAGCTTACCTGCCTCAGCCCTCTCTATTGCACCTTCTACATTATCTAATATCCACTTTATCTTTGTTGCTGAAAAATAAGCATCTACAACTAATCCTGTATTTTCTTTTATATATTTATCTAAACCTTCTTGTTTTAATTCTTCACAAATCTTTGCTGTTCTTCTACATTGCCATACTATAGCATTATATATAGGTTCACCAGTTTCTTTGTCCCATACTATAGTCGTCTCTCTCTGATTTGTTATTCCTATAGCCGCAATATCTTCTGGTTTTATATTTGTCTTAGCCATTACTTCTTGTAATACGCCATATTGAGATGACCAAATTTCCATAGGATTATGC
The DNA here is from genome assembly GCF_014287825.1 of Clostridium hominis. Lineage (NCBI taxonomy): Bacteria > Bacillati > Bacillota > Clostridia > Eubacteriales > Clostridiaceae > Clostridium > Clostridium hominis. Next base: position 421,115 of record NZ_JACOOO010000004.1, read on the forward strand.
TCTACCCATCCTTCTTTAGGATATATTTGAGTAAACTCCTTCTGAGCTATCCCATATATATTTTGTTCCTTATCAAAAATAATTGCTCTTGAGCTTGTTGTTCCTTGATCTAAAGCTACAATATACTTTTTCATTTCTCAATCCCCCTACATTTCCCATATTTCGTTTCTACTTGTTGAAACGCAAGTTGCACCTGAATTTAAAGCTAATATTACATCTTCCTTGCTGTCTATTAATCCACCTGCAACTATTGGTTTTTTCGTAAATGTTGAAATATCTTTGATTACTTTAGGTATTACCCCTGGTAATATCTCAATTGCATCACACTCTGAAATAACATGATTTTTACTATTGTTAAGAGATATAGTATCAAAAATAAAAAAACGCTGAATTGCTACCAAATTATAATTCTTAGCTTGTTTTATTAAATTAGCCTTAGTACTTATAATTCCATCAAAACTTGTCTCATTCTTAATAAATTTAATCGCTACTTCCTTATTACTTAACCCTTCAACTAAATCTACATGAATTATTCCTATCTTGCCCTTACTATTTACTTTTTCACTTATCTCTTTTATAGAAATAATGTCACCAAACAAAACAAATATTATGTCTATCTCTGTTTCAAGAGCTTCTTCAAGAGACTTCATATCTTTCACTGCTGCGATTACCGGATTGCCTTCTAAAACTTTTCTCATCTCAATCATATAATATCTTCCCTTTTCAATTTAAACATTTACATCCCCTTTAACACTACCACTAAATCTTTATATTTAAAATTATAGCTATATATTCCAGTGGACGCAATGCAAATATAAATGATAGTTTTTTAACATTGTATTCTATAAAATATTGCCTTTTTAATATTTTATATATAGTTGTTTTAACTTTTATACTATATACTTAGAGATATATAATTTTTAAAGGAGTTTGTATTTTATATTATGAAGAGAAATATTGTATTTTTTGATATAGACGGAACACTTATTGATGAACACACACTTATAATTCCAGAAAGCGCTAAAAAGGCCTTAAAGGAAATGAGAGCTAATGGTCACTTAGCATTTATTAATACTGGTAGAACAGCATGCCAAATCGAAAATATAAAAAGCAAATTAGACTTTGATGGTTTTATTTGCGGTTGTGGAACTTATGTTGAATATGAAGATAAAGTTTTACTTCATAAATCCCTTGGAAAAGAACTAACTTCTAAACTAGTTAATGCATTAAAAAAATACCACATTGATGGTGTTTTAGAAAGTATAGATGGTGTTTACTATGATAATATTGAAGCTATAAGACATCCTGAAGTTTTTAAAGTTCTTAATATTCATAAATCAGAAGGTTCTTATAACGGGAAAACTTGGTATGAGGATGGCTTAAATGTAGATAAGCTTGTAATATTCTTAAATGATGATAGTGACTTTGATGGATTCTATAATGAATTTAAAGATGTCTTTGACTTTATTAAAAGAGCTGAAGAATTTTATGAATTAGCTCCTATAAACTATTCAAAAGCTACTGGAATTGAATTTATTATTAATCACTTAGGCATCCCTTTCGAAAATACTTATGCTATAGGTGATAGTGCTAATGATTTAACTATGCTTAAATACGTAAATAATAGCATCGCTATGGGAAACTCTAATCCTATTTTATTTGATCTAGTTAAATTTATTACTAAAGATATAAATGAAGACGGAATAGAATACGCATTAAAACATTACGAAATGATTTAACTTGAAGTATATTGTTCGCATTGCTCACAAGAGAAATGTACACCTTAAGTGTAGAGAAATATGTCATTCTGACAGGGAAATATTCACCTTTTGTGAAAAGAAATATGCCTATGGCAGATATAATATTCATGCCGTAGGAATTTTTTTATCCTGACGTAAGCCAATATTTATATATGTCGTAGACATAGATTTCTCTTTTATGTAAGTAAAATATTTCTCTGTGGCTTTAGCTACATATTTCTCTTCAGTTTACTGAAAATTTCTCTTGACAAAGACAATATTTCTCTTCGTGAGCGTAGCAAACAACTTATTAAATTAGTTTTTCTATATTATGTAGTTTCTCTGAATCTACCTTCATAGCACCGATATAATATTCTATTCCTTTACTTACAGCTGCAAAGTCTCCATGTCCATCTGAGCCACAAGTTATTATCATATCATTATCTTTACAGAATTCTACACAAGTTTCTGTCATTAGTTCACTATTAGCCGGATAGTAACTTTCTATACCATCAATCCCCATAGCCTTGAACATATTTAATTTTTCTATTATCTCTTCTTTAGTTTTATCTTTATAATAATTGCAAGGATGAGCTAATACTGCATATCCACCAGCTTTATGAACAACTTTGCAAGCTTCTTCTACTGTTGGAAAATCAAATTGTTCATGACCACAATTATATTGTCTATAATACTTCATTCCATCAAATAAACCTTCAGTTATTTTCTTATCATGTAAATAGTGAATTCCATCCCATCCACCTTTTCTTTTATCATGCTTATATGTAGAAAATTCTTCATATGATATATCTTCATAATCCTTTTCCATTCTTCTCATTAGTTCAAAACTTGTTTCTAAAAGAGCATTTTGTGCCTTATTAATAATTTCTATCATTTCCTCATTATCATTAAATTTATAGCATAAAACATGTACTACTATATCTTCAAATTTACAATCTAACTCTACGCCTCTGATTAATTTAACTCCAACTTCCTCTGATATAGACTTAGCCTCATTATATGAACCTATTTCATCATGATCTGTGATCGCAATAACATCTATATTTTTTCTTTTTGCATCCTCTAATATTTCTCTCGGTGACATTGTTCCATCTGAGTAATAAGAATGTGTATGTAAATCAACTAACATAGTCTCCTCCTAAAGTTTAAAATTTTATTTATATCTATTTGCATTTTATATATTTTATATCAGATTGTCTATAATTAATATGTTACTAGCCCAAGCACCCTAATTGAGAAGATTATCAATTTAAATGTTTTCATGGATTGTATCCTCGTATTTTGATAGTTTTTAATACTTTTTTTGTTTTCTTTCCTATTGATTTAGGGTATAATAACCAGTAGGAGAAACGTAGGTGTAATAGTTAATAAACTTATTACTATACTTAATATTATTCTCTATAACTTAAATTGAAATATACGGAGGTATTGCCATGTTAGTTTCAGCTAAAGAAATGCTAAACAAAGCAAGAGAAGGAAAATATGCTGTTGGTCAATTCAACATCAACAACTTAGAATGGACTAAAGCTATTTTACTTACAGCTCAAGAAAATAACTCACCAGTAATCTTAGGAGTATCTGAAGGTGCTGGGAAGTACATGTGTGGTTACAAAACAATAGTTGGTATGGTTAACGGAATGTTAGAAGAATTAAACATCACTGTACCAGTTGCTCTACACTTAGATCACGGTAGCTACGAAGGATGTTATGCAGCAATGAACGCTGGATTCTCTTCAGTTATGTTCGATGGTTCTCACTATGCTATAGAAGAAAATATCGCTAAGACATCTGAATTAGTTAAAGCTACTGCAGAAAAAGGATTATCTTTAGAAGCAGAAGTTGGATCAATCGGTGGAGAAGAAGATGGAGTTGTTGGTAAAGGTGAAGTTGCTGATGCTCAAGAATGTAAATCAATCGCTGATTTAGGAGTTACTATGTTAGCTGCTGGTATCGGAAACATCCACGGAAAATACCCAGCAAACTGGCAAGGACTTGCTTTCGATGCTTTAGAAGCAATCAATAACGCTTGCGGAAACATGCCATTAGTATTACACGGTGGTACTGGAATTCCAGAAGAAATGATAAAGAAAGCTATATCTTTAGGAGTTTCTAAGATTAACGTTAACACTGAATGTCAATTAGCATTCCAAGAAGCTACAAGAGCTTACGTTGAAGCTGGAAAAGATAAAGAAGGAAAAGGATTTGACCCAAGAAAATTATTAAATCCTGGATTCGAAGCTATAAAAGCTACAGTTAAAGAAAAGATGGAACTTTTCGGATCAGTTAACAAAGCTTAATCCATTTTATATAAAAATAAAGTGAAGTATTAATTTACTTCACTTTATTTTTATTATTATTTTCTTAATTACCTTTTAAATCTATATCTTATATTACTCAGACTATATATATCTTCGCTATCTAAACACGCTATATTCTGCAGCAAATATTTTTTTATATTTTCTTCAACTCCATCTATTTTAATTCTTTGTAAAGATAATCTTTTACTTATTTCAAAAATAGTAATGGCTAATAGTATAGCCTCTACCCTTTGCTCCTTATTATCACAAAAAGCTGTAGTTGCTACTATTAGTCCTATTAATATATCTTCAAACTTTTTATCATCTAGTAAGTCATATTCAATATCAATTGTAAATTCACTATATCCATCAGTAATCCAATAATTCTTATCTTCTATTATTAATATAGTATCATTTTTTCTTGAAAAATCTCTATATTTATCATCTAGTAATGTCTTGTAGTACTTTTGTCCACTAATTAAAGAAAATACCTCTTCTTTAGTACCTTTTATAATATCAATATCATATCTATTTATAAAGCTTAATATTAACTCTCTATTGTCCCTAGATTTATTAATTCCGCATAAATCTAAAATTATTTCTTTACTCTTTTTAGATGATATTAGATATTTTTCTATTGTAATGAGATCTTCACTATTTAAATCTTCCAAATTTATTAATAATCCATCTATATTATTTTCATCATTATCTGTTATTTCATATATTAACTTAAAGTCATTATTATAGCTTCCTATAGTTTCTCTTATATCATTTATCCTATCTTTGCTAACAATGCATTGTATCACTAGCTCCTTAAACCTTCGTAAATTAAAAGCATTAGTAATAGAGTCACTGCTTAGTTTCATTATTTAGTCCTCACCTTATTATCTAGAGTGCAAATTGCCTACTACATCATATTCGACAAAATGCTCTTTGGTTCGCACTGATAATGAGAAAATATTCAATAAAAAATAAATAGCCCATGGTAGCTATAAACTAATCTACCATAGGCATAAATTTTTCTAACTATTCTTCACCAAATACTTTCTTTCTAAGTTCAAGCCCTGCTTTAGTAACAGCAACGCCTCCCATAGCAGTTTCTCTTAATGCCGCTGGTAAACTCTTTCCTACCTTATACATAGCTGATACTGTATCATCAAAAGGAATTTTTGAATCTACACCAGCCATAACCATATCAGCAGTACATAAAGCACTTATAGCTCCAGCTGCATTTCTCTTCGCACATGGAATTTCTACAAGACCTGCTACTGGGTCACATACAAGACCTAATACATTTTTTAAAACTATTGCTCCTGCATCTAAACTCATTTTGGGAGTTCCACCCATCATTTCAACAACTGCTGCTGATCCCATAGCTGCTGCAGAACCACATTCTGCTTGACATCCACCTTCTGCTCCAGCTAAAGTTGCATTCATTCCTATAATCATTCCAACTGCTGCTGCTGCAAATAATCCTTCGATAAGTTCTTCATCGGTTTTCTCTAATTTTTCCCCTGCTGAAAGAATTACAGCTGGTAAAATACCACAAGAACCTGCTGTAGGACAAGCAACTATTCTACCCATCGCTGCATTTACTTCTGATGAAGATAATGCCATAGCCATAGCTCTTACAGTAACAGCTCCAGTTAATGTTTTTCCTTCTCTTAAGTATTTATTTATTTTATACCCATCGCCACCGATAAGTCCACTTACAGAATATATCTTCTTTTCTCTACCTTCATTAGCTCCTTCTCTCATTACCTCAAGATTCTTCGCCATCTTTTCAAAAACTTCTTCTCTAGTAAGACCCTTATCTTCCATTTCAAGTCTTATTGCGTATTCACTTAATGATATATTTTCTTCTTCACAAATCTTTAAAAGTTCTTCTCCTGATCTTGCTACTATCATTTTATTCACCGTCCTTTATTGGATTGATTCTAATTACTTTATTAATAGATTCCATTACTTTAATCTCATCTATAATCTCATCAGTAACATTATTATCAACCTCAAATACCATTGTTGCTTCTTTACCTTTTTGACTTCTAAAAACTTTCATAAAGGCTATATTTATAGCATGATCGTAAAGTAAAGATGTTACATTTGATACCACTCCTGGCACATCTACATGTGATATTATTATAGTTGGGTAAGCTCCCGTAAATTCAACTTTTTCACCATTTACTTCAGACACTTCTATGCTTCCGCCACCTATAGATGAGCCAACCATTTCATATTTTTTACCCTTTTTACCTGTTATTAAAAATTTAACTGTATTAGGATGAGCATCACCTAAGTCTGTTTCTTTAAATATTATCTCTATTCCTTGTTCCTTAGCAATATTTAATGAGTCTCTTAATCTTAAATCACTTGGTTCCATTCCTAATATTCCAGCAACTAGCGCCCTATCAGTTCCATGCCCCTTATAAGTTTTCCCAAAAGACCCGTGTAATAAAAATGTTACTTCCTTAATATCACCATCTGCTATAGATCTAGCAACCTTACCAAGTCTTGCTGCTCCTGCAGTATGTGATGATGATGGTCCAACCATTATTGGTCCTAGTATATCAAATACTCCAACTGTCTTCATCTTCTTATCTCCTTATCTATAGTTCTTTTTATACTATAATTTCTCTTGTATATTATTTCTTATTTTACATTAACAAAATCTTCTTGACTACGCTAGCAATATTTAATTAATAAATAAAAGTAATTTTAATACTTATAAAAAATGCTTCCTCCAATAAACTCTCTTAATATTGAATTTTGTGGTACTAAGTCACAATCAATCTCCTTAAAGAATCCTAAAAAAGATTTTAATCGCTTAGCCTCATTATATATAGTATTATCTTCTTCTATCTTATTTAATTCCTCTAATGCTGCATTTTTTAACACACATAACTCGTATACTAAAGTTGAGTTAAACATAACATCAGCTTCTTCTTGGTAAACAAATATATTTTTTTGTTCACCCCTCTTTATTTTAGGCCACATTTTTAAAGTATCTTCAGCTTCATGTCCTCTTGATAAATGATCTCTAACTATTCTTCTTATTCTTCTCACATCTGTAGTTGCTATTCTATTATGATTATCTAAGTTTAATTGAGTTAATGCAGAAATATAAATTTTAAATTTATATTTATCTTCAATTTCAGAAGTAAGAATAGGATTTAACCCATGAATCCCTTCAATAATAACTACACCATTTTGAGGTAATTTTATTTTATTTCCAATCCACTCTCTTTCTCCTTTTAAGAAATTAAAAGTTGGAATTTCTACTTCATTTCCTTTTAGTATTTCCCTTAGTTGTTCATTAAATAACTTTATATCTACAGATCCTATAGTTTCAAAATCATATTCTCCATTTTCATCTCTAGGCGTATCCTCTCTATTTACGAAGTAATCATCTAAAGAAATTGGAATAGGAATAAGTCCATTTACTCTTAGTTGTATTCCTAGCCTATGGGCAAAGGTAGTTTTCCCTGAAGAACTCGGACCAGCAATTAATACTATTCTTGTATCTCTCCTATTAAATATCTTATCAGCTATCTCTGCTATCTTCTTTTCATGTAGAGCTTCAGAAATCATTATTAAGCTAGATAAATCTCCATTTATTATTTTTTCATTTAAAGAGCCTACTTCCCCCACTCCTAAGATATTTAACCATTTTTCCGTCTCCATAAAAATACTTGCCAATTTTTTTTGCTCATTAAATTTAACTAAAGTATTTATATCATCTTCCAAAGGATACCTTAAAATGAATCCAGGTTCATAATACATAACATCAAAACTTCTAATAACTCCTGTACTTTGTGCCATATATCCATAAAAATAATCATACCTACCATCAAGTTCATATAAGCTTACATATTCAAAATTTACTTGTTCTAATAAAAGTACTTTATCATCCATACCATAAGACTTAAAAATCTCTATAGCTTTCTCTCTTTTAACTTTAACTTTATTGATAGGAATATTTTTATCTATTATATCTTTCATCTTATTTTTTATTTTATTTATATCTTCTTCATCCAGAGGACTAACCTTATGAATTTCCCCAAATATTCCTTTATCTATACTGTGTTGCATCACTATCTTAGCATCTTTAAATAAATCTAAAGTTGCTTTAATAAAAATATATTGTAGTGTTCTTGAATATACCTTCATCCCGTCTATACTAGTAAATGGTACTAAAGTCAAAGTACCACCATATGGTATTTCTTCACCTAATTCGTAATATTTGTTATTTAGTTTACATATTGCTATATCTAATAGTTTGTCATCATAATACTTATCTATTATATCTATAAACTTGCTTCCTTCCTTGCAGTTTACATATTGCTCTTTCCCTATCTGTATTTTATATTCACTCATGATATTCCTCCTTCCTTTTTTCTATATCAATATTTTGCCACTCTATAGTTTTATTATATACTCTCTCCATTAATATTCTATTGATTTTTAATTTTTTTGTCTCTTTTAACCACATTAACTAGAATAAAATACTCTTATTTACTAATAATACATAAATGGAGGTGGTGATTAAATGTTTATTGTGCTAATTAGAACTATCTTTTTATATGCACTAGTAATACTTGTTATGAGGCTAATGGGAAAAAGACAAATTGGAGAACTTCAGCCTTACGAATTTGTAATAACAATAATGATTTCAGATCTAGCAGCTTTACCAATGCAGGACACGAGATTACCATTAATTTTAGGAATTATACCTATTGTAACATTACTATTTATTAAGACTGTATTAACTCAACTTCAATTGAAAAGCCAAGCTGCAAGAAAGTTTCTTGAAGGAGAACCTAGCGTTTTAATTTGTAAAGGTAAGATAAACTTTAAAGCTTTAAAATCCCAACAAATTAACCTAGATGAGCTTATGGAAGAACTACGTCTAGCAGGATACTTCGATTTAAACGAAATAGAATATGGCATATTGGAAAATAATGGACAAATGTCATTTTTGACTTATGATTCCTCATCTGATAGTAGTTCTAGTCAAAATAGTCCTTCTAATTCACCACCTGCTAATTGTGGTACTTCCCCAATTAATACTCAGGGAAACAACAGTCCAAATAAAACTTCTAGTAGTTCTGCCAATAATAAACCTCGTCTTCCAGTAATTTATGTTCTAGACGGTCGCGTAAACAAGAATTCTTTAACTACTAGTGGTAAAAATAAGTATTGGATTGAAGCAGAATTAAAAAAACATGGTATAAATTCCATAAAAGAAGTGCTTCTATATATGACAGATACTAATGGTAAAATTATATGTCAACTTTATAATGAATACGGAAAGGGGTGTTTCAAATAAAAAACTCTTTAATTTCTCTTTCACTTTTCTTAGTATTAATTATATTTTTATTTTATGCCGATTTTAAGTTTAAAGAACTTTGTACCGATATAGTTAATATTTGTGATGAAATGGAAGACTCTATAAAAACTGCTGATTCAGAAGTAAGTTTTCAAAAGGCTATGGATCTATTTGATATGATTCAAGAGAGAGGTTCTATAGCAGCCATCTACATAAACCATATGGATTATGATGTAATGTTAAATGAAGCATTAAAGCTTTCAGTATATCTTGAAAATGATGATGAAAGCGAAAGTGAAGCATCACTTCATTTATTAAAATATAGCACAAAGCACATGAAAGAATTGCAAGTTCCAAACATAGAAAATATATTCTAGTTTTATCTAAACATATACTTATGCATATTAAATTAACCATTATGCATAAGTATATTTTTTATGCAAATTTTCATTTATCTATTATATATTTATTCACTTATATATACAATCACTATATTGCATAGAAAATATTTAAAATAAAGAATATGAACTTGTTGGTCTAAAAAGATTAACATTCGAAATGACTACTGATCCTAAAGTCGCTGTAAAAAATGCTGATGAGCCATTTGAAGAAGCAGAAAAATAAGCTTCATGCTCAAAAAGCAATTTTAGTTAAGCTAATATTTTAACCAATATAGTATATTAAAATATTACTTTAAAATCATATAATGTTCATGTACAATATATGCAAAAGAAAAATAATTAGTTTAATCTAATAGTAAGCTATAACTATTTCTATTGGCTTACACTAATTATTAAATAATGATTTGAAAGGATGAAAATACTATGTTGGAATACAGATATGATACTCAGTTATTAATTGAAGGTAATAACCTTAATGAAGATGCTATAAATGAATATTTTACAAACAATTTTAATGGAGATTGCTTATTAGCCGTAGGCGATGACGAACTTATTAAGATTCACTATCATACTAATGAGCCTTGGAAAGTATTAGAATACTGTTCTACTTTAGGTGAAATATTTGATATTGTAATTGAAGATATGGAGCGTCAATCAAAAGGACTTAAAGGTTAATAACTTTAAAATACTTAATTAGTTCATAAGTATTTTAATTAAACCCAAAGATCAACTAGAAGTTTTAAACTTTTTAAAATATAAAGGATGTCTACAGATATCCTTTATATTTTAGTAATTTAAGAATTTATAAATTATTTTTCTATATAATTTATAACATGCTTAATAATCATATTTATACTACCATCACCATTTCTTTGTATTTCAAATCTACTTGGATCATGATATGTTTCTTCATCTATGTATAAATCTATAGACTTATCTATCTTTAGTCTTACTCTTTTAAGCTTTTTCTCAACCCACATTTTATCTACTGCAATTTCATCTTCTAATCCATGACCTTTAACAAACATTGAGAATTCCTCTTTTGCCCTAGGCTCTTCATGAAATAGCTGAGTTGAAATATCATCTATACTTATAGAATCCTCTTCCTTAAGTTTACTTTTAATAGTAGTTCTTATTCTTTCTGCTTTATCTGCATCTTCAGTTACATTACTTCTAGTCCAAGTCTCCGCTGCTTTTAAAAATGTTTTAGTCATATCTCTGTTATTAGCTACTAGCGTACAACCTAAAAAGCTATTTAAGAAATAATTAGTTCCGTACTCATCATCATCTTTGCTCTTCTTTTGCTTATCAATAACCCATAAATCAAATCTCTGATCTTCTCTTATAGGTTTAATAAATGCAGCTTTTTGAATTCTTTGCGAGCTTCCAGGGAGCCCTGCAGATTGAGGTACTATTCCAATTCCTATTTTATCATCAACAAAATCAACTTGATGAGTAAAATTCTTAACATAATCCATCTTTAAAATAGCTATTAGAGGTCCTTGGTCAGTTATTAAAGATGCTACTATTAGGTCACAAGCTGGTATGTTTACATTTCCCTTCATTATTATGAAAAGCTGCCTTGCTAACTCTTTAGATAAACTTACTATATCTTTATCTATTCCATTTAAATAATCTTGTACTATTTCCTTTACAATATTTCTTTCTGGATTAAATACAGCAGTTTTTAACTCTTCATCCTTTAAGCATTTTTCCATATGTCTATATAAAAACTTATAAATATCCTCATTTAACTCCAAAGTATACTCATTTAATATAGGTTCTTCACTATTACTATCTAAAATATGTATAACTGCTTCTTGAATATTTATATCATTAACGTATTCCATACCTTCCACCTCTTACTCTTGTTGTTAACTATATATTATTATAGCTATTATTATAGCATTAGTTTATAATATTTTTAACGATATTTGAAGGGAGTATTTTTAATGAAAGAATTAGAAACAAGAATTGTAGATATCGACGTTGATGATATAAGAAATAAATTAACTTCACTTGGAGCAGAAAAAGTAAAGTCTGAAGATCAAGTAAATGAAATATACGACTTTGACGATGGTAGACTTTTAGCTGCTAAAGGATATGCTAGGATTAGAACTACTGTAGATAGAATTAAAGGAAAAGAAACAGTATTTATGACTACTAAAAAAATGTTAAGTCAAGATACCTTTAAGGTTATGGAAGAAAATGAAGTTATAGTTGATAATAGAGAAATGGCTGGAAAAATTTTCACTTCTTTAGGTCTTAAACTTCAAGAATCTATATCTAAATATAGAGAAAGCTATAAAATTAATGATTCCCTTGTGGAAATAGATATAAATGATAAAAGTTTTTGTCCTTTTCCTTATCTAGAAATTGAAACAACTTCTATTGAAAAACTTGAAGAAATAGTTAAATTATTAGGATATACTTTAGAAGATACTACTTCACAAACTATTTACGATATACTAGCTGAAAGAGGAATAAAAGGTAAAACAAAAGGGCGTTAATCGCCCTTTTACTGCAATATTAATTGTCTGAAAGTGGTACTCCATCTGCGTCTTCTGTTATTCCTACTCCACAAAGAATTAATATACCTTCTATAAACCCCCAAAGACTTGATATACCACATGTTAGGAAGGTTAATATTAATTGAACTATACCTATTCCTATATAACCTAAGTAAAATCTATGAACTCCAAAAGGACCAACTAAAACACCTAAAATTCCAGCAACAACTTTAGACTTTTGTTTTTTATTAGCATTTGTATTTTGAGATGTGTTAGTTCCATTTGCACTAGTGTATACTGGTGACGCTTCTGACGTTGAAGAACCTTCACTTTGTTTATACTTTTCTCTCTCTATTACTTTTCCACAATTATCGCAAACAGTATCATATTCTTTAACATCCGTCCCACAATTTTCACATTTAAGTATAGTCTTTTTAACTTTAACTCCACAGTTTGGACAAAAATTATTATTGTCACTAACTACCATTCCACAATTCTCACAATACATAATACCCTCCTGAAATTTATAGATTTTCCCTTCTTTTTGTAGATTTAACAAATAACTTTTCTAACTCATCTTTATTATCATTTTTAATACATTCTTTTATACTTTCAAGCTCCCTTTGAAAGTTTTCTATTGATACAATTAAATTATTCTTATTACCTAAAAATAGTTCACTCCAAAGTCTTTCATTTATATTAGCTATACGAGTTAATTCTCTATAACTATCTCCAATAAAACTTCCAGTATCTCTTCCTTCTATATCACTATTAATCAATGCCACAGCTAATGCATGAGGAAGTTGACTAGTAAATGCAATCATCTCATCATGATATTTAGGACTTATCTTCTTTACCTTCTTAAATCCCATTTTATATGCTAACTCTTGAATTAATTCAATATTTTCTTCTTTATTTTTAGGAGTTACAGTTATAAGATAATTTGCTCCTTTAAATACAGTGTTAGTAGCATAATCTATTCCTTTTTTCTCTCTTCCTGCCATAGGATGTCCAAAAACAAAATCTATGTTTTCAGGAAGTATCTCTGTTACTTCTTCTATAAAAGGTTCCTTAATTCCTGTTACATCTGTAATAATTAATCCATCTTTAAATAATTTTATATTATTTCTAATAAACTCTTTAACCAAATCAGGATAAACCGCTAGAATTACTAGGTCAGCTTTAGGAATAACACTTTCTCCAGTAAGACATCCTTCTTTAATTATCCCTAAGACTTTGGCCTTTTCTAATGTTGTTATATTACTATCCACCCCATAAACTTCTGTATAACCAGCTTCTCTTAGCGCCATAGCATATCCGCCCCCAATAACACCAAGCCCTATTATAACAATATTCATAAATACCCCCTTAATATTACTCTCAAAGCTCATAAGAGAAATATTAGCTATCGCTAAGATAAATATTCACCTTAGTCGAAAAGAAATATTAACCGTTGGTTAAGATAAATATGCCTACGGCAGATATTCTAGATATACCATAGGCATTTATTTATCTCCAAAGAGAAAATTTTTATCTATGATGTAGTCATACATTTCTCTTTTGCGTAAGCAAAACATTCCTCCGTAGATTTAGCTACATATTTCTCTTGCCAAAGGCAATATTTCTCTTTGTGAGCTTAGTGAACAAATTAAATATTTTTTCCTTCTATTTCTGCCAACACTTTAATTTTTTTCATAAGCTCATCAAATGATTCTGGTTTTATAGATTGTTGTCCATCACTTAATGCACATTGTGGATTGTTATGAACTTCTATCATAAGTCCATCTGCACCTGCTGCAATTGCAGCTTTTGCTAATGGCTCTACTAAATACCAGTATCCAGCTGCATGGCTTGGATCTACTATAATTGGTAAGTGTGATAATCTCTTTACTACCGGAACAGCACTTAAATCTAGTGTATTTCTAGTATACCCTTCATAAGTTCTTATTCCTCTTTCGCAAAGAATTATATTTTCATTTCCTCCAGCCATTATGTACTCAGCTGACATTAGCCATTCTTCAATTGTTGCTGATAAACCTCTTTTTAAAAGTATTGGCTTATCTGTCTTTCCTAATTGCTTTAACAAATCGAAGTTTTGCATGTTTCTTGCCCCAACTTGTATTACATCCACTTCTCTAACAAAGTCATCTATATAATCAGTTGACATTATTTCGGTAACTATAGGAAGTCCAGTTTCTTTTTTTGCTAACTTTAATAATCTTAATCCTTCAAGTTCTAATCCTTGGAAGCTATATGGTGAAGTTCTTGGCTTAAATGCTCCACCTCTTAAGAAATTAGCTCCTGAGGCTTTAACCTTTTTAGCAATTTCTATTATTTGCTCTTCACTTTCTACAGAACATGGTCCTGCCATAATACCTAGATTACTTCCTCCTACTAAAGTATTTTCAACTTTAATAATAGAATCTTCTGGCTTAAATAATCTATTTGCTTTTTTAAAAGGATGCTGTACCTTTAACACCTTATCTACTCCATCAAAAGTTAATAACTTGTCTGGATCTATATTTGATGCATCTCCAACAATTCCAATTATGCAATAAGTACTTCCTTGTGATAAATGAACGCTTAACCCCTTACTCTCTAACTCTTTTCTTACAATATCTATATCTGAATCTGTTACTTTTGGATTCATTACAACTATCATGTTATCACTCCTTTTTTTATGTTTACTTAAAAGATACTAATATATGTTGAAATTCTTCATGTAACTTCAACAATAGCTCTTAACTATTATTTCTTAACTACTAACTCTTTTAATGCATCTAATGCTAAGATGTACCCGATTTCTCCTAACCCGCATATTTGTCCTACACATGCTGCTGCAGTTACAGATTTATGTCTAAATTCTTCACGTGCATGTATATTAGATAAATGAACTTCTACAGTATTTATATTAACACTTTTTATTGCATCATGTATCGCATAACTATAATGTGTATAAGCTCCAGGATTTATAATAATTCCATCAAACTTCTCATAATAGCATTTGTGGATTTGGTTTATTATCTCTCCTTCTATATTACTTTGATAAAGCTCTACTTGTATATTTCTTTTCTTTGCTTCATCTTTTATATAACTACATATATCTTCAAAGCTTCTAGTACCATATATTCCTTTTTCACGGACACCAACCATATTTAAGTTAGGTCCATTTATAACCATTACCCTCACTTAAAATCTTCCTTTCTTAAATAAAGTCTATAACACTTTATTTAATTTATAATTTAGAATTTCTCATTAATTATCTTCATTATTGAATCTATAGCTTCTTCTAAGCTTCCATCATTAACAACTCTATAATGGCAGTAATTATTATATAAATCATATCTTTCTTCTTTTAGCTTATATAATACTTCTTTTCCTTTAGACAGTAAAGGTCTTTTAGATACATCTATATCTTCCAAAATATTCTCTATAGGCCTATCTATGAAAATTATTATACTATTATCATTAAATAGCTTCATATTAATATTTTTCTTTATTACTCCACCACCAGCTGATATAACAGATTTATTTATCTTACTTAATCTTCTGCAAGCTTCTGTTTCCCAATTTCTAAAGTTTCCTTCACTTACTTTAAATAAATTAGAAATAGAGTCATTAGCTATCTCCTCAATATAATCATCCATATCAATAAAGTCATAGGATAATTTTTTAGCTAATATTCTTCCTAAAGTTGTTTTCCCACACCCCATCATCCCTATTAAGAGAATATTCTTTCTCATACATTCCATAATAAATCCCTCAATTACTTAAAATTATCCTGTAGACTTTTGTATATGTTATCTATTATCTCATTATCAATATCTATTTCTTGAAATATCTCTTGAGCTTTTACTGCTTGAGCTACTAACATATAAAGACCATCTAAAGTTACCTTTTCTTTTTCTCTTGCATACTTTAAAAGCTCAGTTTCTAATGGATTATATATAAGATCCATAACTATATCATAATTATCAATTATATCTTTATCTATTGGGCATTTATCATTATTCGGATACATTCCAACAGGTGTAGAATTAATAATAATATCTCCCTTAATTTCTTTTAATTTATCGTAATTAATAACCTTTAATCTATCATCTTTTATATTTAGGTCAATCTCTTCAGGATTTCTACTAACTAAATATAATTCTTTTATTCCATTATCTAATACATATGTGAATGCAGCCTTACAAGCACCCCCAGTTCCTAATATTACTGCAACCTTGTTTATAAACGTGATATTATCTCTTTCAAATGTGGCTCCAAACCCAAAATAATCTGTATTATATCCATATAATTTATTATCTCTTAATACTACAGAATTAACTGCCCCAATCCTCTTAGCTTCATCGGATATAAAATCTAAATATTTCATTATATCTTGTTTATAAGGTATAGTAACATTAAATCCCTTAACCTTAAAAAGTTTAACAGCCCTAATAAATTCCCCTAATTTATCTCTTTCTATCTCAAATAGTTTATATGCCCCAACTTTCTCTATATTATTTAATATAACTCCATGTATTTCTGGTGATAAACTATGACTTAATTTTTCTCCTAATAGCCCAAAAAACTCCATTATCTTAACTCCTAATCAGCTAAATTTTTTATAATTACCAAGCAACTTAAAATACTCACTATTTTTTTGGATTAATTTCAGCGCATTTTTTACCTCAATGCTATTTAGGTTTCCATCAAAATCTACATACAACAAATACTTCCAAGGTGAGTTTTTAATTGGTCTTGATTCAATCTTTTTTAAGTTTATATTATTTTCTGCAAAATGATTCAAAAGACTATATAATGTACCAACTTCATCTTCTAATGAAAAAATAACACTAACTTTATCACAATTTTCATTAACTTCTAAATTTCTACCTATAATTAAAAATCTTGTTTGGTTTTCACATTGATTATTTATATTATGAACTAATATTTTAAGTCCATATAGCTTAGCCGCTCTTTCACTACCTATAGCTACTTTAGTTACATCATTTAAATCATATACCTTTTTTACACTTGTAGCTGTATTGTAATAAGGTATACATACCCATTCTTTATTGACATTTAAAAATTCACTACTTTGCTGAAACCCCTGAGGATGTGAATAAACTTCCTTTATATTATCTAAGGTCGCACCTTCTAACCCTATAAGATGTTGCTTTATCTTAATACACTCTTCTCCAACTATATAAAAACCATATTTATTCATGAGGTCATATACTTCTGTAATTGCTCCTGTCGAAGTATTTTCTACTGGTAAAATCCCATAATCTATTTCATTTTTCTTCAATGCTTCAAATACATCTTCAAAGGTTTCATAATGAGATGTTTCCCTATTCCCTCCAAAGTACTTTATCATTGCCTCTTCACTAAATGAACCCTCTAAACCTTGAAATCCTAATTTACCATCTCTAATTCTTCCACTTAACTCTGTAGAATAATTATTAATTTCATTAAACCTTTTTTGTTGAAGAGCTCTACTTAACTCCATTAAATGATTGAAATACTTTCTTATTAATGATTCATAATTTGAGTTTTTTAATCTTTTAACATTCTTATGAATTACTTCAGCTTCTCTCCCCCCGTTAAAGATAGGTAATTTATTATTAATCTTATATTCAGCAACCTTAACAGCTACATCCATTCTCTTTTCAAAAAGCCTAGTCATCTCTTCATCTATCTCATCAATTTCTTTCCTATAATCAGAAAGATCCATAATCTCCACCTCACACTTCTATGCGCCCTAGCACATATTTCTCTTAGTTAAAAGTAATATTTCTCCACTTAAGGTATATCTCTCTACACGCAGTGTATATTTCTCTTAGCGTAGCTAACATTTCTCTGGCGAAGGCATATTTCTCCTTACGATAGTAACTCACAAATTGCTATAGCTGTAACTGCTTCTATTACCGGAATAGCTCTTTGTACTATACAAGGATCGTGTCTTCCTTCAACCTTTAGTATAGTATTTTCTTTACTGCCTATATTAATTGTATTTTGCTTCTTGCCAATTGATGAAGTTGGTTTTATTGCAGTAGTGAATATTATAGGCATACCGTTAGTTATTCCCCCTAATATTCCACCATTATTATTAGTTTTAGTCTTTACTACTCCACCTTCATAATATATCTCATCATTTGCTTCTGAGCCTCTCATACTAGTCAGTTCAAATCCTCTTCCAAATTCAACACCTTTAACTGCTGGTACTGAAAATAAAAGGTGAGCTAAAGTAGATTCTACTGAATCAAAAAATGGATTTCCTACACCAGCACTTATTCCAAATACTCCACATTCAATAGTTCCTCCTACTGAATCCATATCTTCTTTTGCCTCTAATATCTCTTTTCTCATATTTTCCTCAATACTTTTATCTATTAAAGGCAATTCAAAACTTTTTAGCGAATTTAAGTAATTCAAATCTAAAGTTGAATCAATAAAACTCTTATCTTTAACATTCTTTATTGACTTAACATGAGCAGCTACTATTATCCCTTTTTCTTTTAATATTTGTTTACATACAGCACCTGCAAAAACTAATGGTGCCGTTATTCTTCCAGAAAAATGTCCTCCACCTCTATAATCATTAAAGCCATTATATCTTATATTCCCACTATAATCGGCATGACCAGGTCTCATTACATCTTTTAAAAGACTATAATCCTTTGATCTTGTATTGGTATTTCTTATAATCGCGCAAAGAGGTGTACCTGTAGTTTTTCCATTAAAATATCCACTTAATATTTCTGGAATATCATCTTCACTTCTTGCAGTAGATAATGGACTTTTACCTGGAGCTCTTCTTCTCATTTCATAAGCTATATCATCTAAATTTAGTTCTAATCCACTAGGCAATCCATCAATATTTATCCCTATGGCATTTCCATGAGATTCTCCAAATATTGATACCTTTATTTTATTTCCCCACATTCCACTCATCTACTTTACCTCCTAACATCTTATAGTCTTCAAAAAACTTTGGATAAGATTTGGCTATGCATTCATAATCTTTTATAATTATAGGATTTTTACATCTAGTAGCAACTATCGCTAATGTCATTGCAATCCTATGATCCTTATGACTCCACACTTCTATTCCACCTTCTAAGCTATCAACGCCATCTATAATTAATCCATCTTCTTTTTCTATTATATTTACACCAAGCTTTGATAACTCGCTATTTACAGCAGCTAATCTATCACACTCTTTAATTCTAAGTCTTCCTGCATTTATTATTTCTGTTCTCCCTTTAGCTAAAGAAGCTGTTGCAGCAAGTACTGGTATTATATCTGGACATTGAGAACCATCTATTATTGTAGAATTTATTATATTACTAACTTCATTTTTAATACCATTTTCAGAGTTTATAAATTTAACGCCCATTCTCTCTAATATATCTACTACTTCTTTATCTCCTTGAAGAGAATTTAATGATAAATCTTGTACTTCAATATTATTTCCTAAAGCATTTGCACATAAGAAAAATGCTCCCTGAGAATAGTCTCCCTCAACTCTATATTTTCTAGAAATATATTTTTGATTTCCTTTAATAATAAACTCCTTATAATCATTATTAATTATCTCTACCCCAAAATCTTTCATAGCTGATAATGTTAAATCAATATAACCTTTTGATTCCATATCTGTAGTTATAATAATCTTAGAATCTTCTTTTAATAAAGGAAGTGTAAATAATAATCCAGTAATAAATTGTGAGCTTACATTTCCTTTTACATAAAACTCTCCACCTTTTAATCTTCCTTCTATATTAAGATTAAGATTTTCTTCTTCATAAGAATATTCAATACCTTGTTTATCAAATATTTCATAATAAGTGTTTAAAGGTCTCTTTCCTAAGTTACCTCTTCCTATAAATTTACTTTTACCTGGAACCAATAAAGATATAGGAATTAAAAACCTTAATGTAGATCCTGATTCATTACAATCTATAACTCTTTCTTCTCTTTTTCCTACAGTAGATGAATATATACCATCTATCTCTAAGCTATCATTATCTTGAATTATATTAGCCCCTAAAGATCTCATTCCTTCTATAGTTGCAATAATATCATCTGAATAATCTATATTGTTAATTTTACTTTTCCCATCACTAAGACTTGCACAAATTATTGCTCTATGGGCCATACTCTTAGAAGGAGGTACTTTTACACTTCCCTCTAACTTTGATGTATATACTTTTAAATCTGCCATAGTACCTCACCTTTACTTTTTGAAAAACTCATTTGTAGTTTTATAAATTTCAGACGTCCCTATTTCCTTTAAAGTAATTAAGTTTAACTTTTTACCTAACTTCTTTTTATCTAAATTCATAGTATCTAAAATATCTTCTATATTAATATCTAGCTTATATGGAAGCTCATACTTCTCTAAAATGCTCTTTATATTTTCACTTGTTCCTACTTTTGTTAGCCCATGTTCTTCACTTACAAGCGAAATATTATACATTCCTATAGCCACAGCTTCTCCATGAGTATATTTAGAATAATTATAATATTGCTCTATTGCATGGCCTATGGTATGGCCAAAGTTTAATAACATTCTTTCCCCATTATCTCTCTCATCCTTTTCCACAACTTCCTTTTTTATATCGCAACACCTGTGGATAATAGTTCCAATATTGTTGATTAATTCATTATAATCATGAATGCTTTCAAGATATTTAAAAAGTTCTTTATCTTTTATACATCCATACTTAATAACTTCTGCCATTCCATCAATTAAAAATCTCTTATCTAATGTTCTTAACACTAATGGATCTATTAGTACTGATTTAGGATGATAAAAACTACCTACAAGATTTTTTCCTTTTTCTAAGTCAACAGCCACCTTACCACCAACACTACTATCAACTTGAGCTAAAAGAGATGTTGGTATTTGAACAAAGCTAACTCCTCTAAGATAAGTTGATGCAACAAAGCCTCCAAGATCTCCAATCACTCCTCCACCTAAAGTAATTATTAAATCACTTCTAGTAAGATTAAAATCTAATAATTCATTATAAACTTTTGGTAAAGTAAAGAAGCTCTTAGTTTCCTCTCCTGCAGGTAAAACATATTTTCTTACTTCATATTTAACATCTTTAAGCTTTGACTCAATAGCATCTCCATAATACTTATTTACATTCTCATCAGTTAATATAAATATCTTATTACCATTGAAAACCTTCTTTATCTCAACATCAACTCTATCTAATAATCCATCCTCTATTATAATGGGATAACTTCTCTCACCTAAATCAACAACTAACTCCATTTTGTTCCTCCTAAATCTCTCTTCCAACTGCTTCAGCAATAATTCTTAAGTCATCCATAATATTGCTGAATAATTCTGGCTTAATTGATTGTTGTCCATCACACCATGCCTTTTGTGGATCATTGTGTACTTCTATTATAAGCCCATCTGCACCTACTGCAACTGCAGCTTTTGCTAAAGGTTCAACCATCCACCATTTTCCTGCCGCATGACTAGGATCTACTATTACAGGTAAATGGCTTAACTTTTTAATTGCAGGTATAGCACTTAAGTCTAAAGTATTTCTAGTGTAAGTTTCAAATGTCCTTATTCCTCTTTCACAAAGAATTACATTTTCATTGCCACCAGCCATTATATATTCAGCACTCATAAGTAACTCTTCTATTGTAGCTGATAGCCCTCTCTTTAAAAGTATTGTTTTATTTGTTTTACCAAGTTCCTTTAATAGATCGAAATTTTGCATATTTCTTGCTCCAACTTGAATAACATCTACATTTTCATTAAATACCTCTATATCATAAGGTGACATTATCTCTGTAACTATAGGTAATCCTGTTTGTTCCCTCGCTATTTTTAATAATTCTAATCCATCATATTTTAAACCTTGGAAACTATAAGGTGAAGTCCTTGGCTTGAAGGCTCCCCCTCTTAAGAAACTTGCCCCATATTTCTTAACATCTTTCGCCACAGTTATTATTTGCTCTTCAGTCTCTACTGAACAAGGTCCTGCTATTACAGAAATTTTTCTTCCACCAATAGTATTTCCATTTACATCTATAATACTATCTTCTGGATGGAACATTCTATTTGCTTTCTTGAAATGCTCTTGAACATGCATTACCCTTTCTACATAAGGATTAGCCTCAATATAACATGGATCTAGCTTACTTGTATCTCCTACTAATCCTAAAATGATAAGTTCTGTTCCGATTACAGGATTAACTGTAACTCCTTTTGACTCTAGGTCCCTAGTTAATTTATTAATTTCCTCTGTGCTTGTTTTTGGTTTTAAAATTACTACCATTTTTAATTGCCCCCTTTTTAAAATAAAAAAGAGAACTCTTAATGAGTTCTCTTTATATAACAAAATTATTAACACTTATTTATATAGAATTATAAAAATTGTGTGCTATTATTATACTCCCATTAAGATAGAATTATATTTATTTGTGCAAAAGAAATAGCCAGCGCTAAAATAAAAGCCCCAGAACATAAAAAAGTAAAAATAGCTATATAATTTTGCAAATAATTCTTTTCTTAACCCTTCCATAATAATACCTCTTTAAGTAAAATTCAAAATTTATGATTTGCCTTCTTAAAGTTACACTGTAAGTGTACTCATTCGAACACAGTTAGTAATTAGATTCCTTTTAATCTTTTTTCTCTTGTGTTAATTATACCAATTTTAACCATATTGTCAACAGACATTTTATAAAATTGGAGCGATTAATCTTATTAATGACTCTTTAATTCTAAGCGATCTACTTCTATTATCATATTCATGCTTTGTTACAAGTTTACATTTTTCTTGGTCTTTATAGAATATACTTTCTTGTTCTTTTGATATTTCCTCATTGTACATAATAGCATTCACTTCAAAATTCAATTTAAAGCTTCTTATATCTAGATTAGCTGTACCAATACTACACACTTTTCCATCTGATACTATAGTTTTTGCATGTATAAATCCTTTTTGATATCTATAAAACTTAATTCCATAATCAATTAACAACCCAATATTAGCACTTAACATCCACTCCATAAAAAAGTGATCTGGTTTTCCTGGAACCATTATCCTTACATCAACTCCAGATAATGCACATATTTTTAATGCCTCTATAACTGGACCATCTGGAACTAAATATGGAGTTTGAATATATACATAATCTTTAGCATCATTAATAATTTTCATATATGCATTTTTTATATACTCTTCCATATGGTCTGGTCCTGAAGATACTATTTGCATTCCTACATCACCATGAGTAGCATGCTCTGGGAAAAACTCAGTCATATCATTAATATTCTCTTCTGCTGCATAATCCCAATCTAAGAGGAATCTCTTATTTAATTCATTTACAGCCTCACCTTGGACTCTTATATGGGTATCTCTCCAAAACTCAAACTGCTTTCCTCTATTTACATACTCATTTCCTACATTGAAACCACCAACATAACCTATTTCACCATCTATTACAACTATCTTTCTATGGTTTCTATAGTTTATACGAGTATTTATGTGGGGTAAAATCCCAGGGAAAAATACTGAAAACTTTATTCCTATACTTTCAATATACCTTATTTCTTTTTTCTTAAGGCTTTTAGATCCCATTCCATCAACTAAAAATCTTACTTCTACACCTTCTTCAACTTTTAACTTTAATTCATTTATTAAAGCTTTTCCTAAATCATCAAATCTAAAAATGTAGTACTCTATATGTATAAATTTTTTAGCTTCTCTTATGTCATTAAATAAATCTCTAAATTTATCCTCTCCATTTATATATGTTTTAACATCATTTCCATTAGTAAATATTGATCCTGAATGATTATAATTCATAAGTATTAAGCTCTTATAATTATCTATGAATTTTTTATCATCCTTTTTAGAGGATTCGTGTTTTTCTTTTACCACCTTCGTCTTAACTTTATCTATTATCTTTTTCTCCCTAAATAATTTTTGTCTACTTAAGTTCTGTCCTAGCGTTAAATATATTACAAAGCCTATACCTGGAAGTATCAATAATATTAATAACCATGCCCATGTTGTATCAGGCTCTTTCCTCTCAATAAATATCAAAGAAAAAACTAATATAATATTTATAAGAAATATTAATGCAACAAAAAATATGTACGCTCCCACTCCTTCACCAACTCCCTTGTTATGCTTATATAATCAATATTATATGTTATCTTGGATTTTGATACTAAAAAGTATCACTACTTCAAATTAGTATATATTGTTATCTATTTAATACCATTAACAAATATACTTATATTATTCTTCATTTGTGTAGCTAAGTCATATTGTCCATGAAATTTACACCAATCAAAAACAATTCCCCTAATATTAATTAGTATCATATTAGAAATCTCGTCTACACCAAATTTAGAATTAATTTGCTTTTTATCCTCAGCTCTTTTTACTATATCAACAATAATCCTATTTATATCTCTTTCCTTGGATCTATATATCTGATTAGATTCAGTATTAATGGATGCTGAAAATATTTGTTTAGCTATAATTAATCCACTATCTGATACAAACTTACCATATTCCTCTGAGAGTGTAATTATATTTTTTAATTCATCTTCATCACTTAACTTCTCTTTTTCTATTTCTTTAAGATATTCATCAACACTTGTATATAACTGAATTATTATATCTCCCTTGTCATTAAAGTAATGATAAAAAGTTCCTATGGAAATATTAGCTGCCTTACAAATTGATCTCACAGTAACATTCTCAAACCCTACTTCATCCATAATTCTTTTTGCAGCTTCTATTATTTCATTTCTTTTTTCAATTTGCTTTTTAGTGGTTTTACTCATATCCTTACTCCTAAAATGCTATTATATTCAATTTAATATTTTATACTATTTTAACATAAGCCATCTATAAGTACCACTTTCTCTTTCTATTAATAATAAATTAGACCATAGAAGTAACCTTCTATGGTCTCTATAATAATAATCAATTTTAGGGGATTAATTATTATTTGCTTATAAACTTATTATTTTGCTTTAGCAGCATTTTCTCCTGCTATTCTTCCAAATACAGTTATATCTGCAAGCGCATTACCACCTAATCTATTTGACCCATGGATTCCTCCAGTTACTTCTCCAGCAGCAAATAATCCTGATATAACATTTCCATCTGTATTAACTACTTCAGCGTTAGTATTAATCTTAACTCCACCCATTGTATGGTGAACTGTTGGTTTTCTAGATGCAGCATAGAATGGTGCAGTATCTATTTTATTAGCAAATAATGTTCTGCCAAACTCATCTTCAGCACCATCAACAGCTTCGTTAAATTTATTAACAGCATTTATAAAATTATCTTTATCTACACCCATCATTTCAGCTAACTCTTCTAAAGTATCTGCTTTATAAGCTCTTCCTGCTTCAACTAACTCGTCTATAGTTTCATTGAAGTTATTTTTAGTATCTCCTGTTGGATATGAATGTTGATCAACAACTATCCACATAAAGTCATCAGTTTGTTCAAATAAAGCTTTAGTCATAACGTCTCTACGTTCACCTTCATCAACAAATCTGTTACCTTCTTTGTTTATAAAGATACGATCTTCAACACCTTGTTCTATATTACCTGTAAGGCTTCCTGTTTCAGGATCACCCATTGGTAATAATTGAATCTTATCCATCCCTACTAATTCTGCTCCTATAGCTTCAGCCATAACAACACCGTCCCCAGTAGCTCCTGGATGATTTGTAGTTCCTATTGAATTATCTAAAGTTCCCCAAATCCCATCGTATTCTTGTCTCATTTCAACATTAGCACCAAATCCACCAGTAGCTAATATTACACCGTTATTTGCTTTTATAGTTACTTTATTGCCTTTAGAACCTTCAGCCATAACACCAACTACTTTTCCATCTTCTACAATAAGCTCAGTAGCTTTAGTTTCTAACATAACTTCAACATTATTCTCTTCTAAATATGGCATATATGCTTGTTCAAAGTACCCTGTACCTAATGGTAAAACTGGTTTATGAGCTCTTGGCCATAAACCACCTAAAACAGTAAATACTTCATCTTTAAATTGCATTCCTAAGCTTTCAAGCCATTCAATACCTGAATAAGCATTATCAGTAAGAACCTTTACTAACTCTGGATTTCCTAAATTATCTCCTCCAGATAAAGTTTGCTCATAATGTTTTTCTGGTGAATCCTCTATACCTTGAGCTGATTGTCTGATTGGGTCTGCAGCATTATACGCAGTACCTGAAATCATTGTATTTCCTCCAACCTTACCCATTTTTTCAATTATTAATACTTCTGCTCCATTTTGATGTGCTGTAACTGCAGCAGCCATACCAGCTCCTCCCGCACCAATCACAAGAACATCAGTAGTCTTTTCAATATCTTCTACTGCAACTTCATTACTCTCTGCTCTTTTATTTAAAGCATCTATATCTACTCCTGATTGCTTAAGAGCTTCTGTTACAGCTGTTATTATAGCCATACTTGAAACTGTAGCTCCTGAAATAGTATCTACGTTTACACTTTGAGTATCAATTATTTCACTTGGAACTTTATCAAATGCTGGATCTGAAATTCCTGGAGATTCATTATGTTCTAGAATATTTATCTCCTTAATAGATGTCTCATCAACAGTAACAGATAATTTTAGATCTGCATTATGCCCTTTAGCTGTGGCTTCATAAGTACCCGCCTTAAAAGTAATAGCAGAATCATCTGCAGTTGATTTTTCGCCACAACCAACTAAACTTGTAGCAATAGTTAAAGTCATTAGTGCACTAATAATTACAGTGCTTAATTTTTTTCTTTTCATCAGTAGTCCCCCCTCTAATATAGAACACGTTCTAAAACTTGTTCTATAACAGAGTATTATATTTAACAATCATAGTCAACTATTTTTTCTATATAATCCATTTTTTTCTTTATATTGTTTGTGAAAGCATTTTACATTTTAATTTTTATTATCTTACGAATTTACATCACATTTAAATATTGTTAAAAATAAAATAATACTTGAAATAAAAAAAACTAGAAGACTCTCATCTTCTAGTTTTTGTTTTCTATTTTTATGATAGGTTTTGTTTTGTATATATTATTAGATTTCATTTTAAATGAAACACACTACTTGTACACACTCGTAGGTGTAAGTTCGATTATCCAAATTTAAATTTGGAATCTCTCTTATCCGAAGTATCTGTTTAATAAACCTTCGAAAGCTTTTCCGTGTCTAGCTTCATCTTTAGCCATTTCATGAACTGTGTCATGGATAGCATCTAAGTTAGCAATCTTAGCTCTCTTAGCTAAATCGAATTTACCTTCAGTAGCTCCGTTTTCTGCAGCGATTCTTAATTCTAAGTTCTTCTTAGTTGAGCTTGTAACAACTTCTCCTAATAATTCAGCAAACTTAGCTGCATGTTCTGCTTCTTCTAAAGCTGCTTTTTCCCAGTAAAGACCGATTTCTGGGTAACCTTCTCTGTGTGCTACTCTTGACATTGCTAAGTACATTCCTACTTCACAACATTCTCCTTCAAAGTTAGCTCTTAAGTCAGCCATTATATCTTCTGGTGATCCTTGTGCAACTCCTACTTCGTGCTCACAAGCCCAGTTTAATCCTTCACCTTGTTCTTTGAATTTATCAGCTCCAACGTGACATACTGGACATTCTGCTGGTGCAGCTTCTCCTTCATGAACATATCCACATACTGTACATACAAATTTCTTCATAATTAACTCCTCCATTTTTCAACAATTAAATATATTTTTCTATATCTTTATTATATAGCATAATTTAACAAAGTAAATATTCTATTGGTCAATTTTCAATATTATCACAAATGATCCAAGTAAAACTCGTTACTCATATACATTCGTAGACATAAGTTCCATTATCCAAATTTAACTTTGGAATATCCCTTATCCGAAGTATCTGTTTAATAAACCTTCGAAAGCTTTTCCGTGTCTAGCTTCATCTTTAGCCATTTCATGAACTGTGTCATGGATAGCATCTAAGTTAGCAATCTTAGCTCTCTTAGCTAAATCGAATTTACCTTCAGTAGCTCCGTTTTCTGCAGCGATTCTTAATTCTAAGTTCTTCTTAGTTGAGCTTGTAACAACTTCTCCTAATAATTCAGCAAACTTAGCTGCATGTTCTGCTTCTTCTAAAGCTGCTTTTTCCCAGTAAAGACCGATTTCTGGGTAACCTTCTCTATGTGCTACTCTTGACATTGCTAAATACATTCCTACTTCACAACATTCTCCTTCAAAGTTAGCTCTTAAGTCAGCCATTATATCTTCTGGTGATCCTTGTGCAACTCCTACTTCGTGCTCACAAGCCCACATTAAGTTTCCTTCTTGAACTTTAAATTTATCAGCTCCAACACCACATAATGGACATACTTCTGGTGCAACTTCTCCTTCATGAACATATCCACATACTGTACATACAAACTTCTTCATAATTAAATCCTCCTATTGATTCAAACATTTATTTATATATTTCTAATATCTTATACTCTTTATCTTATAGTTTTAATCTGCAGTGCTTAATGCACCTTACATTTATTATTATATAATAATTATTATTAATTGCAAGCCTTTTTTAAAAAATTTTTTATTATTTTTTCATTTTTCTTCTAATTGATAATAAGTATCAATTATTGATATAACTTACTTTACACATTTCTTCTTTGATATTTCTTATCAAATGATAATATTATCATTTACTCAAAATAAAATACTACTAGTAATTTACTAGTAGTATTTTATTTATATTTTTACTCTTTTATTATCTAATAGTAATTATTACTTAATAATAAGCTTGTGTTTTTTTAACTGACTTTTTGTAGTATCACACTTTAATCACATTTCAATACTATTATTGATTTAAATAAATCTCCGTCTATCTCTATCTCAAAATTTCCTCCATGAAGCTCTACTATACTCTTTGCTATAGCAAGCCCTAATCCTGAACCTTCGCTAGTACGCGCTTCATCTGCTCTCTTAAATCTTTCTGTTATCTCATTAACATCAAAGTTTAATTCATAGGCAGCAATATTTTTCATTACTATTTTTACATTTTCATCTTCCTTAATAACATCTATATATACTCTAGTGTTAGTAAGTGAGTATTTTATAACATTTGAAATTAAATTTTCAAAAACTCTATATAACCTCTTTCCATCACCTTTAATATATATCTTTTCTTCTGGAGTATTTACTTTTAAGTTCAATCCATTCTGACTTATTCTCTCATCATTCTCACCTAGTACTTGTTTAAGCAATTGAACTATTTCAATTTTTTCAACATTTAATTCCATTGCTCCACTAGCAGCTTTTGATGCTTCAAATAAATCTTCAATTAACACTTTTAATCTCTGCGCCTTATTATCAAGTACATTAATGTAATCCCTCGCCTCTTCCGGCTCTATATTTTCTCTCTTTAAAAGATCAATATAATTTATTATTGAAGTTAATGGTGTCTTTAAATCATGAGATACGTTTGTTATAAGCTCTGTCTTCATTCTTTCACTTTTAACTTCCTTCTGAATAGATTCTCTTAAGCCTTCTTTCATATTATTGATATTATGAGCTAAGTCTGTAAATCTTCCTTGACCTTTTTCTTCAATCTTATAAGTTAATCTTCCTTCAGCCCCATCTTTAGCTCCATCCATTATCTTTTCTAGATATGCTAACTTTTTAAGCCCTACTACAATAAATACTATTGTAAGTATTATTCCTGCAATAAAGAATATCCAAAACAACTCCCAGAATACTGCTGCCATAAATAATAATATCCCGCCTATAGCTCCATATATTAAAAACATTAATAAAATACTTCTAAATATTGATCCATTTTTCATTAATACTTGAAGGTTATCCCATAACTTTTTACTGATATTATTTTTTAATAAAGTTCCATCTTTATAGTTTGAATATAAGTCTTTAAATATCAGATACCATATAGCCAAAAGAATTGACATAGATATAATTCCTCTAACTGTTAATCTTGAAATATATCCGCTATAATAATATCCATGTCTACTCACTAACCAAACTAGCCATGATAATATTCCCGCTCCAACCTTATATTCTATCGGATATTTTTTTATCTTACTTAAAATATTATTTATATATAAACTATCAAGTTTCTTCTTTTTTAATATATTTAATATTACTGCACTCATTAATAATGCAATACTTAATATTAACATATTTCCTAAAAGTCTATTTCTGTTACTTATTAAATCATTCCACACACTATATATTGAATCACCTTTAACAATCTGCTTCGGCATCCATACATATATTGTAATATCATGATTTTTTGCTGTATTATTTATATAATTATAGCTAGTGCTTACTTCTGTTTCAGTATCGTAATATTTATATTCATATGGATAATAATTATATAAATCTTTTTCTTTAACTGCTTTTCCTTCTACAAACATATCAACTGTTACATTCCCATTTGGCGAAATATTTACAGTTTCAAAAAATCTACCATTAGCCTTTAGACTTCCAATATCATTTTGTTCATTAATAATCCACTTCTTAGTAGTTTCATCATAAGCGCTAAAATTAAGATTTTTATAAGAACTTAACTCATTACTTAAATTATTATAACTATTAATTTTTCTTTCTATTATATATGCTGTAAACTCTTCTTCAGTAAGATTGTATTTCTCTCTAACTTTTTGTTCTTCCTCTTCTAACCTTTTTTCTCTAGCATCATATTCTAAGTCATTGAAACTGTTGCTGTTATATAAATTGTTAATAGCATCATCAATCTCACTATTAATCTTCTCTTCAATCTCAGCTCTACATATATCCATATCATTTGCCGTTATATTATTTACATTCTTAATATAGTCTTCTGACTTATAATATAATGCGTAGTCAATAGCACTTCGAACGTAACTATCTATTTCATTATACATATCTGTTCTTAAAAATTTATCCTTTGGAGATATATATTTTAAGTTATCCTTAATATCAAATACTGATAAAATTATTGTTGATACTAATATAAGGATTAATATATATATTATAAAACTTGAGTACTTGCTTTTAATACTTTTCAATTTTGTATCCAATTCCCCACACCACCTTTAAATATTTTGGATCTTTAGGATTAATCTCAATTTTTTCTCTAATTCTTCTAATATGAACCGCTACTGTATTTTCAGCATTGTAGCTTGGTTCTTTCCATACCTTTTCATATATTTCATCTATTGAAAATACTCTTCCCTGATTTCTTAAAAGCAGTTCTAGTATTCCAAACTCAGTAGCTGTAACTTTAATTACCTCTCCATCTACTATTACTTCTTTAGTATCAAGATTCAGCGACAAACCTCCACTACCAATTATTGAATTAGACTCTTCCTTTTGTTGTGATACTCCAAAATTTCCAAGCATAGTATATCTTCTAAGCTGTGATTTAACTCTAGCTATCATTTCTAATGGATTAAAAGGCTTAGTTATATAATCATCTGCCCCCATATTTAGCCCTAATATTTTATCTGTATCCTCTGACTTTGCCGATATTAATATAATAGGAATATTCTTCTCTTCTCTTATCTTCATAGTTGTTCTAAGTCCATCCATCTTAGGCATCATTATATCCATCAAAATTAGATGTACTTCATTTTCCATTAAAGCTTCTATAGCTTGAATTCCATCATATGCCTTAATTACATTAATACCTTCATTTCTTAAATATATATCAATTGCATCAACAATCTCCTTATCATCATCAACTACTAAAACATTACTTTTTACCAATTTAATTCAACCCCTTAAGTGAAATTCTAAATTTTATATTTAGTTAATTAAACTTACATCTCATGAAATATGAATGAGATGTTTCCACTAGTAATTATAACACGTTTTTCTCAATCCTATATTTATATACTACTTCATAAGTTTTACAAAAGGCTTTTATAAATATTACGTTTTTCTTAAAAGTTACGGATTCGCTTCACAACTAATTTTTTCAAAACAAAAAGTCCAGCAATTGCTGAACTTTTTTATATTTAATATCAAATTTTTTTAACTTTAGAAAGCATTGCCTTTAAATATATATAACATTTCTCTTCACCAAAGTTTAATTCTATATGCTTATTAATAATCCTGCTATTGTTGCACTTAAAAGATTACAAAGCGTACCTGCTGCTACAGCCTTCCATCCTAAACGTGCAATATCATGTTTTCTATTTGGAGCCATCCCCCCAATTCCACCAATAAGTATCGCTATTGATGAAATGTTAGCAAACCCACATAGTGAGAATGTAACTATGGCTACTGTTTTAGCTGATAGAGTTCCCATTAATGGTGACAAACTAGTAAATGCTACAAATTCATTTAATATTACTTTTTGACCTATTAATGAACCCGCAGTTACAGCCTCATTCCAAGGTACCCCAATTACAGCTGCCACTGGTGAGAATATATATCCTAATATAGTTTGCAAGCTTAAGTCTGCAAAACCAAACCAGCCTCCAACCCATCCAATTAGTCCATTTACTAAAGCTATTAATGCTACAAATGCTAAAAGAATTGCAGCTATATTAAGTACTAACCCTAATCCATCTATAGCTCCTTTTGCTGCAGCATCAACAACATTAGCAGAATCATCTTTTACCATCTCTATTTCATTATTTACTTCTGCTTCTTTAATTTCTGGTAGTATTATTTTTGATATTACTAGCCCTGCTGGAGCCGCCATAAAGCTTGCAGATACAAGATACTCTATAGGAATCCCAAGTAATGAATATCCAACTAATATAGATCCTGATACTGATGCAAGTCCTCCAACCATTACTGTAAAAAGCTCTGACTCAGTTAATTTTTCAACATATGGTTTTATTAAAAGTGGTGCCTCTGTTTGCCCTAAAAATATATTAGCTGAAGCAGATATTGTTTCTAGTTTTGATGTTCCTAGAAGTTTTGCTAATCCACCTCCAATTATTTTTATAACGAATTGCATAACTCCTAAATAATATAATATAGAAACTATTGCTGATATAAAAATAATTACAGATAATACATTAACAGCAAATATACTACCATCTTTAGATAATGAACCAAAAATAAAACTTACACCTTCATTAGCATAATTTATTACTGATTGAACTCCTAATGCAACTTTTCCTAAAACGTATTTACCAACACTCCATTTTAGTGCTATAACAGCAAATCCAAATTGTATTAAAAAACCTATTATAACAGTTCTCCAATTAATTTTTTTCTTATTATTAGATAATAAGAAAGCTACTAAAAAAATAAAAATAATTCCTAATATACTATTTAAAATTGCCATAGTATCTCCTCTTCCTTTGTACAAAATTATTTAACATTAGTATTTGCAAATACTAATGTTAATATACCTATCTAACTTCTTTTCCAAATGGCATTAATGATAGTTTAGCTAACTTTAAACTCTGTGCCGCGAATGGTATTCCAACTATTGTTATACATAAAAGTAGTGCACTTATAAGATTTGCTATACATAACTCAAATCCACCAAATATTAACCAAAGTATATTTAAAACAAGGCTAGTCCCACTGTCGTTTACTGTTGTAACTTCCTTTCCAAAAGACGCAAATTGTAACTTAGCCATTTTGAAGCATTGCTTACCTACCGGTATTCCAACTATAGTTATACACCACAATATCCCTGTGAATATCCATCCTATCGCCCCAAATAATCCACCAAATATCATCCATATTATATTTCCTAAACAACTCATCTTTTCACCTCCTATTTTGTTAATAAAATTTTTACAAAACATTTTCTATTATATAAGTTTTTATTTTAATATCAATAAGTTTATTATATGGTAATTTATTCCGCGATCCATCCTATAAGTTATCACATTTCCTTGACTATAATATAATATATGATATATAATTTATGAAAGTAATATTAAAAATATATAATAGTATATGCAAAGATAAGGAGTAGTACTGTATAATTTAATCTTAAGAGAGCTATCGGTTGGTGTAAGATAGTGATGAATGTATAGGAACTTGCCTTGGAGCTTACTTGTCAAAAGCAAGTACGGAGTCCCCGTTATGGATTTAAGTGAAAACTTTTTTTAATTATTAATTAAAAATGAAAAATTTTGAATTAATGATAAAACTCTAAAGAGTTTTTTAAATTATCTTTCAGAAATTCTCAAAAGAATTTCTTCCTTAATTTTTCATTATACATTTCTAATTATTAATTGTTTTAATAAGAGTGGTACCGCGAAACAATGCCTTTCGTCTCTTAATTGAGATGAGGGCTTTTTTTATTTTAATTAACAATTAACAGTTAAGAGTTAAAAATTATTGATAAAACTGCCATGCGGTTTTTAAAATTATAATCTTAAAAGTCAGCTTTACTGATCTTTTTACACTAACTATTATCTATTAATTATTAACTATTAACTAGTTTTAGGAGGTTTTAAATATGAGTAACTACGGAACTGCCATCGATAAAAAATGGCAAAATAAGTGGGAAGAAACAGAACTTTATAAATTTAATCCTGATAACGAAGGTGAAAAGCTTTATGTTTTAGAGATGTTCTCTTATCCATCAGGAAGCCAATTACATGCTGGTCACTGGTTTAATTATGGACCTGTTGATTCATGGGCAAGATTAAAAAAGATGCAAGGCTACAACGTATTCCAACCAATGGGATTTGATGCCTTTGGATTACCAGCTGAAAACTTTGCAATTAAAACAGGTATCCATCCTTGGGATTCTACTGAAAAGAATATCAAGACTATGGAAGAACAATTAAAAGCAATGGGTGCAATGTTTAACTGGGAAAATGAAGTTATAACTTGTACTCCTGAATATTATAAATGGACTCAATGGGTATTCTTACAATTATTAAAGAATGGATTAGCTTACAGAAAGAAAGCTCCTGTAAACTGGTGTCCATCTTGTAATACAGTTTTAGCTAACGAGCAAGTTCTTGACGGTGCTTGTGAAAGATGTTCAACTGAAGTTACTAAGAAAGACTTAACTCAATGGTTCTTCAAAATAACTGAATATGCTGATGAGCTATTAGAAAAATTAGATACTTTAGATTGGCCTGAAAAGACAGTTGCTATGCAAAAACATTGGATTGGAAAATCTACTGGTGCTGAAGTTACTTTCAATGTTAAGGATTCAGATCTTAGCTTTGATGTATTCACAACTAGAGTTGATACTTTAAATGGTGTTACTTATGTTGTTTTAGCTCCTGAAAATGAATTAGTAGACAAATTAACTACTGCTGAAAATAAAGATGCAGTTGAAGAATATAAAGATGCAGCTAAAAAGCAATCTGATATAGAAAGACAATCTCTATCAAGAGAAAAAACTGGTGTATTCACTGGCTCATATGCTATAAATCCTATAAATGGTAAAGAGGTTCCAATATGGGTTGGTGACTACGTACTTGCAACTTACGGTACTGGTGCTGTTATGGCTGTTCCTGCTCACGATGAAAGAGACTTTGCTTTTGCTACTAAATTCAACTTACCAATAGAGAGAGTTATAGTAAGTAAAAAAGGTGAAGAAATAGAACTTCCATACTGTGAATATGGAAAACTAGTTAACTCTGGTGAATTTGATGGCTTAACTACTGAAGAAGCTAAAGAAGCTATAGTTGCAAAACTTGCTGAAAATAACTTAGGTACTGCTAAAGTTAATTACAGATTAAGAGACTGGTTAGTTTCAAGACAAAGATATTGGGGTGCACCAATTCCAATAATCTACTGTGAAGATTGTGGTGCTGTTCCAGTTCCAGAAAAGGATCTTCCAGTTCAATTACCTTACAACGTAGAATTTGCTCCAGATGGTAAGTCACCACTTGCTAAGTGTGAAGAGTTTGTAAACACAACTTGTCCTTGCTGTGGTAAGCCTGCTAAGAGAGAAGTTGATACTTTAGATACATTCGTATGTTCATCTTGGTATCAAATGAGATATGTAGATAATAAAAATACTGAAAAAGCATTCGATAAAGAATTAGTAGATAAGATGCTTCCAGTTGACAAATATGTTGGTGGACCAGAGCATGCTTGTATGCATTTATTATATGCAAGATTTATAACTAAAGCTTTAAGAGATATGGGTTACTTAAGCTTTGATGAACCATTCAAGAGCTTAACTCACCAAGGACTTATCTTAGGACCAGATGGATTAAAGATGTCTAAATCTAAAGGAAATACTATATCTCCAGACGATTATATTAAAGAATATGGTGCAGATGTATTTAGAATGTATCTAATGTTTGGATTTGCTTACACAGAAGGTGGGGCTTGGAGTGATGACGGTATTAAGTCAGTAGCTAGATTTGTTGATAGAATCGAAAGATACCTTGATATGTGTAGAGAAGCTATACAATCTGGAGAAAACAACAAAACTACAATGGATAAAGCTGAGAAAGAATTAAACTTCTGGTTAAACAACGCTATTAAGGGAGTCACTGAAGATGCTGATAAGATGCAATTCAATACTGCTATAGCAAGAATGATGGAATTCATAAACGCTTTATCTAAGTATACTAAGGAAGAAGTTAAAAACTTAGACTTCTTAAACACTGTTTGCGAAAACTTCATTAAGATTTTAGCTCCATTCGCTCCTCACTTTGCTGAAGAACAATGGTCATTATTAACTGGTAAATATTCAGTATTTAACGAAGCTTGGCCAATATACGATGCTAAAGCTCTTGTTAAAGATGAAATAGAAATAGCCATCCAAGTTAATGGTAAGATAAAAAACAGAATTAATGTTGCCTCTGATTTAGATGAAGAAGGAATTAAGGCTGCTGCATTAGCTGATGAGGCTATAGTTGCTGCTACTGAAGGCAAAAATATAGTTAAGGTTATTGTTATAAAAGGAAGACTTGTTAACATAGTTGTTAAATAATTTTATAATAATCTTCTGAGCTGAAGTAATACTACTTCGGCTCATTTTTATTTTTAACAACTATTTTAAGCAAAGAATAAGAATAATATTAAATAAATGTAATAAGTTTATAAGTGTATAAAATATCAATAATCCTCTACTTGCGATTATTGATATTTTCATTTCCTTCTCATTTGATTCCTTACTTCTAAAATACCAATAATAAAGGACGCCACCACAAACTATAATCTTTAAAAAGTATGGTAATGCTCCATCTATTACTGGCGCTAAAAAAATATTAGCTTCTTTAAACATTGTAGGTTCTATAGCTAAAAGAATTTTTGTGAAGAACAAATCAGATAAATTTAATACATATAATATCCTAAGGTTTACTTTTAATTTATAATATTTATTTTCCATTAAATAATTATTTTTTAAAAACATAACTCTCTCACTTTCATTTTTATAAATTTAAATAATATGTACTAACAGTTTAAATATTAGTGAAAGAATATTTTTTTAATATAAAAGTATTACTTAACTTTTATTAATTAAATTTGCTCAATAATATAGTAGTATGCTTACTTTAAGATATTATATAACCATATATAAAGTTTATCTCTATTTAATACTAATGCTCAAGAAATTTAATAATACAAATTATTATTTTTTAACAACTTTTTCATAAGTTCAACTTACTTTATGACAACTATATAAAAAAAGATGTAGCTTTCGCTACATCTTATCGAGAACTATTTTAAATTTTTGTAATACTGAACTTACTATTTCCTTATCTAATGGATTATAGTATTTTAATAAATCTGACTGTTCTAATGCATCATACGCTTCCCTAGCCATTTCCATCCAATTTTCCGGTATATACACCCATACTATTTCTTCATAACTGCAACTCAATAAAAAATGTTCCATTCCAAAGAATGAATATTCCTCTATTTTGTGTAGTTCATTAAATGCCTCATAATCTTTAACGATCTGGCTAGTTAGTTTATATTCATATATATCTGCATAGAAAAAATCAAATTCTTCCGCTTCTGCCTTAAAGGCATCTATATTAATAACTTTAATTTTAGAATTCTCTTTGAAATTACAGTTATATAAATCAATTACATCCTTACTAACCTCGTAAACTATAATCTCTTCTACGTCTTCCTTCTTTGCCATCTCTTGAACAACATATCCAAGTCCTAATCCTACTACTCCAACTTTACCCTTTGCTCTTTCTATAGCAAAATATGCCCCCTCTATTTCTAACGGTGTTAATCTCATCCAGATATGATTATATTCATGAATTAACTCAGCTATTCTTAAGTTAATTCTATCCTTCTTCTCATATAAATAGCCTTGAACAATCCCTTGCAATCCATCAAGTTTCTTTATCTCAAAATCACCAATTTTACGAGGTCTTATCTTTCTATTATATTCCTTTATTTTATTTAAGACATAGTCTCTATCAAAAGGCTTCAATCTTAACAATCCCTTTCTATTTTTTATACTTTAACTTTATCCCCAATACCATTATACACTTTATATTGTGCCGAACATAATAAATATTATATTTACAATTTATAGAAATTTCAACCCTTTTATAAGATGTTATTATTTTACAATATATACCTAAAAAACCTCTTGCCATTTCCGACTAATATGGTATACTATAAATATAATTTGAATATAAATAATATGAGGTGAATAAATATGAACAAATTTATAATAAGCGAAGAAGCATACAACGAATTCAAATCATTTTTACAAGATAACGAAATAGAAAAATTCAGCATAAGAATTAACTTAGCAGGTTTTGGTTGTAGTGGGCCAGCATTTAACATAACTGTTGATGATGCTAACGAAAACGACGTAGTAGAAACTATGAACGATATCACTTTCATAGCTGAATCAAAATTAATCGATGAATTCGGTGGATTTAAATTATTATCTTCAGAAGAAAATGGTGGAAGAGGGTTATCTTTAAAACCAGTTATAGAAGTTGAAGGTGGATGCGGTTCTTGTGGAGGCGGTTGTCACCACTAGAAATAATAAGAGCTATTGATAATTCAATAGCTCTATTTTTATAATTTAAACATATAATTTTTATACTTACTGTTTATCTCTTCTATTCCCTTTAAGATATCTATCCAATATCCTTTACTAATCATCTTTTCCGCTTTTTCTTCGCTTTCTAAATTACTTAATTTTTCTTCCATAAAGCTATTAATATAATTATTTAATTCATTAGATATTTCTTTCATAACCGAAATATCCATAGATAGTTTATCATCTAACTTTATAGAATCCATATTATCTGACATATAATTAAGCAATAGATTATATATTAACTCTTCTATGTTAGCAAAGACTTCGTTTTGACTCGATTCTGTTAAATCAACCTTATTATCCTTCTTAAATAATGACACCTCTATACTCTTTAAATATTTCTCCCATAAATTTAGTTCTGCAATATTTATCAAATTATAGTTCTTGTATAATGTTAATATCTCTTCCTTTGTAATACTTTGTGATGTTATACATCCATCAAGTGTTAACAAAATAGATTCATTTCTTGTTCTTACTTCTTCTATACTTTTATATATCTCATTTCCAAGCTCTTTTTTATACGTAATTCCTGTTAGACTTTGGTAAAGATTCACCAATAGACTGATTAACAAGATTAAAGTAATTGTTAATATGCAACTACTCTTTTTATCTATTTTATTATTCATAAATCTCCCCCTGACGTAATAATTATATCATAAATGTTAAATCTGAAAAATAGTTAAATATGCTACAAATATACTCAATAAAAAAAATTTCATTGATGTGAATTTCAAAAAAAAGAGAAACTGCCATAGCAGTTTCCTTATTAATTTCGAATTATAAATTTATAATTTTTCATTAAATAAATTATTACACAATTTATTTAATTATATTTACAAACATGTATTTCATCTATTGTGCTTCTTAGCATATCTAATCCAGTGCTTCCACCTGTACCTTCTTCTACTTCTTTACTTATCCTTTTTATAGTTCCATAAGGTTTGCTCAAAGATAATTCTTCTTTTCCTGTTAATACCCAAATATTATTTTTATTAATAGGTCGTACTTCTAACTCTTTTTCTCCAACGCCATCAGTAAAATATATTAATATTACATTTCTCATATTATTAGCTTTAATATATTTAAACACCGGTGAAAACTTAGTCGATCCATTATTTCTTTTTCTCTTTTTAATATCCTTTATGGACTTAATTTTATATATTCTTCTTATTTCATCATCACATTCTAT
The DNA here is from genome assembly GCF_014287825.1 of Clostridium hominis. Taxonomy (NCBI): domain Bacteria; kingdom Bacillati; phylum Bacillota; class Clostridia; order Eubacteriales; family Clostridiaceae; genus Clostridium; species Clostridium hominis. The sequence continues at coordinate 461,595 of NZ_JACOOO010000004.1, forward strand.
AACAGTGATTACATTACCTCTCGATTTTGATATCTCTAAAATTTCTATCATTATCTTATTAATTTCGTCATCAGTCATAGAAGCACTTATATCTATAGCTACCAATATTTCTGGTATATTGTTAGGTAATTCGCCTTTCAAGTCAAGTCTTTCTGGTTGTCTTCTATTTCTTCTAGTTATAGTACTTTTTGTTCCTGCTCTAAGCGACGGAATCATCTTTTTAAGTAACTTTTGCCACGATATTTCCGCTTTTTCTTCATAACCTAATATAATTTTCCCAATTTCATCAGGGGCTTTTCCATTATAAGAGTTCGTTGCTACAGTTTTTGCTAAGTTTCTGCTTATTTCCTGGGAAATTGATGATTGCCACCATAAATCATGTGCATTTTTTATATTTATCTCACTTTTATCTTTTGTATCTATCTTTAAAGGTTCTTTCTTGTCATTTATAGCTTTATGAAGTATCTCTGCATAATACTCGCAACTCATATTTTCTTTTAAGTCTAAATTATATTTCATATTTATATTATGAATTCTTGTATATTCCATAGGAATATTTTTTATAAATTGATTTATAGAAATATCTAAAGCTATATTAACAGCTAACTTATCATATCTTTGTCTTAAATCTCTTTCACGCTCATAATGATTAAACATAATATGATATATTTCATGTTTTATTAAAGCCTTCATTTCACTTTTATTATATGATAAAAAACTTTTAGGATTAAAACTCATTTTAAATCCATCGGTTACAGGTATTGTTACAATTGGCCATTCAATAGTAAAATCAACATTCCTCTTTGTCTGAACCATAAAAGAACCAAAAAAAGCATCTTCATTTTCCATCATTTCAATAACTAATACTTCTATTAAACTCAAAAATTTCTTATCAAAATCAGATTTAGTATTTAACTCTATACAATCTTTAATAAGCTCAGCTTTAAATGCATCATAGTTCATAATAATCCCTCTATTCGTAGATGTCGAAGAAAGCTTCTATAAATGTATCTTGTCTTAAAATTTCTTTATATAATCCACCATTATAATCTTCTTTTATATCCTTCATAACACCTAATCTTAAATCTTTAGGATAGCACATTAAAACTTCTCCTAATAACTTAATCTTATCTCTATTTTCTTCTTCATTTAATAATTGCACTAATCTCTTTGCTAACATATATAGTCTTGAATGATTTTCTTTTTGAATAATTTCCTTAATTTCATATGGTATAAAATCATAATCTAGAAGCTTTTCTGCTTTTATAAGTGGACTATTAAAGTTTCTAGCAAACCCAATAAAGTCTGTAGCTATTCCTCCACCTACATTACCTTTTACTACATTAAAAATAATAGATTCACTGTACTTATCTTTATTATTTTTGTACATTTTAAATGCTTTCGATACTCTCTCCCAGCTTCTAGGAGTTGGTTTTATATTTTCATTTGCATAAGGCATATGAAGATAATTTGGAAATTGTGATATAAACTCTATTACCTCTTCTTCAATATCAGCTTCATCAGTCATAGCCCACTTAATCCACTCTTTGCTATCTGAATCTACTTCAACCCATACAAATCTATCTTCTTGAGCCGCATCCATATCAATAACTTGGTAATCACTATTTTCAAAGTTATCATACTTATTTGATGGATTCATTGCTGCAATTATTTTTACTGATGAATCAAGCCTGTATCCATTTATTTCTCTGTTTAAAATTAAATTCATTAACTCTTGTTGAACTGCATGCTCACATCTATTTAATTCATCTATAAATAATATTACACCATTATATTTAGTATCTTCTAATAAAGACGATACTTCTGTCAACTTATAATGTGTAGCATATTCAGTTCTTCCATTATTAACAAATGGAAGTCCACCAATTTCTCCTTCTTTTAAAAGATTAGCATCTATATTTACTATAGCTAAGTTATTATTCTTAGCTATTTGTCTTACCATAGAAGTTTTACCTATACCACTTTCCCCTATTATTAGTGGAACATCATCAGTCATTGTTACTAATTCAATAGTATTCATCGCTTCTGTAAAATTCATATCTATCTGCTCCTTATTTACTTACTAAAGCCCTAATTTATAATCTATTAATATCATCTTTGCATTTTTACTTCCGTAGTTTTTAACAAAGTCTACCTTATCCATCTCTAAAACTTCTAACTCCAAGAAGTCTCTCATATATTTATTATCTATATCATCTTTACATATTTTTTCTTTTATAATTTCTAATATTGTATCTATATCTATTGAATCATAAACATACTTTACTATATTGATGTTATCACCGATAAATATCTTTAAATCATCAAAATCATAGTTCATAATATAATTTATTGATTCTTCATCTATTTTTATAGCACATCTTCTAGCTTCTAATGTAGGATTATCTATAAATCTTATAGCCCCCCAATATTTTTCTATAGCTCTTATTTGAACCTCTTCACTTGGATTCTTTATGTATTTTATTGCATCAAAATCTTTTTCTACTGCTAAAAGCTTAATCTCTTCTGATGGATTCTCTATAAATTGAATAGCCCATCCCTTAGATTTAACAGCTTCTCTCATAATATTATCATTTAAATTCTTTACATATTTTATAGAGTTCCATAAAAGCTGAACTGCTAATATTGCTAATTCCTCCGATAAATATTCTATATGTTCTATACATAATGGATTATTTAAAATTGCTTCTCTTTTAACATCTTCTGATGGATTATTTATAAACCTTATAACCATCCCATTTCTTTTTACCGCTTCAATTTGCTCATCCTTTGTAGGATTTTCAATATTTCTTATATATAGTGGATCATTATATAACTTTTTAATATTATTACTCATAACTTCACCTTCAAAATCTTAATATATAAACTATTATATATTATCTAATAATTATTATCAATTATAATTAAGTGTTTACTTAACCAAAATATGCATTCCACGTAGAGAAATGTTTTGCTTTGCAAAAAATAAAAATATGCCTTCGGCATAGATACTTCTATCTACCGAAGGCATACTCCTTTGTAGCTTTAGCTACACATCTCTCTTGATTTTGCCAATATTTATCTTAACGTAGTCAACATTTCTCCTACTAGCTTTGCTAGTAATAATTACTTTGCTTCTTTAAAACTAAACTTTTGCCAAGGCTTAATATAATCTAAGATAAATATCTCTTCTTCTCTTATATGTCCAACTACATTTGTTTTTCCGCTGTTAACCATATCTCTTAAAGCTATTTGAAGCTCTCCTGCATAATGACCATATTCACTACTTTCTATTATTACATCTCCTCTTCTTATTATTTCCGGAGCATTAAATAATGCAAAATAATGACCTTTATATTTAACACGACTTTGTGTTGATCTTAAGAAATTATCTGAATAGTCTCCTCTATGATAATGCATTTCTTCAAAAAGGATTTTTCTTTCTATTTCTGGTGTGTTTTCATTTAATATAATATCAAATGTTACCATGTCTTTTCTCATAGATCCTAAAGCTTCTAATTCTTGATCTGTAGGATAGCAATTAGAAATTATAATATCATTTATATTATCTAAAGCAATTAGATGCTTAGCCTGAACATCTACTGGTAAATTACGATGCATCTCTAAAGTTGGTAATCCATCAGTTACAGGCCATGGTCCAAATGTATTATCATTTTGACTTGTTATAAATGCTGCTGTTTTTAAGCCATATTTATTAAACTTTTCTGTACATCTCATAAAGTGTTCAAAATTTAATCCACTATAATTATGAGGATAGAAGTTATGACAAGCTATTAGCTTTTCTTTATTAGGCATATAATCCATTATTGTATCAATATAATGTGTGTAGTTACTCATATTAATTTCAATCTTTAGTCCTTCAGGATTAAATGTCATTATTGATTCTTGTGACCCACCAAAACCTTCATCTAATCTTACTCCATCAGCTCCTATTTCTTTAAAGAAGCTTAAGTCGTCATAGCTTATTCCTAACTTACTAAATACAGCTGGACTTACATCAACTATTATTTCAAAGCCTTTACTTTTTGCATATTCGTTAGTATTTTTAAACTTTTTAACTATCTCTTCCCTACTTTCATCTACTGATAGAAGACAAGAAAATATTCTAGAAAAACCATTTTCAGCAGCTTTATCTATATATCTTAAAATTTCCTCTTCTGTTGACTTCTCTTGATAAATAGAAATTCCTAATTTACCCATAATCACTACTCCCAACTTTAATTTCTTATATTATGATTCCCTATTTAAATAAAATTTATTTTAAAGTTCATCTTATTAACATATATACATTATATTATATATGTATATACATTCTAACTCAATATAATCTTTCATTACTTAATCTATTTTTTTATACCTTAACCTTATTATCTTTATCATTTTATCTTTGCTAGACTTCCCTAAAATTTAAGTAAATATCTCTTCTTAGTAAATAAAAAATATACCTATAGTAATTAATATCTATCTTCTACTAGATAAACATTTACTATAGGTATATTATAACAATTGGCTATTTTATTATTTATCGTATTGGCTCATTCTCTTAATAACTGTTTCAGTATATCCACTTCCACTTTCAATATAAGCTAATAGACACGCGCCTAAATGCGGTGGTAGTACCGGTGGTATAAGCCTTACGTTATACTCTTTTAATTCACTTCTTATCGGCTCTAAAACAAGCTCTCCAGACTTAAATACTCCTCCAGTATATGAAAGTAAAACTTCTTCATCCTTATTAAAGTTTTTTAAAAGAACTTTTGCAATTTCAGCTAATTCTTCTCCTGCTTCTTTAAATATATTTATAGCATTTTCATCACCCTTTAAAGCAGCCACTGAACAAATATATGCAAGCTTTGCAATTTCTCCTCTATCATTTTTAATTTCATCATTTAAAAAAGTAATTATTTTATTCTCATCTTCCAACTTAAGTTCCGTCATAAACATATCATAAAGAGCGCCTTTTTTAAATCTTCCATCACACTCTTTGCTAAATGCTTGAATTGCTTTTTTTCCGATCCAAAAAGCTGATCCTTCATCTCCTATAGAAGCTCCCCAGCCTCCACATCTGTTTATTTTATCACAATTTATAGAAAGTCCAATAGAACCCGTTCCTGAAATTATATTAATTCCGTCTCTCCCACTTAGTGCACCTGCTATAGCTACTCTAATATCACTATCTACAGTATAAGATAATTCATCAAAAACTTTTTTTGCAGCATTCTCTATTTTAGGTTTAGCTTCTTCAACTTTACCGTACCCTGCTAATCCTAAAAATGAATGTTTAATTTCTTCCTTTTTAATATTAGCTCCATATACTATTTCGCTTAATCCTTCTCTTAATAGAACTTCTAAATTTTCGAAACCTATTTGATTAAAATGACAAGTTCCTTTAGTCGTTGAATATACAATCTCTCCGTTTTTATTTATTAGAGTGAAGGTAGTTTTTGTACCTCCACCATCAACCCCTAAAAAATACATATTTATCTCCTTATTTAGCTTCTTTAAAGCTGAATTTTTGCCATGGCTTAATATAATCTAAAATGAAAATCTCTTCTTCTCTTACACGTCCAATTACATTTGATTTTCCGCTATTAATCATATCATTTAAAGCTATTTGAACCTCACCTGCATAATGGCCATACTCACTACTTTCAATTATTATATCCCCCTTTTTTATTATTTCTGGAGCATTAAATAAAGCAAAGTTATGTCCTTTATACTTAACACGGCTTTGTGTAGATCTTAAGAAGTTATCTGATACATCTCCTCTATTAAAATGCATTTCTTCAAAAAGAATCTTTCTTTCTACTTCTGGAGTATTTTCATTTACTACAACATCAAAAGTAACCATATCTTTTCTCATAGACCCTAAAGCATTTAACTCATCATCTGTTGGATAACAGTTAGAAATTATAATATCATTTATATTCCCTAAAGCTATCAGATGTTTAGCTTGAACATCTATTGGTAAATTTCTATGTAATTCTAACGTTGGTAGTCCATCTGTTACTGGCCATGGTCCAAATGTAACTTTATTTTGACTTGTTATAAATGCTGCAGTTCTTAATCCATATTTACTGAAATTCTCTGTACATTTCATAAAGTGATCAAAATTTAATCCACTATAATTATGAGGATAGAAGTTATGACAAGCTATTAAATTTTCTTTGTTTGGCATATAATCCATTATTGTATCTATATAACGAGTATTATTACTCATGTTTATTTCAATTTTTAGTCCTTCAGGATTAAATGTCATTAATGATTCTTCTGAACCGGTGAACCCCATATCTAATCTTAATCCATCAGCACCTATTTCTTTAAAAAAGCTTAAGTCTTTATAGCTAATTCCTAAGTCATTAAATACCTTTGGGCTTACATCTACTATAATTTCAAATCCCTTTGACTTTGCATATTCATTAGTAGCTTTAAACTTTTCAACTATTACTTCTTTACTTTCTTCAACTGATAAAAGGCAGGAGAATATTCTTGAAAATCCATTTTCTGCTGCCTTATCTATATAATTTTTAATTTCTTGCTCTGTTGATTTTTCTTGATAAATCGATATTCCTAACTTTCCCATTTTAAATCTCCTCTTTAAAATTAAATCTTTCAAAATTAACTTATATCTTCTAAGTTAATTTTAACTTTGATTTTTTTAGTAACTTAATTTTATCTTGTATATCTATAATCTATATAAATAAAGTGATGAATTTAAATTCATCACTTTATTTATGCTTAATAGTATTAATTACTTACCAAGTAATTCATTAACTTGTTTAAGTAGCTTTGGTCCACCTAGTGGGCTATAAGCTTGAGGTTGAATTAAAGCACATGGAACTCCTGCGTTTCCTGCTGCTTCCTTTAAATAGTCAAATCTATGTCTAATTTGTGGCGCAACCATTGATACGTCCCATCCATTTTTAACTTCTTGTTCGAATTCTTGAGTACTTACAGCAAGAACTTCCATTTCTATTCCGTTCTTCTCTGCTTCTTTCTTTAATGCATTTACAGCTATTGCACTTGACATTCCTTGTGAACAAACAAATAATACTTTCATTTTAACTCCTCCTAGGTTGTCCTGTTTTGAAACCATTTTCAACTTACTTAAATTATAATATTATCTTTTTACTTTTGCAATAGATTTTGAGTTTTTTTTTATATTTTTATTCGATTTTGCTGAAATTTTATTTCACAACTGTTTTCAAATTACATTTTTATTAAAAATAACCTCGAATCCTGTTCTTATTCCTTCTTCTACTACCTTGCTATCATGATTTCCATTTATAAAGAAATATTTTATATCTATATTATTATCTTCGCAATAATCAACAAACTTATAACAATTAGATACCTCCACTATTTCATCTTGCAATCCGTGAATTACAATATAATTATTCTTACTCAAGTTCTCTTCATTTCTAAACCAACTATTATTCATCCATATTTCTTCATTAAACGGCCTTCCAAAAGCACACATCTTTCTAACACTACAATCATCAGGTGGTACTGGATTCCAAATTGCTGGTGAAATTAATATTGTATTTTCAAATATATTAGGATATTTTAACGATAGTCTTAATGCTCCAAACGCCCCCATAGATACTCCACCTAAATTAAGGCTTCTAATATTAGTATTTTCTCTTAAAAAAGGAATAAGATCATTTATTATCGCATTCTCCACTTTATCTAAATAATATGAGTTAAACCCATTAGGTAATATTATTATCTTATCCTCATATTTTTTCATTATTTCTTCTAAGGGAACTCTATCTACTAATGTTCTATTATTCCCATTAGTTCCATGTAGTAATATTACAACATCATACTCCTTTTCATTATCATAATGATTAGGATAATATGCTGTAAAGCACCAATCCATTTCTAATGCGCTTGAATATATAAAATTAGTTGTAACAATAATTTAGACCCCTTTACTCTTTCAATTTTTATTATTTTATATATAAAAAAGAGGACTCACTCGTCCCCTTTTAATTATAACGTTTAAGCTACTTGACTTTCTTCTCCTTGTTCTTCAGCTAATAATTTCTTATCGTACATCTTGAAGAATGGATAGTATACTAAAACTGATACAAATATTAGAACAAATCCTAATATTGCAGCTTGCCAGCTACCACCAGTTGCCATGAATGCAAATAATGGTGCAGGTAATGTCCATGGTGCAGCTATGTACATTGCTGGTACTAGCCCAAAGTTAGTTGCTGCCCAAGCTATTATAATATTAATTATTGGAGCTAATATAAATGGTATTATTAGTATTGGATTTAATACTATTGGCGCACCAAACATGATTGGCTCATTTATGTTAAATATTGCTGGTATTACTGTAGTTTTACCTAACATCTTACCATATTGTGATTTAGCTCTTAATGCTAAAAGTATTGCTAGTCCTAATGTTGCACCTGCTCCACCTATCATAACAAATCCTTGGAAGAATTGTTCTGGGAATATGTGTGGTGCTGCTTGCCCTGCTGCAACTGCAGCTGAATTGTTATCTAATAATGTTAACCATAATGGTCTTGCTAATGATCCTACTATACTCATTCCGTGGATACCGAATGACCAGAAGAATCCAATTAATGTTGAAATAAATATTGCTGATGGTAATGTATCTGTAGCACTTACTAATGGTGATACTAACTTACCTATAATTCCATGCCAATCAATTCCTAAGAAGTATGTAAATACCGCAAAGAATATTATTATAATTGCTGCTGGTGTTAAAGCTTCAAAACTTCTTGATACTGAGGCTGGAACTTGATCTGGCATTTTTATTACTATATTTTTTGTTTTAGTGAATCTTAAAACTTCAACTGCAAATATAGAAGATAAAATTGCAACGAACATTCCGCCACCACCAAGGTTAGCCATAGGCATTGCCCATCCCATACCTTCAACAGTTTGTGGAACTAATGTTAATAAGAATGATGTAGCTGCTAAAGTACCTCCAGTAACTCCATCAAGATTATAAGATCTAGATAAGCTATATCCTATTCCCCATGCTGCATATAAAGACATTATGTACATTGTCATTCTATATGGTAAAAGTATTGTTCCTGAGTTTGCACTTAACCAAGTTTTAATAGCAGTTCCTTCTGGGAATGGGAATAAAGCTATTATTAAGAATAAACTTCCCACTATTATAAGTGGTAAAGTTGAAATTATACCGTCTCTTACAGCTCTTAAGTGACGTTGTTCGGCTAATTTAGCCATTGGTGTAGAAAGCTTTTCATCTAAAAATGTGCTTAACTTTTCTAACATCTTTTGTTTCCCCCTTATTTATATATATTTTTTTATAAATTTGTTTTTGTGAAATTGTTTTCTTTGTTCTACAAATTTATTTTATCATCTTCTGAAATTGTTTGCAATATTTTTTTGGAATTTTTATTATTTTTTTGAAATATTATTTCTAAACTTTTTTAAGTTATATATATACACTCATAGTTAGCCATAGGAACCCTATTATAAAAAATGATACAGCAAATATTAAATACGTATACCAGAACCTTTTGCAAAATCCCTTTTTACTTTCAATGAAGTATCTTGAATATGCCACTGAGAAACTTGTAATAATAGTATTAGCTACTATAGCGGCCATTTCGAAATTAATACCAACATATTGTAAAAGGAATGGTATTAAAATCGTTGATACTACAGCTGCAATTACTATTAATATCGCACTTTTAAAACCAAAAGTAGGTATATCATAATCAGTTTTAGTCTTTCTCATGTCTCCCACTGGCATCTTAAATCCTGCATTAGTTACTTTTTCATTTGTTACTTTCTTTTTACTCATTTTTATCTCTCCTAATTGGACTTGGTGTTATATTCCCAAGAATAACTTTTTCTTTAGCTCCAGTAGCACTTGGTACATTAGAAAAACTTGAATGTAACGTCTCATTTCCTAATATAACAAAAGCTACAGCTTCTTTTGCATCAGATGAAAATCCTATATCATCTTGAGTTACTATCGTTATATTAGGTAGTTCTTCTCTTAAATATGCTAATAAAGTTTTATTATGGGCACCACCACCGCCAATAACAACTTTATTTAATTTAATTTTATCTAATATAAATTTTTTATAATTTTCAGCAATAGATTTCGCTGTAAACATTGTCACTGTCGATAATATGTCTTCCGAATTTCTTTTAGAATACTTTTTTAATACTTTATCTACAAATTGCTGACCAAAATCCTCCCTACCAGTAGTTTTTGGAGGAATAGAAGAAATATACGGATGAGACATTAAATCCTCAAGCATATCTGTTTGAATCTTACCAGTAGCTGCAATTTTACCATCTGCATCATAAGCTAAATTGAATAATCTTGAACAAACTTCATCTATTATCATATTTCCAGGACCAGTATCAAAGGCAAATATTCTATCTATATCGCCTCCTTTAGGGATAACTGTAACATTTCCTATTCCCCCAATGTTTTGTAAAGCTACATTTTCCTCATTACTTCCATAAATAACATATTCACTATATGGTACTAGTGGAGCGCCTTCTCCTCCCGATGCCATATCCATCACTCTGAAATTAGAAATAACTCTAATACCTGTTTCATAAGCAATTACTGCTGGTTCTCCAATTTGTAATGTAGAAGATACTAGGTTACCTTTATTTTTAGGTAAATGATATATAGTTTGTCCATGTGATGCTATAAAATCAAGTTTTTCTATATCCATACCTACTTTTTCACATACTTTTTTTGTTGCATTAGCAAATAAATAGCCTAATTTAAAATTTAAGCTACATATTAAATCTACTGATGACTTTTCTTCTGAGCAAGCTGCTTTAATTTCTTCCTTTACATCTAAAGGTAAAGATAAAGTCATAAATTCTATCAAGTTAACTTTAGTATTTTTTCCTTGTCCATCGATTTCTACTAATGCTACATCTATTCCATCTAAAGACGTTCCAGACATTAATCCTACTGCAAACATAATTCCCCTCCTATAAGTTTATTAGAAAACCTAATTTTCCACTAATTAACACTTTGTTTTCTATATATAAAAAGGATTGCATTAAACAATCCTTTTTAATTCATTCAAAATATATCTTATAAATTAGCTAATTTATCATTTATAAATTTGTACATTCTAATCATTTGTTCAATTAAATTTCTAGCTTCTATAGCTGTCATTAAGTGGTCTTGAGCATGAACGAAAAGAACTGAAACTTCTGTATGTTCTCCTCTAGCTTCTGCTTGGATTATATCTGTTTGAACTTTATGAGCTTGATTTAAACATTCATCTGCTTCCTTTAATAATCTATCAGCTTCTTCAAAATCTCCATTCTCAGCTGCTTTTAAAGCTTCATAAGCTAATCCCTTAGCAGTTCCACCTGTGCTTATTATTTCAAAAATTATTAATTCCATTTGTTCTGTCATTTTTATTTCCTCCTAAGTTATTTAAGACTTTCTAAAGCCTTTCTAATATTGTTATCATTTTCATCAAGAATATTAATGCTTTCTTCTTTATTCAGCTTTGATAATATCATAAATATTGAAAGACGTACATCATTTCCTGATAAGCTCATATACTCTTCAGCTACATCTCTTGTAACACCTGTACATTTCATTATTATTCCCTTAGCTCTTTCAACAAGTTTTTCATTTGTTGGTCTAACATCTATCATAAGATTCCCATAAACCTTACCAAGTTTAATCATAACCCCTGTAGAAATCATATTTAATACCATCTTTTGAGCTGTTCCTGATTTCATTCTTGTTGAACCAGTTACAACTTCTGCTCCTACTACTACCTCAATTGCAAATTCAGCAACATTTGAAACTTCTGAATTTTGTACACAAGAAACAGATCCTGTTCCGGCACCTATTTCCTTTGCATATTCAAGTCCACCAATAACATAAGGTGTTCTTCCTGAAGCGGCTAGTCCAATAACCATATCATTTTTAGTTAAGTTTATAGCTTTTAAATCCTCAACTGCTAATTCCTTAGAGTCTTCAGCTCCTTCTTTGGCTTTGAACATTGCATCTCTTCCACCAGCCATAATCCCTTGAACTAATTCAAAATCTACTCCATAAGTTGGAGGACATTCCGAAGCATCTAAAACTCCAAGTCTTCCTGAAGTCCCAGCACCTATATAAATTAATCTTCCGCCTGATTTTATTCTGTTATAAGTTTCATCAACAGCTTTTGCGATGCAAGGTATAACCTTTTCTACTTCTAGAGCAACTTTTTTATCTTCATTATTTATAGTAGTTATCATATCTATCGTTGATAAATTATCTATATTCTTAGTATTTTCATTTACTTGCTCAGTATCAAGCTTTTGTAAATTTATCTCCATTACCGACACCCCCGCTTTTATTATGACCTTATTATATAACCTTATAAATAAAATTTCAATACTTTTAATAATAAATAGAAATAATATTTCTGTAAACTCATTTTATTTTACATATATGTATTTTTTTAACTGTTAGTATAGTAAAATATATTACTAATGCTAATAACTTATTATCTCTAAATAATTTATTATATATAAAAAAGGTTAAATATACTTATATATCTAACCTTTTTAATCTAATTGTATTTTTATAAAAGAAATATTATTTTATACTATTTATAATATCTCTTGTTTTCTTTATATCACTCTTAGTTCTTTCAAAATCATTTTTAGCTACTCCAAGGTATAATATATCAACTATAGTTAACGCATCTATTCTTGAAGTTATAGCTCCAACTCTTAATTCCTTCTCATCATTAGGTAGGTATACGGTGTAATCTGCAATCTTTGATAATGAGTTTTTGTTATATCTTGTAATTGCTATAGTCTTTGCACCATTTTCTCTTGCTATCTTTAATGGAGTATTTACTTCCTTAGTCTCTCCACTATAACTTATCCCTATAGCAACATCCTCATTAGTTATATGAACAGATGATGATATTTGAGTATGTGGATCCATTTGATATAATGAATTCTTATTTATTCTTAGTAGTTTTTGTTGCAAGTCCATTGCAACTATTCCTGAAGCACCTATACCAAATAAATATATTCTTTTTGCATTAACCATTGCTTCTATTATACTGTTAATAGTATCAACATTTAAAAGTCCTATAGTTTCGTCTATACTTGATGTATTAGATACCTTAACTTTTCTTATTATATCCTTTATTGAATCATCTGCACTTATTATAACACTAGTATCATTTTCTCTTTCATCTCTATCCTTAGCTAAATCAACCTTTAATGCAGTAAAGCCTTTATAGCCTAAGGTTTTAGAAAATCTTACTACTGCTGCTGGAGATATATCAGCTTTATCTGACAATTCCTGTGCTGAAAGATTAACAACTTCTTCTTTATTTTTCAGAATATAATTAGCTAACTTTTTTTCGGTATTAGTAAAACTATTAAATCCCTCTTTTATCTTAAATATACAGCTCATAAACTCACCTTTCGTTAGTTCTCTTTATACTTTTCAATATCTTTCTTTATCATTTTTAAAAGATTAGATAGTTCATAAACTTCTCCTTCTTCAATAAGTCTGTTTAATGCTACTTGATATCTACTTGCTTCAGCGACTTTCCCCGCTGACATTAAAGTTAAAATATTATTCATGATATTTGAAATAATATCTGATTTAACTTCAAATAACTTTTGAGCATCTTTTATTTCATCTTTTATTTCAAGCATCTGCTCATCAAGATTAAATGCTGCATCCGCTGCCCTTTTTAATTTAATTTTAATCTCATCTGGAATGTGCTGCTTATACTTATAATTTAGAGAATGTTCAGTAGTAGCCCAGAAGTTCATAGCTAGAGTTCTTATTTGAAATTCTGCTAATATCTCTTTAGGTCCATCTGCCATATTTACTAAATACTTTATTATCACATGATAACTTCTATATCCACTTGACTTTACATTCCTTACATAATCCTTTTCGTAGAGTATTTGCATATCTTTTCTAACTCTTAAAAGTTCTACAACCTTGTCAATATCATCAACAAACTGACACATTATTCTTATGCCAGCTATATCCTCCATCTCTTGAGCAACTCTATCTAAAGGTATTCCAAATTTATTAGCTTTTTCTAAAAGACTAGATACTTCCTTTACTCTTCCTGTAACAAACTCAATCGGCGAATATTCATTTCTTTTTCTATATTCTTTTCTTAAACTTTTCAATTTTACTTTTAGCTCTTCAACTGCCTGTTCATAAGGCAATAAGAAAGTTTTCCAATTTTGTATAGCCATTTGTAAACCACCCTTAATTTTACTCACTGTTCCATTATACCAAAATAATATATTTATGTAATTATATTATATAAAGCTATATAGGTTAAATTCACTTTTATAGTAATTTTATTGGATCAAAATTTATAAAATCACAGGATGTATTTATATATTCTACTCCATCTACTGTATCATTCTTTATTTTAAAATTTGATGGTCCATGAAGGTGACCATATATAACCTTCTCCACTCCATACTCCTTAAAAACTTTAGTAAATTCAGTTTCATCATAATTTTCATTTGTAGGTGGATAATGAACCATAACTATAAATTTAGAATATCCTGCATTCTTTGCCATATCTAATGATAATCTTAATCTAATAAGTTCCCTATCATATATTTTTCTATCATGTTGAGTAAACTTATCATTATCTGGCGAGGTCCATCCTCTAGTTCCACAAATAGCATAATCCTCATAAGAATAAAAATTATTTTGTATAAACTTAGTATTTTCATACATCTTATTTAGTTTGCTAATACTTTGCCACCAATAATCATGATTTCCTTTAGATATAATCTTCTTTCCAGGTAGCTTATCTATCCAATCTAAATCATACTTACTATCTTCAGCTCTCATAGACCAAGAAATATCTCCAGCTATAAGAACAGTATCTTCTTCATTAATTTTACTTTCCCAATTCTTCTTTATTTTTTCATCGTGATTTAACCATCTCTCTCCAAAGATGTCCATAGGCTTATCAACATTAAAAGCCAAATGCAAATCTGATATCGCATATAAAGCCATTAAATTTTCTCCTTTTATAAAATCTTCGTTCCATAATTTATATTATATTCTTATTAATTTCACTGCAATATTTTTATCATACATTATTAATTATTAACTAACTTTATATAATTAATAATCATATAAATAAATTTAATAACTTCTGATAAGTTTTCCATGGTATTTATAAAATACGCTTCTAAATTATTTACTATTAACTAAAAAGAGTTGCTAATAGCAACTCTTCTTTTAAAATATTATTCCACTACTATTTTATTATAGTTTTTCTTACCTCTTTTTATTAAAGCTTCTCCATCTTTTAAATCAGCTTCTGTTAATGTTCTTGCAATATCAGTTACTTTTTCTCCATTTAAAGATAATCCACCTTGTTGTATAAGTCTTCTACCTTCAGCCTTTGATGGTACTATCTTAGTTTGAGCCATTATATCTAATATTGAAGCTCCAAGAAGTTCTTTTGATATTGTAACAGTTGGAACATTGCTCATATCAGCTCCACCTGCAAATAATGCTCTAGCAGCAGCTTGAGCTTTTGTAGCCTCTTCTTCTCCATGAACAAGTTTAGTAACTTCAAACGCTAATACTTCTTTAGCTTTATTTATTTCAGAACCTTCTAAAGCTCCTAATCTTCTTACCTCATCCATTGGCACAAATGTTAATAATGATAAGCATTTTTCAACATCTGCATCATCAACATTTCTCCAATATTGATAGAAGTCAAATGGTGATGTTTTATCTGGATCAAGCCATAAAGCTCCCCCTACTGTTTTACCCATCTTTTGGCCTTGGCTATTAGTTAAAAGTGTACATGTCATAGCCATTGCTTGCTTTTGTGATTTTCTTCTTATAAGATCTGCACCAGCTAACATGTTTGACCATTGGTCATCT
Source organism: Clostridium hominis (assembly GCF_014287825.1). Classification (NCBI taxonomy): domain Bacteria; kingdom Bacillati; phylum Bacillota; class Clostridia; order Eubacteriales; family Clostridiaceae; genus Clostridium; species Clostridium hominis. The sequence continues at coordinate 477,532 of NZ_JACOOO010000004.1, forward strand.
CCACCAAGTTGCATTTTACATCCATATTTTTCGCTTAATACGTAGAAGTCATATCCTTGCATTAACATATAGTTAAATTCTAAGAATGAAAGACCCTTTTCTAATCTTTGTTTGAAACACTCAGCTGTTAACATTCTATTTACAGAGAAATGCATTCCAACTTCTCTTAAGAAGTCAACATAATTTAAGTTTAGTAACCAATCAGCGTTGTTTACTAATATAGCCTTATCATCTGAGAAATCTATAAACTTTTCCATTTGCTTTTTAATACATGAAACATTATGAGCTATTTGCTCCTTAGAAAGCATTGATCTCATATCAGTCTTTCCTGATGGATCTCCAACCATAGCTGTTCCACCACCAAGTAAAGCTATCGGTCTATGTCCTGCCTTTTGCATATGAGCCATAAACATCATTGCTATAAAGTGTCCTACATGTAAGCTATCTGCTGTTGGGTCAAACCCTATATAAAAAGTAACCTTTTCCTTTTCTAATAATTCTCTAGTCTCATCTTCATGAGTAAATTGTTTTATATATCCACGATCTAGTAATTCGTCTAAAACATTAGCCATCACACTAACCTCCTACGTTTTTCTCTACATATTAGTATATCTTTAAAAAGTTTCTTTATCAAGAAAACTTTTTAAAATAGTAATAGTACCTTAAGTAAATTATAGATTTGATTTGCAAATAGTTCTGATATCTTTGTATATGTTACAAATTTACTTTACTAATGGCTATGTTTAATTCAGTAAGTTACCTATCAAAAGGAGCACAAAACTTAAAAGGGAGTTGCTATTGCAACTCCTCTTTATCTTTTATATTAAGTTGATTTTTTTCCGTTCTATGCAACATACTCCTTAATGCAATCTGGCACTTCTTCACTGTTATCTACATTCACATTAATATATACGTTAATTCCAAACTTCTCAGTTATACCTGCAATTTTCTTAAACAATTCTGTAGATTCTTTCATAGTACATTTAACTATATTTGATAAACCATCGATATAAATATTTTCTATGTCATAGTTAGATGATATTATTCCACAAAGCATTCCATAAAAACTATCACAATCACAAACTCTAAACTCATTAGTTTCTACAAATCTTATTCCGCTGTGTAATTGAAACATTGGTCTGCAATCGTCATCGATATAAACTGAATCTCCTTTTGATTCTAGATATTGATTATTAGCTAGTTCTATTAATCTCTTAGTCTTTCCTGAACCTCTTCTTGCACAAAAAACTTGAATCATTGGAATCACTCCTTTTATTAAATTATTATAGATGTTTATACATCTAATTATTGACTTATTGAAAATTTTTATTACGTCCAATTGTTAACTTTTCCTTAACTCTATTGTTCTCAAATAATCTTTTATTATTCATCTTGATAGTACGGTAAGATTACTTTAAAACAATCCTCAACAGCTGAGTTTATTAATTGCACAGACCCCTTTCCTCTAAAAGCATTTTTCATTCTTTTAATTCCAAACCCATCATTAGTAAAGGTATTATCTTTATCTAAAGATATTAGCTTCTCATATATCCACATATTTCTACTATTATATTTTATATTCTTACCTTTATTATTTTTAATAATCATCTGACCTGGACTCAAAATAATAATTGATTTTTTTGTTATTATTACTTCTATCATCTTATTGAAAATAGAATATTCCCTATACAGTACTGCATTCTTTACTGCTTCCATAACAGCTTCTATAGGATAACCCACTTTTAATATATTTCTTAGCTCCTTTTCCGTCTCGTGGATTATGTTTAAAAGATTCCCTCCTATGGTGATAACGTTATCTTTATAGCTCTCTCTTTTGTCAATTATTTTCACCATATTTTGTGGAATGCATATATTATTTATATCTGAAAATACTAATAATCCCCCTAAAGTACATCTATAAATCCTATTACTTGTATCTAAATATATAATACCTGCACTTTCTAAGAGATATTTTTCATTCTCTTTATTTATATATATTCCTTTACTTTGAAAATATTTACTTACTAGCTCCATATTTAAAAATTCTATTCTACTTTTCATTATGGGGCATGTCTCAACTATCAAAAGTAAATTTTCCTCAAATGCTGCTACTAACTCCTCTTTTCTCATAGTATCAGTTGTTGATCCTCTACGTATATTAAAGGCACCTGTCTCTCTAATCTGATAAGGCTTTTGCCCTCCATCATAAATAATAATTATTCCTACCTTCTTATTTTGTATTTCTACTATCTCTACCATTATTGGTATAGGTGGTTCACATCTACTGGATACTATTTGCTGTATCTTTTCTTCATTTAGAGAGTCTATATCTTTAACTCCAACAATCTCTCTACTTTTATCTTCTACACCAACTATGATATATCCTCTTCCCCCTCGAGAATTTGCTATAGCACATACATCTTTAGCTAATTCCTTCTTACAAGATTCATAATTTAAATACAATTCTCTCTTAAAGTCTACTTTTATTCCTTCGCCTTTTGAAATTATAGATAATAATTTTTTTTCATCCATACCCAAGCCCCAAAATATTGGTATACTATATAATATTCAATTACTTGTAAAAATGCCCTATTTTCAATAAAAATTATAGATTATAAATTATTTTTTAATAAAATAAAAGAAACCGCATAAAGCAGTTTCTTCATCAATTTATAATTCAAATTTTTCAACTGTAAATTATCTAAAGGCTATTTCTAGTAACTCCTGTACCTTTAATCTTCACTTTAGTATTAACTTCTATATCTGTATACTTTAACGGATTAGCAACTTCACTCTTTGGATAATAAACCTCTACCATTCTTTCTACATCAAATAAATCTAACTCTTTATCTTTATATTTATTAAAAATAAACTTTGAATATTCACTTACAAAAGCTTCTTCATTTTTAGTAATATAATTTAAAACATCGCTATCTACTACAAATTGTTCTTGTGCTTCTGCTACAGATACAGCAATTTCTATATTCTTAATTAACTTAAACTTACCATCCTCGTATTTTAAGCTATCTTTAACATTGCTTTCTAATATTTGAAGAGTTATAAATCCATCATTACTTTGAGGATTAGGTATTTCTAAATTTCCATACCTTAAGTTACGTGTTAAAAGATTATACGCAATTGTATCTTCTACAGGAATATTTTCTACCAACTTATTATTCTTAAATACAGCTCCACCTTTAATTTCTACCTTTTGATCTATAGCATCCTTCTTTAAATCCATTGCTGATAACATTAAAGTATTACTTCCCATAAGTGTGTTACTTAAATAATAGTTTATATTCGATTTTATAAATTTAATATCATCATTATCTGTTTTAACTATCTCATTCAAAAATAATCCTAAATACTCTTCATCACTTGATGTAGTCTTTAATAGTTCCTGTACATCCCCATAATATACAAAAGCGCTACTCTTCATCTGAAATTGATTATTATCATTTATTAGATCTAAGAATTTCTTTATTCCTTTTTGGGCTGCCCTTTCTGTAAATATGTATGCCTTAGTTTGAGTATAGTTTAACTTATAACCAGATATCATATTTATATTACTTAAAGCCTCAACCACGGTTTTTCCTTCACCCTTATAAATTATCCTTCGCCCCTTATCTGAACTATCGTTAGTACTTCTATAAGGCTTTATACAATCTAAATAAATAATAGTTCTTCCTAATTCATCAATATCAAATATAATACTTGTGCTGAAGGTTACTCTATTAATATCTCTATAATTAAAACATCCTGTTAGCAAAAGAGGCAAAAGTATGATACCTAAAAGACCTAATGCTCTAAACTTTCTAATCAACTCTTTCCCTCCTACTTATAATCTTCTTTGATATCCTATCTAACCGACCTCTGAAAAATACATCCTTAAAACTATACTGCTCTGTACTTCCCATAGGGAATAAGAATGGATATCCAACGGAATCTAATTCACATATCTGTGTTATAAATATTAATGATCCTGCAAAAAAACCTGGTAATCCAAAAGCTGCACTAGCTAAAGATATTATTATTGACCAGAAAGATAATGCCCCTTGTATCTTAGGAATTAAGAAATAACTTAAAGTACTAAGTGCTATTATAACTATTGTTATTCTTGAAGCTATTCCTGCCCCTACAGCTGCATCTCCCAATATAAGTGCCGATACTATACTCATTGCACTACCTATTGGATGAGGTAACCTCAATCCTGCTTCTTTTATAAATTGGAATGCAAACATCATTATTAAAACTTCCATGAATGTTGGAATAGGAACCCCAGCCCTGGATACTGCTAATCTAAAAATAAATAGCGTTGGTATCATAGAAAAATGATATGTTATTACTGCTACATATAGCCCTGGTAAAAATGCAGCTACAAAAAATGCTATCCATCTTAAAATACGATTGAAATTTGTATAATATCTATTTAAGTAATAATCATCAGGCATTTGAAAATTTTCTAAGAAGAAGTATGGTACAGTTATAACAAATGGTGTTCCATCAACTATTACCCCTATTCTCCCTTCTACTAGCTTTGCTGCAACTTCATCTGGTTTTTCAGTATAACCTACAGTATCAAAGAAAGATTTTTGGCCCTTTAAATTAGCTTCTATATAATTTGTATCTAAAATGAATCTTAAATCTAAACCTTTAATCTTTTCTTTTATTGAATTAACTAATTCATCTGGTGCTACTCCTTTAATATACGTTATTGCAACAGCCGTATTAGACTCTTCTCCTAATATTACAGTTTCAAATTTAAGATTAGGATTTTTAAGCTTCCTTCTTATAAGCGCCACATTATCCACTATAAGCTCATTAAATCCTTCCTTAGGGCCTTTTAATACGGCCTCTGTTTCTGGGATGCTAATACCTCTTCTCGGAAAGTTTTTAGCTTCACAATATATTATTTCCTCGAACTTTTCATATACTAAAATTGCATCACCTTGCAATATATGATTTATTGCATCATCTAAATCTTTTGCAAGTCCAGCCATATTCATATCAAGAACCTTATCTAAAAGATCTTGAGGTGTAGTTATGTTGCTATCCTTTAGCTTTCCAAATCCTCTTAATGGGAGTATTGTATATTCCATTAGCCAACTTCCATTGCATAGATCATCAATAAAGATTAAAGTTGCATCTCCCAATATAGTTTTAATATCCCTATATTTTACATCAAAACAACCTTCAAAATTATCTTTAATTTTCTTTAGTTTATTCATCTTCATCACCTAAAGATATTATTCCTCTAGATAGGTTTAATATTCATTTTTTAGCTAATAATAAGTAGAGTAAACTTTAAAGATAGAAAAAGAGAGGTTAAATATGAGTAAATTATCAGCAAAACACTTTGTACTTTTTATATTTGGAGTAACCTTTATCTCCTTTAAAACATATTCTTCATTATTTATATCTGAAGGGGGAAGGGATACATGGATTTATACAATAATAGCATATATAGTCTTTCTACTTTTTGCTATGTACCTAATATATATTATGGATTCAAGAAAGACTTATGATTTAACTCAAATTTTCACCTTAGGCCTTTCAAAACCACTAGGTAATATACTATTATTTGTATTTTCAATAGGGCTTTTTTTAGCTGCACTTGAAGCTGCAACAGTGGAAGCAAATGCTATAAAAACGAACTTTTTCATAGAAACCCCAGTTTGGTATATTTTAATATTCTTCCTATTACCATCTTTCTTTATAATAGGAAAAAGATTTACCACACTGCTAATTTTTATTATATTAACTTCCGGTTCATTGATAGTTAATTTTATAAATCTATCATTAATAACAGAAAAGTATAAAAACATAAAATATATAATGCCTGTATTCGGTAATGGATTAGGTATTGATCTTTTAAGAACATCCCTACTAATAATAGGCTCTCTTTCAGCATTTGTAATTACATTACCATATTTAAAATACCTAAATAAGAATAACAAGCTAAAAAAGCATAGTTTTATAGCTTTATTAATAATTGGATTCATTTGTATCTATTCTATGATAGGAGTCCTTGCAACATTTGGACCTTTAAGAGCTAGCAATATATTCTATCCTGAATATGTGCAAAGTCAACTTGTTCAAATCGGAGGCTTTTTAGAATTTGGAGAATTCTTTTTTGTATTCCAAACTGTCATAGGAATGTTTCTTAAATACTTAATTGCTACTTGCGGTATATATCTAATTTATGAGAAGCAAATAAAAAGCAAAAAAGTTTTTATAACTGTGTATTCAATAGCTATCTTTATACTAGCTTGCTTCTTATCACGAAACAATTATACCCTATTTAACATACTGAAATATTACCAATACGTTAACCTTGTAATCTTTGTAATAGTGCCACTTATAGCTTTCTTATCATTCCAAATAAGTGTGCATAAAACTAGTAAAAAATAATTAAAAATATCATTAGTATTTTAATTGCATTTATACCATATTATGCTATAATGATAGTGTAATCAAAAATTTGGAAATTCTCTTATAATAAGATAAACTAGTCTTTACCCTTTAAATTCATTTGGGGTGTATAGGTAATTATGGAATTATGGAGATTAACCCAAAGAATTTCTAGGAGGTATTTTAAAATGGAAGATAAGAAGATTATCTGTAAAGATTGTGGAAAGGAATTTATTTTCACAGTAGGAGAACAAGAATTCTATAAAGAAAAAGGATTTGAAAATGATCCAGTTAGATGTCCTGAATGTAGAAAAGCTAGAAAATCTCAAAGACCTAACAGAGAAAGAAGATAATTGCATAAAATAAGCCCTAACCTTAATTGGTTAGGGCTTTTGTATTATAACTATTTCTCAACTATTCTCTTTACCGCTTCAAGCTCTTCAAGATTATCTATCTCATATATATCATCTTCATTTATTATATTTATATGGACATTAAGCTTATCTAAGTTACTCTTAACTATATCATCCCAATATAAATCTTTGAAGTCACCTTCTTCTATAACCTTTTCTAACTCCTTAGCTATAGCTTTTCCATCTTCTAAACTCCAATAAGATACTCCACTTAGAATATAGCCTTCTCCACTTATTATATCTATACTTTGAACTTTTTTATTATCGTCAAAATTTAATAGCCATTCATTTTTAACATCTCTTTTGTAAGCAGTGAAATAAGTTGAATCTTTAACTTTATTATCTATAAAATTTCTATTTATATATACATCTGCATCTATAACATAAGAATCTGCTAAATATTCTTTAACTAAGTACATAGTATACACATTATTATATACATTGTACTTATCATTATAAACTAACTTTACCCCATACTTTTCTTTAAGATATTCAAACTTTTCATTTAGATATCCTGTTAATACTATTATTTCATCTATTCCTTTTTCCTTTAAAAATTCCACTTGTCTTTCTAATAGAGGTTTTTTATTTACCTCTATTAGAGATTTAGGTGTATCTAATGTTAAAGGTCTTAATCTTGTTCCCATTCCTGCTGCTAATAAAATAGCTCTCATAATAATTATCTCCTCTTCACTCTACACATTTCCCTTTGTAGTTTTTTTCACCTTAAAAACTTCAACAATTTCTTTTATATCACCTGCTGCCATTACAGATCCAACCATAATACATATACAACATACTATCATTTTTAAATCTAAAGCATTTTTTAATAATATAACTCCAAATATTATAGACCATGCTGAATAAGTTATATTTAAAGCCATAGCCTTTGTAGCTCCAAGCTTATAAATTCCTTTATAATAGAATACATATGAAGCCGTTCCTGCTAAAGCTGTTAAAATTATAATAACTGTTGCTGTTGTTGGAACTACTGACATAGTAAAGTTAATACCTTTTACTATTGGTATTATAACAAATCCGTAGGTAACTGCAGAAGTTAATTGTCTTATCTGTAGTGATTGCTCTGGTGTTATTTCATCTTCCTTCATTCCATATGCACAAATTACAGCTTCTGATGCCCAACCTACAACACAAAGTATTGCAAAAGCAAAACCTAGAAGCATATTATTTACTTCTCCTCCCGGAGTATATCCTAAAGCTATAATTCCAGATATACTTATAAATAATCCTAATATTGATATTGGCTTCATCTTTTCCTTTAAGAAAATGTAAGAGAATAAAGCTCCTACGGCTGGATATAAGGAAGATATTATTGCAGTATATGCAGGTCCTATATACTTAATAGCTAAAAGGTATCCTGTCATTCCTACAGGTCCACCTAAAAGCGCTCCTAAAACTATAAATCTTCCACTTCTAGTCTTTGCTGCGTTAAAAGTCTTTTTTATTTCTCTCTTAAACATCATATATATAGCCATCCATATAGATGAAAATGCATCATGTAAAAAAGTACTTACAAAAGGAGCTAAAAATATAGCCTGCTCAGTAGAAACAAATTGAGACATCGCTAATGCTATTCCTAACAAAACAGTATCTAACCCCCATAATAATCCTGATAATAATCCGTAAACCATAATTTTACCTCAATTCCTTAAATAATAAATCTAAATTAGCTTTAGCCCTATTAAATCTGTCTACTCCATAACTTCCAAAATCATCGCCTTCTGCTTCCTTAACTAAAGTCCACACTGCCCATAAAAAGTCTTGGCATATTTTATTCATTAATATTCTTAATCTACTTTCTCTATCTGGATTTCCATTAAAGTATAAATTTAAGAATAGCTCTTCTTCATCGCTTGTAAAATTACATTCAATAGAATGAGCTGCTAAATCCCACATTTCATCATTTAATCCACTATACTCCCAGTCTATTAAGTAAAGTCTACCATTTACATCCTTTATAAAGTTTTCAGGAACAGTATCATTATGAGATGGTACTAATTCAGAACCATATTCCTTCATTAATCCATCTAAACAGAAGACCCTCTCTCTTGTTTCTTTATATTCATCGTAATATTTAACAGTATTCCCTTTTAGTATATCTTCATATTTTAATAACTCCTCAAAAGGATTAAATATATTAACCATATTCATATCTGAATTGTGAAGCTCTCTTAATATGCTAGTAACTAACTTCATATTCTCTTCCTTCTTAGCAGATGCTCCTGTTAATGTTTCTGCACCTTCTATGAACTTAGTTATTTTTATCCCACTATCTTGATTAAAATATAAAGTTTCAGCATTATATCCCTTTAAAGATGCCAAGTTAGAATTTTCCATTTCATTATTTCTACTTATCATTTCTTCTGTTCCTAAGCCAGGAACTCTTAAAATATAACTTTCACCTTTTATAATTACCTTATAATTTTTATTAGTCATTCCACCTGCTGGAATAACATCATTAATATTAGCTTTATCTATATCTAATACTGATGATATTATATTCTTTATAGCTTCCTTTTCAAATTCTAAATCTTTTCTTTTTATTCTTGGATAAAGGTAAGATTTAATATAATTATATTGCTTTTCATTATCTATCTCTCCCCATAATAAATCATCAATCTTTAAACAATGTACCTTATAGTTTCTAGCCATGTCTAATAACATATACTCATAATTTAAATATGGGTTAATATTTCTTTCATATTCCTTAAGCATCATATTAAATAGCTTATATGATATTTTAGTTACACCTATCATTTCCCCATCAATTCTATTAAACTGATGAACATCCTTTGCCATCTTAAATAAACAATTATCTTCTAATTGAACAAAAGCTTCATCTCCAGAACCACTTTCATTTGTTATTAAAACGCAATCTCTATTAATACTATTTAATATCTGTGGAATTGCTATATTTTCAAGAATCAAATCACTTTCTATTAATATAAAATCATCATTTATATGACCTTTAGCCATAGAAAGTGATTTCATAGTACCTGTCCATTTATATTTATCATTCTTAACAAGAATAATTCCACTTTCATTTTTCATCTTTTCTTCAAAAGCTTCACTATTATATCCTGTTACTATCACAATCTTATTTATTCCACATTCCTTTAAAGTTTTTATATGTCTTTCAATAACTAAAGTGTTATCTACCTCCAATAATCCAACTGGAACATCAAATATAGTTCTTCCAGCTGCTAAAATAACAGCTTGCTTCACCCTATACTTTTCCTCTTTATTTATTATTAATTTTGTATCCTTTATCTCTTTTAATGCATTTAATAATTCATCATTTCCTCTTTGAGTTATTATGTACTTATTATCCTGCTCATTATTAATTCTTTTAATTAATCCATTTTCTATAGCTTCTTTTATTATGCTATTTATCTTTCCTAAAGATACTCCAACCTCTTTTGCTAATTCTCTTTGATTTATATTTGGTTTTTCACTTAAAACTTTAATAGTTAAATGTCTGTCTTCCATTTTTATACCCCCTTGTTCATTTTTTGAACTAACTATATATTAGTGCATTTTTACAATATATTCAAGTCTTTTTATAAACTTATTTTAATTTATGTCATACCTCATCTTTTACAAAATCAAAATATCACCATTGTAATAAAAAAAGCCATATATCAGAAATTTTAAAACTTCCTTCTATATGACTTATTATTTGCATTATTTTATTCTTTATTATCAGTAGCAGCTACTTCTAAATCTTGTTGAGGATTATAAGTTGGAACTATTTCATGAAGCTTTTGTCTTAACATAACTTTATTTCCACCTTCAGCAACCTTCATAATTTCATCTATTTCAGCTTTAATAGTATCCAAATCAAAGCTAGAAGGTTTTCCAATGAATATCTTTTTATGCTTAGTTTCTGTAAGCCCCTCTTCATCCATTAATAACTCTTCATAAAGCTTTTCTCCTGGTCTTAAACCAGTAACCTTTATTTCTATATCTTTACCTGGCTCAAATCCTGAAAGCTTAATTAAATTAACTGCAAGATCATATATTTTAACTGGTTTACCCATATCTAAAATAAATATCTCCCCACCTTTTGCATAAGCTCCAGCTTGAAGAACTAATTGGGCTGCTTCAGGTATTAACATAAAGTAACGTATTATATCTGGATGAGTAAGAGTTACTGGTCCACCTTCTGATATTTGTTTTTTGAATAGTGGAATTACAGATCCATTACTTCCTAAAACATTACCAAACCTAACAGCAACAAAGTCTGTTTTACTTCTTTCATTTAAAGCTTGAACTATCATTTCACAGAATCTCTTTGTTGCTCCCATTACATTAGTAGGATTAACTGCCTTATCCGTAGATATAAGAACAAACTTATCACAGTTATACTTATCTGCACACTCTGCTACATTTAAAGTTCCTCTAACGTTATTTTTTATTGCCTCTGTTGGGTTATATTCCATTAAAGGTACATGTTTATGTGCTGCAGCATGGAATACAACATCAGGTCTATACTCATTAAAGACTTGATCTATCTTATTTCTATCTCTAACAGAAGCTATTATAACTTCCTTATCTAACTCAGGGTGATTTCTGCTTAATTCATTTTGAAGATCATATACATTATTTTCATAAATATCAAGTAATACTATCTTCTTTGGCTTAAATAAAACTATTTGACGGCAAAGCTCTGAACCTATAGTTCCCCCACCACCTGTAATTAATATAACCTTATTGTTTAAGTATTCACTTATTCCTTCTTTATCAAGTACAATCTCTTCTCTTCCTAATAAATCTCTTAAATCTACATCTCTTACTTGTTTTAAATCTATTTGATCATCTATTGTTTCATAGAAGCTCGGAACAATCTTAACCTTTGCTTTAGTCTCTTTGCATATATCTAATATTTCACTTTTTTCTTTAGCATCTAAAGAAGGCATTGCAAAGAAAATAGTCTTAACCTTATTATCCTTTACTGTTTCAGCAATCTTACTTCTATCTCCAATAACTTTTATTCCTTTTATGTACTTCTTTTCTTTATTAGGATTATCATCTATCAATCCTATAATCTTATACTTATTATCTTTTGCTTTTCTTATTTCTTCTATTAAAAGACTTCCACAAGCTCCAGCTCCATAAATAAGAACTTTTTCACCATTACCCCAGTATACATTTCCATATACTGAAATTCTTCTTATAAATCTATAAGATAGCCTTACTCCAAGAACAAAAGCAATTATAAAGAAACACGATAAAACAGTAACCACCCTTGGAATCCTAAATGGCATAAATTCTAAAATAACAAAATTTATAACTCCAGCTATAATACATGCTGAAACACCTTGTATAACTTCATCTATACCAGCAATTCTCCATATACTTCTGTACATTTTAAATATTGCTAACATTCCTATATAACTTATCAATATTAATGGTAAATATGTAACATATATATCATTATAAACTTCGTTATAAATACTTCCTAATCTAATATAAAAGCTAACCATATAAGCTATATTTATTAGAATTATATCCATCATTAATAAGAGAAAAATTCTTAACCTTTTCTTATCATTACCCATGATCATTCTTCCTTTCAGCATAATGAAATATTTCCAAATTACAACTAATTATATCAACATTACTTTGCTAAATCAAATGTTTTGAAATTATATGCAAACTTATAATATTATTTTTATTATCGTCAAAATATTTAGTAAATATTAATATATATTTTTTATATCTATTAACCACAATATCCGCGTGAAATACCTCTATTTTGTTGACATAAAATTTAGCAAAATCTATAATTAACATATGAATACTAAATGTATAAAAATTGAAATGAGGTGTTCCTTTTTGGAAAATAATACAGATAAAAAGAAGGTTATATTTAGTGGCATTCAACCTTCAGGAAACTTAACTTTAGGAAACTATTTAGGTGCTATAAAAAACTGGGTTTCATTACAGGACCAATATGACTGTTATTATTGTGTAGTAGATTTACATGCTATAACAGTTAAACAACAACCTAAGGATTTAAGAAGCAGAACTTTAGAAGTATTAGCTATATACATAGCATCTGGTATAGCCCCAGATAAAAATACTTTATTTATACAATCACACGTTCCTGCTCATAGTGAAGCTTCATGGCTTCTAAACTGCTCTACTTATATGGGAGAGTTAAGCAGAATGACTCAATTTAAAGATAAATCTAAGAAGTTTGGTGAATCAATAGGTGTTGGATTATTTACTTATCCAATATTAATGGCATCAGACATATTGCTTTATAATACTGACTTAGTTCCAGTTGGGCAAGACCAAAAGCAACACTTAGAATTGGCTAGAGACCTAGCTGCAAGATTCAACTCAACATATAGCGATACTTTTACTATTCCAGATCCATATATAGCAAAAGTAGGAGCAAAAATAATGGATTTACAAGATCCAACTAAGAAGATGTCTAAATCTGAAGAAAATCCAAACTCATATATTTTAATAATGGACCCACCTGAAGTTATAAGAAAGAAAATCTCTAGAGCTGTAACTGATAGTATTGGTGTTGTTAATTACACTGATGAACAACCTGGAGTAAAAAATTTAATAAACATAATATGTGCTATAAAAAATACTACTCCTGAAGAAGTTGTTCAATCTTATCTTGGAAAAGGATATGCAGATTTAAAGAAAGATACTGCAGAAATAATAATTGAAGAATTAGCTCCTGTTCAAGAAAGAGTTAAATCATTATTATCAGATAAAAAATACTTAGAAGAAATTTACAAAAACGGAGCACTTAAAGCTAATTATGTAGCTAATAAAACTCTTAGAAAAATGCAAAAGAAAATAGGATTAATTCCTAGATAACATAACATCAAATACTTAAACACTTAAATACTATTTTTATGTAGCATTTAAGTGTTTATCTCATGAAAGGTGACTAATATGAAAATTTATCAAAGATTAGTTAACATATTATTGTTAGTCTATATCATATTATATCCTATAATACCAACTACAAGAAGCTTTGCTTCAGATATAATAATATATATACTAATTCTTCTACAAATAATAGGTTTTATATTTATAAAAAAAGAAAGAGATAGTATTTTTAATCTAATAATAAATTTATTTAATGATAAAATATTTTTCACATTAATTTTATTAAATCTTGCTATGTATTTATCAACCTTTGTAGCTACTGACATAAGAACTACTGTAACTCATAGCATCAGATTTACAATGTACATATTTATATTTTATTGTATTTCCTATAAAACCACTGCTAAGGATCATCGTATACTTTTCAATACTTTTATTTCTTTAGCTACGCTTTCAGGAATATATACTGTTATTCAATTAATTTATACAATACATCTTGGTTACTCTATAGATAAGACTATAAGAATGTCTTCATTCTTAGAAAATCCAAATAATTTAGCTGCCTATAGTATATTAGCATTCTTTATAGTAATAATTTTGTTAATATCTACAAAAAAGCTTGCGTATAAATTGTTTTATGGATTATCTTCAGTTTTATTATTAATTAATATAATGTTTTCTCAATCAAGAAATGCATTAATCGCCATAGTAATAGGTGCTTTTATAATAGCTGTTTTATATGATAAAAGATTTATTATACTATCCTTTATACTACCGGTTATATTCTTAATAATACCATCTATACGCTCTAGAGTTTTTCAAATTTTTGATATGTCACAAAATAGTTCAAGATTTAAAATATGGAATATAGATTGGTTGATGATAAAAGATTATCCTTTAGCAGGAATAGGTTATGAAAACTTCAGTGTACAATATCCACTATATACTGCAAAGAATCCTAACTTTATAGTTGAAAATGGATACATAGCTATTCACCCTCACAATATCTTCCTAAAAATACAGACAGAGCTAGGAATAATTGGAAGTATATTGTTTATATCATTTATTATAGCTACTATTATAACATTATATAAATTAATAAAATCTAAAAGAAATAAAATCTATAGTTCTATTACTATTGGTGTATTAACTAGCTTTGTTACATTTATTTTTATGAATCTTCTTGATTGTTATTTAAACTCACCAAAGGTATTAGCAACGCTGTTTGTAATTTTAGCTTTAGCAAATTCTCTAAGGATTAAAATTAACTCAAAAATAATAGATTAATATGATATAAGAAAAGACAGCCAAGGTTGGCTGTCTTTATTTCCCTATCTTTGTTCTCATATTTAATAATTTTGATGTATTAGATAATCCTATAAGATTTATTGCAATTCTTACCATAGAGGCTTTTGGGGTATCTATGTGATCTAATAAATTTTTATTATTCTTTAAGTAATTTATTAATCTTTTTCTCTCTTCTTTATTATACATAGAACATTCATTTAAAGCTGCAATATAATTATGTGCTATACGACTTCTTAAAAAATCATTCATCTCTTCAGAGTAATTATTTTCTTTTATTCTATTATATATTTTACTACTTATAACTACTTTATCTGAAACCTTCTTAGGGTTAAGCATCCCTGTTATAGACTGTGGATTACCCACTCTATAATTATATAAATATGGCATTATAGTTGTAAAACTCTTTGCTGCACATAATATTCTAGGAGTCCAGTCTTCATCTTCGTGATATATTCCTTCAGTAAAAAATATATCATTATCGATTATTATTTTACGCTTAGTTATAAATCTAACAGCTGCATAACTTACATTTCCTAAGTTTTCAACATACTTAAATGGCTCTATACTTAAATCATCATCTTCTTTAAAGCCTTGATAAAAATAAATATTCCCATCAGGAAATACCTGTCTATAGTTTCCTATGATTATATCAGTATTTTCTTTAATTTTATCTAAAATTACTTCTATACTGTCACCATCTATATAATCATCACTGTCTACAAACCAAATATACTCACCTTGAGCTAACCTTATCCCTGTATTTCTAGCGGCAGATAAGCCTCCATTTTCTCTATGGCTTACCTTTATAAAATCATATTTTTCTTTATATTCATCACAAATATTTCCGCTATTATCTTTTGAACCATCATCTACCAATATAACTTCTACATTATCTCTATACGCTTTTATTATACTTTCTATACATTCTCTTATATACTTCTCAACATTATATACTGGAACTATTATAGAAAGCTTTATTTTATTTTCCATATATCCTCCGCTCTAATACCTATTGTAATTGTTAAAGTTATTACTTAAAACAACTATATATCCTAAGAATATCCAATAAGCTGTTGCTATAAACGAGTTTTGATAAAAAATTTCGGTTAAAAACATTGCTGCGATTAATAAAGATACAACCATTAATGAAATGATACTATATACATAATAATTTGAATTATACCTATATTTTCCAAAAAATATACTAATAGCTTTAACTCCTATTATAGCTATAAATATAAACATTATAACTAGAGCTACTACTCCACCAGATAAAAGCATATGAATAAATCCATTATGTACATATTGCACTTCTAAGGAAGACCCCGGAGTTAATTCTGCTGCCTTTATAGGAATATTTCTATCTCCAAAGCCGAATACTGGAGAAAATTTACTTAATCTAAACCCATCTTTCCATAATGTTAATCTTCCATTTGAAGTTGTTGCATCTGGTCTTTCAACAGTTACATTACCAGAATGCTCTCCACTTTGTATTCCTGTTGTTTGATTTAAATATTGTTGTGTCTTTACTGTTGTCTTTGGTATATAGCTCAATAATCTTCTGCTTCCATCAAAGCTTGCTACAGTACCTATTGTTATAATAAATCCAAGTACTAAAGAAATAATAACTCTTATAATGTTATTTCTTAAACTATTTTTTAAGATAAAATCAAATAATAAATATCCTAACCCTATTAAAACAAATATTAAAGCTATTTCTCCGCCTCTTGATCCTGTTAATATGATAAATATATATTGAATAATTATACTTATAGTTAAGAAAACTTTATTTAAAGCCTTTCTTTGAACTATTAACACTAATGAAAGCATTAATGCAACTAAGGCTACACTACTTGCTTGGTTGGGGTCAACGTATATTCCCCATAATCTAGCTGCGTAATATCCTTGTGGAATAAGCTTTCCATCTACTCTTTCTACAAAGTATGAAATATCTAATGAAAACATTAATATTGATAAAAGTGAAATAATAAAAATAACTATTACTAATACTTTAGATATTTTATTAATATCTTTATAAGCTTTTTTATCATTATCTGAGTATTCACTTAAAAATAATACTAGAGTCATTATAGCTCCCCATATTAATGTCTTAGTGTTTCCTATTAAATTTAAATTTCTATTTAATATTATAGTTACTACATAAGAAGCTAAAAAAGCGTAAATCAAGTACATCAATATATTTGGTACATTTGCTTTTTCAATAAATAAATTTCTTATTAGCAATAATCCTCCCCATAATAATATTACAGGTGATAGGTATCCTGTATATCTTTGACCAAAGCTAAAATTATGCACTAGTGCCCACAATAAAAAGAAAATTTTAAAATAAACACTATCTCTTAATATTCCTATGTTAAAAATATTTCTAACTTTATTCATAAGTTTAATCTCCTCTTTAGACTTACCTATATATTAAATTTCTATATTTTACCTTTATTGTATACATTATCTTACTTATCAATAATACTATTGATGGATACTTTAAAGTTAATTTAAGAATCCTTTGCACTAATCCTAGGTTATTTGTACCTTTAATAATATTATCATATTTAACTATTGCTTCTTTTAAATACTTTATCTTTTCTTTATATGTCAAATTACATCCTGAATTATGCAAATCTATAAAACACGAATACATCCATTTTATAAATAAATTATTTAAATCTCTATATTCATCTTTACTCAATCTTGAAAGCTTAAAATATTCCTCGCTTTTTTTATACATTAAATACATCAAGTCTAACTTATTTTCTCTAAACTTAAATGTAAGATTGTTCTCAATCTTCATCCAGTAGTGATAATAACATTTATCACTAAAAATAACCTTATTACAAAATTTTAAATACATTAAATTAAAAAGAAAATCTTCTCCTAAATCTATGCTTTTATCCATAAATATATTATTCTCTATTATTATATTTCTTTTATATAGCTTATTAATAGGTGAATTTATATATGTTCCACCCATTCTAGCTAATACATTAAGTGCAATATCCTTCTTATTTTCAGCTTCAAAATACTCAAATGTTTGTGTACTAGTACTTATTTTACTATCTTGTTCTATATCTAAATATAATCCTGTCATTACACAATCAGCATTACTATCTTCTAGAAGCTTTAATGTATCTTTAAGCATATCTTTGTCTATAAAATCATCAGAATCAACAAACTGAATATATTCACCTTTTGCAGCTTTAATTCCTATATTTCTAGTTTCTGATACCCCATTATTATTATTGTCTATAAAAACTATTCTATTATCCTCATAGTTTTTTATGATTTCTGAACTTCTATCATTAGATCCATCATTTATTAGTATAAGTTCAAAATTAGAAAAGCTTTGATTTAAAATGCTATCTATACATCTACCTATATAATTTTCAGTATTATAAACTGGCACTATCACACTTATCTTTGGCACTCTACTCTCACCCCATATAAAATATAATTAATTATTTACTTTTTATTTAAATCAAAGTTTTTTATATTTTTTATTACTAAATATCCTGCTACCCCTAAAATAATAAATATTATTATCCATCTTACAAATAGATTATTAATAGATACATACGTAATAAGACTCGCTAAAGCTACTGACCCTATTCCTATTAAATTAAATTTAAATGGATAATCTGTATGCTTATACTTTATTTTTACTAATGCAAAATGCATGAAGAATAATACTATATATGCACATAATGTAGAAGCTGCAGCTGCATACATTCCATATTTAGGTATGAATAACCAATTTATTAATATATTTATTATAGCAGCAGTTATAGTTCCAATTGCTATAAATTTAGTTTGCTTTATATAAAACTGATAATTTGCTGGAAATGTATATAAAAATACAAAGTAATATCCTGCTATTATTATAGGTAATAATGGTATACCACTCCAGTATGTCTTAGGCGAAAATAATTTTACTAATTCTGGAACACCTAAAATAAACATAACTGTTAAAGCTGTAAATACAGATATATAAATTGCAGATACTCTCTTCATCTCTTTTTTATTCCCAGATTTTAAAGTATCATAATACCAAGGTAGCCATGCACTATTAAGCGCTAACTGTATTGTATTTATCAAAGCCCCAATAGTATATGTAAATCCATATATACCTACAACAGCATCTGTAGTAACCTTTTGAAGCATCAATTTATCTGCCTGATTTAATATTAAATGAGATAAATTATGAAATATTAAAGGCAATGCTATTGGTAAACAGAACTTCCAATGCTTTAAACTAACAAATCTCTTACCTTTTCTCATAATTCCTATATAAAGGATTACTCCAACTGACACAGTTGCAATTGCACCACCATAGATTCTTCCTGAATACTTATCACTATTCATTGAAAGTATTAAAACAATCGACAAAACAATATTTATTACTGTAGTAATTGCTGAAGTGAATAGATATGCTTTATGATTTCTTTCAAAAGTAAATACTGAAGTTACAAAACTTATTACAAACGAGAAAAAACTTTCAAATAATAAAACTATTATTATAGGTACACTCAATCCTAATAATGATTCTAGTCCATTTCTAAATATTAAAGTAGCTATTCCAATTACAGAAAAGCTAATAGTACTTAAAAATAACGTACTAGATAAATATTCTTTATATTCTTCTTCATCTAAATTAGCTTTTGCACTTCCTATTGTCCCATTTATTCCTATACCTATTACTATTGCAAATATAGCACTCCATGTTGAATAAATGGTAATTATACCAAATTCATTTGTTGTTAATAAATTCGTAAATATTGGTGTTGTAAAGAAATTTACACCTTTTAAAATAAATGTACCTATTGTGTACCATATAGCTGAGTTTAACAACGTGTTACCTTTTAGCCATTCTTTTACTCTCATTTTTACTCTCCTAATTTTATCTTAAATAAGAGGCTGTTGCAAAATTTAGTGCACAGCCTCTCTTTTACTTTTATTAATTACAATCTATATACATTAAAATTCAAACTTAATTATTATAACTTTAGTAGCACTATAACTTTAGATAATAATATTATTCCTTAAGTATGTATAACTTATTATATTATTTTAAAATTCCCTGCTTCTTTAACTCAGCTTTTATCTGAGTCGTTGAAATCCCTTCCGTTCTTGGAAGATATACAACTTCACAGTAATCCTTTAAAAAGTCAAACTTTCCTTCCCAGTCATCTCCCATAACAAATACATCTATATTATGCTCTTTTACATCCTCTATCTTCTGTTCCCAAGTATTTTCCGGAATTACTTCATCTACGTATCTTATAGCTTCAACCATAAGTTTTCTTTCTTCATAACTAAAATAAGCCTTTTTATTTTTAAGCTTATTAAACTCATCACTTGAAATCGCAACTACTAAATAATCACCTAATTCTCTAGCTCTTTTTAATATATTTATATGACCATAGTGTAATAAATCAAAAGTACCGTAAGTTATAACCTTTTTCATCTAGTTAACACCTCTTTATTTTTTTATTATGTAAATAACCTTACATATTATTTTCTATCCAATCTACTACTCTGCTACTTGCATTTCCATCATCTACGCAACCTTGCTCTTTTAAAAATTTATCAACCTGATCTAAATATCTTTCTTTATCAAAACTTTCGATATTTCTAATCATTTCTTCTGTTGACTTCGAAATTACGAAAGGTAATTTTTTTAATTCAAAATAAAAGCCTCTATCATCGCTATAATTCTTTATATCACTAGCATATATAAAACAAGGCTTTTTAGTTAACATAAAATCAAACATAGATGAAGAGTAGTCAGTTATTAATATATCTGTAGCAACTAATAACTCCTGCATATCAGGATAAAACGATGCATTTAAAACATTTTCAGAGTTGAAATTTAATTCTGTAGACTTATGAAAAACATTTGGATGTAATCTTATTAACATAACATATTCTTCTGAAAATCTTTCATTAAATTCTTGTATACATTTTTCATAATCAAATTTATAAACGTCTAAATTATTATCTTTTCTAAATGTAGGTGCATACATAACAATTTTTTTGTTAATATCAATATTAAAGAAATCCTTAACTTTATCTGTTGTTTCTTTAACATTATTAAATAATAAGTCATTTCTTGGCACTCCACACTCTAAAACTTCTCCATCATACCAAAAAGCATTTTCATACATATTCGTGTTAAACTTAGAATTAGATATAAAAACATCTGCATTTTCAGAATCTTTTTTTGCAAACTTTACATAACTCTTATTTAACGCATTCTCGGCATCTTTTTCTATTTTTTTAAGAGCTATTCCTCCATGCCAAGTTTGAATATATAATTGTTTTTTCCTTTTTCTAGTATAGTAGTTTTTTCTTGAGTTATCAATCCATATTCTAGCTGTAGCTAACTCCTTAATAGCTTTAAAACTTCCATACTTAACCAATCTTATACTTCCAGGAAATTCTTCATTTTTCTCCATATTACTCACAAGCCAAACTATATCATAATCAAGTTTTCTTTTTATGCATTCCATTGCTATATACTTAGCATTATCAGAAAACCCTCTTCCATAATAATTACAAATAACTATCTTATTTTCATTTATTGGATGTATTGAATACATTATCCAACAAATTCTATTTATTGTATTATCATATGCCCATTTAGAGCCATCAATTATCATTTCAGCAATTTTAGAAATTCCTTTATTCCTCTTTATGATGTTTTTCAGCTTACTCATCTCACTCCTCCTAGAGCTGTCTGTTTACCCTATTATCTGTAAACATACCAATATTAATTTATTATACGTTTAAGCTATAACTATTGTCAAGAAATCTCAATTATTGTGAATTCTATCCTAACATTGAGTAGTATAATTATAAAAAGCCTAGAGAGTTTTATCAACTATCTCTAAGCTTTAAATATTATGATTAAATCTATGCTCCGAATAAACTTAACGTTTAATTTATATTATTTCTTAAATACAACTTTTTTATATAAAACAAAATTCCAACAAGTAATTAATATCATTGATATAAACTTAGCTACAATACTTTTAACACCTACATTAGATAAAAGCACAATAAATTGAGAAGAAAAAGTTATATTAAAAATAAATAAACCTATATATAAAACTAAGCTCCTAATAGATCCTGTTTGTGATTTAAAAGCCCAAAATTTATTTAATAAATAATTAATAATTGTAGAAATAATTACTGATGAAATATTTGATATAAATATATTCATTCCTATAATTTGAAAAATAGTAAATAACATCAACTCACAGAAAGCACTTGTACCTCCAATAATTATATATTTACTAAATTGAATAATGTTGCTTTTACTTTCAATAATCTTTTTTAACATTTTACTCTCTCCCTATTTATCGTATAAGTTATATCAACCTTAAACTTTCCTAACAATACAAATTTTATATTATTAATCTAAACTACTTTTAACTATATATATTGGTCTATTCTTAGTTTCAGTAAAAGTTCTAGCAACATATTGCCCTAATATTCCCATGAAAAACATTTGTAGTCCAGATGTCAATAATATTACACATATAAGCGTTGGAAATCCTGCAACAGCTTCTCCAAATATAAGAGTTTTTATTACTATTATTGTCATATAAATTAAGGATATCATGCAAAGAATTATTCCAGTAAAAGATGAAATTTTTAATGGTAAATCAGAGAAAGATATTATTCCATTCAATGCATAGGTAAATAATTTCCAAAAACTCCATTTAGATTCACCACTATTTCTATCTTCTACTTCATATTCGATATAATAGGTTTTAAACCCAACCCATGAAAATATTCCTTTAGAAAACCTACAACGTTCTGGTAACTTAATAATTGAATCAACAACATTTCTTCTAAGAGTTCTAAAATCACTTGCTGATTTTACAAACTCAATTTCTGAAATACGATTAATTAAATTATAAAAACTATTCTTAAAAAATGTTAGTACTTTACCTTCTTTACGCATTTGTTGATACGCTGCAACCATATCATAATCTTGATTGCTTTCTAAAAATTCAATCATTTTTATTAAATATTTGGGGTTTTGTTGTAAATCTGCATCTATTATACTTACATAATCACCAACACTTTTTTTCAATCCTGCTAATAATGCTGCTTCCTTACCAAAATTTCTTGAAAAATTAATAACCCTAACATGTTTTTTATCTTCATTATAAATCTGTTCTAATTTATGAAATGTATTATCTGAACTTCCATCATTAATAAATATTAATTCTATGTTATCCCAAAAATTTATCATTGTTTTCTTAATAGTATTATAAAAAATATCTAAATTACTTTCCTCATTAAAGCAAGGAATCACTATAGATATAACCACAATATTCACCTCTTTTTTCAAAACCACTAAATTATTAATTAGTTAAGTTATACTAATTCAAGCTTGTTTTTTATTCAAGTCTTACAAATATTTTATCATTTATAATTTTTATTGAATTATCATTAGGATACTTATCCATTTCTTCTATAAACTCTTTATTTTCTATGTAAATTTCACTATTAGTATCAATTTCTTCATAGGAATATCCAAGATAATTTGAAATAGTTTGAGCTCTTGAATAAGAATAAGTATTTAAATGAGAACCATTCCCACCATATCTAAATGCTAGATCAGACCACCTTGATTTAAATGTTTTATCAGAAATTACTCTACCAACAAAATATACATCCATATCTTGATTATAATTATCTATTGATTTTATTCTAGTATACATAGTTTCATAATAATTTTCTAAAATTCTATTTTCATAATATACTGCCCTATAGTTTACATTACTTTGCCAAGAATAATTTAGTATAGCTATTAAAATAATTGTGATTCCTGAAAAGTTTAATAATTTATTAATATAAGAAGATGCATTAATTTCTAAGTTATAATCACTAGTAATAATAGCTAAATAAAATATACAAACAAATGCCATTTGCATTAATGTATATATTCGTCCATTTGGAACTAATATAACTATAGAATCTATAGATATTGGTAATATTATTAATAATACTAATAATAATCCTATTAAACTTAAATTTTTCTTTTTAAAATTCTTTTTAGTTATAAATAAAAAATTAATAAATGTAATTATATACATACCTAGAAACGAATATCTTATTATTCTTGTTCCATTT
Source organism: Clostridium hominis (assembly GCF_014287825.1). Lineage (NCBI taxonomy): Bacteria > Bacillati > Bacillota > Clostridia > Eubacteriales > Clostridiaceae > Clostridium > Clostridium hominis. Next base: position 501,708 of record NZ_JACOOO010000004.1, read on the forward strand.
ATTTCGTTATAGTTGCTAAAAGGCATTTTAATTAATGTTTTATATATATTTTTTATTTGTTCTGGTAATAACGTTAAATCTATCTTCCCCATTTCATCTATTCCTTCATAGGAACTAAGACTTATGTTATTTGTAAATAAGAAATATTCTAAAAACAATCTATATAATATATAACCTACTAGTAGCGCTGAGAAAAATTTAATCCCCTTTAAAATTACCTCTTTAAATGTAAATTTTTGATTTATACACATTTGTATTAGTATTATCACAAATATAGATGCAGTTAACGGATAATAACCTTGATAAATCCCTAAAGAAAATGAAAACAAAAGTGTACCTAAAAAATATCCTATAATTTTATATTTATAAATAAGGTAAATTCCTAAAATAGCAAAAAATATAGCTAATGAATAATAGCCTACTGTAAATGTAAATAACATTGTACTTGCTATTGCCGGAAAAACTACAGTAATTCCACCTATTAAAATACAATTCCATTTATTTTTTATGTCAAAAATTTTAATTATTATACATGACGTAACTGCTAACGTTAACACAGAGAATAGTCCAATAAATATTGGTACATTATAATTCCCCCAAATTTCACCCACAAAATTTCCAAACTCTTGTAAAAACCATCTTCCACTACTTGTTCCTGTTCCATATCCCCACGGTGTCATAGCAATATTATCAAAAATATTTAAATTATTCGTGAACAAATATATATATGACAGTATTCCCCAAAATATTGATGATAAAAAACAAGCAACAGTATTTTTATTTCTTACAAAAGAATTTAATTCACAACTAAAAGATTTTATTTTTAATTCCAGTTTATTTATCATTTTTCCCTCCTAAATTTAATTTTATAAACTTTTAAGTAATTTCCTTAAGCTCAATTTATAAAACAAAGGTATTTTATACCATCAACTTCCAACACTATATTACTACATATTTTTTAAAAAAACTATAAAAAAAATTACACATTTACAGATAATAAATTAAATCACCTAATTTATTATCTGTAAATTAAGTAATCCTAGTAAATCTTTTACAAAAAGCTTTGCTAGGATGTTTAAATAATACTTTTGAAGCTTATAGAAGATGTAAAACCTTTTAGGCTTCTCTTTAAACTAACTATTTTATTATTGGATAGTTAAAGTTCTTATTTTTTCTTATCCAAAACGGTAATTTTATTAATCCATATAAAGTTCCCCATCCATATGATATATGAAGTAGAAAGAATATTATAGGTAATAATAAATATGAAAAATGCTTTTTCTCTTTTAATGTAGAGAAGATAGTATTCACTATATTAAAAGTAAAATAAACTGCTAACAATAATACTAATGGTATCGGGCTAATAACAAATGCTCCAATAGTAGTTATTATAAGTGCTAATACGAATAACAACGGAACAAAGTGATATATGGAGAAACACTTAGGCGATACTCCCATAGTTAATCCTATCCAATACCCATTTAAATACTTTTGCTTCATCATCTTTGATAAACCATTTCTAGCATGGTGATAAGATTTTATAGTTGGATCTAATAAGAACTTATATCCTGCTTCCTTCATTCTATAATGCATTTCATTATCTTCAGTTCTAGCTAATCTTTCATCATAGCCTCCAACTTTTTTAAAGGTCTCTCTTGAGTAAGCAGCATGTGCAAGAGTACTTACATACTCTTCAGTTTCTTGTCTTCTATAGCTTGCTATACCACTTCCAAATATAGATTTTTCAGCTATAAGAAGTGTCTTTTGCCAAGCATTATCTTCGTCTATTATGCTTATTCTATGTCCTCCAACAACTTTTTCGCCTAATGCTATTCTCTTAACATTCTTACTTATAAAATCAATTGGTAATGATGAGTGAGCGTCTACTCTTAATATTATATCTCCACTACTTTCAGCTAAAGCAATATTCCATCCACAAGGTAATATCTTCTTAGGATTATCTAATACGCTTACTTTTGAAAAACTCTTAGATGAATTTTTAAACTTCATCATTACATCTTTTGTATTATCACTTGAATTGCTATCAACTAAAATTATCTCTATATCATTATGGTTATAATCCTGCTTTTCAAGGTCTTTCAAAAGATTTTCTAATTTATTTCCTGCATTATATGCTACAACTATAAAAGAAACCTTCATCTATTTTTCCCCTCTCTACTAACTATCTGCTGTATTTCATTCATCCTTTTCGCCTAATCCTAAAACAGCACCAACAGTTCTTAACATAATTTTAAAATCATATAAAACTGTAAAATGCTTAATATAATTCAAATTATATTTCATCTTTAAAGGTAACACTTTATAAATATAATCATTATCTACATTACTACTATTATCTAATATCTTTTCTTCATCTTTAAATTCTATACTAGCCTCTGATGTTACACCTGCTGGTAATAATAACGTTGCTATCATATCATTAGTATATTCCTTAACAAACTTTGGAACCTCTGGTCTTGTTCCTACAAAGCTTAAATCACCTTTTAAGATATTAATTATTTGAGGTAGTTCATCTAATCTATATTTTCTTAAAAATTTTCCTACCTTTGTAACTCTAGGATCATTTTTAGATGTAACTTGAGTTCCTAATTTTTCAGCATTTACAACCATAGTTCTAAACTTTAATATTTTAAATTCTCTTCCGTATTGAGTCACTCTTACTTGCTTAAATAATGCAGGTCCTTTAGACTCAAGCTTAATAATTATAGCCAATACAGCCATTATAGGTAAAAGTACTATAGTTCCAATAGTTCCACCAATAATGTCAAAAAACCTTTTTAATGTTAATTGACCTTTTCTTTCTGATAGAATCTCATAATACTCCTTTACCTCTGGATTTTTCATAAATTCAGGCAAACTGTCGTATTTTTTCAATGACATATTCTATCCTCTTTCTACTTCATTAAATTTATCTATAACATATTTTACTTGCTCTTCAGTCATAACACTATTTAGAGGTAATGTTATTTCATTTTTATACATATCATAAGCATTCGGATAATCTTCCATCTTAAAACCTAAGTTTTTATATGCAGTTAACATTGGTAATGGTTTATAATGAACATTAGTAGCTATCCCAAATTCAGCTATATTTCTAATAAATTCATTTCTATATTCAACATCTTTTCCTAATAATCTAACTAAGTATAAATGTCCACTTGAATTTTTCTCATTATCATAATGATTTAAAACAGCAAGATTAGGATTATTTTCAAAAGCTTTATTATACATCTCTATAAGCTTTCTTCTATAAGCTAATATATCTTCATATCTAGATAATTGAGCAAGACCTATAGCTGCATTTATATCAGTCATATTACATTTATAAGCAGGCTCTAAAATATCATACTCCCATGCTCCTACTTTATTTTTAGATAAAGCATCCTTTGTTTGACCATGTAGAGATAATATCATATATTTTTTATAAATTTCTTCATTATCTATACCATTAATATTTCTCCAAGTAACAGCTCCACCTTCAGATGTTGTAAGATTTTTTACTGCATGAAAAGAAAAGCTAGTAAAGTCAGCTACTTCTCCACTCATCTTACCTTTATAGTTAGCTCCAAATGAATGTGCCCCATCAGCTAAAATAACTACTCTTCCAATAGCTTCTTGAATCTCATTATTTGCTTTAAATAAATACTTTTTACTATTTACTACTTGGAATAATTTATCGTAATCGCACATTACTCCAGCTAAATCTACTGGAATAATCGCTTTTGTTCTCTCATTTATTAAATTTCCTAAATTTTCATAATCCATCTCAAAAGAATCTTTTGCAGTATCCACTAATACTATCTTTGCACCAACATGATGGATAACACTAGCTGATGCAGTATAGGTATAAGCACAAGTTATTACTTCATCACCTTCGCCTACTCCTAATAATCTTAGAGTCATTTCCATTGCGGCAGTTGCTGAATTTAAACAAACAGCTTTTTCAGTATTGCAATATTCAGCTATTCTTTTTTCAAATTCCTTTGTTTTAGGTCCTGTTGTTATCCACCCTGATTTTAAAACTTCTATAACGTTATCTATCTCCAATTGTGTTATGTCTGGTGGTGAAAAAGGTACGTTCATAATATTTCCTCCTATATTATTGATTAATTAAATAATCTATAATATTTCATTATTCAAATTAATTACTATTAAATACTTTTATTTTAGTATTAAAACCGTACTTTTACAATATATAATTTGAAAATATACTGTTAATATTAAATATACCTTTAAGAATTTATGTATCTGTCCTAGATTCTATATAAGATTTTTCAAAATCTTATATAGAATCTCCATGTCCATCTCTTTGTGATTGGTCATGAAGTTTATTATACTCTCCATAAATATAACTTAGATATTGATCATATTCCTTAGGTATTGGTATAGTAACATTTTCAAAATCCACAACTATATTATCTTTAAATTATTCTATATTAAATTTATTGCAAATACGCTCTATCTCTGTATATATCTCTAATTTAGTAGGCTATAATCTTTTTAGATCAAAACCTCTTTCCATAAGTAATAACTTATCGTTTAATATAATAATATCTATTAAAATTACTATATTAATATGAAGTTAATATTGTATCTACTGTATAACTCATGTATAATTAACATCTGCTAACTATTCATGAGTCAAAGCTTTGTATATTCTATTTATCTAATCTAGTTGTATATTCTTCATATGATTTATCAAAATCTACTATAGTATCACCATGTCCACACCTTTGTGTTTCATCTGGTAATTTCATATAATCACCATAGCATTGACTTAAGTATTTATCATATTCTTTTGGTATTGGAATTTGTACATCTTCAAATGGAACTAAAATATGCTCTGAAAAAATCTCTTTTTTATATATTCCAGTAACACCGCCTTCTGAAAATATCTCTTCCCAATACTCGCACTTATCAAAATCATATTTAGTTATTTCTTTTAATAAATGCCTTTTTATAACCGTAATACCTTTATTAGGTATTAACCATTTCTTCAATACTTTTAATACTTTGTTAGGTATTATTCTTATTATCTTTGACAGTTTCGAATCTTCATTAGGATTTACATTTAATATATATGGAATAAATCCTAATCCAATATATATTGAGCTATAAATTTTTTGCTTCAATTTTGATATTTTTGAATTAGGTACAGCTACAATTGGAAATATATCCATACATATTCCCCAATGACATTTTAAATGTGTTAACCTTTTATCCATTGATGTAGTATTATTTATTCTTAACTTATTATATGGATTCCAAAAATACTTATCAGTCTCTGAATTTTGTAAAAAGAATTTACTATCTAATTCATATTTACATACCTCTTCAAACTTTACATAGTCATTCCACTTCATAGATATATCAATATCATCATCCCATGGAATAAATCCATTATGTCTAATAGCACCTAATGCTGTTCCCCATGTTCCAAAGTACTCTATATTATGCTTTTTACAAATACGATCTATCTCTTTAAGTATTTCTAACTGTGTATTTTGTAATCTCTTTAAATCAAAATCTCTCACTTCTTAAGCTCCTTATACTTAAACATATATTTCGGTTACCATTTCACATTATATTACAATATTCATAATAGTAAAACATATTTTAAAAATAGTTTACTATATATACTAATTCTTCTCAATCATTGATAAAAATTAAATTTGAAACTATTATTTAATAAATAAAAAAAGGTGGATAATCCACCTTTTTTATTATCCTCTCCAAGAACCATCAGATTCTAAGAAATATTGCTTTCCATCAACAGTAATCCATCCAGTAGCCATAACTCCGTTAGAGTATAGATAATACCAAGTTCCATTTACTAATGTCCATCCTGATGCCATACTTCCACTACTTGGATACATATAATACCATTTATCTCCAACTAATGTCCATCCTGATGCCATGCTTCCACTACTTGGATACATGTAGTACCATTTACCACCATCAGCAACCCAGCCATACATAGTTTCTCCATTACTATCTAAGTAATACCACTTACTATCTGCTAAAGTCCATCCTGTTGCCATTGATCCGCTACTTGGATACATATAGTACCATTTTCCATCAACTAATGTCCATCCTTTTGACATACCACCACTACTTGGATACATATAATATTTTTTACCATCTACAACATTCCATCCGGTTGCCATTACCCCTGTTGTTGTATCAAAGTAATACCAATATCCATCAATAAATTTCCACCCTTTGCATATAGCTCCATTTTCATCGTAATAATACCATTTTCCATCAACTTTTTCCCATTGGCTTATAAAGTCTGGAGCTTTTTCAAACCTTCCAACATTTATATAGCTAATATTATTAGCTCTTATATACCCTCTATTACTCCACTCATAATTACCATGGAATGTTACTAAATTTCCATTTGAATTATAAATAGATGTATTTCTCTCTGGATATATTTCTAATGAATTTACTCCATTAATAACTTGTTGGTTTTTATTGGTAACAATTGCAGTTGTGCCAGGATATCCTCCATAACCACTTACTGACCCATTTATATTATAAAGTAGATTATTCTTATAATCTCTTACTTCATTGGCTCCAGTAAACATAATAATTTGATAAGCATTAAAATCTTTCAAATTATATATATTCTCTCCAGATAAATACATATCAGCTCTAAATGCATAAGAAGCTGCTTTTTCTCCCCAGAAAGGATCAGATGCATATTTAATATTAGCACCCATATTTTTATTTCCTAAAAATCCACCAAAATATCTCCAGTCAGATGGATCAGCATACCCTTTTGAAATATAATGATTACAAAACTCTATTATGCTATCTCCTACATTCCTAAAATAATTAGCAGATTCACCAGGGCTTGAATCAACCGCATTCATACCAAAAATATTATTCTTGCTATGAGCTATACTAGATTCACCCCATGCCGACTCATTGATCCCCACTCCTAATGCAAGCAATGCATTTACTCCATAAGAATTTTGAGCATTAATAAACGCTTGCCCTGTGCCTCTTAATTTGCTTGTACTATCAGTGTTGGCTTCAATAAACCTATTAAGATCATTTGCAGTATACATAGTTTTACTTCTAAAAGGTAAGTAATTATAGTAGTTATAATATGCATTATTTGCATTTACAGAATTATTTTTATGTCCTGCTTGTAAATCACCTATAAGAGTGGCTAATCCTGCAGCAATATTGCTTCCATTATAAAAATATCTTCCATCATAACTTAAATATTTAACACCTTGTTGTAAATATTCCGGTGCTGGACCTATCTTTAATGTAGTTCCTCTTTGACTTCCTGATTTTAAATCACTTGATATAAAATGATATAATATTCCACCTTCTACTTTATAATAGCTAGGATTAGTAACTTGATTTATAGGAACTAATACCAAATCATAGTTTCCAGAGGCTGTATTTTTGTTAATCCATGCTTCATGTCCACTTACCTGAATTTTAGCAGAAAAATCATTAAATTCAATTACAGGAACATCATCTACATAACCTTGGTTAATATAATTATAAGATTTAGTTAATCCAGAATCAGTATATAGGGTTGTATTTTTATCAAAACTTGGATAAGATTGTCCCCCTATATGTTTCCATATTCTCCCCATAGTTCTAGTAGAATATACAACTTGTCCTTCTCTGTTAATTACTGTAGGTAAAATCATATCATCACTATATGGTACTGGTGAGTTTTCAGCTATTCCTTTAGCCTCTTCATAATTATCACTAGAACCAATATATGTATAGCTACCATCGCTATGAGCTAATGCTATCTCGTATTCATCATTTGTTTTCTTTTTTAAAGATGTTGTATCAATCAAAGTAGGATATTTAAGATTAAATTCCTCTCTTTCAAATATCTCTTCAACTGAATAAGCAGCTCTAGCAATATTGCTTTCTACTACTTCGTATTTTTCTCCCACACTAACTTCATTTGTAAAATCTACTTCTGATTCCTCATTTAATTGATTTTCAGTAACGATTTTACTATCTTCACTAGCCTCAACTTCCTCTGTTTCAGAAGTTGAAGTGTCAGTTACAGTTTTCTCTTCTGTATTATCACTTTTATCAACTGCCTCTTCATTTACTTCAAATTCTCCATCTTCTGCAATAATTTCTTTATTGCTATCATTTAGTTCAACAGATTGTCCACTAAACTCATTTGTTAATTCAGTGGCCGTTGTTGTAAAAGATGGAAATAAAATCATAACAGAAAGTATTAATGATAATACCGATTTTACACTTTTCTTCATGTAATCCCCCCTTATTACAAATTTTTTATCTTCTTAATAATTATATACTTTATGCATAACATAATCCATATATTATTTAATAATTTCTTAAGCTATGCTAAATATTATTTACTCGTTATTCAAGTAATACTTCAAAGTTTAGATACATTTTTATATTTAAACTTCTTTTCATATATTTATCCCACTAAGCTTACTTACTAAAATTTTATAACCACAAAAAACATTACATAACAATACTATTATTAACAAAGTTATACATAATGTTATATTTACTTTATTACTTAATAATGCTAAAATTTTATAATAGGAAGGAGACGTGAAAAATGTCTAGAGTAGAAAAAAATAATAAAAAGAAGAAAACAAAATCTCTATTTTTTAAAATATCTATAACTATTATTTCTATTATTGCTTTGTTAATAGCCATAGGAATAGGAACATTCTATTCTATTTTCAATAAAATTGATAACGTTGCTTTAAATAAGGAAAACTTAGGTGTAACATCAAAAGAAGAACTAGAAGTTTATGATAATTATAAAAAAATTAAGAATATAGCACTGTTTGGAATAGACTCTGCCGATGGAGTTGGTAGGTCAGACTCTATGATGATAGCTACAGTTGACTCTGTTCATGATAAGTTAAAGATTACGTCATTAATGAGAGATTCATATGTAAATATCGAAGGATATGGCTATGATAAATTAAATCATGCTTATGCCTTTGGTGGTCCTGAACTTTCAATAAAGACAATAAATCAAACATTTGGTTTAAATATTGAAGATTTTGTAACAGTTGACTTTGCTAGTTTACCTAGAATAATTGATATTTTGGGAGGATTAGAATTAGATATTACCTCAGAAGAATTAGAATATATTAATGGATATATAGACGATATAAATTCAAAAGACGGCACTTATTCTCCTCATATAACTTATGCTGGACCTCAATTAGTAGATGGAGTTCAAGCTTTAGCATATTCAAGAATAAGATATACAACTGGTGGAGATTATGAAAGAACTAGAAGACATAGAACTGTATTAGAAGGCTTATTTAACAAAGCTCTTACAGTATCACCAACTCAATATCCAACAATAATAAATGAAATATTACCTTATGTTAAAACAAACTTAGGTGCTACTGATATACTTTCATTAGCTACCAAGGTTGCTACTATGGGTGGAGGAACTTTAGAACAGGATAGATTTCCTAGAGATGGCTATGGGCAAGGTGAAATGATTGATGGCGTTTATTACTTAGTATTTGATGAAGCTGCTACAAAACAACAAATAATGGATTATATATTTGATGATAAATAATACAATAAAAAAGAGGCTATAAAAACTTTGTGTATCTGAAAATTCTTGCTAGGAATAATTAACAATATTCTGATTTATATTGTATCTTCTATCTACGTATATATTCACCAATTAAGGTGAATATATACGTAGATAGAAGATAGATTTTTAAAGAACTTTAACAGAGAGTAGTCTTTGTTAAAGTTTTTTTATACTCCTTTTCAAAACGCATCAGAGAATATTATTTTTAATTCATTGACAACTAAATCCCAGTTTGCATAACTTCTAATTCATTTAGAATTAACTCTCTCATTAGATAAATATAACATTTTTAACAAACTCTCATCAGTAGGAAATATTAGTTTATTCTCGGTAAATTTTCTAAATTGACTATTCAAACTTTCGACAACATTAATTATATAAATTATTTTTCTTATATGTGTGGAGAATAAAAAAAGCACTTAAATTATTAAACTATACCCTGTAAGATAGACAATAAAAAAAATCCTACCTTATAGGGTACTTTTATGTATAATAGAATAAATAAGTTTAAGAGGTGATGCTTTGGGTAAGAAGCTATTTACAAATGAAGAAATTGAAATATTATCTAAAAATATATACGTAAAAAATTTACTAATAAAGGTATTACATACTCTAATTAATTTAAAAGATTATTTATAGTTGAAAATGAAAATTACCTAGACAAATAATTTGAAGAATGTGATTTGGTGATTTGGATATAAATATACTAGATATGGAAAGAGTGCATTCTTCAGCTAATAGATATCGCTCTGCATTTCGTAGAAATGGAGTATGACAGTTACAGGATAATAGAAAATTTAATACAGGACGACCTACTGAAAAAGAATTGTCATTACAAGAGAAATATGATAAGCTTCAGGCTAAAATAAAGTTTTTATAAGCAGAGAACGAATTCCTAAAAAAGCTAGAAAGGAGAGTGACAAAAAAAGATAAAATTATTAATTAACGAAAGATTTATCTTAATTAAATAATTTTCTAGTAGAAATGCATTTCTAAATAAGATTAGCTACTTATATGAGTTAGCTAGTGTTTCACGATCCGGATATTATAATTATTTCTCAAAGGCATCAATTTCTAACCATTGCAATCAACAAGAAAGAGATTTTAAGAGCTGCAAAAAAGGTTCTAGATAAATAAAAATAACATTACAAAATTTCTTTGGAATTAATTATAATTTAAAACAAATTAGGAGAATAATTAAAAATATGATATTGTTTGCCCTCATAGAAAAGCAAATCCACATAGAAGAATAATGAAAGCAACTAATGATCATAGAGTCTTACCTAATTTGCTAAATATACAACTTAAATAGGATACCCTTGCGAAGGTATTGTTAACTGATATAACATATCTATTTTATAAAAATGGCCAAAAGGCTTATTTGTTAACCATTCTATATGCTTCTATAAATGAAGTATTAGCATATAATCTTTCAAAAAGCTTACAAATAAATATAGTAATAAAAACAGTTGATAATCTGTTAGAGGCAATAGTGTATTTAAATAAAGCTGCCTATATTCACTCTGATCAAGGATCTCATTATACAAGTCCAATTTTCCAGAATAAACTTAAAGAAATAGGACAGTCTATGTCAAGACCAGCCCTGCAGGAATCATTTTGGCGCCATTTAAAAGATGAAAGAAATATTAAAGAGTGTGAAACTTTTTATGAATTAGTTAAAGAAATAGATGATTATATTGACTATCATAATAATTATAGATCTCAATGAAATTAAAAAAAGATGACTCCTGTCCAATACAGAAATCATCTTCTTAATATTACATAGGCTTTTTTAAACTGCCCCTGACAAATGGTACATATTATAATTAATTATGTAACATTTATGCAACAACTAGATTGTTGGATTAGATATCAATATCTCTAGCTTACCTATTATCTCATAATCTCCTAAGCTCGTAGGAATCAATATACTATCACCTTTATTTATACTCTCACTTCCATCTTTATAATTAATCTTACCTGTACCTTCAACACAAGTAATTATTGAAAATTCTTCTTTGCTACAAGTTTCAAAAACTTGATCTACTATACATTTATCTATTGTAAAATAATCATTTTTACATAAACTTGTATATTTATATCCATCAAATTCTTGATAATTTTCAACTAATCTTTCTGGCTTTAAATTAAAATCAATTATATCTAAAGATTTTTCTACATGAATTTCTCTAGGTCTTCCATAATCATATACTCTATATGTAATATCACTATTTTGCTGAATTTCAGCAATAACTAATCCTGAACATATAGCATGCACTAATCCACTATTAATTAGGAAAGCATCACCTTTTTTAACTTTAATTCTATTTAAACACCCTTCAACATTACCATTATTAATAGCCTCTTTAAATTCCTCTTTAGTACATCCATTAGTCCCTACAATTAATTCTGCATCTTCAGCAGCATCCACAACGTACCATGCTTCTGTCTTACCATATGAATTCTCAACTCTTCTTGCATATTCATCATTTGGATGTACTTGAACTGATAAATTTTCATTTGAGTTTATTAATTTAACTAATAAAGGAAATTCTCCATCTTTAATGCTATTTCCAAATATATCTTCGTTATAATCCTGAATAAGTTCATTAAAAGTCATGCCTTTCAATCTACCATTAGCAACAACTCCTGTTCCATTAGGATGACATGCAATATCCCATGTTTCACCTATATTACCTTCTGGTAAGTCACTCCTAAACTTTTCAAAATCACGACCTCCCCATACCTTTTCATAATATAAATTTGTAAATTTAAGTGGATACATATTATTCTTGCTCCTTACTAGTAAATAAAAATATATGTTATTTAAGGCTACATAAAAAACCTCATGTAGCCTTAAATTACAATTAATCTAATTTACTATTTATTATTTTCATAACATCTTCTTTAAAATTATTTAATCTTTCTACTGAATCAGTTATAGAACTTCCCACTACTGATAAGTAAACCTTCATCTTTGGTTCTGTACCTGATGGTCTTACAACAAACCATGAGTCATCTTCTAATATATATTTTAATACATTTGACTTTGGTAATCCTGTTTCTTCAGTTAATGTATAATCAAAAGCTTTAGCTACCTTAACTCCATTAACTTCTATAATTTTATCTTCTCTTAAAGAGTTTAAGCATTTTGCTATCTTTTCTTGTCCTTCTTTACCTTGAAGCTCTATTGATATTAACTCTTCTTGAGTAAAACCATACTCTTCGTATAATTTCATTAAAGCTTCATATAAAGTTAAACCTTCTTCTTTATAATAAAGAGCCATTTCTGTTATTAATGTAGCTGCAATTACAGCATCCTTATCTCTAACAAAAGTTCCTGATAAGTATCCGTAGCTTTCTTCAAGTCCAAATATAAATGAATTTGAATTTGTTTCTTCAAACTCTTTTATCTTTTCTCCAATATATTTAAATCCTGTTAATGTATCAATAAGCTCTGCTCCAAAGCTTTCAACTATCTTTCTAACACCTTCAGTCGTTACTATAGTCTTTATAACTGCAGCATTTTCAGGCAACTTGTCCATATCTTTTAAAGACTTTAAGATATAGTGAGCTAATAGCATCCCTGTTTGATTGCCTGTTAATACTCTATAGCCACCAGAATTTTCTTTTACAACAACACCTATTCTGTCACAGTCTGGATCTGTTCCAAATATTATATCTGGATTAATATCCTTTGCCATATCTAAAGCTATGTTGAATACGCTCTTTTCTTCTGGATTTGGATAAGATGCCGTTGGGAAGTTACCATCTGGTTTCTCTTGCTCTTTAACTATATTTAACTTTTTAAATCCTAATTCAGTTAAAGTTCTCTTTATTGGCATAAGCCCAGAACCATGAATTGGAGTATATATTATATTAAGTTCTTTTGCCTTTTCATCTATTAAGTCTTTCCTTAATATTAAAGACTTAACTTTATCAATATAAATTCTATCAATATCTTCACCAATATAAGTTAATAATCCATCTTCTAAAGCTTTTTCTTCAGCTATAGACTTCACATCATTAAATATATCTATATTATTAATATATCCAATAACTTCTTTAGCAGTTTCATCAGTTATTTGCCCACCATCTTCTCCATAAACCTTATAGCCATTATACTGTTTAGGATTATGAGATGCAGTTATAACTATTCCACCTTTGCACCCTAGCTCTCTTACAGTAAATGAGAGCATTGGGGTAGGTCTTAAATCTTCAAATAAATATACCTTTATATTATTAGCAGCAAAAGTTAAAGCTGTTGCCTTTGCAAACTCCTTAGACATATTTCTTGAATCATAAGCTATAGCCACTGATGGTGATTCAAAGCTAGCATTTAAATATTGAGCATATCCTTGAGTTGCTTTAGCAACAGTATATATATTCATTCTATTACTTCCAGCCCCTATTACTCCTCTAAGTCCACCTGTTCCAAAATCTAAATCCTTATAAAATCTATCTTCTATATCAAGTTCATCGTCAATTTTTAACAACTCCATCTTAGTTTCACTTTTAATTTTTATATAATTTAACCATAAATTATATTTATCTTTATACTTCATTTTAATCTCCTGTAAAACTTCTTTATATGTTATTTAAATTTAATACTATATCTATACACTCAATAAAATATTTTTATTTTTTCTTTAACTGAGTTACTATATCATCAAATGCTGTATTTTTCATTTTAATGTTAATAAGTAAATATATTATTCCCGCTGATAATACAGAAACTATTAAATTTAAAAAGACTCCTTTTATATATAATTTAATTATAACTAAACAAATAATCATAACTAAATTCGAAAAAATTATTGCAGACAAATCCTTTTTTTCAATTTTCACCTTAACAAACTTTAATGCATATCTTACTTGTATTATCATTACAATTAGTTCTGCTGTAACAGTTGCTAAAGCTGCACCATTCTCTCTATATATAGGTATTAAAATCATATTTAATGTGAAGTTTACTATTGATCCGGCAACTACAGATGCTAACAGTTTTTTTTCTTCACCAATAGGCATTAACACTTGTGTTCCAAATAAATTTCCAATAGCTAAAATAGGTATTAGCGGGCTTAATATCTGCATAGTTTTTATTGCTGGCATAAATTCAGCACCAAACATTATATTAACTATATTTTCTGATACAAATAACATACCTATACTTGCTGGAATTCCAGCAAATATTATTATTTTAAACACATTACTTACAATTTCATTAAACCTATCAACTTCATTATTTTCTATATAAAATGATAGTCTTGGTAATAATATTGTACTTATAGAGGTAACAACTGTAACTATTATTTTATTTATTTTTACAGCATTACTATAATATCCAACACTAACTTCATCAGCTAATATCCCACACATAGTTGTATCTAAGTTTATATATATATTTACAGAAACCTGTATTGATAGTAGTACTAATATTGGTCTTATACGCTTTTTAATATTTAATCCTTTAAGTGTAAAACTAGTAAATCTCCTTATGTTTACCATATTTATTAAGTTATTACCACTTATAGCTATAATATTAATTAATGCATATTTAATATAATCCTCTCTTGTTCTAACAAAAATAAATAATATTATAATTGAAATTGACTTTATTATCACACTTCTAATGGTTATGTATTTATACTCTTCTAATCCTTGATAAAACCAATCTAAGTTGAAAATATTAAGGAATAAATTTATACCTACTGTTAAAAATAATAATTTTTCTTTTGAAAAGTAAACTAAGTTACTTACCATTAGGTAATAAGAAACTATACATAATATAGTAGATAAAAAATTGACAATAAATATCTCACTAAAAGCTTGAGATAGTTTTTTTCTATCTTTTCTTACTTTTGCAATTTCTCTAACTCCATATAGTGGTATTCCTAGTGATGCTATAATTAAAAAATAATTTACTATAGAATTAGAAAAGTTAACTTTACCAATTCCTTCAGCTCCTATTATTCTTGATACATATGGTAATGTTATTATTGGAAATAATAAATTTAATACTGTAAACATAGTATTATACAAAAAATTTTTAAACATATTTTTCTCTTTGGCCATTTTATTCTCCTACTATAACTTTAATTTTAATTTAAATTACTTAAAAAGCTTTCAAATTTTTCAAATGAATTTATCCATTTAAACTTTTTGGCTAGCTCATAACCATTGTCTTGAATCTTTTTTAACTTTTCATTATCATTTAACAAGCCTTCAATTTTAAATTTCATATCTTTATAATTACAGTTTTCTATTAATAAAGAATTTAAATTATCTGTAGCAATCTCCTTTAAACAGCCAACATTATTTCCAACCACAGCGCACTTGTTAGCCATAGCCTCCATAACAGGTAATCCCCAAGCTTCATGTTTACTCGGAAATACATATATGTCGCTTTCTCTATACAAACTTAATAGTTTTTCTCTTGATGGATTTTCATAAAATTCAAATTGATTTGGAATATTAAAACCATACTTAAATCCAAACAATTTAATATTTACATTATATTTTTCTTTAATTTGCTTTAATATCTCTATACCTTCAATTGAACCCTTATTTTCAGCCTCATTATAAAGCATTAATATATTTTTAGTAGAGTTGGTAACTTTTTCTCCTAACAAGAATTCATTTTCATCTAATCCATTATAAATAATTGTAGAATCAGCATTAAACTTCTCTTTAATTAAATCTTGTAATGTTTTGGTAATAACAATTCTATTTAGAGGTAAATTAAAGGTACTATCTACTTCATTAGGATCTCCACTCCATATTTCATAATCTTGTATTAAATAAACCTTTTCTCCCTTAGATTTATCTAATTTACTCACGTCTACGGCTGTCGGCCAAGCTGTTGCAATAACTCTATCAGCATTCCTTAAAAATAAATTATTAATTTTCGGAATTAACTTTATTGTAAAGTTGCAATTAAACCATTCAACTTTACTTCTTCTTTTTATTGTATTTATTAAACTCATCTTTAATCGTTTTATATTATTATGATTAAACTTATATGCTACCATTGGTACATAAACGCACACATCATATCCTTTTTTACTTAAATAGTTTGCATATAAAAATATTACTCTTATTCCCCCTGTTAAATAAGTGAATGGAATTATTATATTTATCTTCATATTAAAACCTCTTAACTATATTTATTATAGTGTTTTTTGAACTTACTAATATAAGTCATATTAAAGTATCTAAGAGGATTTAAAGACAAATATAATAATTAAATTTATTTTTAAATATAAAAAATCTTAACTTCACATATATTTAAATAAAATTAATTAATTATAGAGCTTCAAATCCTCTCATTTAAAAATTCTCTATATTTTTATTTATACATTTCACTATAGTAATTCATATACTCTCCAGATGTTACATTATTCATCCATTCTTGATTATCTAAGTACCATTTAATAGTCTTTTTAATTCCAACTTCAAATGTAGTTTCTGGATACCATCCTAATTCTTCTTTGATCTTAGTTGGATCTATTCCGTATCTTCTGTCATGACCTTTTCTATCTTCTACATACTTAATTAAATTCTCAGTAACTTCTTTATCTACATTTTCATTTAAATATCCAATTACAGTCTTAACTATTGTTATATTAGTTCTTTCATTATGGCCACCAACATTATAAACCTCACCTATTCTACCATTGTTAATAACCATATCTATAGCCTTAGCATGGTCCTCTACGAATAACCAGTCTCTTATATTCATTCCATCACCGTATACTGGTAATTCCTTATGGGATAAACAGTTATTAATTAATAATGGTATTAGCTTTTCTGGGAATTGGAATGGTCCATAGTTATTTGAACATCTTGTTATATTAATTGGCATTTTATATGTATCATGGTAAGCCTTAACCATCAAATCTGATGCAGCTTTACTTGATGAATACGGACTATGAGGATCTAATGGAGTAGTTTCCATGAAGTACCCTGTTTCTCCTAATGAACCATAAACTTCATCAGTTGATACGTGTAAGAACTTAACTCCTTCTTTCCAAGTCCCATCTTCATTTTCCCATGCATTCTTAGCACAATTTAAAAGATTAACAGTTCCCATAACATTTGTCTTAGCAAATACTTCTGGTTCTCTTATACTTCTATCAACATGTGACTCTGCTGCAAAGTGAGCAACATAATCTATTTCATATTTTTCAAAAAGTTCAGCTACTAATTTTGAATCACATATATCTCCTTGAACAAATATATGTCTCTCATCATTTTCAATTGATCTAAAATTTTCTAAATTTCCTGCATAAGTTAATTTATCTAAATTAATTACTCTTATATCATTATATTTATTTAACATATATAAAATGAAGTTAGATCCTATAAATCCTGCTCCACCTGTAACTAAATAAGTTTTCATTATTAAACCCCTTTACTAAATAAATTCTACTTTTCTACGTTATTCATAAATGATTGTAAAGCCTCTTTCCAATCTCTCATTTCATCACCTATAGTGCATCTAAGCATCATATTATCTAGAGATGAATATTCTGGCCTTTTTGCTGCACTTGGATTCATCACTTTATACTCTTCAGATGTACAAGGATTAACTTTACACTTTCTATCCGCTAATTCCATTATTTCACTTGCAAAATCATACCAGCTACATTCACCTTTTCCAGTACAGTGATATATGCCATACTCTTCAGTTTCTATAAGTTTTAATATATGATATGCCAAGTCATTTGCATGAGTTGGATTTCCAAGTTGATCATTTACTACACTTATTTCATCCTTCACATTTCCTAGCTTCATCATTGTATATACAAAGTTATGTCCTACATATCCATAAAGCCATGCAGTTCTTACTATATAATATTTTGAAGAGAATTCCCTAACATATTCTTCCCCTAAAAGCTTAGTCTTTCCATAAACACTATAAGGTGCAGTTAATTCAAACTCTGTAAGGGGTGTATCTCCTACTCCACTAAATACATAGTCTGTAGAAACTTGTACTAATTTCGCTCCTATTTCTTCTGCAACTATCGCTAAATTTCTAGCACCTATTGCATTAATTCTAAAGGCTAAATCTTGATTACTTTCACAACCATCAACATTTGTTGCTGCTGCACAGTTTATAACTACATCTGGTTTAATCTCTGATAAAACTATCTTTACTTGTTGTAAATTAGTTATATCTAATCTATCTACATCTAAAGCAAATACTTCAGAAGTTTTTATTTCATTTGATACTTCTCCAATTTCAGCACTACCTGTTGCTATAATTCTTTGAAGCTCATTTCCTAATTGACCATTTGATCCTGTAATTAATATCTTCATAGCTAATACCTACCCCTCATACACAAAAGGTAAATCTAATTCTCTAAATTTTCTTTGCCTTTTATCCTTTTCTGATAATAATATTTCTTCAAGACCTTCAATAGGCCATTCTACTTTTATATCCTCATCATTCCATAAAAGTCCACCGTCATGCTCTGGAGAATAGAAATCTGTACATTTATAGTTAAATGTAGCAACTTCAGATAATACTAGAAAACCATGTGCAAATCCTTCTGGAACATAAAACTGTCTCTTATTTTCCGAACTTAAGTAAACACCTTCCCATTGTCCGTATGTTGGCGATCCCTTTCTTAAATCAACAGCTACATCCCATACTTCACCTTCAGTACATCTTACAAGCTTACCTTGAGTATGTTGAGTTTGGAAATGTAGTCCTCTTAATACACCCCTTTTAGATCTTGACTCATTATCTTGAACAAAAGTCATAGTTAATCCTACTTTATCAAAGGCTTGTTTATTATAACTTTCCATAAAATAACCTCTATTATCCCCAAAAATCTTTGGTTCAATTATATAAAGATCTGGTATTTTTGTTTCAATAAATTTAAAGTTTCCTACTTCCATCACTCTACTCCTCAATAACTTCCATTAAATATTTTCCGTATCCTGTTTTCATTAATGGTCCAGCTAATTCTCTAACTTGCTCTCTAGAAATCCATCCTTTTCTATAAGCAATTTCCTCTAAACAAGCAATATATGTACCTTGAGTAGTTTGAACTGCCTCAACAAAGTTTGATGCTTTAAGCATTGAATCATGTGTTCCTGTATCAAGCCAAGCCATTCCTCTACCTAATAAATTTACTGTTAAGCTTTCTTCCTCCATATATACTTTGTTTAAATCTGTTATTTCTAGCTCTCCTCTAACAGATGGTTTTAAGGCTTTAGCCTTTTCTACGACTGAATTATCATAAAAATAAAGTCCTGGTACAGCATATTTAGATTTTGGATGTTCCGGTTTTTCTTCTAATGAAGTCACTCTTCCATTTTCATCAAATCCAACTACTCCAAAAGCTCTAGGGTCCTGTACATAATATCCAAATACCTGTGCTCCTCTCCCTAATGAAGCTGCTTCTTTTAAATGCGAACTAAAGTTTTGTCCATAAAAAATATTATCTCCTAAAATCATAGCTACACTATCGCTACCTATGAATTCTTCTCCAATAATAAATGCTTCTGCTAAACCGTTCGGTTGCTCTTGTATAGCATACTCTATATTTAAACCAAACTCTGAACCATCTTTAAATAACTCCTTAAAATTAACTATATCTCTTGGCGTTGATATTATTAATATCTCCTTTATTCCAGCTAACATTAGTACTGATATTGGATAATATATCATCGGTTTGTCGTATATGGGTACCATTTGTTTTGACATTGCCTTTGTTACTGGATAAAGCCTTGTACCTGAGCCTCCAGCTAAAACTATTCCCTTCATTCACTCACCTCATTTTTTATACAATATTTATTTAAACTACTTTTTTTACAAAAGGAATCTTTTTCATTATTGATATTATAATTAAGCATATACTTAATACAACTAAGTAAATTATAATTAATCCGTAAAATTTAGGAATTCTATCAATACTTATATTAAATTTAATTAATATATCGATTATTATTGGATGTAAAAAATAAATTCCTACTGTATATCCATTTAAAAATATTATTAATTTCTTTAATATACTATTATCAGCAAATCTTATCTTATTTATAAAAATAAATATTCCAATGCTCATAATTAAAATAAAAGCACTGTTTCCACTATAAAAGAACTGATCAACACCACCACTATCAAGATATATACTTTTATAAACCAAAATAACAGAGCCTACATATCCAATAACAAAAATTATTCCTGATTTAATCAAGTTTATCCTCTCAACTACATAAGTTTTAAGATAATATCCTAATAGAAAATATCCTATATTTCCAACAAAAAACATATTTTTAATAGCGATATTAAAATCAAATGAAAACTGCATTGTAGGAATTATATTATTAAATACTCCCCATAACACCAGAATAAATAAAAGTTCTTTTTCATTTAATGCTACTATGATTTTCCTCATAATAGGCACTAAAATATATATAGAAATTAAATCATAATAAAACCATAAATGAAAATATACTTGATTTTGAATAATTTCAATAAGAGAATTCTTTAATGATATTTGAGTCAAATCTCCTGCATTTTTATAAACTATTAACACAAAAGACCATATAATAAATGGAATTAATATATTTAAAAATCTATTTTTATAAAATTTAATTGGATCTTCTATCTTGGTCAGTAATAAAGCACCACTTACCATAAAAAAAATTGGCACAGCAAACCTTGATAAAACATTTAATAAATTAGCTCCCCACCATACCTCTTTACCATATAAATAATAATTAGATACTAAAGGTTGAGAGATATGTAGCATTACAACTAATAATGCACTTATTACTCTTAACATACATATATTATAATTTAATTTTTTTGTCATTATTACCCCTAAAACTTAATTCAAAGAATTTCACATAATATTCCTTTATTTTTACTCTTTATTAAAATCTATCACTTTTCCCACTTACTGAATCTTTATAATCTGAAATTCCTCTTTTTGTTTCTTCTACTATATAATCTTGTTTTTTTATTTTGTTTATAATACTTTTTATTATTGTCGTAGTATAAAAATAACTCATAGCTATTATATTCCTTTTATTAAACTTCTTGTTAAATATCAATCTATTTCTTGTCATATAGTATATATATAGTGGCGATTTTGTTCCACCTGTCGATGCACTTACCCTATGATACATAACAGCTTTTGGTTCATAAATTATCTTAAATCCAGCTCGTCTTATTCTTACACAATAATCTGTGTCTTCATAATATAAAAAATACTCATCTGATAAAAATCCTATTGTTTTAAATACATTATTAGGTATTAGTATACAACAACCTGTTGCAAAATCTATCTCACACTTTTTATTTACAGCATAAGAATCCTCTTCTCCCATTCCATACTGTATTGTAATTCCCTTATTCCAATCTATTTTACCACCTGCAGACCAAATGATATTCTTATTAGAATAGTAATATATCTTAGGTGAAACTATATATTTTTTATCTTCTGACGCATTTACCATTGTAGTTATCATATCTTTGTTTATTATCGTATCATTGTTTAATAATAATATATAATCACAGTTATTCTTTATTGCTAATTCAATGCCCACATTGTTAGCAAAAGAAAACCCTAAGTTTTCTTCTAACTCGATTAATTTTATCTTATTACTATATTTTTGTTTAAGAACATCAACAGAATTATCTGACGAATTATTGTCTACTATAATTATTTCATAATTTTTATAATCACTATTAAAGATTGATTCTAAACAATCATCATTAAACTTTTCTCCATTGTAGTTTACTAATACTATTCCTATTTTGTCTTCATTAATAATTTTTATTTCTGAAGTATCAGTATATTTATCTTCAATTATTGAATATCTATTATTTACTATGTATTCACTTATTGCTAATACAATACTAAAGTAAAATCCTGGACCTGCTTCATAGATTACATGTCCTCCTAAAATTGATTGAACTAATACTAATAATATAGATGTTAAAATACTCCAAAGCATAAAGTCTCTTTTATTTTTAATAACAAATACTATTAATTTAGATAATCTTATAACAATAAATACTATTACTACAGTAGCAACTATAATTCCAGAGTAATACAATAGTCCATGGAAATCCATTTCTATAATCTTAAAGTCTGATTTACCACTCTCAATAATTTTATTAGCATTACTAAATCCTAATCCAAACAACATTAGAGGACTAATTATCCACCCTAACTTATCTATAAATTCATTAAGATAAAGAATTTGTAAGTTTCTATTATTTAGTAAGTATGCAAATATATTTTGATAATTTACTTTTTCATAATCTTGAATTAAAGCATTTATAAAGTTTAAAATATCTTTTCCTAAAAATAACACTAATATAATTAAACTTATACCGCTTACTAATAGTAATTTTTTCAAATACTTTTTCATATCAATTTTAGATATAAAATAAACTCCCATCAATACAATCATAAATAATGATGACAATACTCCAAATTTAGACCCTGTACATATGAGAGCATAAATATCTACTAAATATAGATAAAAGAACTTTTTCTCTTTTGATTGTATATATGTTGCAAAAACTATAGGTGTAATAATAGTCATAAATGAAACTACCATATTTATAGTTAAAAAATAACCTTTAAAGCCATTTCTAGCTACATCACCAATATACGATGTAAAACCTAATCCAAAATACTTAGCTAGGAGAATATTACAACTTATTATAATTGAGGAAAAGCTAATTACTTTAAGCAATTTTTCCATTTTTATACTCTTATTTTTTAACATATTTCTTATTGCATAGAAAGTAGAAATAAATAATAAAATCTTTAATACATATCCTAAATTACTTATTAATGAGTTATCTTCTTTAAATAAAAATAAATAAAATAATTCATTAATACCTAATATTGCAGCTAATATTCCTACCTTAAATATATCCTTAGTTTTTATAAACTGTTTTATAATAAATAATAATATTACTCCCCTAATAATCTGATTAATAGGAAATTCTATTTTTAAATAAATTTCATTAATTACATAAAAAATATCTATCAATGGATAAAGTAGTACTATGCTGTACATTATTTTATAATCACTCTTTTCAGACTCTAATCTCATTACAGTCCTCCCTTTATTCACTTAATATATTAATAAGTTGATTATTTACAGCACTTATTGAATACTTTTCTTCTATTAATTTCGTAGCACTTTGTCGTATTTTATTATATATATTTTCATCTTGAATTTTTTTAATTTTATTTATAAATTCATCTACCGTGTCTGCGATTAAAATATTATTATCATCTACAGCCTCAATACCTTCAGCACCTATGGTGGTAGATATTATTGGCATATTTTTCGCCATACATTCTAATATTTTCACCCTCATTCCTCCACCAATGAAAAGAGGTACTATACTAAAATCACATAATTCTATATATTCATTAATATCATCAACATATCCTGTAATTACAACATTACTATCTTCAAATTTTTTAATGCTGTCTGATGGATTTTTACCTACAATGTATAGTTTATATCCATAATTCTTAATATGATGCCATACATTTTCTAAAAACCACAAAACTCCCTGCTCATTAGGTAGCCAAGACATAGTTCCTAAAAATAATATATTTTTCTTTTCTGAGTTTATATTTTTCTTCTTGAAGTTCATCTCAACAGAAATAGGCAAAATAAAAGAATTTTCACCATTATACTCTTTACCTATTAAAAACTTCTTATCCTCCTCACTTAACAATACAACTTTCTTAAATTGGCTACACATCTTCTTTTCATATTTCTCAAGTTTTCTTGATTCATACTCTACATATACTTTTTTTAAGTAATTTGAACTTTCTTGTGCCATTCTTTTTAATATTAAATATTCACAATTATGCTGACTTAATACTGCTTGCAATAGATATTTTTCAGGAACAAATTGAGCTACTTGTAAGTGATCTACTAAAATACAATTATAATTATTTTCACCTAATAACATCTCAACTTTTTCACGATATCCATTATCACTAAATTTACCAACTATGAAAGGTATATTTTTAATAGTAGATGATAATACATTTCTTATTAATTTGCTCTTACTCTTACTATTTGTATATAACTTTTTAAAGACATATACATTGTTGCATATTTCTTTTAGCTCTTTAATACTATTAGTATTATCTTCTAACTCTGAAAAACAAACAACATCTATATTGTATTCTCCACTTAGTCCTTTAATCATATTATAAGTTCTTATCTTACCACCATTATCTAAAGGATAGGGTAATTCTGTTGTTAAAAATAACATTCTTTTCATTAATTACGACTCCCTTTTTTATAGTATTTAATAGTTATATTTATTATCTTTAAATCATCTACTATATACCTTTTAAACATTCTTTTAGGTTCTTTTATTAATCTATAAAACCATTCTAATCCTGAATTTTGCATCCACTTTGGTGCTCTATTAATATTTCCTGCCTCAAAATCAATACTTGCACCAATAGCCAGTGATATTGGCACATTAAATCTATCCTTATATTTATGTATAAACTTTTCTTGTTTTGGTGCTCCTAACCCAACTGCTAATATGTCTGGTTTTACATCATTTATCATTTTAATAATATTATTAACTTCTTCTTCATTTTTTTCAAATCCATAACTTGGGGAGTAGGTTCCAACAATACTTAATTCATTATATTTTTCAGTTAAATTCTCTGCTGCTTTTACTGCTACTCCTTCTGCAGCTCCTAATAAAAATACTTTATATGATTTTTTTGCAGCAAGTTCACATACTTTAGGAAACAAATCTGATCCTGAAACTTTTTCTTTTATATGATTTTTTTGCAATCTTGATATCCATATTAAAGGCATCCCATCTGTTAATATCAAATCTGCTTCTTTATAAACTTCTCTAAATTCTTTATCATTTTCTAATTTAACTATATGATCAACATTCGGCGTTACAACGTATGCAGACTTTTTCTCTTGTATTAGTAAATCAATTTTTTCTATAGCTTCATTCATAGTTAAATTATCTATTTCAGTATTAAGAAATTTCATTCTACTCATTTTATAATCCAACACTTTCTTTTATTTGCTTAATTTTATCTATATTAGATTTTTTGCCTATAACTATATTTTCATCAGTTTCAATTACATATATATCTTCAATATCACTAACTATTATTTTCTTTGTAGATGAAATAATTAAATTATTATTTGTATTTAATTGATTAACATCTCCAACTTCAATATTGCCATTACCATCCTTTTCTCTATATCTTTCCATAGAGTTCCAAGATCCAATATCATCCCAAGCTATATCGCTTGGCATAACATATATATCACTTGATTTCTCAAGCACTGCATAATCTATAGATATAGCCTCTGTATTTTTGTAATTATTATCTATAACTCTTTGTAGATTCTCTTCTCTGACATTTTCTATCGGCTGTAATGCTTCATATGTAGAAGTAGCATATTTCTTAAGTTGATTTAAGATATTATCTATCTTCCACATAAACATTCCACCATTCCATAGATAATTACCACTTAATAGATATTCTTTAGCCTTTTCTTTATTTGGCTTCTCAACAAATGAATCTACTTTAATAACCCTATTTTGATCTACTACAAAACTCTCATTTCCACATTTTATGTAACCATATCCTGTTTCTGCTCTATTTGCAGTCATTCCTAATGTTAATATAGCCTCATTATTATCATTTAAAAACTCTCTAGCAGCTTTAATTATTTCTCTAAATTTATCTTCTCTTCTAATTAGATGATCTGATGGTAATACCACCATAGAGGCATTTTTATAGTATCTATTTATAACTAATGCAGATAATGTAATGCATGGAGCTGTATTTCTTCCTTCTGGTTCAATTATAATATTTCTTTCTGGTAACTCTGGCAATTGTTCTTTTACTAACTCAACATATCTTTCCCCTGTACATACAAAAATCCTTTCCATTGGAATAATAGGTTTTATTCTATTAACAGTCATTTGTATCATAGTTTCTTTACCTATTAAATTTAAAAATTGTTTTGGTTTTTCTTCAGTTGAAAGCGGCCAAAATCTTGTCCCTTTTCCCCCAGCCATTATTAGTGCAGTTAACATATCATTATCCTCCTTAATAAGCATTTTTATCTCCAAATAATACAAAGAATGTTTTAAATATCAATTTTATGTCAAGCCAAAAGCTTCTTTCTCTTACATATTTAACATCAAGCTTCATCCAATCTTCAAATTCAATATTATTTCTCCCCATAACCTGCCAATAACAAGTTAATCCTGGTTTAACCTCTAATCTTTCTAACATCCACTCTTCAAATTGCTCAACTTCTTTAGGCAAGCTTGGTCTTGGCCCTACAAGGCTCATATCACCTTTTAGTACATTTACTAATTGAGCTAATTCATCTATACTAGTTTTTCTTATAAATTTGCCTACTTTAGTTATTCTAGGATCATCTTTAATTTTAAACATAGGTCCTGACATTTCATTTTGTGCTTCAAGCTTTTTCTTAAGTTCTTCTGCGTTTACAACCATGGATCTAAGCTTGTACATCTTAAATTCTTTACCGTCTAGCCCAACTCTAGTTTGAGAAAATACTACCGGTCCTTTAGATTCTAACTTTATTAATACGCTAACAATTAACAAAATTGGGCTCACTAATAATAATCCTACTACAGCTCCACAAATATCCATTAAACGTTTAAAAATTTTATAAAGCTTTCTTTCTTCCTTTCTAACAAATTCAACATCAGTTTTTACTGCTAAATTATCCATTTCCCCCTACCACCTATACTATTATTTTATGTTTACAAAACAAAAACCACTATTCACAATAAAATAGGGCTTTCTAATCTACATATATTCTTATTAATATGTTTATTAACTGTAATAAAAACACTTATAATATAACTTTAATATTATCTAGTAAAATTATTATATCATAAAGACTTTTTCTGATAAATAAATATTTTTTTTACCTTTCATCAATTAAACTTTTTATATACCAATAATAAACATATATCATCATTAAATAATCCACTTAATACTTTTATTACCTTTTATATATATATATATATTAATTGAATTAAACTTAGCTAAATATTTGCCTAAAAAACCTTTTTAAATTTGTCGTTAAAAAACGACAAAAAAAGTTCTAAAATAACTAAAGTTATTTTAGAACTTGCCGTTATTAATATATATTCCACTCATTTTCGTTAGCTATAACTTCAACTCCATTGTTTTGCCATATTTCTCTTTCAATATCTGCTGTTATGTTATCATAATAGTACCATTTATTATTTTTACTCTGCCATCCAGTTTCGCTATAACCATTAATATCAAATAGATACCAATTAAAATTATCTTCTAAATCTCCAATAGCCATCCTTCCATCTTAATAAAAGTAATATTTTACTCCATCTATATCATTCCACCAAGTTACCATTACCCCACTACTTTTTAGATAATACCAACTTCCAGAAAGATTTAACCATCCTGTCTTCATTACTCCAGGTGAATCTGTATAATACCACGTACCGTTATCATTAAGCCATCCTGTAACTTTCTCATTATTATAAAAAAAAAACATTTATCGTTTTCTCTATACCATCCATTTAAGCTTCTAGAAAATATAGAATTTAAAAAGGCATTCTTCTTCTCAGCCATAGTAGGCTTTACTATTAAACAGTTTAATAGTATTGCAAAAGCTATTAACAATATTACTTTCTTTTTATTTTTTTCATTAAATTTACACCACCAATTTTATTCTCTAAATAAACATTTTACATAAAAACCATTTATTTTTATATTTTACTATACTTTTCGCTTAAATCTAGTATATTTACAACTTTTTCACTTGGCTATTTATGCATATAAAAATAATCATTTCTTACAATCAATAAACAACTTCTTTAAAATAATACTTAAGCTATATTATTTCGAATTTCTTCTATTTTTTATCTTTAGAAATTGTAATTTTAATAGAAATTATAATTGCAAGTATTCCATCAGTTAACCTTTAATCATATATATACTTTATCAAAAGCTCTTAAATCATTTAATGAGTCAAACTTCAATATATCTCACTTATTATATTTTCTTATACACATTTTTAGATTTTCTATATTTTAAATATAAATATCTTATATCTACATTAAACTTTTCCTTTAAGTAATAATTTTTTCTTTTATATAGCCTACAATAACCGTTATATCATTTATTCCTACTTCTATTGATTTCTTTATCTACCTTTCACTAAGATCTTCTCATTTTACATTATTATCCTTTAATCCATTCTATTACTATTGACATATCTTTCTAGCATATTCATAAAAAAAGCAATAATAAGTTGTTTGAAACTAATTATTGCTCTTTTTATTATCTAATTATAACCCTTAGGATTATTGCTTTGCCATCTCCAAGAATCTTCACACATTTCTTTAATTCCTCTTTCAGCAGACCATCCTAATTCTTCATTAGCTACCTTTGGATCTGCATAACAAGTTGCTATATCTCCTGGTCTTCTATCAACTATTTCATAAGGAATATCTCTACCTGATGCTTCAGCAAAAGCTTTTACAACATCA
Source organism: Clostridium hominis (assembly GCF_014287825.1). Lineage (NCBI taxonomy): Bacteria > Bacillati > Bacillota > Clostridia > Eubacteriales > Clostridiaceae > Clostridium > Clostridium hominis. Next base: position 530,912 of record NZ_JACOOO010000004.1, read on the forward strand.
AGAACTGAATATCCGTTTCCTGTTCCAAGATTATAAGTTACAAGTCCTGGATTAGTTTTTAATTTTTCTAAAGCCTTAACATGTCCAGTTGCTAAATCAACAACATGAATATAATCTCTTACCCCTGTTCCATCATGAGTTGGATAGTCGTTTCCAAATACTCTTAATTGTTTTAATTCCCCAACTGCTACCTTTGTTATATAAGGCATTAAGTTATTTGGAATTCCGTTTGGATCTTCCCCTATAGTTCCACTCTTATGAGCTCCTACTGGATTAAAATATCTTAAAATAGCTATGTTTAATGTTGGATCTGCCTTTGCAATATCCCTTAACATATCTTCTATCATAAGCTTTGTTCTTCCATATGGATTTGTTGCTGAAAGTGGAGAATCTTCAGTTATTGGAACAACCTTTGCATCTCCATAAACTGTTGCAGAAGAACTAAATACAAAGTTTTTACAATCATATTTCCTCATAAGTCTTAACATTACTAATGCACTAGTTATATTATTGTAGTAATATTCAAGTGGCTTTTCTACAGATTCACCTACTGCCTTAAATGCAGCAAAATGGATTACTGAATCTATATCATTTTCTAAAAATACTTTTTCAGCTTCCTCTTCGTTAGTTAAATCTACATTGTAGAACTTAGTAGTTTTTCCTGTTATTTTTTCTATTCTATCCTTTACTAATTCCTTACTATTACTTAAATCATCTGCTATTACAACATCAAAGCCTGCATTTAAAAGCTCTACAGTTGTATGGCTTCCTATATATCCCATTCCTCCAGATACTAAAACTGCCATCTCTAATACCTCCACATACTAAATTTATTTTCAAATAATATTATATAATATTATCTTTAAATGTAAAATAATAGAGTTGCCATATTTTATAAATATATTAGTTTTAATTACACTTTTTTAATCTTGGTCGTATATATAATATAGTTATCTTAAGTATTTTGTTGTAATTATCTATGCTATTATACTTATGTAAACTTTTAACAATAAATAAGTAATCTACTTTAAGAAAGGATCTCAAAATGGAACTGTATAATAAACTAAAGAATAAAAAGGAAAAAATATCAATTATCGGATTAGGATATGTAGGCTTACCATTAGCACTTTCATTTTCTAAATATCTTGATGTTGTAGGTTTTGATATTAATAAATCTAAAATTGAAAATTATAAAAAAGGTTTAGATATAACTAATGAAGCTGATACTTCCTCTTTAATTAATAGTAAAATCCTATTTACATCTAATGAAGATGATTTACAGAACTGTAAATTTCATATTATAGTAGTGCCTACTCCAACAAAATGTGATAACACTCCTGATTTGTCTCCTTTAATCGAAGCAACTAAAACTGTAGCTAGAAATTTGAGTAAAGGTTCTGTAATCGTATATGAATCAACAGTTTATCCTGGAGTTACAGAAGATATTTGTATTCCTATTATAGAAAATGAATCTAAATTAAAATGCGGCATCGACTTTAAGGTTGGTTACTCTCCTGAAAGAATAAATCCAGGTGATAAGATTCACACCTTAGAAAACACTGTAAAAATCGTAGCTGGAATTGATAATGAATCATTAAATATAATTTCAAAAGTTTATGAATTAATAATTGAAGCAGGTATTTATAAAGCTGAAAGTATAAAAATAGCAGAAGCTGCAAAAGTAATTGAAAACTCACAAAGAGATGTTAATATTGCATTCTTCAACGAAATATCAATTTTATTTAATAAATTAAACATAGATACTTCAGCTGTGATTAAAGCTGCTAGTACTAAATGGAACTTTATTAATTTAACCCCTGGGTTAGTTGGTGGACATTGTATAGGAATTGACCCTTATTATTTAATTCATAAAGGAAAAACTTTAAATACAGACTTAAACTTATTAAATACTTCTAGATTAATAAATAATAATATGTCTAAATATATTGTAGATTCGACTATAAAATGCTTAATAAAAGCTAACAAAAAAATAAAGAACTGTCGTATCGCTATACTTGGAATAACATTTAAAGAGGACTGTTCAGATATACGAAACAGTAAAGTTTTCGATATTATAAAAGATTTAAAGGAATATGGTATTGAAGTTATTGTTTCAGATCCATTAGCAGATAGTACTTATCTAAAAAGCAATTACAATATTGATTTAATTAATATTGAGGAGATAGAAGATATAGATGGAATAATACTTGCAGTACCTCATTTACATTTTAAAGATATTCCTATATCTAATATTTATAAGATGTTTAAAGTATATAATCAAACACCTTCTTATACCGAACATGAATATATTGAAAAAAACGTAATAATAGATATAAAAAGCATGCTAAATAAGACTTTAATAGATTTTAATAATTTTATTTATTGGTCTTTATAAGTTATATTATTTAGCATCTTTAAAACTCTATAAATTATATTTTCCCTCATAATATGTTATAATACATATATTACTATTTTTTGTGGGGTGGGTTATGACAAGAAGAAAGCGAAAGAAAAAATCATCTATTAGTAAGAAAGTATTATTAGGATTTCTATCTTTTATATGTATTTTAGTTTTAGTTGGATCTATCGTGATTATAAATTTATCATCTAAAATTAATACTGTAGAAATAGACAGATCATTTGTAACAGATATTGGAAAGGAACCTATAAAAGAAGATGAAGATGTAATAACTGTTGCATTATTCGGCTCAGATTATCCATATGATAAAACTAAATTAGGTGCATCTGATGCAACTATGATTCTCTCTATAGACACTAAGAAAGGTAATATTAAGCTCTTCTCTCTTATGAGAGATATTTATTTAGACTTACCTGATGGCGGTAAAGAAAATCTAAATTATACCTTTGCCCTTGGAGGTCCAGAATTAATATTAAAAACTATAAATTATAATTTTAACCTTCAAGTAGATAAATTTGTCCATGTAAGCTTACATACACTTCCTATAATTATAGACAAGCTTGGTGGTGTTGAGCTTGAAATAACTAATGAAGAGCTAGATTTTATAAATAGTTATATTAATAGTATAGATTTTCAGAATGGAACTGTAACTGAACCATTATATAGTGCTGGTAGACAAGTATTAAATGGAACTCAAGCTGCTGCTTACTGTAGAATTAGGTATACAGAAGGGAGAGATTATAAGAGGACAGAAAGACAAAGAGATGTACTATCTGCAATCTTTGATAAATTTAAAAATATAAGCATTACTGAAGTTCCTGGATTAATTAATGATTTATTACCTTTAGTTTCAACTAATATGACTACATCAGAAATGCTTTCTATAGCTACTAAAGCTCTTGGAGCTGGAGTTTCAAACATAGAACAAGGAAGATTCCCATTAGATGAGCATCATTATGCTGAATGGACAGATATGTATCATATGATAGTTGATATTGATGCAACTACTGAAGAAATACATAAGTTTATTTACTCTAAATAATTTTTAAAGTATTAATCTACTATTAACTAAGAAGTTATTAAGTAACTATTTCAAAACATATTATATATATGTAATATATTGTTAAGCACATAAACTATTTTATTATTATGGGGGTATTTATGGGAGAAAAACATAGTGAAAATAAGAAAATTAACCCTTGGATTAAGGGAAGTTTAATAGTAGGTTCAATCTTAATTTGTATATTACTTATAGGTGCTTTTACAGTCTATAGAACTCTTGGAAAAATGCAACAAGTTTCTGTTGATACATCAGACTTGAATATTAACTATGAAGAAATTCAAGAGTTTGAGAATCATGAAGAAATAATTAACATAGCTTTATTTGGTATTGATTCTGAAGATGGTGTTGCTGGTAGATCTGATGCTATTATGGTAGCTACAATAGATCCTATTCATAATAAACTAAAGCTTACATCTATCATGAGAGATTCCTATGTTAATATTCCTGATAGAGGAATGGACAAGATAAATCATGCTTATGCTTTTGGTGGGCCTCAATTGGCAATTAAAACTATAAATGAAAACTTTGGTTTAGATATAACTGACTATATGTCTGTTAACTTTACATCTTTACCGGTTATTATCGATATACTAGGAGGTGTTGAAATTAATATAACTGATGAAGAGGTACCGCATATTCCTGGAGTAGCTTCAGCTGGAACTTATACTTTAAATGGTGACCAAGCTCTGTCTTATTCAAGAATAAGATACGCATCAGGTGGAGATTATGTAAGAACTGAAAGGCAAAGAACTGTTTTAAACGCTTTATTTAATAAGGCATCAACACTTTCTGTTACAGCTCTTCCTGGATTGTTAAATGAAGTTCTACCACATGTTCAAACTAGTATGAATACTTCAGATATATTAGCTTTAGGAACAAAAGCCCTAGGTGCAATATCTAATGGTTTAGCACAAGATAGATTTCCTAGAGATGGTTATTGTGAAGGTACTATGATAGACGGGATTTACTACTTAGCTTTTGACCAAGCTACAGCAAAAGAGCAAATGATGAACTATATATTTGACGATGTGAGATAGTGCCTTTAGCATAGAAATGTTATCTTTTAAGTATAATATATAATTAAACTATAGCATAAAACCCCTAAGTAAATAATAACTTAGGGGTTCTTTTATATCTTTATTGTATCTGATAACATTCTTAGTATTCTATATTAAGAACGTCCTTTTTAAAAGTGAATTATTTATTTTATCTTTATCCACTCAAAAATTCTTTCTAGTATTTTTGCAGAAGCCTCTCCTTCTCCGTATGGGTTCGCTGCATGTGCCATTTTTTCGTAAGCTTTTTTATCATTAATTAACTCATTTGCTATATTAAATATTGCTTCTTTATTAATTCCTGCAAGCTTTACCGTTCCAGCCTCTACAGCCTCTGGCCTTTCCGTTTCTGTTCTTAAAACCATCACAGGCTTACCTAATGCAGGAGCTTCTTCTTGAATTCCTCCTGAATCCGTCATTATTAAGTAGCATTTTGACATAAGATTAGCAAAGTCTACGTATTCTAAAGGTTCAATTAAATGTATCTTTTCTTCAATACCTTCAAAGCAACTCTTTGCAAGTTCTCTTATTAATGGATTTCTATGCATTGGGAATATTATTTGTACTTCTTCGTTTTCCTCTGCAAGACGTCTAACAGCTGCAAATATATCTTTCATTGGTTCTCCCCAATTCTCACGTCTATGTGCTGTTAAAAGTACTACCTTATTATTTGTAAAATCTATATTATTTAATATATCATCTTGGAATTTATAATTTTTATCTACTACACTTAAAAGTGCATCTATTACAGTATTTCCTGTTATGTAAACATTCTTTGTAATATTTTCTTTTTCTAAATTTCTTTTATTACTTTCTGTAGGTGCAAAATGTAAAGTTGTTATAGCTCCTGTTAACTTTCTATTTGCCTCTTCTGGGAATGGAGAGTATATATCTCCAGTTCTTAAACCTGCTTCTACATGTCCTATAGGTACTTGATTATAAAAAGCAGCTAATGCTCCATTTAAAGTAGTCGAAGTATCTCCATGTACAAGCACTATATCTGGTCTGCATTCCTTAATAACTTTATCTACCCCTGTTAATACTTTGTTTGCTACATCTATAATAGTTTGACCATGCGCCATTATATTTAAATCATATTGTGGATTAACATCAAATATCTCTAAAACAGCATCTAACATTTCTCTATGCTGCGCTGTTACACATACTATAGATTCAAATCTATCATCCTTTTCTAATAGCTTTACTAAAGGACACATCTTAATAGCTTCAGGTCTAGTTCCAAATACGCTTAATACTTTTATCTTATTCATCTTATCCTCCACACATATTAAATATTATTATAATTATATCACTTAATTATGATTATCTCCTACTATAATTTCTCATTGAATAAAAATTCATATCATGTTACTATATATTACGATTCTGACGAAAAATACTTAATTTTATTCATAAATAATCAAATTTTTAAAAAGGATGGAATACAAATGAAAAAAAGTACAAAAGATTCAATCGTAATAGGTTTTGCGCTATTTTCAATGTTTTTTGGCGCAGGAAACTTAATCTTTCCTGGATTTTTAGGAAATAGCTTAGGTTCAGATTTCTTACTTGGAACTGTTGGCTTTGTAGTAACTGGAGTTGGGCTTCCATTACTTGCAATAGTAGCATGTTCTAAAGGCGATGGAACATTTGAAAGTATTGGAAATAGAATAGATCGTAAATTTATATTAATATTCACAACTGTTCTTTTCTTAGCTATAGGTCCACTTATGGCAGTACCAAGAACAGCTGCAACAACCTTCGAGCTTTCAGTTAATCCATTTTTACCAAATGTGCCTGCAATAGTAGCAATTACAGTTTACTTTGCAATAAACTTATTCTTCGTATTAAAGAAATCTGCAATAGTTGATACTATAGGTAAATTTTTAACGCCAGCATTACTTATCTTACTAATAGTGCTTATAGTTAAAGGAATAGTTTCTCCAATTGGTGAAATAGTAAATACTAATGCCTCAGCGGTGCTTTCAACCTCATTAATTGAAGGATATCAAACTATGGATGCTTTAGGGGCACTTCTTTTCGCATCAATAGTTACTACTTCATTAAAAGATAAAGGATATAGAGGTAAAGAAATGCCTAAGATGATATTTAAATCAAGCTTAGTAGCAGCTATTGGACTTGCTTTCGTATATGGAGGACTAATGTACATAGGAGCTCAAACATCTGGATTAGTATCTCAAGAAATAGGTAAGACTGGACTTTTACTTCTTATATCTGAAAGTGTTTTTGGAAAAGTTGGCCCTGCTATAATCGGATTAGCAATGGGACTAGCTTGCTTAAGTACTTCAATAGGACTTGTAAGTGTAGGTGCTTCATTCTTCGAAAAAATTTCTAAAGGTAAGTTATCATATAACCTAAATGCTATTGTTATTACTATTATAAGCTTAGCTGTTGCTACACTTGGAGTTGACAAAATCGTAGCGTTATCAGGACCAGTACTTAACTTACTATATCCTGTTTCAATAACAATAATTGTTACAACACTTATGTCAAAATATTTAAAAAACACGAAAGCTGTAAGACTTGGTATTTATACATCACTTGTATTCTCTTTACTATTATTAATACCAGGACTAAACCTTTCATTCCTACCACTTGCTGATTTAGGATTTGGATGGGTAGTTCCCACAGTATTATCAATAATAATTGGTATTATAATATTCAAAGAGAAAACTACAGAATCCTCTTTGGAAAAAGCAGCGTAATTTCATAATAAATTTATATTTTCATTAGGATAGTGTAATAATATTAGCTACTATTATAATAAAACTTTTTTATTATAATAGTAGCTTCTTCAAATTTATTATTTATCTTTTATTAAGTTGTCAATTCCATATGCTGAAATTATAAAGAATATTGGAATCGAAAAATATCTATACCTAGTTTGTACCTCTATTAATAGGTGTGCAAAGAAATACCCTAAGAAAATTATAAGATATATATAGTTTTTTAAAAACTTCTCTCTCCTTGTTAACATCATCACTATACTTAAAGTAAAAACTATAAATACTATTATATATTGAATCTTTTCAATCTTTATTGTCGTATCATACATATTTCTGTAACTCACATCATCAGTAAATGCAAAACTTAATGATGTATCATCGTCTGCCCACATAACACTTGTCTTATATACCATAGTCTTTATAATTGCTTTAGGGTCTTTTATTCTCTCTTTTATTAGTATCATATTTGCTTCTTTTCTACCACCTTCATAACTTCCTATAAAGGCATCATCTTCAACACTATATAGACCTTTTGTATCTGGATTTAATCCACAAGAGAATTTCCACAACGGATCTCTATTACTTAAATTATACTTAGTAATTCCTGCTCTTATAAATATGGCTGAAAAACCTTGCATCATTAATGTCATTATAAGAAATGCTGCTATTCCTCCTGCTATATTCTTAGTTGTTTCTTTAAGGCTTGATATATTTTTAAATAGTAAAAATAATAATATTGCTAATATAACTATTGCGCCTTCTGGTCTAAAAAATTGACCTAACCCTAAGCATACCCCAACAAGAATCCACTTAATAGCTCCATTTAAATTGCTTAATAATAAATATATTGATAAATAAAAGAATAATGTAGCCATATGCTGATTAGTTAAAACCGAAGTAGTTACTATACTTCCTATATAAAAACAATATGCTAAAGATACTATCTTAGCACTTTTCTTTGATACAATTAATTTTGCACTATAATAAATAACTAATGGTATTAATGACACTACTATACAATTAATTACCTTTATCATAAATACTGAATTTCCAAATAACTTTATAAGCACTGTCAAATATCCTGTAAACCCTAATTGATATACCCAAAGATTAAAATATCCATTGCTTAAAACCGAATTATAATCTCCACTTGAAATGTTATTAGCAGCATCATATAAAATTTTAAAATCGGATACAGGCTCTGTCTTGATAATAATAACACTTACCAATCTTACTATAAACCCTACTAAAAATAACGCTATTATAAATCTCTTTTCATCTTTTATTTTATATAAATATCTACTGCAAAATAATATTGCAATAAATATTCCTATTATTAAAATTATCTCATATGTACTATTGAATTTTAACAAATCCTGAAATGTAAAAATTCCTACTATGTTGGCTAAAACAATTAATATTGCTATAATAGCAGAAAAATATAGTACTACCTTTGAAGCTAAATTTTCTAAAAACCTTCCTATCAACACTTCTTTCTCCTTTAAAATAATATATTTTAAGAGTTCGTTCCTCTAAATACCCAAAATTTATTAATCATATAATTTATTATCATAACTATAGCCGTAGTTATAATTAATCCTACCATCTTATTTAACTTTAATTTATCTACAAGAACAAATAATATTATTGTATTTAATACAAGTCCAAATATATTTAATACTATAAATTTTAATGTTGTTTCTTTCTTATTATCACCTTGATACTTAAATACCCATCTAGAATTCCATAAGTAACTGTTCAATGTTGAGATACTGTAAGATATTATATTAGCTACTAAATAATAAAACCCACTGGCATTTAATATAAAGAAAATAATCCAATTCATTAAAGTATTTAAAACACCTACTAAGGCAAATTTTATAAATCTAAACAAATCATCTGATAAAAAATTCATTTTACTTTCCCTCACTGTCTAAAACAAATTTTTCTATTATGTATTTAGGTCTAGCCTTTGTCTCAGTATATATCTTACCTACATACTCACCGATTACCCCAAGGCATAAAAGTTGTATGCCTCCAAGCATCCAAATAGATGCAACCACTGTAGTCCATCCTTGAATAGTGTAACCATTAATCCATAATATCAAGAAATATGCAAGGGCTGCTAGACTAGATAAAAACATCATTATTCCTATGATTAGAACTAATCTTATAGGTTTAACACTAAAAGATGTAATTCCTTCAAGTGCGAATGCTAACATCTTCTTTAATGGATATTTTGATTCACCTGCAAATCGTTCATTTCTCTCGTATGTTACAATATCCGACTTAAATCCTATAAGTGGTACTATCCCCCTCAAAAACAAGTTTACTTCTTTAAATTCCGATAAACTATCTAGTGCTCGTCCACCCATTAATCTGTAATCTGCATGGTTATAAATTATATCAACACCTAATATATTCATTAACTTATAAAACATCTGAGCTGTATTTCTTTTAAAGAATGTATCAGTCTTTCTTTCACTACGAACTCCATATACAACTTGGCAACCTTCATTAAACTTTTCAATAAATTTATCAATAACACTTATATCATCTTGTAAATCAGCATCTAAAGATATTACTGCATCACATTTATCTTTTACTGTCATAAGACCTGCTAATAATGCATTTTGATGCCCCTTATTTTTTGAAAGCTTAATTCCTCCAAACATTTTATCATAATTTTTAAGTTCTTCTATAATACTCCAAGTATTATCTTTACTCCCATCATCTACAAAAATTATTTTACTATCTTTACTTATTTTTTTATCATCAATTAAAGAAATCATTTTTTCCTTTAATCTTTTTGAAGTTTCGTATATTACTTCTTCTTCATTATAGCAAGGTATAACAAGATATATCTTATTCATTAAATTACTCCCATTTCTAAAGTTATTTAAAATATCATAATTAAATTATAATATAATCACACTTTTATACACTAAATTCAATATGTATCATAATTAGCCTTCATAATAAAAATATATCATTCCTCTCACCTACGATAAATCTAATTAATGAAAATATCCCAGTTAAAAAACCGGGATAGTGCTATAACTATGATATTTTTACTTTCTATATAAATATAATCTTTACTATCAATTATTTTAACAGCTAAAATTTATCTGATAACCCCTTTAAATATTCGATAAATCCTTCTCTTAATTCAGGTTTTCTTAAAGCATATTCAACAGTTGCTTGTAAGAACCCTAATTTATCTCCAACATCGTATCTTCTACCTTCGAAATCATAAGCATACATAGCTTCTTCCTTTACTAATTGAAGAAGTGCATCTGTAAGTTGAATTTCTCCACCTTTACCTGGCTTAGTTTCTTCTAATATTTCAAATATTCTTGGAGTTATTATGTATCTTCCTAAAATAGCAACATTTGATGGTGATTCTTCTATGGATGGCTTTTCAACTAAATTCTTAACCTTATAAACTCTATCTTCTATATGAATTCCACCAACTATTCCATATTTGTTAACATCATTAGGATCTACTGTTTGAACTCCAAGTACTGATGTCTTATACTCTCCATAACAATCTATAAGTTGCTTTAGACATGGTTTTTCATCATTATAAACGACATCATCTCCAAGAAGTACTGCAAATGGTTCATTACCAACGAAAGTTTTTGCACAAAGAATTGCATGGCCTAACCCTCTTGGCTCCTTTTGTCTTATAAAGTGAATATTAACCATATCTGATATTTCTCTTACCATTTCAAGCATTTCTTGCTTTCCTGATTTTTCAAGTTCCATTTCTAACTCTACAGATCTATCGAAGTGGTCTTCTATACTCTTTTTATTTCTTCCTGTAATTATAAGTATTTCTTCTATTCCAGATGCTACACATTCTTCTATTATGTACTGTAAAGTTGGCTTATCTACTATTGGTAGCATTTCCTTTGGTTGAGCCTTTGTAGCTGGTAAGAATCTTGTTCCTAAACCGGCTGCTGGAATAATAGCCTTTCTTATTTTGTTACCCATGTTTTTACCCCCTAAGTTATACATTTTTATATTTATATCAACTACTATTATAGTATACTTATTCGCTTTAATAAATACTCATTTATTCCTAAATTAATTTTCTTGTAATCTTTTAACTCTCCATATTACCTTAAATAGCATAAATAGTACTAATACTATTACCAATACAAATACTATTATTTTAAGCTCTAACATATCATTATTATTCTTAACAAACAAACTCTCATTATACTTATCAAACTTATCTATATACTCATCAATAACTATCTTCACGTCTCTATAATATCAAGAAATACTTTTAATATCATACGTCTTTTCATACCCCCCATTTACATATTAATTAATTTTTATACACATTAAACTAAATTTCTTTCTTTTTTTCGTATATGTACATATTATTTACTTATATGTACATATATGTTATATTTTTTATATTATATATTAAAAGGATGATGTTACTTGATAGATCAAATCACAGTTATGAGAACAGAAAAAAAATATGAAATTTCATATTTTACTTCTTACAAACTAAAAAACATGTTATCAACAGCATTACATAATGATGAGTTCAATAATGGTGATGGATATTCAGTTCGTTCGTTATACTTTGACACACTTTATGATAACGATTATCGGGACAAGCAAGATGGTTTGGAAAATAGAAAAAAAATAAGATTAAGAATTTATAACCCAGAAGATGAAACAGTAAAATTAGAACTTAAAGAAAAAGTTGGTGAAAATCAACTTAAGCGCTCTTTATCAATTACTAAAGATATGGCTTATGAGCTAATCCAAGGTAATTATAGCTGCCTTCTTGAAATTAATAACGAATTTGCTAAAGAACTATTCTTTATTATGCAGACAAATCTATATAAACCTAAATGCATAGTGGAATATACTCGTCACGCTTATATAGTTCAAGAAAACAATATTCGTATTACTATTGACAGTAATATAAGAGCTACAGAAGCTAATTTTGATATATTTTCAAAAAATCTAAATTTATACAATGTCTCTTCTCAAATAATTCTAGAAGTAAAGTATAACAACTTTTTACTTAGCTATGTAAAGAACATTATTGATATAGCTAATAAAAATGAATTGTCTGCAAGTAAATATTGTTTATCAAGAAGTATTAGCTATTTATAGGAGGATAAAAATGAAAGAAACATTATTAAATTATTTATTAGCTACTAGTAGTAATGTTCCTATCGAACAAATAATCTTAAATTTTATGGTTGCAATTATATTCAGCTTAGTAATTTATATATCATATAGATTTTCTCACTCAAGAGCTGTATATAGTGCAAGGTTTAACGTCTCATTAGTTATGCTTACTCTTATTACTACAATGGTTATGGCAGTTATAAGTAGTAACGTAGCTTTATCACTAGGTATGGTAGGCGCATTATCTATAATTCGTTTTAGAACTGCAATAAAAGATCCAAGAGATGCAGTATATATATTCTGGTGTATAGTAGTAGGAATTTGTTGTGGAATATCAGAGTACTTTATAGTTGCTTTAGGTAGTGCCCTTATATTCTTATTTTTACTTATCTTTGGATATGTTAAGACAAATGATAGATTTTTACTTATAATTCACGGTAATATTTCAGAAGAAGAAAAAATCGAGAAATCTGTTCTTATTTATTATGATGGAAAAGCTACTATGAGAGTTAAAAATACTACTTCTGATAGGGTAGAATACATATATGAGTTATCTCAACGTATAATTGAAAAATACTCAAAAAGAGAACTTTCAATAACTCAAGAACTATATAAAATTAAAGATGTAAATGCAGTAAACTTAGTTTGTCAAAACGAGGACATAAATCGATGATAACTAAGAAATTATTATCTAAGCGTAGCATAAGTTTATTTATAATTTTAATACTACTTACATTCTGTTTAATCTTAATCAAATATTTTAACATTAATACAAATAAAAGATATCACCATCATATAGATAGCATGAATCATGAAGATTATATTTCTGAAATTAAAAGCGATAATACTGTAGATGGTAGCTTTAGCACACACTTACCTCTTATAATCTTAGATACTAACGGTGAAAAACCTAAAGCTGATAGTTCCTGGGACGATGAAAAAGGGTATTTCACTCCATTAAATCATGATCCGTATGTTAAAGGTACTATATCTATAATTGATAATTCTAATGGTTTAAATCATATATCTGATTCTCCTAATATAGAATCAGATATAAAAATACGTTTAAGGGGAAATACTTCTTTAACCTTCGATAAAAAACAATATTTTATTAAACTTATAGACTCAGATGGAAATAAAAATATTCAAAATATACTAGGAATGGGAACCGAACATGAATGGATATTAAATATCTCTTTTATTGATAAATCACTATTGAGAAATTATTTAGCTCTTAACATTGCAGGAGAAATTATGCCTAATACTCCTGACGTAAGATACTGTGAAGTATTAATTAAAAATAATAATACTTACGAGTATGAAGGAGTATATCTTATGATGGAAAGTGTAAAACAAGATGAAAATAGAGTCAATATTTCTGATTATGATAATAAATTCTTCGCATCATCATATCTTTTGAGAAGAGATAGATATGATGAAACCGGAATAACACTTGATAATTATGGTAGATTAAATAACTTAACTAACGGTTACTTAGATATTAAGTATCCTTCTCAAAATGATATAACCACTTCAACTGTGAATTATATCACTAACGAAATAAGTGAATTTGAAAAGGCTCTTTTTTCTAATGATCCTAATGAATTTTATAAATATAGGGATTTCATAGATCAAAATTCATTTATTGATTATTTTATTATAAATGAACTTTTTGCTAATTACGATTCTGGTTATCACTCTACATATTCCTACAAGGAAGTTGGAGGAAAAATTAATATGGGTCCTGTATGGGATTTTGATATGTCCATAGATAACATCAAAAAATCGCCATCTAAGCTCGATTCTACAGCTATGCATGATGCTCCGTGGTTTAGACAAATTCTTAAAGATGCTAATTTTACTACTAAACTAATAGAACGTTATCACGAACTTAGACAAAATATTTTATCTAACGAAAATTTAATTAAATATATTGATGGAACTACTTCTTTCTTAGATAACGCTATAAAGCGTGATTGGGATAGATGGGGATACTTTTATAATTCAGACTATCTCTTTGATACAGTTGATGAAAACGGAAATTCAGTAAATAGAAATACTAAAACTTATGATGAAGAAATACAAAAAATTAAAACTACATTAGTTACGCATGGAAACTGGTTAGATGAAAATATAGATTCTCTTTATCAATTTAGTGAATTTAGCGAAGATAATATAGAAAAAAATACTTTTGAAAAATCTATATCATTTCTACTAGGTAGTACTAAAGATATATCAATATCTAATATTTTATCAATAATATTTATACTTATTTTTATTGTTTCTATAGTATTAATTATGAGAGATTAACTATGGTTGGAGGGTTTTATGAATAAAAAAACTATTTTCAAGAAGAAGGTATTATTAATAGCTGCTTCTATTTCCGCTTTTATCTATATTAGTTGGAGACTATTTTTTACTATTCCACTTAACTTTGGAATAATGTCATTTATATTCGGAGTTGCTTTAGCGTTATCTGAAACAGTTGGAGTTATTGAAGCATTTTCTCATTATAGAAGCTTAAGTGCCAATGTTTCTCCCGAATTACCAATTATAGAAAAAGAACTTTATCCTGATATAGATGTACTTATAGCTACTCATAGTGAGTCCGTGGATTTATTATATAAAACTATAAATGGATGTATTCACATGGATTATCCTGATAAAAACAAAGTTCATATTTATATATGTGATGATACTAATCGTCCAGAAATGAAAGCTTTAGCTAATCTCATGGGAGTTGGATATTTTGGGCTATCTGATAATAAGCACGCTAAAGCAGGAAATCTAAATAATGCATTAAGTAAAACTAATTCTCCTTTAATTGTTACCTTTGATTCTGATATGATTCCAAGAAGAAACTTTTTAATGGAGACTGTTCCATACTTCTATCTGCCAAGATTAAAAAAAGATAAAGATGGTAATTGGGTAGATCGTACTGAAGACGAACTTGATGAAAATTATAAGATAGGATTTATTCAAACTCCTCAGAGTTTTTATAATCCCGATCTCTTCCAATTTAATTTATATTCAGAAAATAACATTCCAAATGAACAAGATTATTTCTTTAAAGAAATTAATGTAGGAAGAAATAGAAGTAACTCCCCTATTTATGCTGGTTCAAATACAATTATCTCACGTGAAGCTCTTGAATCAGTAGGTGGCATTACTACCGGAAATATTACTGAAGACTTTGCTACTGGTATAAAAATACAGAGTAAAGGTTATACATGCTTTGCAATACCTAAAGTATTAGCTAATGGATTATCACCTGTAGACTTTAAGAGTCTTTTAAAGCAACGTCAAAGATGGGGACGTGGTTGTGTTCAAACTATTAGTAGCTTTAAATTTATATTTGGAGAATTACCAATTAAAGCTAAGATAAGTTATATTATTAGTTTATTATACTGGTGGACATTCTTTAGAAGATTCATATATATTTTATCACCTATATTATTTACCGTTTTTGGTTTAGTTATAGTTGATTGTACTCTTCCTGAAATATTATTTATTTGGCTACCATCTTATGTGTTATATAACCTAGCCTTAAAATATTTGTCAGGTAATATAAGAAATCAAAAGTGGAGCAATATAGTAGATACTATTATTTTCCCATTTATGATTATTCCAATTTTTCTTGAGACTATAGGTTTAAAACTTAAGAAATTTGCAGTAACTCCTAAGAATAAAATTAACTCTAAAAATACAGAGTTTAAATATGCAATACCACATATAATTCTAATTATAGCAACCTTCATAGGTTTAATTACTTGTACTCATAATATGATCAAATATAAAAATATAGGTAGTATAGTTTTACTTTTTTGGTTATGTATGAATTTATACTTCTTAATAATGGCTCTATTCTTTATGTTAAGTCGTGTAAACTTCAGAGATGAAGAAAGATTTTATACTAATATAGATGTTGTTATTAATACTAATAACCTTACAATTAATGGTGTAACTTCAGATATATCTGAAAATGGTATGGCAATAATATTAAATACTCCAGAATATATACCTTATGATGACGAAGTAAATATAATTGCATATACCCCACTTTATACAGCTAACTTAAAAGGTAAAGTTGTTCACGTTTCAACCTTCAACAACAAGTGGAAATATAGTATTAAGTTAACTAATGTTACTGAAAAAAATAAAAGAGAATATCTCCAAATAGTTTATGATAGGGAACATACTCTTCCAACAAAAGTAAAATCAAACACAATAAAAGAGGTAAGTAATAATATATCTAAAAGGCTTCACGCTCAAATTATTTCTAATAGAAAACTACCTAGAATACCATTAAATACTACACTAACTACTATTGATGGTATACCTATGAAAGTTATTAACTTTAATTATGAATATATTTTAATCAAAGCTAACAAAAGCACTTATAATAATATACAATTAAATATAGGTAATGATGTACTTCTTGATTGTACCTTATGTACTATTATCAAAGGAAGTACCACTGCTTTATATCATATAGATAATTGGAAAGAAATCTCATCTAGCGAAAGCTTGAGAAGTAATCTATTAAAATTAGTTAGTTAGCATTTTAGAGGATAATTTAAAATTATCCTCTAAAATCTTATTTACTATTTTAACTTATTTTATTCTATCTTCTTATTAACTGATATTTTCTTTAATATTACTAATATTGTTACTGATATTGCAAATATAAATGCTATTATTTTAAGTTCTAATATATCATTATCATTCTTAACCAACAAACTCTCATTATATTTATCAAACTTATCTATATACTCATCAAGCACTGCATTTATTTCATTATTATTACTATTATTAGTACTATTCCTTTCTATCTTTAATGAATTATTTATTTTATTGTTAACTTGATTTTCACTATTATTAAGCTTTTCTTCACTGTTATTTTCTTTAATATTTAAATTAATCTCTTTAACTATAGTTTCAACGCTTATGTTATAGTTGCCATCTTTATAATTTGAATATATTTGAACTAAAGAGTTAATATCACCTTCAAATAAAACATTATTATTTTTCTTATCAATCAGCCTAATATTTAAGTTATTAATATCAAAGTCTAAATCTAAATTTAGTACTTCTGATATATCCATAATATTATCATATACACTATAGTATTTAAGAAAATTTATCTCTTCTTCATTTTTACTATCTTCAATAAAGCTTTTAATATCATTAATATTATTTTCTATTTTTTGAACCTCTGACTCTGTAATACTTATACCTTCTAAATATTGGACTATATTTTCACTATATTCTTCATCGATACCTATATGAATCAAGGCCTCTTCAATATATGCTAAATCCTCTGCAAAAATATTAATAGTAAAGATATTTATAAATATAAACAAACTAACTAAGATTTTACTAGTTTTTTTCATGACAAATACTCCTTCTATTTTTTTATAAAGTATTGCCATAAAAACCTTCGTCCTAAACAATAAAAAAAGAAAAGACCAGTAAAAACTGATCTTCTGTAAATTATTATCTTCTAGTGGTTCATCTCTTTTATGAAAATGTCCTAAATAACTCTTCTTTCAAAATATTAAATGTCTATTTTATATGTTATTATTATCAATATTATTCACTTACTGGATTACCCTTCCAATCAAAATTTCCATAATGAATCAACTTTCCTTCTTTATCATAATACTCACCATATTTTATTCTCCCGCGCCTATCAACATATCCTAATGAAGATTTCCATAACTTTAAAACTTCTATTCCAACAGTGGCTTGAAATACACCCTTCCATCTTACTTGACCATTAGCATAATAATATTCTCCATATCCATGAGGGCTACCATATACAAAGTTCCCTTCATACTCTAACTTGCCATTGTCATAATAAGTTCTGCCATAGCCATGTGCATACCATTTTTCAGAATAACATCCCTTCCCTTGAATATATTCTCCTTCATATACAAGCTCACCGTTTTCGTAAATTCTACCATTTATTGATTCAGTATTTATATTAATAAGTCCAATATCTCTTTCAACTTGATACTTTAATTCCTTTTCAACTTTTCTACTTTTTAAAATATCAATCTCATAAAATGAATTCTCATCCGTTTTTATATCCTTTTTACTTACTTTAACATTTTTTTCTATAGGATTCTTTAGTATGCTTTTTGGTATAATTGATAACCCCATCGAAATCATCTCCATTCATTGTGAAAATAACTAAACAACTTTAAACCCGCTTGTCTTTATTTAAATAATTACCATTTTAATCCTATTGTAAACATTAAATAATAAATTTTATTAATTTCTCGTACATATAAAAACAGGCTCATTATAGAGCCTGTAAAATTAGAAATTATGAATTTTAATATTATTTGTATTTATATTAGGTTCTACCTTTGAAATTAATTCATTTGCTATCGTATTTAAATTTTCAGCCCAATTACCACCAATACAATACTTAACATTAACTCCGTAAATACTTGTACCGTTATAATAAGCACCTGTTTCTGTTAAATACATTTCATCTATTAAGCTTGCTATATATTCTAAACAAGAAGCCCAACTATCGAAGCTTGCATATCCACCATATCTAGACTTAATACCACCTAAGTTGTTATTGTTAACTGCTAAAGAAGAACTCCCATGTCCTGATTCTTCCATATTAAGTGCCATTAAAAATATAGCATTTACATTATACTTTTGTTCCATTTCATAATACTCATCTGCCAACTCTTGCAAATTATTTCCTTCAAGTATATTATAAATCTGCTCTTTAGATAAGTTACTTTTTTCTCTTAAGTTATCTGGATTATATGTTACTTCTTTTACATCTTCTTTTATTACTATTTCTTCATGACCTGTAACTTCACGTTGTAGATACTTTGTATAATCTTCATAATATCCTGGTATAATTCTCATAGCTGCTGATACTGATAATTCACTTACCCCTAAGAACATGCTAGCTATGCATATACATGATAAAAATCTTAATAATTTCACTACTTATAACCCTTCCTTTTCTTATTATTTATTATACATTTTTAAGTATTACCAATTAATTTCAATCTTAAACATATCTTATTGTAATTTTTTCCACAGAGTATTTCTTAATTAGATTCTAATTTTTTATAATTACATAGGAGATACTAATCCTTGAAACTAATCTAATTTTTATGGAGGTAAAAATTATGAAAATAACTTTTAATGGCGATCCAATCACCTTAGTTGGAAAACATTTATCTGTAGGTGATGACGCTCCTGATTTCTTAGTAGTTGATAATACTTTAAAAAATGTAACCTTAAAAGATACATCTGGAAAGAGAATATTTGTCGTAGTACCTTCTATTGATACTTCTGTTTGTGATATGGAAGTTCGTAAATTTAATGAAAAGGCTACAAATCTTGATAATGTTACAGTTTATGTAATATCAATGGATTTACCTTTTGCCCAAGTAAGATGGTGTGGGGCTGCAGGCATAGATAGGGTTATAACACTTTCAGACTACAAACAAAAGAGCTTTGGTAAAAATTACGGGACATTAATAGAAGAGTTTTGCTTCTTAACAAGAGCAATCTTCGTACTAGACGAAAATAATAAAATTACATATGTAGAATATTGCAAAGATGTAGCAAATGAACCTGACTACGAAGCAGCTTTAGATGCCGTAAAATAGTATTTCAAATTCACAGTAATATTAATTTTATAAACATTAATCACTATACTAGCGAAGAGAAATATGCCTACGGCAGATATAGTATTCATACCGTAGGCATATGCTTCTCTGTAACTTTAGCCACATACTTTTCTTCAGCTTGCTTAATATTTATCTATCACTTCATCAAGGATGAAGTCAATTTTTTATCTGCGTGCCTTAGCTCTCACTTTATTTATACTCCTAATTCTAACAACTCATCGTACAGTTGTTTGTTTAACGTATTTTCATCAATTCTATATGTCATATATTCAGTTATACATGTACTAATATTCATTAATGCTGATTTTATTTTAACTACTTCTTTTTCAGAAACTTCATTATGATTTATAGCCCTAAAAAGTGCATAACTATATATGGCAGCATTAGTTAATATCTCATTTTTCTCAACATCAGCTAACTCTTTTGCTTTATGATCTATTCTCATTAAATCATACTTAGTACATACATTAAGGTTAATATTGAAATGAATTGCAGCAATTATAAAATCATGTTTTGTTTCATCTGGTACATTTTTTTCTAAAAATTCTTCTACTATTTTTTCTAAATTCTCTGATAAATGTTTCATATTTATACCCCTTATTAAACTATTATAGGTATATTATATACTTTCCTATAATTTTCTAAAATATAAACTTTAACATAATAATGGGAATTTTCATTATCTAATCCAATAAAAAATAAACTTTCCCCAAATAGATAAAGACTCTACACTATGGTAGAGCCTTTATCTATGACTTATAACAATCTATCAAAAGCTTCTTTTAATTTATTAACTCCTACAGTTAATGCAATTCTTATATATCCTTCTCCTGATTTTCCAAAAGCATCTCCTGGTATTGCCAAAATATGATGCTCATTTAGCAACTTATCACAAAACTCTCTAGATGTTGATCCTGTTTTCTTTATGTTTACAAATAAGTACAAGCTACCTCTTGGCTCTAAAACTGAAAGATATGATATTTCTCTTATTCTTTCATATGCATAATATGCTCTATTTTTAAATTCTTCTATTATACCTGGCTGAATTTCTTTTCTCATTCTTAAGGCATGTAATGCAGCTCTTTGAGATATTGATGGAGCAGTAAATACATTATTCTCATTAACATCTTTCATTATTTGAATAATCTCTTTAGGTGCTATAACATAACCAATTCTCCATCCAGTCATACAGTAATCTTTTGAAAAGCTTCTTATACTAATGGTTCTTTCCTTCATTCCATCTAAAGTCGTAATTGGAATAAATGGTTCTGCATAACTAAATGCAGTATATATATCATCAGCAATAACTATTAAATCATGTTTTATAGCTACCTTTGCTATATCTTCTAAAGTTGTTTTACTAAAACATGTACCTGTAGGATTGCTAGGAGTATTTATTATAATAGCTTTAGTTCTATTTGTAATACACTGCTCTAATCTCTCAACATTTACTTGGAACATCTCTTCCTCGAAAGTTTCTAGTAATACTGCCTTCCCCCTAGCAAGCTTAACTTGGTCAGGATAAGGAGTAAAATATGGCTCTGGAATTATAACTTCATCTCCATCATCAAGAATAGATTCTAATATTAGCCACATAGCATGGCACCCACTTGTAGTAACTAAACATTCATTTAATGCTACATCATAATTAAACTCTTCCTTATAATATTTAGATATCTCTAATCTTAATTCTTCATCACCTAATGGATTTGTATAATGAGTATGCCCATTACTAGCATCATTAAAAGCTTCTTCGATTATTCTTAAATCAGTGTTTAAGTCAGGATCCCCTAAACTTAAGTTTATAATATCATCATACTTTTTAGCCAAATCTCCACTGGCACCCATAGGTGTACTTACATTATTCCAATATCTCTTAGAAATAAATTTATGTTTCATAATATTCTCCTTTCGTGTATTACCTCTGAGGTTAATCCATTTTATGGATTAACCTCAGAGGTACCGTATCAAAAAACTATATTTGCTATTAATACTATTATTGGTATTGCTATAATTGTTCTTTCTAAGAATATTATTAATAAATCTTTAAATCCCATTGGAACATCTGATTGAATAATTATAGCCCCAACTTCTGTCATATAAATTATTTGTACTAATGATAATACTCCAATTATAAATTTTGTCTTTACAGACTCAACTCCTGTTATTAATAAAGCTGGTATAAACATATCAGCGAATCCCACTAATGTTGCTGGCGCTACTTGGAATGCAGCTTCAACACCAAAAAGATCTAGTAATGCTCCCATAGGATAAGATATCCAAGTAAATATTGGCGTAAATTCAACTAATATAAGAGCAATAGTTCCCCAAGCAATAACTATTGGTATTAAATTAAATACCATTCCAACAACTATCTCATTCCCACTTTTAATAACATCTTTAATATTGAACTTCTCAGCCCTTTCACAACTTTGTTCTAGAGCAAAGTTAAACATAGATTTACCTTCTGGTACATCTTCGCTTAATAATTTTTTATTGTCATTGTAATAAGTATCAGGCAAACTCTTCAATGGTTTAATCCTTGGAAGTACTAACGCTAATATTAAGGTAACCATGCTTATAGCTAAATAAAACGCTGGAAACATACTTTCAATTCCTAACATCCCTGCAATCATAAAACAAAATGGTATTGATACTATTGAGAAGTTTGTCATTATTATTCCTGTCTCTCTTGCTGTATAAAACCCCGATAAATACTGCTCTCTAGATAATATTACTGCAGCATTAGATGCTCCAAACCATGAAGTTATTAAATCTACTGAAGCTCTTCCTGGAACCTTAAATAAAGGTCTTACTATTTTCTTTGTTATTACACCTAAAAACTCCATTATTCCACAATCAGTTAATAATGGTAATATATAGCTTAATGATAATGCTATAGCAACTAAAGTTGAACCTAATGAAAGCATAGTTCCACCAGTATCTGCAGAAATAATAGCTTCAGGTCCAACATTAAAGAAAACCATAGCTGTTATTATTGTTGCTATAACCTTTGTAATTATATATAACGGTGTTGTTGCAAATACCTTTGTCATAAATTTACTTTCAGTTATAAACTTTGGTTTAAATGTGTACTCTAAAATAGATAAAACAGTACTAGAAATTAAACCTAAAACAACTATATATGGTAATACAGCACTCAAATTTGCTTTAACAAAATCAATTAATATTCCTATTGGAGTTGAAATTGACCCTTGATATGATATAGGCGCAAGAAACATAAATCCCCCAACTGATGATGCAAGAATGAATTTTACAAGATTTATTATATTTATTGATTTATTACTATTTTCAACGTAGTTTTGCATAGAATAGCCCCCTTATTTTTATAAACTTTCAACTATTTGAATTGCCTCAAATATCATTTTCTTAGTTACCTTATATGGAAGATGTTCCATATCTGGACCATCTATTGTTTCTTGAAGAACCTTATCTAAGTAATCTAAATCATTTTTTACCTCTATATCTTTAAGCGATGTTGGAATACCTATTTTTTTAAAGAATTTGTATAGCTTATTCATCTCATCAATCTTCTTATCTACAGCTAGTTGTACTAATACCCCATATCCAACAACATCACCGTGAAGATAATTCTTTTCAATATGTTCTAATAAAGTAAGTCCATAAAATAATGAATGTGCAATTGCACCATTATATTTTTCATCAATTAACATTGAAACAAGTCCAGTACTTACTATGTTATTTAATATAATTTGCTCTACTTCAAATGTAGCTTCTCCTTCTTTTGAATCTAATAAAGCCTTTTCTCCATACTTTACTATTGGTTCAACGCACATACTACTTATTTCTCTAGCCATCCAAGAACTATGATTAAGATCATCCCCCCTAGAAGCTAATGTGCATTCATAATGTTTCGCTATAGTGTCTCCCATTCCAGCTCTTAAATATTTACTTGGAGCCTTTGTAATTATATCTGTGTCTATAATTGCATGTATTGCTGGTCTTTTCATAAAGTAAAAAGAATCAAAATCTCCATTATCATCATAAACAACAGATAAAGCAGTAGTAGCTGCACAAGTTGAAGCTATAGTTGGAATGGTTATAATTGGTAGGTTTAGATTTTCTCCTACTCCCTTTGCAGTATCTATAGCTTTTCCACCTCCAACGCCAATAATTATTTCAGCATCTTTTGCTAAAGCTATTTCTGTAAGTCTACTAATATTTGAGTAGGTACATTCACCTCCATACCATTCATATCCTACAACCTCTAACTTTATATTATTTATCTCGTTAGGTGATTTTCTTACGTTCCAACAATACTTATTTCCTCCATTTTCGTCGCTTGTCCAAATCGTCTTCATATCAAAATTTGAATCATTGATATATTCCTCTAACTTTTGCTTTACAACACCTATTGCAGTTTTCCCGCCAATAACTAATATTTTATTACCATAAGTCTTACATATATCATTGATTGAAGCAAAGCTATCCTTTCCTATGGTATAATTTGAAAAATTAACTGTATTATTATGCATTATATTCATATCCATGCCCTCTTTTGAATTTTTATTCATTATTTATGCATAATTATAACCTTCTTGATTATTAATTTCAAGAGTTTTTAGGAAATTTTTTCTATTTATAAAAATTTAATTTATATATCTGACTTAAAATAGTTGACTCATATTTTCCTTAACTGTAAAATTAATCTAACAAAGCCCTTAAAGGGCTTTTATTTTTATATTTAAGGATGTGAATTTAATGAAGGCAATTTTAACAGTTATCGGGAAAGATCAAGTAGGAATAATAGCTGGTGTAAGCACTGAATTACAAAAATTAAATATTAATATCTTAGATGTAACTCAAACTATAATGCAAGGCTATTTCACTATGATAATGATGCTAGACCTAAGTAAAATATCTTGTGACTTTGATAATGTAAAAAAGGCATTACTAGAAAAAGGACAAGTTCTTGGAGTAGATGTAAAAATCCAAAGAGAAGAAATCTTTAATTCAATGCATACACTGTAGAGTTATATATAAATGTTAATAGGTGCTATTTACTTTGATACTAATTCATCAGTATAAGAATTTATATCATTTCTTCCATGAAAATCGCTAAAGTTTGTGAGCTCGCTATGCTCAGACAGCACAAACTTTTTAATGCTATTTTCATTCCAGAAAGGATTAAATTCTAAATACTGCTTCATAATATATCTTCGTGAATATCCCCTATTAACAATATAAAAATATAACATCAAGTAGAAAATTCAAACTTTTATCAATAATGTAATTTGAATTATAGGGAGTGTTAATAATAAATGATGAACAGCAATAATATATTAGAAACGATTAAAATGATTGAAGAGGAAAAGCTTGATATTAGAACTATTACTATGGGGATATCTTTACTTGATTGTATTGATTCTGATGGTGATAAGGCTAGGGAGAAAATATATAATAAAATAACTACTTCTGCTAGGGATTTAGTTAAGGTAGCTAAGGAAATTGAAAATGAGTTTGGTATTCCAATAGTAAATAAAAGAGTTTCAGTTACTCCAATATCAATAATCGCTGGAGCTACAAATGAGGATAATTACTTAAAGTTTGCAGAAACTTTAGATAAAGCTGCTGAGGATTTGGGTATAGATTTTATAGGTGGATTTTCAGCATTAGTACATAAGGGATATACAAAAGGTGATAAGATATTAATAAACTCTATTCCTGAAGCTTTAGCTAAAACAAATAAGATTTGTGCCTCTGTTAATGTAGGATCTACTAGATGCGGTATAAATATGGATGCTGTAAAAGAAATGGGACAGGTAATAAAAAGAACTGCTGAATTAACTAAGGATTCTAAAGGCTTTGGCTGTGCAAAGCTTGTAGTATTTGCAAATGCAGTTGAAGATAACCCATTTATGGCTGGTGCTTTTCATGGTGTAGGCGAAGCTGATAAAATAATAAATGTAGGTGTTAGCGGTCCTGGTGTAGTTCAAAGAGCTATAGAAAAAGTTAAGGGTAAGCCTTTTGATGTTATTGCTGAAACAATTAAAAAGACAGCTTTTAAGATAACAAGAGTAGGACAACTCGTTGCTCATGAAGCTTCAAATAGACTTGGAGTTCCTTTTGGAATAGTAGATTTATCTTTAGCCCCTACCCCTGCTATTGGAGATTCAGTAGCTCATATCTTGGAAGCTATGGGGCTTGAAGTTGTTGGAACACATGGTACTACTGCTGCTTTGGCACTTCTTAACGATGCAGTTAAAAAAGGTGGAGTAATGGCCTGTAGCCATGTTGGTGGATTAAGTGGAGCATTCATTCCTGTTTCAGAAGATGCCGGAATGATAGATGCTGTATTAAATGGTTCATTGAACTTAGAAAAGTTAGAAGCAATGACTGCAATATGTTCAGTTGGTTTAGATATGATTGCTGTGCCTGGAGATACTACTGCTGAAACATTATCAGCAATGATTGCAGATGAATCAGCTATCGGAGTTATAAATAATAAAACTACAGCAGTTAGAATAATACCTGCTCCTGGTTGTGTTGTAGGTGATATGGTTGAATTTGGTGGTTTACTTGGAACTGCACCTGTAATGAAAATAAACCAATTCTCATCTTATGAATTTATACAAAGAGGAGGAAGAATTCCAGCACCAATCCACTCATTTAAGAATTAAGTTGTTAACTATACTCACAAAGAAAAATGTTACCATATGCAAGCAAAATATTTTGCTTAAACCAAAGAGAAATATGTAAATACATTACTGATAAATATTCAGCAAGCTGAAGATAAATATTTCTTTAAATAATTTAAAATAAAATAAGCCTTGTATTTTATTACAAGGCTTATTATTTATTAATGTTTATACTTTTTTCTAGGTAACATAAATATACCAAAAACAATTAATATAATTGCAGCAATTATTATTACTCCAAAATATACTCCTTGTCCAGTAGCTGGTAAATCATTAGTTTTGTCATTTTCTGTGTTTCCTTGATTACCTGGTTCTTCTGGATTAACAGGTTCGCTTGTATCTCCTGGTTTTTCTGGCTTATTAGTTGTATCCGTATCCCCTGGTTTCTCTTCATCAACTGGTGGTTCCGGAGTCACATTAGCTTCATTTACAGTCACTGTAATAACTAATTCTTCAGCTTTATTTCCACTTTCATCTTCAGCAGTATATGTTATTGTGTATTTACCTGCTTTAGTTGTATCTATCTTATCTATAACTTTATCATTGCTATCTCTTATAACAACTTCTACTGTTACATCTATATCTAGATTATCTTTAGCAGTAACTTCTGGAACCTCAAAGTTTGCACCATTTTCAAGTATCATATTTAACGCTCCATTGTACTCTAGTACTGGTGCTTCTTTATCATCTTTATCTAATTTAGAGAATACATTATTAAATTCATCAGTATTAGGAACTATAATGTCAATATAGTAAGTATTTGTTCTTCCAAATAACCTAGCTATAATTCCCTTTTCCTCTAATCTAATAGAATACTTTTGTGTTCCATTAGCTAAGATTGTTCTACTTGTTACTATCGCTTTAAATTTATTTTGTGCTTGTTCAACAAACTTATTTAAAGATACTATATTTTCTGTTTCATAAGTCATAGGTGCTTCTTCTGTTCCATCACCCCCAACATTAACTATATCCTCTGGTAAAGATTCTTCAGGATTCTCTGGAGTTGTTTCGCTATCTTCACCTTCAACTATTAATATTGCAGTTACTTCTTCAGCCTTATTTCCTAAGCTATCTGTTGCATTATACTTAATTGTATATTCACCTATTTCATTAAAACTGTAAGCTCCATCTACACTTTCTAATTTTTCTCCTGCGTAATAAACACTTACATCAACAGTTAATTTTTGTCCTAAGTAGTCAGTAGCTATAACACCTTCTAATAAATCTACAGTTTCACCTTTTTTGATAGTTATAGTTTTATTAGTTACATTTATTATTGGATTTGATACTGGTTGCTCTTCTCCTTTAACAACTAACATTAACGCTAACTCAGCAATATTACCATGTATATCTTTAGCTATTAATTTAATAGGATATGTTCCTGCATGATTAAAGCTATATTCTCCTTCAACTTTAACTTCTACATCTCTACCTCTGAAGTCTTGTGCAGTAATTCCTTCTAATATATTAACCTCTTCACCTTCATTAATTGTTATAGTAGAATCCACTATTTGAGAATTTTCTATATTTATTACTGGAAGTGAATCAGCTTCTTCAACTATTACTGGAACCTGTAATGTAGTTGAATCACCATAATCATCTGTAGCAGTATAAGTTACATTATAAACACCAACTGTATTTATCTTTACAGTACCACCATTGTGAGTTAATGTAACAGTACCATCCTCGTCAGTAACATTTACATAATCTTCAGCCTTGAAAGTCTTACCTTTAGTTAAGATTATTTCACCATCTATTATGAACTCAGATTCTTTAAGTTCTATATTGGGAGCTGAGTTTATGTTTATAGTTTGTGCTTCAGTTGCTAAAACTTGTTCTTTTTTCTTATTAGTATCACTTAATACGTAAGTAATAGATGCTCCATTTGAGTCAATAGAATATGGCTCTATACTAAATCCTGTCTTTTTATCAGTAGCTTTTTCTAAATCTATTTCACATATCTCAAATTTTGTAGAGACTCTCTCTAAAGCTTCTGTAGATACTATAAATATCTCCATGCCCTTTTTATCATTACTTACCTTTATATTAGTCTTCATGTTTTCATCATTAGACTTTACTAAAGATCTTATTCCCTCTTCTACAAACTTAGCATTTCCATCTATTTTAATACCAAATTGCAGCGATTTTATATTAGGTTCAAAATCATCTAATGAAATTCTAATTGTATCTCTATCTACTTTTTCAATATTTAACTTTACACTAGCATCTTCATTTACAGCAAGCTCTGCAGAAATACTTTTAGCATATAAAAATATGCTCAAAGTAGCTATAACAGCTAGTAATAAAGGTATAAGCTTCTTCTTAGTTTTTACCTTTTTCATACTATTCTCCTCTTACTATCTATTTTCTGTAACCTTATTTATTAAATCTTTATTTATTTCTATAACCTTAACATTGTTAGAGCTTAGAGCACTTCTACCAGCTCCACCGTTGAAACTTATTTGTGGTAATTTGCTTGGTACATCTATTTTAAATGTATCACTAACTAATCTTTGTCCACCATCAATAGCATCTGCTGTATCAGTTCTATAAAGCTCTGCAAATACTTTAGAGTTATCTTCCATGAATTTTGCTGAATCTTCAGGTCTTACCCAATAAATCCAAGTTCCTTCAGCTATTTCTTCTATATTTCCATTATCAGGCACTTGAGCAAATAATAATCCATCATATTTTTCTGCAATATGCTCTTCATCTTGATTTAATACTAAAGGTACATTAAATGCAGGATTTCCTCTATATTCACCAGTTATAACTATAGAACCTGCTGGTATTGATTTTTCTTCTGTTTCATTACCATCACCAACTACGTAAGTGAATTCATCTTTTAACACTCCGATTCCATTTGCATAGTTAATATTATCATCAGCAACACCAATTTCAATGTTATCACCTGGAGGCGTTATTACTTCAAGTTCTGATGCTGAAATATATTTAGTTCCTAAAGCAGTTATTTTTACATATCTTGCATTATAAGAAGCTAATTGGTTTCCACCTTCAACACCTTCTTTATCAAAGTAAATTGTTGCCGTAGGATTTTCAGGTGTTAAATTTAATTCTCCATTCTTAACAGTTGTCCAATTTACACCATCTTTACTTACTTCAATTTTATATTTTTTAATTGAGTCTGTTGCTATAACATCTTTCTTAAATATAAATCCTGTGCTTTCAACTGGTGCAGTGTATTTAATTCCTACTAAAGTCTTCATCTCAGTTGTATCTAACATTAAATAAGGACTATTATTAGGATGCATTTCTGGTAAATGTACTGAGCTATTATACTCACCATTAATTAACATTCTTCCTGCATATGCAGTACCATTATTATTATCTAATGCATTTTTTAAATCTACATTTCCTTCATGACCATGTATATCATTACTTTCTTCATTCATACTAATAGTATTTGAAGTTAAAATAGTACTTGACTTATCTACTCCACCTTCATGTCTTATCTTAACTGTTCCTAACTCTACAGTATTTGTTGATTTTAAGTTATAATCATAAGCAACTGCTGAATAAGTTACTACTCTATTGTTAATATTATCAACAATATCAGTATATACAGTTGTATCATTTACTTTATCTGCTTCAATAAATCCGCAAGGCTCTCCATTTCTATAGATTTCATATCCTAATATCTTATCCTTACTCTTATTTACTGATAAGTTAATTGAGACTTTCTTATCATCTACATAGGAACCATCTTTTATTGGAGTATCGTTAGAATCATTTCCAAAAGTTGCTGTTAGAGTAGTTCCTTCTTCCATATCTGCAGTTCCTGCAATTCTTCTTCTTCTAGCTTCATCATTAATATATTGAATCTTTCTAGTTTCCTCAGAGAATTTAGATACATATTCTAATGTTGTTTGGTTTGCTATTATACCATGAGCTTCATAAAAAGCAGTTAAATTCCTTCCTGCAGCTTTAGAAGTCATTCTAATTAACCATTGATCTCTATCTCCGTTAGCTCTTTCTTCTGCTGTCATTTCTCTATAAGCTCTGTTTAACTTAGCATAGAATGAGTCATTGCTTAAATCAGCATCATTATCTGTAAGTAACATCTTATAAGTTATGTCATCTTCATATGCTAAATATGGTTGCCATAACATATTTACTACTACACTTCTATTAGTAGATAATCCTATAGTATTAGAAGTTACCTTCTTATATACTTCTGACATTGATGATGCATATGGACTATCTTCGTTTAACATAGTTGCTGTAATTGCAGTCATCAAGTTATTACTAGTTTCAGGATAAAGTCTATCTCCAATATCCATAGCATGTCCCATTTCATGTCCTATTAAAGCACCATAAAGCTTAGCTTCATTTTCATTTGTAACATTTCCCTCTTCATTAAACTTATATGGTACACCTTGAATATATGAAGATGATCCAAAGCCTACACCTATGTGATGACTTGATGCATAAGCAGCAGCTCCCATCATCATTCTTTGATACTTAACATTTAATCTTGTAAGTGGTGCTCTATGCTTGCTGAAGTATGCTCTATCTTCATCATCAATTGAACCACTTTTATTAAAATCTTTAACCTCTTCAAATACACCCTTCTTAGCAAATCCAACTTGTACTTCTTGCTCCCAAGCTAAAAGTGCATTATAAACTCTATCAACTTCTTTATCAATATCTCCATTTAGGCCATCTTTAATTCCTTTAAGAATTTCTGAAGCTGGTAAAGTAAGTGTAAATCTATCACCTTCTATATCAGTTGTATTTAAAGGTGATGTTTGTTCATCATAAGGATATATATTATTTTCTCTATCAATAGTTTTTCCTTCATAAAGACTTTCTATATTACCCATATATAACTTTAATTCTTCTATATATGTCTTTATTTTACCCTTTACTTCATCAACCTTACTTGAATCATTTATTATATTATTAACATTTAAATGAGGAATTTCAGTAACTCCACTTAAACGTATCTTAACATCTGCAGTTGTAGAACCATTAGTAACTCTTGCCATTACTTGTCCACCTTTTTCTACATCAGCTGCAATAATTGATGGTATAGTAATTTCTGTTCTACCTGGAGCTATTGTAACAGTTCCTCCTTGATATTGACTTGGAAGTCCGTAATTTTGAAGGAATGTTATTTGAACTCTTGTATTTGGGTCACTTGATCCCATATATACTACTATCTGCTCAGATGTTCCATCTTCATCAACACCTGGTCTTGCAACACTTCCTAACGATTGCCAGTCATTTTGCATTCCTAATTTTGGTCCTTCATTATCATCTCTAATACTAGCATCAAGTGTTGTTATTTCTTCAGAAACTTCTCTATCATTATATAATAATTGAGCAACCTCTAACTCCTTTTCTAAAACAGCCTTATCAGGATGATATTCATTAGAGATAGGATCTTTAGTATTTAATCTATCTCTTAATTCATTTAAAGTTTCTTGGGTTACTTCTTTTTTAAGAACAAGTCTTAAATCATCTGTATATAGTGCCTTTATATCATCAGCTATACTATCATACTTATAGAATCTAAGCTCTGACATAGTTTGTCTATTTCCGCCCCATCCAGCTGTATCTACTTTTATTTTCTTAGCATTTATTGGCTCTGATAATTTTACAATATAGTATTTATTCCCATTAGATGTTTTTTGTTGGATAGATGTTGGACGAACTACCTTAGCTTCCGTACCATTCTCTGTATTTTCCCAATAAGTAATTTTAACTTCTTTTACTGCCATAGGATATCCTTGCTCTAAGGTTTCTGCAAATGCTATTGATCCTATTTCATATGTGTCATCAAAAGTGATTTCAGATCCTCTATTTGCTCCGTAAACAGCTCCTGTATCCCAGTCATTAACCTTCCAGGAAGTTGTAAAGTCTCCGTCAACTAAAGCATACTCTGAATCATATTTTAATGAGCCATCGTTTCCCCATCCATCTGCGTCATTCTTATTACGTACATCAACAATATGCTCTGTACCAATCTCATTTTCATCTGTTGGTCTATTTATAAGATTATATTCTGGCATTACTGGTGGGATAACTGATGTAGTTTTAGCTATATATGTGCTAGACATCTTACTTGTCCCTAAATGGTTAGTTGCAGTAACCCTTACTTCATAAGCAGTATTATCTTCAAGATTAGTTATAGTATAGCTACCACTTCTTGATAGTTTACTCTTATCTGGATTAGTAACCTCTGGGCTATCCTCTGTCACTTCTTTATTACCATCATTTGCTTTTAGCCAATTTTTATTTGTATCTCCAAGTTTTCTATAGTAGATATCAAAATCTCTAGCTTGTGAATGTTCTTCCCATTTTACAGTAAAAGATTTATACCCTTGGCTTGTTGTTAAGTTTCTTGGTGGCTCTGGTGCACTATTAGGAACTACCCTTACTTCTAATACACTTTCAGTATATTCATTGTAGTACTTATCAATTGGGTTGAATGATCCATCTACATTGTCTGCAGTTCCATCAAAACCTGCTCCTATATCATCTTCACTTAAATATCCACTATTCCACTCTCCATTTAGTGATTGAATACTTACTCTATATAAATCATAAGGCTTAATGTCCTTATCTAATATCTTTATGCTTGTTTGATTTGTTTGAAGCTTCTTTGTACTCTTAACATTTCCATTATCATCAAGCTTTTGATACATTACTTCATATGAAGTTACATTTGCTTGTGGTTCCCATGCTAGAGTTATACTTTCATTATGTAAATTTGTAGAAGTTTCTACAATCTTAAGTTTAGGAATATTCATATCTGGTTTTGGAATTTCCTTATAAACATTATTTAAGAACTCTATCTTAGCAATTTCTGATATTTTTTTATTCCCTCTATTTCCTGTTACATTAATAGAAATTTTCTTAACAGCTATTTGATTTCCAAGTTCTATTACAACATCGCCTTGTTCATTTACTCTTGTTATAGCTCCTAAAGCCATTCTTGCTTCCGCTGCCGATGAATCATCATTAGTTTTATTTTCATCAAAATTCAAGGTATGTTGTTGCCCATTTTCATCTTCATATGTAATTGTACCCATAGATGGTACCCCGGCCTCTGAATTAGATGAAGTTATTGGAGCTTTTATAACTATTTGATCCATCTTTACATTTTCACTACTTCTAGTATTTTTAGATAAGTCAAATGCTAAAGTTAATGGGCTTTCTACAGAAGGTGCTTGTCCATCTACCTTACCTATAGTTACTACTGAATCCGAATCAGTTAATATATCCTTTAAGCTAGCCGATCCTTCTTCTAGCTTCGCTCCTTCTGCTTTTACATCTATATTTTCTAACTTTAATATTGCATCTGTATCTGTAACTTCTGCTAAACCTAATTCTTTACCGATATTTTCATTAACATAAGTTAAGTCTGCAATATCAACTATTCCATCATTATTTAAATCATATTTAGCTTGAGATTTACCTAGATTTTCAAAAACTAGGTTATAATCACCCATATCTATTATTCCATTACCGTCTACATCTCCAGCTAAGAATCCCCCATTGTATCCTTGTGATGAATTATACCCACTACTTAAAGTAACTCTCTTAGAATAATTAACTACTTCTATATCATCTACTCTAGTATTTGTATGTCTATCACTATTTACTTCTAAAGAGTAGTTTCCAAGCTCCAAACCTTCAAATACTACATGTAAGAAGTAAATATTTTTATCACCTTCTTCTAAAGGCTTTCTTATTGAATTTAATTTTTTAATTTTATAAGATGCCCCATTATCTAAAGTACCTTCTTCAATAGATAAATCAGTTATATTACCAATTTTTTGCCCATCTTTTGATATAGAAAATGATATATTATCAGTATTAATTATAGGCATTGGAAAATTAATATCTAATTCTATTTTTCCCTTTGATTCATAACTATTTGAAGTCCCAGTGCTATTCTCTTTTTCACTTTCTGATGTTTTTTCATCTTCAGATATATTTGCATTATCTTCTAATGTTTTATCATTAGATACTTCAGTAGATTCCTCACTATTACTAGCACCGTCTTCATTTGTTATAGTTGATTCACCTTCTGTAACAGTTTCATCATTGGATTCATTTATATTAGAATCACTATTATTAGTATCTACATTTTCAACATCCTCAACTTCTTCAGTTTCAGTAGTTCCTATATTTTCACTACTTTCTTCATTATTACTATCTTGAGGTACTTCAGAATTATCTACAGCATCTTTAATTTCTGTGTTACTATCCTCAATTTTTTCAGTATTCTCTACAGTAACATCTACTGTATTTTCTGCTACATTATCAACATCAACATTATTAGTATCAATATTCTTTTCAAATGCATTAACAGCTTGAGAAGATATTCCAACTAAATTCGTCGTTGCCAATGCTGTCGCAATAGTTTTCGAAATTATTTTTTTACTTCCCTTTTTCATACTATTTTTCTCCATATTAAACTAAAATTTTTGACATTTTTTTATTTTAATATAAAATTATATTAAAATAAAGTAATTTTTTGCTAATAATTATTATTTATACGTAAATATCTATTATTTTTACTTAATTTTCTATATCTAGTTTTAGAAAAGACACAAATATATATTATTTATAGAGTTAATTCTGTTCCTAAACATAAAAAAATGCCCTATATAGAGATTTTGTATCTATATAGGGCATTTCTTTATTTAGATAAACAATATTAAATTTCTAATACTAGAGTTAATCTTACATAAATCCTTAATATTAATTCCATTCCTTTATAACGTCCATGCTTTCTTTTGATGGGTAAAAGTTTTTATCCTGACCTTTTTCTCCTACTGCAAATATAGAAAATCCTTTTATATAATCTTTATCCCCAAATACATTTTTATAAGCCTCGAAACATCGTGCTTGTTCTTCATTATTTTCTATACTTGAAACATTACTATTCCACGGATGCATTGCTGCATAATTCCTTCTTGGAAAACCTAACTCCCCAAAGTATATTTGTTTATTATATTTCTTATAAAAATTATGTATTTCTTCTACTACATTCTGATTTCTATTATATATCTCAGTAGAGGTTAAATATTCTACTAACTCTTCTACTGTATTTTCTTCTTTATCACTTAACTCAAAATAAGCAGCTATAGATATAAAATCTACCGATGAAAATATCTTATTATTTAGCTTTTCATTATATTTATTAATGCTTTCTTCATCCCACTTTGCCGTATACCACCATGATGTTTTATATGTAACAAGACCATTAAATTTTTCTTTTACATACTCTATTATATCTATCCATTCATCTTGGTAACCTTCTAACTTAGTAAGATTCGAAGCAGTAATTATTATGTCAACATCATATTTATTAGCTATTTCATCTATTAACTTTCCTAAAATACACTTCCAATCCTCAAAAAACTTCTTCTTATCCTCTGGATCAAATTCTGTTTCATAGTCACTACCATTATTTATCCAAGGATAAGGTTCTAATATTACATTTATATTAGAAGACTTAAGTTTTTTAATTAGCTCTATAGCCTTTTCTTTGCTGTATTCATTAACCTTCATCTCATTTGAAGTTAACATTGGTATTTCTATAACTATTGGAACATTCACAGTATTAACCTTTAAAGATTCAATATCAATCATAACTTGATCAATCTCATAATCTGTAGATAAGTTTACTGATTTAATCTTATCCACATTTCCAGCATTTTCTTCTGTAATATTGTGGATATTTTTAAAATATAACCCACAAATTGTTAATAAAATTATTAAACCTAATATAATTGCTATTATTTTTTTCATAAATTCCTCTTATATATTTTTTTGATTGTTATTTATGATTATTTTACATTATTTTTACTATCTTTACTATTTTGCATATAAAAAGATTTTTAACTAATGTTAAATTCTTGTTATGAAAATTTAACATTAGAGTATTTATAAATCTATTGAATTAATATTTTTAGTTATATATAATTATCTTTAAAACTATATGGAAAATACTATATACTGAGTTAAATTTTATTTAAAAATAAATTATTTAGTACTATATTGAATTTAATATTATTTCAAATCACAAGACATTGTTTGCGTCTTTTTAGGTGTAGATTATGTCTTTTTACATGGTATCTATTAATAATGATTGAATAAGAAAAGGAGCATAATTTCTATTATGGAAGAACAGATACAAAAGTATTGGTTGTATAAGGTAACCACCGATATTTTTGGACAAACTATTATTTATTTAGTGATTAAGTTATCACAAATCTTTATAATTCTTAATAAAGAATCTAGTATACAAATATTATTCAATAAAAGTTATGAATTCAATAGTAGTTAATTTTTTTGTTAGCTTTAAGAGCTATATTGACTACAATCTATTGTTTTATTCTTTAAGGAGTGACTTTTAAATGGGATTAATAAACAAAATTAAACCTGGAAGAATTATTGTATTAGGTTTCTTGCTAGTAATATTATTAGGAACCATGCTACTAATGCTGCCTATATCTATAAATGATGGTGCTAGTGTATCTTTAATAGATGCATTATTCACATCTACAAGTGCTGTTTGTGTAACAGGTTTAATAGCTATAGATACAGCAGATACTTTTACCGTATTTGGAAGAACTGTAGTAGCTATGCTAATTCAAATAGGAGGACTTGGCGTTACATCTGTCGGTGTTGGTTTTATTCTTTTAATGAGGAAAAAAGTAGGGATTAAGGAAAGAACTCTTATAAAAGAATCTATGAATTTAGACTCATTAAAAGGGCTTGTAAAATTAGTTAAGTCAGTCTTACTTTTAACATTAATCTTTGAAAGTATAGGTGTGATCTTAAGTTATATTGTATTTTCAAAGGATTATTCTCCCTTAGATGCTTTAGGAATAAGTATGTTCCATTCAATTGCTGCATTTAATAATTCAGGCTTTGATATATTGGGAAATCTTCAAAATTTAATACCTTATCAAAGTAATATACTCTTAAATTTAACTACTTGTGGATTAATTATATTTGGTGGATTAGGATTTTTAGTTATTAAAGAGATTATTGAAAAAAGATCTTTTAAAAAATTTAGTCTACATACAAAGGTAGTTCTTATTACCACAGGTATACTACTAGTAGTTGGAACTGTAGTATTAAAGTTTACTGAAGATATCACATGGCTTGGAGCTTTCTTTTTTAGTACATCTGCTAGAACAGCAGGCTTTAGCACTTACCCACTAAGTAATTTTACTAATGCAGGGTTATTTATATTAACTATTTTAATGTTCATAGGAGCATCCCCTGGATCAACTGGTGGTGGAATAAAGACTACAACTATATTTACTTTATATAAGAGTATTTATAGTACATCTACAAATAGACATTGTGTAGCTTTCAAAAGAAGAATTCCATCTAATGTAATATTGAAGGCCTTTAACATTACACTGTTAGCATTATTTGTAGTATGTATGGGAACATTTATTTTAAGCATTTTAGAGCCAACTTACACCTTTATGCAATTGTTATTTGAAGTAACTAGTGCCTTTGGTACAGTAGGATTATCTACTGGAATAACTCCAAACCTTTCTGATCTAAGTAAGGTTATTATTTCATTAATTATGTTTATTGGAAGATTAGGTCCTATGACCATAGCCACTATTTGGTATTTCAAAGAACCATCAAATGCATATTATTCAGAAGAAGCAGTTATAATAGGATAGGAGAAATTTTTATGTTTAATTATAAATCAGTAGTAGAATTTGGGATAATCGGTATAGGAAGATTCGGATTTTCTTTAGCCAAAGCTTTAATAGAAGCAGGCAGAGAAGTTATAGTATTAGATTGCGATGAAAATAAAATAAAGCATATAAGATCGCTTACAGATAATGCTTTTGTTGTTGATAATTTAGACAAAGAAACATTACAGGAAACTGGAATTCAAAACTGTAAAACTGTTTTCGTATGTATAGGTGAGAAAATAGATATAAGTATATTAACAACATTAAATGTTATTAATCTTGGAGTTCCTAGAGTAATTTCTAAAGCAATAACTTATGAACAAGGTTGTGTTTTAGAAAAGATAGGTGCTGAAGTTGTATATCCTGAAAGCGATATGGCTATAAGAATCGCAAACAGACTATTAAACGAAGAAGCTTTAGAGTTTATTGAATTAAATAACGATATTCATATAGAAAAAGTAAAAATAACAAGTAAATTAGATGGTAAAACAATAATTCAATCTAAAATACGTGATGACTTTAACTTAAACATTATAGCTATGGAAAGAGGTAGAAATACAATAATCGAAATTGATCCAAGCCATATACTTAGAGAAGACGATTTAATTGTAGTAATAGGAAAGAAAAATAATATAAGAAATCTCGAAGATTTTCTAGGTAATAAGTAAATATTAATTTCTAACACAATAAAAAAATAGTAGCTCCAACCTAACTCAAAAGTTGGATAACTACTATTTTTTCTCTTCATGCAAGTAAACTTCTCACCTTTGACGAAGTCAAACCTTTCACTTCACCGTATGTGACCTTTCACCTTTTGCCTAGCAGAACCTTTCCCCTCACCGAAGGTGACTTTTCTCCTTTGCGCCAGCAAACCAGCCATTACTTTCTATATTTCTTAAGCATCATAATCACAACTATTGCTATAGTTATAAATAATCCAATTGCTACAATAATGAATATTTCTCCTTCTTTATTTACTTTTATTTTTTCATCTTTTATTTCATCTACCTTTTCTTTGGTATTATAATATAAATCTTCAACAGAACCATTTCTATCAATTACTACTGTATCTCCTCTTAATGATTTCGTAAGCGATAAATCATTTAAGTAGCTTGTAGCTAAATTTAAATCATTATTATCTGTTGCACTTATTACCATAGCTCCAAAGTCTGAGTTATAAGGCGATTTTATAAACTGTATAGAGGCTATTTGTGATGAATATTCTCCTATAAACTTAATTTTATCATTTGATTCAAATGCACTAAAATCACCATTAAACTTTAAGTTTAATTTACTATTTATATCTTTCAAAATATTATTTGTAGTAGGAGTTCCATAAATTATTACATTTGCCTTATTATCATCTTTATTAAACTCACTATCTTTTATAATCTGGACATTTCCAAGATTATATTTTGTATCTCGTCCCATAAATGATACTATATTTGAAACATTACTTAGGTCATTTGAAGTCATAGTGTCTGGTATTATAATTTTCAAATCATTAAAGTTACTATCTAGTACAAAAGGATATGGATAATTGCTAAATGTTAATTCATTATTATCTTCATAATCAAATTGAATATATGAAGTATTTACTATATATGCCCATGGATTATCAACATCTCTAGTAACACATTGTAAATCTTTTACGTTTAAATCAAAGGCTACCTTTACTTGATAATAGCTTTTCCCTAAAACATCACTTGGTATAGTAGCTTCAAATGTGTCATTATCCGCCTTATCAATATATAACCTCTTACTGCCTATAGGAATATCATTTAAGTAAACTGTCATAAGGGACCTATCAAAATCTAGATTTTCAGCATATCTAACATCAAACTTTATCTTTGATCCTTCTGCAACAACTTTATTTTTAGGTATATTTATATCTAAAATTATCTCTTGATTAAAAGGCCCCTTTACCATTAGATTTTCATACCCTAAATCTTTTAAATATATTCTATCTGTTCTTTCTTGAGTTACTAAATCCTTAACGTCACTATCTTTATTTATAACTATAGATGAGCCATTCAATTTTTTTATTAAGTCATTACTAGTTATAAGCTTACTACCTTTTATTAATAACTCCTCATCATTTGATATTAAAATTAACATCTTACTCTCTTTATTAAAAGGTGATTCTACCTGCTTTATTATACAATTATCATTTAATAAACTCTTTTCATTATCATTAAAAAGCTTAAGTATATTTTCTGGTGAATCTGTACCTTTTCCAATAAAGATAATATTATCATTTTTATTTTTTATGTTAGAATATGTATTAAATTCAAAGCTAAAATTATCATATTTTTTCTTTTCTCCAAAGTTGGCACTAAAAATCATTCCTGCACTTAACTCTGCTGATGAATAATTATCTGGAACTAAAATTGAAGTAGTTAATCTTGATCCACTATCTTCTTTTAAATATGTATTATCAAATTGGCTTAATATATTGGGAGAATCCTTGTAAGAATATTTAACATCAACATTGCTCTCTTTATGTATAACAAGCCAGTTTGCAGTATTAGCATCATCTCTACAAACTACATCTGAAATTGTCTTATATGCCTTAACTGTAATTTTATTATATCCACTTTGAATTAAATCCTTTGGTATTTGTATAGATACCTCTCTTTTATATTCTTTATTGCCATCTAACTTTTGAGAGGAAATAGGCGTATCATTTATTAATACTGTCACTGTAGAATAATCAATATCTAAAAGTTCACTTTTAGTTAATACTAGTTTTATCTTTGCATCCTCTACATTCCAATTATCT
Source organism: Clostridium hominis (assembly GCF_014287825.1). Classification (NCBI taxonomy): domain Bacteria; kingdom Bacillati; phylum Bacillota; class Clostridia; order Eubacteriales; family Clostridiaceae; genus Clostridium; species Clostridium hominis. The sequence goes on from NZ_JACOOO010000004.1 coordinate 572,202, forward strand.
TCTACAGTAAAAAACTTATCAGTACTACTTATTACTCCACTCATCTTAATATCTTTATCAAAGGAATAATTTTTAACGTTTTTTGTATCTGCCAAACAAGAAATACTACTTGATAGCCAAATAAACATTGCCATTATTAAAGTAATTATCCTCATATCATCACTCCTAAAATCTTTCTGTCTTATACCACTTAGCTTCTCTCTTATGAATAGCATCTGAAAAATATCCGATCATACCTTTTATAGCAACTACTAGCCACATTTGAGAATAGCTAAAATACATTATTGCAGCTAAAAAAATATTTTCTAGTCCACCTTCACCCTTTTCCATACTTAAGGTAATACTTACTTGTAAAATAAATAAGACATAAGAAAGTATCCATATTACAAAAAAGTTAAATGGCACATTTATCTCTATTATTTTAAAAATACCTAAAACAAAGATGATGTCTGAAAGTACCACTGATGTTAAGAAAAGAAAATATACTGAGAAAAAATATAATATATCAAATAGGACTATATTTTGTTTTCCTTTAAATAAGTTTTTTATATACTTCACTAATACATATATATTTCCTTTAACCCATCTTGTTCTTTGCTTTAACCATACGTTAATTGTCTCTGGCTCCTGTTCCCATGTTACTGACTGTGGCACATACGTAATTCTTTGTCCCATCTTATAAATCCTAAAGCTTATCTCAGTATCCTCAGCAATAGCTTTAGTATCCCAACCGCCAAGCTTTTCTATAGTAGTCCTTCTTAATATAAAGTTTGTTCCTGGAATAGTACATAAGCCTAATAGTTGCTTTCTTCCTGCTTGAGCAATCCATTGAAAGCTTAAGGTTTCTATATTTATAAATTTAGTTAATATATTCTTATGCTTATTTCTAGTTCTAAACTTGCCTATTACAGCTCCTAAACTTTCATCTCTAACTATAGTCTGAACTAAGTATCTAAGCGCTGTTTTTTCTGGAGTATTATCTGCATCATATATAGCGATAAAATCGCCTTTTGCTTTTTGATATCCTATATTTAAAGCGTTAGATTTTCCCTTTCCTCCAGTTATATTATCTGTATTTATTATTGTAAAATTATATCTTCCATATCTATCTTTAATACTTTGAAGAATATCTTTAGAATTGTCTGAAGAATTATCATTTATAACTATAAGCTCCATCTTATCTCTTGGATAATCTAAAGATAAAAGCGATTCTACAGTCTTACCAATAACCTTCCCTTCATTATGAGCAGGAACTAATATAGATACAAAAGGATATTCATTAAGCTTCTCATCTTTAAAGCTTAAGCTTTTTAAATAATATATATATCCTCCTATGGCTAAAATTATATTAATCAGTAATATAGCCCATATTGATATTAAAGAAAATAAAAATATATAATCCGTAAATTTTAATCCTTTCACTTTTATCTCCTTTTAAATTTTCTAGTGTTTATTCTTCTAAAGATAATAAAAATCACAAAGAACAATACTAAAACTACTGTTATAAATATTATTACTACATCATTTATATCCTTTATAACTAAATCAAATTTTGATATTTCATTTTTAGGTTTTGCTTTACTTTCATCATAACTACACTCTATCTTCCCATTTTTAGATACTATGCTTATATCATCAATCTTCACGTAATTATCCATAGACTTTAAATCTAAAAACTTAACATCTTTATCTCTAAAAAAGCTTATACACTCTTTTAAGTAATTTATATCTAAATAAGGATGATAAAAGAAACCTCCAGTATATCCTCTTACCATAGATAATTTTTCAAAATTCTCTTTTATTTTTTCTACAGTGAAAATATCATCTTTATCTACGTAACCTAAATTTTCTGGAATAAATGTATTGAAAGCATCACTACCTCTTATAATGTATGGAAAGGTGCTAGTAGCAAATTTTTCATTATTATTTTGAAATTGCCCTATATAAGTTGAGAAGTATTTCTTTAGAACCTTGTACCCATCTATACTCATGGCATAATGTGGTGCTTCAAACCCTAAAGGATAAATTCCATTTTCTATACATAACCTTAGTCCACTTAATGCTCTATCTCTTATGTAAGTTTCCATATCCTCTTGGATGGGCACATTATTTTCTATATCCCAGAACTCATATCCTTCACCACTTATTTCCTCTTCTCCTAACTGATGAGTATATCCATGAAGTATAACTGTACCACCTTTAGATTGCATATACTTAATAGTCTCAACAAACTCTGGTACCATGTCCAAAGTATTAATAGTTTTAGTTTCATGGTCTAGAAAAGTAGGTATTAAAGCTATTATAAAAGGTACATTTTCAGAATATAAATAATCAGCTACTTCTTTTAGGGTATCAGTATCTCTAAATGGATGTACATCTTCTATTCTTACGAAAATTTTCCCTTCCTTAAACTCTTTAATGTCATAAAAGTCATTTAAAGAATCATCAAAGATATATCCATTTTCTAAATCCCACTTTGATATATAATAAAGATTTTTTTCATTTATTATATATGGATAGAAATTATAACCATCACTCATTGTAGCAATGGTACTGGATTTCGCTGATGGTTCTACTATATTAAAAGAGTATCCTACATCTATCACTATTTCGTTTTCCTTATATATTAGTTCAGTTATATTATTATTTTGAGAACTATATCTTAGATCATACTTATTACTATACTCTAAATAGTTTTGTATTTTATCTCCTATCCAATAAATCTTATCTTCATACTTTGATAAATCTTCTAAGAACTGATTATTTACTATATCATTTTGAATATTTATCACAAAGACAGAATCATATTTATTTATCTCTCCCTGTTCATATGAATTAATATCTCTTTCACTTACATCGCTATTAAAAACATATAAAAGTTCTTTTAAGTGATTGACAATATTCTCATCATATCTAAACCTATTTTCATTTTCATAGATTATTAATGCCGATGTGTCTCTTTTTGAATCAGCATATACAACACTTGTCAATATATTCAATACTATTAGCACTATTAGAGCTGATATAGTAACCTTTTTATACATCATATTGAAGCTCCTCTTCCGCTCTTATCTTAAAATCTACAGCGTCTTTAATACTGTCATCATGTTCTAAAATAGCTATTTTAGTATCTACACTAACTCCATCCTTCTTCTCTTTTATTTTTAAATTAAGATCTGCTATTTTATCTTTTATTCTATTTTTTACAACCTTAGCCCCTTCAACTTCAGTGCTAGGCATTATAATAGCTAAGGTATCATGTCCTATTGTATAAATCTCATCTTCATTTCTTACTGAACTTATAATAACATCCCTTACAGATCTCTTTAAGACATTAGTTCCCTCAACTCCAATAATATCTTTTATTTCCTTATAATAAGGTAGTTTAATTAGCATTAATGTACATTTACTTTTATGTCTAAGAGATTTACTAATCTCCTTTTCAAGTGCCTTATAAAATAACTTTACATTTCCCAAACCAGTTGCTTCATCTATAGTAACTAAGTTTTCATAATCATCTTTTAATTTCCTATTTTTCTCTTGAATAATGTTTATACTACTTTGTAGCTTTCCAGTAGTTAGGGTTACTATTGGTATTGAAATCATCCAAAGATATGAAATAATATCGATACTAACTCCTTTAACTAAGTTCATGTAAAATATGTAACTTGCATAAATAAATATTGTCATTGAAGCACTAATTAAGCCAATAACAATCCCCCCCGCATAAGTTATCATTACAGAAAAGAACGTTATACAAAGCATAACAAAATCTAATATTCCATTATTCTCATTTCTATAAGGTATAAAAAATGAAAATATTATAAATAACTCTAATATCAAACTTAAAAAGTAAGAATCAATTCTAATCGAAAGTTTATTCATCTTTAGTTATCCTCCATAATACTATTAGACTAATTCTATCATATTTTTTTAATTATTTTAATTTAATTCTAGTATTAGTATTATTTTACGACTTTTTCCGTCATATTACCCACTTAAATAATTTATAATTAAAAATTCTAAATTATAGATTTAAGAATAAATTTCCCAGTAGGAATTTCAAAAAAAAAGAAACTGCCTAAGCAGTTTCCGCCTTAATTTAGAATAGAAAATTTATAATTGTAAATTTTCTATATAATTAGCCTCCATAGAGTTAACCCTTTCTAGTAACTCCATAGCAATAGTATTTAGATTATATGCCCACTGATTACCCTCACAGTATCTAACATTTACATCATAGATACTCGTCCCATTGTAATATGCTCCATCTTCAGACAAATACATTTCGTCTATAAGATTTGTTATATACTCTAGAGAATGATTCCAATCATTAAAGGTCGCCCATCCCCCTGTCGCTGACTTAACACCTCCGATATTATTATTTAATAACGCTAAATCAGACGTTCCGTGACCTGACTCTTCCATGTTAAGAGCCATTAAAAATATTGCATTTACATTATGCTTACTTTCCATTTCATAATAAGAGTCCGATAATACTTGTAAATTTGATCCTTCTAGCAAACTGTATATTTGCTCTCTTGATAAGTTACTCTTTTCTCTTAAATTGTATGGATTATATATTATTTCTTTATCTATATCTTTCTTTTCGAATAATTCCTTAAGTAACTCATCTCTATCACTGACATTTAATTTTAAATTATTCATTGATTCTAATAAGTCATATTCATCATTAATATTATGAATTCCATTAACCTTTTGTATATTAGTATCAGTATTACTATCTGCTTCGCCTGGTATATCTATAACTACGCTAGCTTTAGTTGTCCCATCCTCAACTTCGCTTTCATATACCTTTAAAGAATCATTATATCTACTCTTACTTTCTACAGTGAGATTCCTCACCCCTGTTACTGGTTCTAATGTGCTTTCTACTGTGCTATTAGTTCCTGATAATAAAGTCATCATGTATATAGCACATAGAAATTTTGATACAATTATAATAAATAACACTCCTTTTCTAGAATAAAAATTAATCTAAATACTGTCTTATTTATCGCAGTTGTTATTTTAAACACATATAAAACCTCTTGTCAAATCTACTTTGCTAAAATTATTAAAAAATAATCATTATCCACAAATTGTTGATTACGCTTTCACAATCAATATATGGAGCCTCACATATTAGATAATATTTTGACAATCAAATTTGTGAACTTTTTGTGAACACACTTATTTTTATGCTTTATTTCGCCTTAAATTAAAAACTACGTAATGGCAAATTACGTAGTTTTTATGCATAAATTTTACATTATTTATTACTTTTATTATGAAATTTATCCACCAGTTTGTGTAACTTCTTTATACAAATTGAAGCTTTTTTCTTATAACTTTCTAATCTTAGTTGCCGATCATTTTATCTATCAACATAAATAAATCGATACTAACTATTCCTACCAAAACTTAGTATCTTCAAATATATAATTGCGCATTTGATTTGCCGCTGTTTCTCTATCAAATACTAAATAGTATATTCCACCTATCATTTGTCCTTGGCAATATCCATCTAAAGGAAACCTTTCTTGTTCTATATTTAGATAAAGTTTCTTCCACCTCCTCTGTAATTCCAATACTAGTTTTACTTATTTCTACATTCACCATTTTATTAAACAAATTATTTAAATAAAAATATTCCCCTACTATAGAAGTAACAACTATAGTAAATAATACTCCTATACTCCAAATTACAATTTTTTTACCTTTAGACATTTTAATCTCTTCACCTATCTTATAATATTTAAATCTTTACTATATGATATTCCTTAATATAAAAATAGGAGCACAAAAGTGCTCCTATTTTTATGTTATCTATGTAATATTTTCTTTTAAAATAATATTATATTTAAACTTTATTATACCTTATATATTTGAGGAACTATTAAATCCTAAGCCAAAAACTTAGAATACGAAATACATATTAGACTAACTATAACGCTTAAAGGATATGGATGAGATGAATAGTCATTTCCTGACTCATACATAATTACTTTATCTACATAAGATAATTCCCTAACCTTAGGGTTACTTGTAATTAAGTATATCTTAGGCTTATTTTTTCTCCTAAATGGGTTTCTATCTTCATAAGCTCGCTTAAAATAACTGCCTGACTCTGAAAAGATAATAATTAAATCTTCCTCGTTAGCATTATTAATATAATCAACTTGATCTGCAAACCTCATAGCTGTATTTACAAACTTATTATTAGTAAATAAATCTGTTTGTAAGTTTAAAGCAACATGCTGCGACTGTAGATATCCAAAGGCTGATACTTTTTTAAAATTATATATATCATGTACTAACTCTTCTATCTCTTCTGCTTTAATACTATTTTTGACTCTTTCTAAATTTACTATAACCTCATTGATATATACTGCTGTAATATCTTCTGATTCAATTCCATTAAAATAAAACTTCTGCTTAGCATGGCTTGATGCTTCAGAATATTTTGCTATTTGACACCGTAATTCATTAAAATCTTCTAGTCCAATATCTCGACAAAACCTAGATATACTTGAAACTGAAACATAACATTTTTTCGCTAATCCGCATATTGTGCATTTTTCTAAATTTGTTATATTATTTAACAGAAATTTAGCAATTTTATAATTATTTGAATCAATTGGTTCACTATTTACTGTAGATAGCAAAATTATTATCAAATTGAACATTTTTATCTTCTCCATTCCTCTTTATAGTATATATATACCATAAAAGGAATAAAAAATCTTTAAGTAATTAAATTTTTATCAATATTGTTTTTGCTATTTTATCATGTATAGTTAATGAATCTTTATTAAAGTAAGCAATTCCTATAGAAATAATAGTTACTATATAAGCTAAATAAGTCCATGGTGTGAAAATATTAAATGGAATGAATAATTGTACAAGCTGTCTTAAATAAATTGCAGTAGTAACAATTCCTCCTTCAAATAATGTGCTTCCTAACACTTCTCTTATTAAAATCGTTTTAGCATCAACTTCACTTTTATCTTGTTTTACTACCTTTATTTTTAATAACTTCTTACCTAAAGTCTGTCCCTTAAATATAAACATTGGTATGATAGCATAATAAATAATTCCACTAAGTACAGCAAATATTCCTAAAAATACCGCAATGTTTAAGTCATAATTTGCTAACTGAAAATCAGCGGCAGAAATATAAGTTTCTTTATTAAAATAAAAAGTAACAGGAATAGCTGCTATCATAGATGTGATATACCAATCTATAATCATCGCAACAAACCTTCTAGCCCTTAACTTCCCTATATCATACCCATTATTTGTGCTAAAAATCTTATTATTCCCTTTTTGATTCTTTTGTTGTTTTCCCATAATTAACTTCTCCTATATATAACTATATTTTATTCCTAATTGCACTTTAAGCTCTATTAGATAGTAGGTTCTAATAGAGCTATACCTTAATATATCAATAGAAGAGATAATCATTTAATAATTATCCCTTCTAATCTTAATATCTCTTAATATCAAATTGTTACCTTTGCATATATCATAGATATTACTTCTATGTATATTAGATATATACTACTCTATTATTTATGTATACTATCTTTGAGCTTCTAACTCAGCAATTTTTTCTTTAAATTGTGGTAAATAATCTTTGTTAGCTATTAACATATCATCTAATACTGCCTTTGCCTTGTCTCCATCATTTACTAATGGATTTATAGCTAATGCCTTAATAGCAGAGTTATAGTCACCATTTACCCCAGCTTGAACTGTTAACTCTTCATATGCTTTCATTAACGAAACTTGTCCACGCATACTTAATTCTAAATGACCTAAGTTAAATGGTTGAGCTCCCCATTTGTGTACTGAACAACAACATTCTATAGCAACATCATCTGGTAGGTCACTTATTGTTCCATTATTTCTAACGTTAACAAAGTGAACGGCACCATCATCATTGTATAATGAATCAATTAAGTTTACTGCAGCTTCAGAGTAATGAGCTCCTCCACGTTGCTCTAATTGCTTAGGTTTAACTTTTAAGTTTACATCCTTATATAATTCAAATAGTTCATCTTCTACCTTTTTAACTACTTCTCCTCTAGTGCCTTCTTCATTAGCAGCACGTTTACAATCTTCTACCATCTTTTCTCTAGTATAGTAGTATTTTAAGTATCCAGCTGGAATCATTCCTACTGCATCAAGAATATGACTTGGGAATGAGAAGTTAGGAATATTTTTCATTGAAATTTCTTTTCCATCCTTCATCTTATCGATAACTTCTTGAGTTCTATCAATTCCATCAACATATACCTTACGACCAAATACAAAGTGGTTTAATCCTGCAAACTCAACATAAACTCTTGATGGATCAACATCAAATAATTTAGCACATTTAACTTGCATTCCTAGAGGAACATTACATAATCCTATAGCTTTAACTCCACCATGCTTTAATATTGTTTCAGTTATAATTCCTGATGGATTAGTGAAGTTTACTAACCAAGCATCTGGGCATAACTCTCTAATATCCTTACAGATATCTAAGATTACTGGAATAGTTCTCATTGCTTTCATGAATCCACCAGCACCATTAGTTTCTTGTCCAATTAAATCATATTTTAGTGGAATTCTTTCATCACGGATACGAGCATCTAATAAACCAACTCTAAATTGAGTAGTTACAAAATCAGCATCCTTTAAAGCTGCTCTACGGTCTAAAGTTAAATGTACATTAAATCCAGCACCTGATTCTTCAACCATACGTTTAGCTAAATTTCCTACTATTTCTAACTTTTCTTTACCTTCTTCAACATCTACTAAGTATAAATCCTCAATAGGTAATTTACCTTCTAATTTCTTTTGAATAAATCCCTCTATAATTTCTGGTGTATAACTTGATCCTCCACCAATTGTAACAATCTTTAATCCTTTTTTCATCTCAATCACTCCTATGCTGTTGTAAATATATCTTTATCTAAAAGATTATCATCTTCTTCCGGACTACCATTTTCTTCTTCTAATTTTTGCTTTTCTAATAACTTAAAGAATGGGTAGTACATAAATACGTCTAATACTATTAATCCACATACCATTATTCCTGCTTTAATATCCATACATCCTAAGGCAGCTCCTATTGGCGCTGGTGTTGTCCATGGAGTTTCAATTATCCCTTTTCCAACTATTCCTGTAGCCATACACACATATGCAATAATAGAGTTAACAACAGGAACAAATATAAACGGAATCATCATAATTGGATTTAATACTAATGGTAATCCAAATATGATTGGTTCATTAATATTAAAGATAGCTGGTCCAATTCCTAATCTACCTAATTGCTTAAGCTGAACTGATTTACTACGTGCTAGTAAGAAACATAAGCTAAAAGTTGCTCCCCCACCACCAAGGTTTATGATATATGACCAGAATGGTTGAGTGAAGAAGTGAACAATAGGTTGTCCAGCTTCATATGCTGCTATATTATTCATTAAATACATTTGCATAAATGGCAATCTTACAAACTGTGTTATACTAGCCCCATGTAATCCAAAGAACCAGAATATTTGAGCTATAATTACTATCATACATATTCCTACTAATGAATCTAACCCTGACATTGCAGGTGCAAGTACTGTCATAATCATCTTAGGAATTAATTCACCACTTAAGTTTTGAACAATAAGTGAAGCTGAATAGAAAATAGCTACACAAGTAAATAGTGGTATTATTGAATCAAATGAAGATGCTATTGCAGGCGGAACACCGTCTGGCATTTTGAATCTTATATCCTTCTTTAATAAGAAATGCATTATTTCAACGCATCCAATACCAACTATAATAGCTGTAAATATTCCATTGGCATCTAAAAATGATGTAGATAAAAAGCTACCCTGTTTACTTAACAAATCAGCTGCTGTAGCTCCATCAACAATTAAGTTAGAAGTTACTGCCTTTGTTGTTGGTGCAGATACTAATAAAAATACTGCTGTTGAAATAACTGATGCATTTAATTCAGGCATCTTATAATGTTTTGCTAAACTATATGCAATCGAAAATACAATAAATAACCCCATTAATCCCATTGTCATATTAAACGGTAGTTTTAATGCATCACCATTAGCTTTTGCCCAAGTATACCATCCTAATAATAACTTACTAATGATACCCTCTCCTGATACTTGTTCGGCTGTAAATGGTGGTGTTGCAACGATTAGGCACATACCTCCAAGAATTGATAATGGAATAGCTACTGTCATACCATCCTTAATTGCTTGAATGTGCCTTTGTGTACCAACTTTATTTGCAATAGGTACTAAATACTTATCTGCAAATTGATTAAATTTATTCATAAATTCTCACTTCCTTTCGTGAGTTATTATAGCAAATATACTTATATCAACTTCGTTTTTTCCATACACCAGAAAAAATTTCCACAAACTGAAAAACAAATTCTTCCATATGTAAGTTTTATTCCTTTTCCTTATGAAAAAAGCCCTATGCAATTTGCATAGAGCTAATTTTATAAGCTATTTCTTAATTATTTTAACGTGGTTCTATTAAATTATAATACTTAATTGTATCTTCAATTATATTTAATACTTCATCATTGTTATATATTCTTTGACTAGTTGTTCCTAAAAAACCTTTTGGTGTCATTAAAGTAGTTGCTTTTAACTTAAACTCCTTTGGTGTACACTCACAATATTTCTTAAACGCCTGAGTCATATAACGATAATCTGAAAATCCGCATTGATAGCAAATATCTACTAACTTCATATCAGTTGTAAGAATAAGTTCTCTAGCATGATTAAACCTTACAAATGTTAAATAATCTTGAAAGCTTAACTCTAAATACTTATGAATAAATCTTGATAAGAAATATACAGATACCCCTTCCCTATCAGCCATATCTTTTAGTGAAATCTTATCATAATAATTTTCTTCTACATAATTAATAATTCTTCCTAACCTAAGTTTATTTTGACAACTATCTTGGCTTTTATCATTATAAATATCATACCTTGAATAATTGTCTAATAAATAAACAAACATAATATTTATCATGCTTGCACATCTAACTTTATAAAAATCAGATTTTTCTATGTAAAGTCTAGCAAGATTTAAAAAAGTATATATCAGTAACTTATGCTTTGGGCTATATGTACAGTGTCCTTTGAATGTAATTTGATTAATTTGTGAGAAATATCCCTCAAAATACTTAGTAGAAATATTTAATACTAAAAAAGTTGATGTTTCATTGCTTGAAATTATTTCGTGCTTTTCATTACTATTAATTATGATAATATCTCCTTGATGGAATTCAAATTTTTCATCATTAATTATAAAAATAGGATTACCTTTAAAAACAAATAGAACTTCTATCTCTGGGTGAGTATGCGGTGATCTATATTCTATATCAACAACAAATAACTTCATATTATCTATACTTGGATAATAAATAACCTCTAACTTTTCACTCATAATTACGTCCCCCTTACTAAATATTATAACTAACTATCTTAAAGCTAAAATAATCTTTTTGCCATAAGTGCAAGATTGTTATACTAACTTATAAAATTAATCATATTTATAAACTAACTTCCCTTGTATAATTTATACATGAAATGTTAACGTTTTAATTATAACTATAGGGGGATAAATTATGAAGAAAAAATCTAAATTTAAACTTACAGCAATACGAGGACTAATTCTATCAATTATTTTCACTTTATTATGTGCTGTTAGTGCTAACCTACTTTTAAGTAACTTTGGAAAAGTTAAAATTGAAACTACTACTGTACAAACACGTTCTGGAGATAACGTAAGTATTAGAATATATAGCCCAAAGGCTGCAACAGCTGATAATAAAGCACCTGCTGTTGTATTTGCCCACGGTTTATCAACAACAAAAGAGTGCTATGCTCAATATGCTCTTGAACTAGCACGTCGTGGATTCGTAGTTGTTACACCTGACATGTTAAACCACGGTGGTTCTGATATAACACCTTATGAAACATTCTTTACTGATATGAACGCTGATGCATATGGAGTTTACGCTGCAGTAAAATATGTATCCGAATTAGATTATGTAGATTTAGATCAAATAGGTATAGCTGGTCACTCAATGGGTGGTAATGCTACAAATATGAGTGTTACATTAGACAACATGAGTGGAAACCCAGTAATATCTGCTGTTTATTTAGTTGCAAGTAACCCAATGTTTACAGATTTCGAAGGAAACTGGGTAAATATTTATGGAGATCGTAATGTAGGTCTTTACTATACATACTATGACCATGTTTACTTTAGCACTAAAGATGCAAATGGAGCACCTGTTCCTGCACAACAATTCTTAGATTCAAATGAAGCTAAATCTTTTGTAAGCTTTGGGCAAGATCCAAGCACACTTACAGATGTTAAAGTAATTCCTGGACATACTTATACTACTGATATGAATGGAAAACAAGTTATTCGTCGTATTACAAAAGCAGATGAAATTCATCCTAAGCCACAAGGTGGTAATGGTGCAGTAGCTGCTGTTGTAGACTTCTTCCAAGAATCATTTGTTGCGCCTAACTACGAAGTTGGTGGTATGCAAATTTGGAATTTCTACTCCCTTGCTTCTGTTTTAGGATTATTTGGAGCATTAGCAATTTGCGTATTTACTATTGCAACATTAACAAAAACTAAATTCTTCTCAAGCTTAAAAGCTGAAGATAACAAACAATTAAGACCTGCTCCTAATAAGACAGGAAAGATATGGTTCTGGGTATTAACTATAGCTAACTGTGCATTTGCATTCTTAAGCGTATCATTTATATTCAAAAAAGGTTATGGATACTTTGCTACAGAAGTTTTAGCACAGCAAACTACTAATATCTATGCACTATGGTCATTAGCAAATGGTATATTCATGTTAATAACTTCATTTGGTTCATACTACTTATATGCTAGAAAGCAAGGAGATACATTAAAGTCATGGGGTGTAAGAATCTCAATTAAAGACTTCTTAAAATCACTTTTACTAGCTGTAATTGGAGTATTAAGTGTACTAGCTGTTTTATATATTGCTCAATACGTATTCCAAATAGATTTAAGATTCTACCTATGGGGTATGCGTGAAATGAGATTAGATCATTTATACTTATTCTTTACTTACCATTCTTCTTAGTATTTGGTATAGCTGTAAGTATTGCTATAAACTCAGCTTACTACTCTAAGATAGGTAAAGAACCAATATTATTAAATGATTTATTCTTTGCATTTATGAATATGATTCCTGCATTTACTATTACTTTTATCGGATACTACCTATTTGCAAAAACAGGATTCCAACCAAATATATTTGGAGCACCATTTACATTCACATATATGATTAATGCAATACCAGTATTCCCAGTAGCAGTGCTTCTACTACGTCGTTTAGCTAAATATTGTAATAACCCATATATCCCTGGAATCATAGTAGGTTCATTACTATGCTTCATGCAAGTAGCTTCAGTATTTACTTGTCATACATTCATGTTTATGGGATAAAAAATCAGCCTTGTGCTTTATTGCACAAGGCTTAAAATTTCTTATATTAAAATAATATTTAAGTACTATTTATTTTTTATCTAGCATATTTTTCAATACCCACTCATCTAATTCTTCTTCTGTAGTTATTTCAATAGCCTCATCAATAACTTTTCCATCCTTTAAATAATACATTGATGGAACCGCATTAAACTCTGAGAATATAGTATTTATTTTTCTTCTATTACTTTGAATTTCTTCATCAGTTGTACCTTCATTATCTAAAACAACTTCATTTATTTCCACCGAATGATTTTTCAAGTAATTATTCAACACTTCCTTTAGCTTTATACAATCATTGCATGTAGTTATGCTATAAAGTATTATGCTTTCCTTTTCCTCCTTAGCTAATTCTAGTGACTCATCTAATGTAATTTCTGTTATGGAGCCTGGGCTATTATCCCTGATATATTTGTCACATCCAATAAGACTAAATATTAATAAAAAAACTATTATAATACCAGTAAATTTTTTCATAAAAATCCTCCCAATATGTATTATTACAACCAACTTAATCTCACGTTGATTTCACCATTTACCTATCAACATAATAACAAGTAAATTTTAAATAATGGAAAATGACTATTAGCCATTTTCCATTATTCTTATTTTTTAATTTCTATTTTCTTTTCTTTTTAAACATTCCAAATCCTAAGGCTGCTGTAAATACTCCTAGTATACCAACTGCTCCAGCTGGTGTTCCACCTGTATTTGGTAAGTTACCACCGTTTCCTGGTTTATTTGGTTTACCTGGCTTAACTGGGTCAACTGGTTTAACAGGTTTATTAGAACCTTCTACTAATCCTTCAATAGCAATATTCAACTCATCGTAAGCTTTATTTACTTCATCTTGAGTTGCATCCTCTCTAGACATTACTTCTTGAGCTGATTTTAATGAAGCCATAAGTGTTGACCAAGTTTCTGATGTATATTTATTACTATCAAGATTTAAAGCATTATTTATCAATCCGTTTAATAATTCTTTATTTACAACTTGATCTTCATCACCATCATCACCATCATTTCCACCATTATCTACCTCTACTAAGGCATCTATTGCTGCTAATAATTCAGAAGTTACTGCATCTACTTCCTCTTGTGTAGCATTTTCTTTTGCATGAACTGATATAGCTTCATCAAGTTTTGCTTTTAAGTTCTTAAATGATTCTGAAGTATAGTCATTTTCTTGGATACCTTGTCCTTTAACAATAGCTTCGTATAAACTTGACTTATCTGCTTCAACTTTATCATCTTCTCCATCATCAACTTCCTTTAAATTGTCTATAGCATTATTTAATGCAGCGATGGCAGCTTTTACTGATTCACTACTAGCATCATCATTACCCATAACTTCTTTAGCTATAGCTAACTTCTCTAATACTAACGCATAAGTTTCTTCAGTGTATTTGCTATTATCTAGAGCTTCTGCTTTATTTATAACTTCTTGTAATTCTGTTTTATCTGCCTTCTTTTCTAATTTTGCATGTGCATTTAATAGCTTAGTATAAGCTTGTGCAACATCTCCAACTGTAGCATTCTCATTAGCAATTACTCCATTAGCTTCAATAAGTGCTAATTCTACATCTGACCAACTAGCTGAAGTAAAGTTGTTAGGATCTAAAGCATTAATAGTTTCTACTAATTTTATTAAATCAGTCTTATCTCCAGCAATAATTTCTAATCCCTTAATAGCTTTATTTAATCTATCTAAAGTAGTATCAACTTGCTCTTGAGTTGCCTCTTCATTAGCTAAAATTGATTCTGCTTCTGCTAATGCAGTTACAAATTCATCTCTTGCTTCTGGAATAGCAGCATTTAATTGCTCTTCTGTTATCTCCTTAGCTATATCTATAGCCCCTTGTAAAGCATCCTTGTTAACTCCTTCTTCTACTTCAACTTCTCTTCCATAGAATACTAACTCTGCAACACTTGCATATTTATTATTAGTATCACCTAAAGATTCTAAAGCAGTAAATCTAACATATTTTGCTTCTACTGAGTTAAATCTAATTGGATTATATCCTGTATTAGCTAATGCAGTTCCTTCTTTATTAGCCTCTAAATCTCCAACTCTGGCTTCTATCCAGTTTTCACCATCCAAGCTTGTTTCAATCATATACTTTGTAATATGACCATTTCTACTATTTTGTCTTGGTAAATAATCTATTTGGTCAAGGTTATAGGCCTTATCAAGTTCTAATGTTATAGAAACAGGTAATTTATCTGCTGATTGATATCCTGAATGCCATATAGATCCTTCATCACCATCTACCGCATTTTCTTTATAATCTGTATCTGCCTCACTAGTTGCATCTATAGCTTCTACATTTTCATAAGAAATCTTATCTTCTTTAACAGTTTCTCT
The DNA here is from genome assembly GCF_014287825.1 of Clostridium hominis. Taxonomy (NCBI): domain Bacteria; kingdom Bacillati; phylum Bacillota; class Clostridia; order Eubacteriales; family Clostridiaceae; genus Clostridium; species Clostridium hominis. The sequence continues at coordinate 588,133 of NZ_JACOOO010000004.1, forward strand.
TTCTTGTAATTTGTCTATTGCATCTCTTAGTGCAATAATCGCATCACTTACTTCTTTTTCAGTTGATTCTTCATTGTCTGCTACTTCTTCTGCAACTTTTACTTTTGCTATCAGAGCATCATAGGATTCCTTTGTATAGATTTCATTTAACTTCGTATGCTCTTTGGCATCATTTATAACTTCAACTAATAGAGTCTTATCAGCACCCTTACCTACAGTGATAGTCTTTTCTACTGTAAAGCTACCATCAGCTGTTGTTGCAGTTATCTTTGCAGTTCCAGATTGAAGTCCCATTAAGTAGTAGCCTACCTTATCTTCACTATCTAAACGAATTACCTTAACCACATCTTCATTATCTGAAGTTACTTTGTAATATGGATTATTTGCATTGCTTGGTAATACATTTGCAGATATTGGAGTAATCTTGTTAAGATATAATTTTTCAACTGTATCTTCAGCAAATTCAATTCCACTTACTTCTTGTCCAGTTTTTTGATAGAACTCAATTTCATTTATAGCTAAAGTATTCTTATCCTTATGACTATCTAATGCAGTAACTACTATTTTATCAAACTTTTGTCCCTTTAAATCAAATATAGTTGTAGCAGTTTCAATATCAGATATTGTTCCTAAATTAGTAGCTTCTTCACCTAAATATCCTACTGCTTTAACTTCCTTAAGCGCCGCTGTATTTATACTTCCGTTTGCATCCATACGGTTATAAATTGTAAAGTTATCTAATTCTTTAGCTTCATCAAACTTAAATGTCATTTCGAATGGAAGAGTTCCCTTATCTGCTTGATCAGCTGAGAATATCCACTTTAAGTCCATACGTGAACTATCATCACTGCTTGTAGTTCCATCGATAAGTTTATTTAATCCCATTCCAGCTTGTAATTGACTTTCCTCACCACTTACAGATATAGACTCACCTGAAATCTTAGTAACTGCTTCTCCTGCTTCTGGTAATGGAGCATCATTATCAGTTACTTTAGCTATAGCTAATTTAGAGTTCATCTTACTATCGACTATTAATCCATGAGTTAATTCCATATCCCATGTAGTATCAACCTTAGCTTTTAAAGTTATTCTAGCAACTGAATCTGTTCCCTTAAGCTTCATAGCATTACCAACATTAGTGAATACAGTATAAATATCTTGACTTCCATCACTATGTTTTCTAACCTTTGAAAGATTCTCCATAGTACTTGTTAATATAGTACTTGTTGGAGTTCCAACCATTTCGTACTTATTTGAATCTAAAGGAATTGCAGCACTAAATGCATTAACATCAGATAATCCTGTACCTATAACATCAACAGTAAATGTTTCTCCTGCTTTTAATTCAGTCTTACTTGGTACTAACATAAGGTCTCCAGCCATTTGAGCATTTGACTCAACAACTCCACCTTTTAACTTACTAGCAACATAAGCTATATCATAAGCATCAATTACACCATTGTTATTTAAGTCTGCTGCTGAAACATATCCTGGCCAGTCAGCATCTACAGTTGTTAATCCAGTATAGTTTTGAAGGAATGTTAAATCTCCATCATCGATGTCTCCACTATTATTCCAGTCTCCAACTACCTTACCGTTAGTTCCATCTACCTTGTATGGTCTAAATTCTCTCATTGTTAAGAAGTTTCCTATAGACTCTTTAGTTATAATTTTAAAGTAACGTGCATTTATTGGTGTATCAAAGTTAATAGTCTTTACTTGTCCATCAGTAGCCCATGCCTCATTACCACTATCTGTTGCATTACTAAATACTTTAGTATAGTTAACTCCATCTGAACTTGAATATATTTCAGCTCTCTTTACAGATCCATTTCCATTTGCCCTAAATAATAAGTCTAACTTTTCAATTGAATAGGCTTTCTTCATATCTATTATAAATGGTTGATCTATAGCATTTCCTTTTGAGTGGAATTGAGAGTTATCATCTCCATCTAATGCTTTATATGGGTAGTCACTACTATATTGGCCACCTGTCCATAATGCTTCCATGTCACTTGGAACATTACGATATGGATCTAAAGCAGTTTTAGGTGATATCTTTTCACTCCATTGTGAATATCCATCCTTATTTACACTACGAACTCTATAGTTGTAAACTGTGTCATAATTTAAGTTTAAGTGAGTGTATCCAGCTTCTGTAATATTACTAAATACTGTTCCATCGATTTCAACATCATATGAAGTAGCGTCTTCGACTTCATCCCATACTAATTTAATAGTATCTGGAGTTATACTATCTTCTGGTGCTGCAAAATTTGATGGCGCAGCTAAATTTTCATTTAATTCATTTTTATTAATATCCTGAGTATTAACAAAATCTTTAACTGTTAATTCAACTTCATTCTTAGTTACATCTGTCTTTTCAACCTTAACGTAAACCTTTGGAGTTGTAGCTATTTCAACCTTTGCAAATTCAGAACCTTCTGTTGCATATTTATTTAGGTTTGGTGATTCATCATAGAAGTACATATTGGTCCCTTTTTCATATTCTTCAATGGATTTTGCTTCTGTAAGCTTAACTTCACTTCCACCAACTTTAGTAGTAAGGCTTGATGGCTTTTCACTTACATTAACAACAAACTCAGTTTCTCTTTCTGCAACCATTCCCTCATAGTTTCCAGTTAATAATCCTGTCTTTATTGTAGCTGTACCCTTTCCTGCCTTAGGAGCTGATGAAGTAACTAAAGTAGTTGCTGATTTATTTTCAAGATAATCTGTTGTTAAACCATCATCCTCATAAACTTCAAACTCTGTATCTCCACTTGGGTATACTTCATAGATACGCTTAGACTTATCAACTTCCTCAGGGGTATTGTTATCATTATTCATAGGAATAATAGCTCCATTCTTAACAAATAGAGGTAACTTCCATAAAGGTGCTTCATAGTTATTTAATACTCCACCACCTCTATATTGTTTTCCACTGAAGTAATCTATCCATACTTGCTCTTCATCTGGAAGATAAATATCATTTCTTATGTCGTTTCCATTTGCATCACTTGCAGTATTTTGATATATAGGAGCAACTAATAAATTAGGTCCCCACATATATTGATACTCTGTTGATGTACCATATGTGTATGCATTAGGATACTCAAGCATCATTGCTCTAATCATTGGAGTACCTTCATTAGTAGCTTCATTTCCAATACTATAGTTATATGGCATCATTGATGACTTCAATTTTAAATACATTCTATTTATTGAAGTATATGGCTCATTAAATGCATATGGATTCTTTGGATTACTTCCCCAACCATCCATATCTATTTGAACTGGAGTAAATGCTTTCCATTGGAAATCTCTAGTTTGAATTAAATTATTTCCTCCAAATATACCATCCATATCTGAACCAACATTAGGCTGTCCTGATAATCCTGCTCCTATATAAGTTGGAATATGGAATCTTATATATTCCCATTGTCCACCATATTGGTCTCCTGACCAAATTGAAGCATAACGTTGAGTACCAGCCCATCCATCTAAAGATACAATAAATGGTCTTGCATTATCTTTTGAATTATTTATAATTCCTTCAGCTGCTTGTCTTACTGAGTTAAGGGCAAATGAATATCCTGCACCAACCCAAGCAACGTCTGTTTTAACTCCGTTAGTTCCAGCCACTCCAACTTCTTTATCTATATCACGCTCTAAATAAACCTCCTGATTACCTGTCGGCTTTAATGTACTTTGAGTCCAAAGACCTGTTTGAATACCAAAACCTCTTGCATAATCAACAAAGCTTTTCAAATTATTTATATTTCCATCTATGCTATCTTCTCTACCGTATCCACATCCATAACCATCATTAGGTAAGAACCACCCTAAAGGCATATCGTTTTCAACGTGGCTATCAATTACTTTTACACCATCAACCATTAATGACTCTTGTCTATCAAACCCTGGTTTTTGTGTTTGAGATTCTTGTCCTGTTTCATCATTTATCCAGTCTCTTGAATAACAGTTAGCATGTCCTAAATAAAATCCATACTCTGGTAATAAAACTGGCTTACCAGTTAACTCTGTAAATTCATTAATTATATTAGTTGGATTTTCACCTATAAAGTAGTATGCATCAAATCTCTTTTCTTGGTGCTTAGTTATTACTTTACCTTGCTCTGTTGAAGAAAAATCGTATAAACCTGGCTTAAATGTATGTCTCATTACACCATAACCAGCTGTTGAGAAATAGAATGGTGTTGGACTGGCAACCCCTCCATCTACCCAATTGTTTTCGTTTACAATATTTATAATTTTACCTCTGTGAGAGAATCTACCGTTTTGCATTCCTCCACCATAGAAGTATTCATCATCTGAAGCTTCTAAAGTTTGAATAGTCTCATTATTTTTATACTTTAAAGGTTCTGCTTCTTTCCAAATAGTTTTTCCAGTAGTCTTATTTACTAGTTCCATTTTACTAGTTTCTTTCTCTACCTTTAATTCAATATTTGCTGTTGATAGAACAATCTCAGCTCCATCTGTTACTACAGGAACTGTTTTTTCATATTTGTCCTCAGTTTTATCTATAATTTTAGTTATGTGATCTTTAGAGTTTGGTGTTGGATCTTCTTGGAAGTCACCTGTTGGATCCATGTATATACGAAACACACCATTTTCTAAAAATGATACTCTTAGCTTTTCACCTGTTGCCAAGTCAAAAGTAACCTTGTTTTCATCTTGGACGTAATTAACAATTCCTCCTATCTCGTTATAATCGTTTGCACTAGTTTCATCAACTAACTCTTCGTTCTGGCTAAGTATAGTCTCTGCCTGTGCTACTACCGCAGGACTTATGCTACTTGTAATTAACATTCCACTCAATAAAGCAGCTGTAATCTTAGCAGTAAGCATCCTTCTCTTCATTATAAATCCCCCCTAGAAATACCCTATATAAATAGGAAATATAATAAGTTTCATACTAGTACATTTTCGGCTGCGAACTCTCTTGTATATTCTGTATATTTTGTAACATTTTTACAAAACTTATATTCATATTATATTGTCTATTTTTTTTTAATACAATATTATATTTTAATTTAAACTAAAAGTATAAAATGTTTGTTAAAATATATAACCTATTGATTAATAACTATAATTACAACATTTATCCTTAATTTTTTACCTTATGTTTAATAATACTTCATTTGCAACGAATGAAAATACACATAATATTTCTGCTTAATAATTTACTTATTATTAATATTGTTAAAAATGTACAAATATTTTATTTAAAAGTACAAACTAATTAATATACTTTTAAAGTATTATTTTCTATTGTGCAAAATCTATAAATATATATCTTGCTTAATTGCTGCAACATAAAATTGAATAAAAAAACTCTTTAAAAACATACCAAATAAAATTGATAATGCCTTAAAGAGTAATAATCCATATCTACACTAATTTAAATCATCTTTTCTAATCTTTCGATATCTACATGTCAACTAGATGCTATCTCTCTCAACTAGGTGATATGGTAACTTTTCCTTTTTATTTATATTTTTTGATGATGCTATTCCATCCCTTAACATACCTAATAATATGTTTGCTGCCTCAACTCCTGCTGTTTTGTAATGGTAATGTACCGTGGTTAATCTTGGTTCTATTAACCTTGCTATCTTAGAATTACCTATACTTATAACAGCAACATCTTCAGGTATTTTATATTTATTTTCTTTAAGATATTCAATAGCTCCAGTTGCTATATTATCAGTAACAGCAAATATACACTTAGGCTTACTTTTCCCTTCCATCAGTTCTTTCGCAAGAGCATACCCACTCTCTACACTAAAGTCTCCTATTTTAATTAACTCTTTATTTATCACTATTCCATGTTCATTTAACTCATCTAGAAATCCCCGTTTTCTTTCGTAACCAACTGATATATCTTCCTCATATACGCCTATAAAACCTATATCTTTATACCCTTTTTTAATTATGTAATTAACAACACTTCTTGCTGCATTGTAATCATCATTATAAACTGACGGATATTCTTCTATATTTTGAGCTACTACAACAATTGGAACCTTTATTTCATCCATAACCTTTAAATGTTCTTCCGTTACTTTTGTTGCCATAAAAATAACTCCATCAACATTGTTATTCTTAAACATTTTTAGATACTCTATTTCCTTATCAATCGAAAGATTAGTATTAGCAATTAGCATATCATATCCGTTAGCATTTAATTCATCAGAGATACCTTCAACAACCCTTGGAGCAGTTTCAGTACTTATTTTAGGAACGATAACTCCAATTAAATTTGTCTTCTTAGTTCTCATGCTCTGTGCTTGTCTTTGAGGCCTGAATCCTGTCTCCTTAATGGCTCTTTCAATTTTTTCAACAGCAGTTTCACTAACATACCCATCATTAAAATACCTAGATACTGTTGACTTAGATACCCCTGCTATTTTGGCAAATTCTATTATCGTCATAATTACCACCTAAATCTCTTTAATATACTTATATAATAAAGAAAATATTAAAATAAGGCAATGAGATTTATATCCCACCACCTTATTTCTTAAAACACTTATTTAATATTAAAATTTGCCAGGTTATTGTACTTATAGACTATAGTTTCATATGGTCTAAGTGCTAGTTTATTAGTTAATTTAGGAGAATTGCTATAATTAGCTATTAATACATCTTCGTTAAGGCTTAATTCACTATTATCTCCTAATCCTAATATATCTTTTAATTCACTTAAATCAATAGATATATTATTACCATAGAAGTTACATACAACAAACAAGTTCTCACCATTATATGATCTTGTATAAACAAAGGCTTCTCTATGATCCTTTAAAAGCAGTTCAAACTTTCCATATTTTATAACTTCCTCTGATTTTCTTAACCTTATAAGCTTTTGATAATATGCAAATATCGACCAAGGAGCTTTAATATCTCTTTCTACATTTATATCAGTATAATTATCATTTACCATAAGCCAAGGCTTTTTAGTAGAAAATCCTCCATTCTCTGAAGAATCCCACTGCATTGGAGTTCTTGCATTATCTCTTCCCTTTGCATACAATGATTTCATTACTTCATCTTCACTATATCCTAAAGAAATTCTTTCATTATACATGTTTAAGCCTTCAATATCATTATAATATTCTATTGATGGAAACTTAACGTTAGTCATACCTATCTCTTCACCTTGATAAATGTACGGTGTACCCTTTTGCATATGTAGCATTGTTGCTAGCATTTTTGCAGACTCAACCCTATACTCTTTATCATTACCCCATCTTGAAACCATTCTTGGTAGATCGTGATTATTTCCAAATAAGCTATTCCATCCATCTTCATATAATTCTACTTGCCATTTTCTAAAAGACTCTTTAAAAGCTATAAAATCTAATGGTGCTAAATCCCACTTTCTTTTACCTTGCTGCTTATCTAATGAAATAACCTCAAATTGAAATACCATACTAAGCTCGTTTCTTTTTGGATCACTATAAAGCTTTCCGATTTCAGGAGTTGCCCCCCAAGTTTCGCCTACTGTAAGAACATCATACTTTCCAAAGGTTTCTCTATTCATCTCTTGTATATAATCATGAAGCTTTGGCCCATTTTGAGTTATTAACTTATCTGGTTCCTTTCCGATTAAATCAATAACATCCATTCTAAACCCTTTAATTCCAAGGTCTAACCAAAATTTCATCATATTATAAATTTCTTTTCTTAACTCTGGATTTTCCCAATTTAAATCAGGCTGTCTCTTATCATGTAAATGTAAATAATATTGATTTGTTTCTGTATCAAGAGTCCATGCACTTCCCCCAAAATTAGACTTTAAATCATTTGGGATGCTACCATTTACTGCATCTCTCCATATATAAAAATCTCTATACTTATTTTTCTTACTCTTTCTTGCTTCCTTAAACCATATATGTTCATCAGAAGTATGATTAACTACTAAATCCATAATTATCTTTATGTCTCTTTTAGTAGCTTCATCTATTAAAGTCTTCATATCATCCAGTGTTCCAAACTCATCCATAATGTCACAATAATCACTAATATCATATCCATTATCAACATTAGGTGACTTATAAACCGGGCTCAGCCAAATAACATCTATTCCAAGTTCTTTTAGATAATCAAGCTTAGAAATAATACCATTTAAATCACCTATACCGTCATTATTACTATCCTTAAAGCTACGCGGATATACCTGATATACCACCGAATCATGCCACCATTTCTTTTTCATAAAATATCTCTCCTAAATATATATTTCCTAAATACCTGTGATCTAAAAGATCTAATTCATACTATTATCCTTATATTATTTGCAAAGCATTTTTTCAACTTCTTCAAAAGTAGGTAAAGCTCCTATTGCTCCTTTTCTTGAAACAGTTATAGCTGCAGTTCTATTAGCAAAATCTAATATATTTTCAACAATATTCTTATCTAAACTTACTAAATCATCAAGAGTGATATTTTGTGATGAAATTTTATATAATATAGCTCCAATGAAGGAATCTCCAGCTCCTGTTGTATCTTCAACCTCAACTTTATAAGAAGGTGCAAAATATTTATTATTGCTTGTTATAAATTCAGCTCCATTAACACCTTTAGTGTATATTACAACATTTACGCTACCTACAAATAGGGAGTTAATTGCTTCTTTCTCATCCTTAATCCCTGTTATAAACTCAAGCTCTTCATCACTTACCTTAACTATATTTGCTAATGGTAAAAATTCTAATATAGCTTCTCTACATTTTTCTGGTGACTCCCATAAAGGTAATCTAATGTTAGGATCAAAGCTAACTATACAATTATTATTTTTAGCAAATTCTATTGCTTTTCTATGTGCATTTTTTATAGGTGCATCAATTAAACTTACAGAGCAAAAATGTAATATATCTCCTGGCTTAAAATCATCTTCAACTATTTCTTCCTCTGCTAAAAGCATATCTGCGCTTGGATTTCTATAAAAGGAAAAATCTCTCTCTCCATTTTCTTTTAAAGAGACAAAAGCCAAAGCAGTATTTGCTTTTGAAGTACGTAATATTCTAGAAATATCCACCCCTAGAGGCTTAACTGTATCAATTATTATATCTCCAAACGCATCTTGTCCTAACTTAGTTAACATTATTCCATCTCCACCAAGCTTGCATACTGCAGATACAACATTCAAAGGTGCTCCTCCTGGTACTCTTGTAAAAGACTCAACATTTTTAAGCTCTTGCCCTTTAACAGTTGGAATGAAATCTATCAATGCTTCTCCAATAGCTATAACTTTACTCATGAAATATCACCTTCCTAATATTTATTTAATACTCCACATATGGGCTTTAATACTACACTTTTCTGTGCTTAAAAATCTTATACCTGTGCTATTTTTATCTGGGAATATTCTACTTGTAAATACTTTTTCCCCACCATTAACAAAAATCTCTACAGAAGAAGAATCAACAAAAATTTGTAAGCTTAACTCTTTACAATCTAATGAAGTACTACGGGTAGTTCCCCACTCTGTAGCAAAGACTTCTCCTGACTTACTTCTATCTAAGGTAAACTTTTTATTATCAACATCATAATAAACTACAGTCTCTTCATTTTCAGAAACTCTTAACTTCACACCTACCTTACCTTCTGAGAAGTCTTTGAAAGTGCAGCTTAACTCATATCTTTCCCCATCAAATCCATCAAAGCTTCTTTCCTCACCATTTATCATAGACTCAATATATCTATGATTCTCTCTCAGCTCATCTAATTCCTTTACTGGATTTTGAATTAGCTTATTATTAACAAGTGTTAATTCACGAGGTAATGTTAAGCAGTGTGCCCATCCATTTTTATCTGTTGGATATTCTATTTCAGGTAATCCCATCCAACCAACTAATATCCTTCTTCCATTTAAATCTTCAGTTGTTTGAGGTGCATAAAAATCAAACCCATTATCCAGTTCAATAAATTCTCCATGATTAAATTCACCACTACTTAAGTCAATAGGCTTTCCAACTATATATCCTGATTGATAAATATTTGCATACTTATCTCCTTCTTGCTCTAACCCTTGAGGTGAAAATATTAAAATACCTTTATTATCAAGCTCAATATAATCTGGACATTCCCACATGAACCCAAAATCCTTAAGAGATGTATTAATCTCATTTACAAAATCCCAATTTATTAAATCTTTAGACTTGTAATAAACCACTCTTCCTTTTAGGTCAGTATTTTGAGCTCCAATTACGGCATAGAACTCATCACCTTTCTTAAAAACTTTAGGATCTCTAAAGTGGTCTGTATATCCCTCTGGTACTCCATTAATCACAGGCTCACTATGCTTCTTAACTCTATTTTTATCATCCATTATCGCTAAACATTGATAAGGAGTTCTAATCCAATTTTCATCTCTTGTGTTTCCTGTATATAATAAGTGAAGCTTATTGTCGTGAACTATTCCAGAACCTGAAAAAGCTCCATGTGAATCAAACCAATCACCAGGATTTATTCCAATTCCATGATCTTCCCAACTAACTAAATCCTTAGAAGACGTATGATACCAATATTTTAATCCATGGACTGGTCCCCTAGGAAACCATTGATAAAACAAATGATATTCTCCATTATAAAAAGAAAATCCATTAGGGTCATTTAGTAACCCTGTTATAGGTTGAATATGATATCCTTGTCGAAAAGGACATTTCTTTACTGCATTTTCTAATTCATTTAATTCTTCTTTACTTACTTCTTCTATTGGTTTATATCTCTCTTCTCTCGACCAATCTATCATTTTAATCCTCCCTATACAAATTAAGCTTTTATGTATTAATTATTCATTTAAAAGTTCAAGGGTGTTAGACATATTTTAGTCTAACCCCCTGTGTTATTGTATTAAGCTGCTTCTACTTCCTTATTAAACTTATTCATTTTGGATAATACTATTGTCATTACAAATGCTACTGCAAAAGAAATTGCCATACCTATAATATATTGAACCATTGATTGAGGTCTAATTGCTATTATTCCTGGTAATCCTGCAGGTCCTTGTGATACTGCTAATACATTTGCAAAAGTTGTGTAAGCAGTTGAAACAGCAGCTCCTATCATAGCCGCATAGAATGGATAACGTAGCTTTAAGTTAACACCAAACATAGCTGGTTCTGTAATTCCTAATAAAGCTGATATTCCTGATGCTGAAGCAACACCCTTCATCTTTGTATCCTTATTTATAAAGAATACAGCTAAAGCTGATGCACCTTGAGCAATGTTAGACATTGCAGCTACTACGAATATAAATGTACCACCAGTTAGAGTCATATCAGCTAAAAGTTGAGTTTCTACTGCCATAAAACTATGATGCATTCCTGTAACAACTACTGGTCCATAAACACCACCAAATATAGCTCCACCTATTGGCCCTAATGAGTTATATAAGAACATAATCCCGTCAGTTAATAAGTTACCAGCTCCACGCATTATTGGTCCTACAACTACGAATGTTAAAATACCTGTTATAAATACTGAGAATAACGGTGTTAATAAGTTATCTAATACTGAAGGTATAACTTTACGTAATGATTTTTCTACCTTAGCTAATATATAGATAGCTGCAAGAACTGGGAATACAGTACCTTGGTATCCAACCTTTTCTATAGTTAATCCAAGTATATTCCAAGATGGAATTGTTCCTTCAAATAATGAAGCTCCATACCCCCATCCATTTAATAAATCTGGATGAACCATAAGCATTGCTATTACAGCACCTAAATATTGATTTGCTCCAAAAATCTTCGCTGCTGAGAAACCAATTAATACAGGTAAAAATACAAATGCTGTATTAGCAAAAGTATTTATTAAACTTGCTAAATCTGCAATTTGAGGATAAGCTTCAATTAAAGACACACCTTCTATAAATAATCCTTGAGATGTTAAAATATTATTTATGCCCATTAATAAACCACCAGCAACTATTGCAGGTATTATTGGTACAAATATATCAGCTAAACTTTTTAATATCCTTTGAAGTGGATTTAACTTTGTATCAGCTACTTTTTTAAGTTCTTCCTTGCTTGTTTCATTTAATCCAGATAATTTAATAAATTCTGCATAAACCTCATCAACAATTCCAGCACCTAAAATTATCTGAAATTGACCACCATTTAGGAAGCTTCCCTTTACTAACTCTATTGATTCAAGCTTTTTCTCATCTACTAACTCTTGATTACTTAATACAACTCTCAATCTTGTAGCACAATGAGCGGCACTTACTAAATTTTCTTTTCCACCTAGTACTTCTAAAATCTTGGAAGCTACTTTTGAATAATTTTTACTCATTTCTTATCCCCCTTACTTTAAGGTATCGTTCCCACATTCCTTAAATCTTATTATTTATATGTTTTATATTACTTCACAGATTATTAATCCTTACAATTATGAGGTATCGTTCCCACACAAATCATAAAAATAATCTTGTAATCTTTTTCACCACCTTATTTTACAATCCTTTTTTTATTTTGTCCATAGTTTTTTTTATTATTACTAAAAAACTATTTTGTTTATACTATATTCACTATTCTTATTTTTAAACTCCAATGGCGATACTTTAATGTTTTTTCTAAAGACTTTACTGAAGTAATTTCCACAAGAAAATCCAACCTTTTTGGCTATTGTGTCTATAGTATAATCAGTAGACAATATAAGTTCCATTGCCTTCTCAAGTCTAATCCTTATTAAATAGTTTCCTGGAGTTGTGCCCATCTCCGCCTTAAACTTTCTTGATAAATGATACTTAGAAAGCTTTGTTATAGCAGTTAAATCATCCAGCCCTATCTGTTTATGATAATTTTTATTAATATAGTTTTTGCAAGCTACCACAGTAATATCTCTCTCCTCATTTATTACCTTGGTATTAAATTCATTTAGTAGCTCCATAATCAACTGATATCCATAGCTTGAACACTTATATATACTATCTATCCTATCTTCTATTAATTCTCTATAAACATTAAACATAAGTGCTAAAAATTTTGAATCTTCGTCTATATGTATTATATTGCTTTCAGTACTAATAAACTTATTTAAGAAAACATCTGCTTCTTTAGAAAACTCAATATATAATACCTCCCACTGTTTAGAATCTGGAGGCAACCTATAATAATGATTACCTGGTATATTTATTATAAAAGCATCTCCCTTGTTCAACCTATGACTTTTATCACCTATACATATTTCGCCCTCTCCATCAACTGTGTATTGTAATACCCAATGCTCTGATGCTCTTTTTTTACTATCCCAAAAATATTTATGATCATCTATAATCTGCCACCCCATACCCTTTATCATAATTAAGGGCATTGCTGATATAAAATTTAACCCTACAGTAGTTTTCTTTAAATCTTTTAGCAATATATTACCCTCCCGCTTATTTTTTTACTCTTGTTTGCAATATTTTACTCTAATATTATTAAATCATAGATAAAAATTTGAGAAAAGAGGTTTTAATATATGTCAATTATTTTTGATTCACACAATAATACCTTTCATCTACAAGGCAAAAATACAAGCTATATTTTTCAAGTCATAAGAGGTGGCTACTTAGCTCACCTATATTGGGGGCATAAAATTAGAAATTATAATATGTCAAATCCCTTAAGCTTTATTGACAGAGGATTTTGCGCTAATCCTTTCGCTGACGACAGAAAATTTTCATTAGATACAATACCGCAAGAATATACCACATATGGCAATGGTGATTTTAGAATACCTACTTATGAAATACAGTTAGAGAATGGTTCAACTATTACTAACTTAACTTATGTAAGCCATAAAATATTTAAAGGTAAACCAGCACTTAATGGACTTCCTAGCGTATATACTTTAAGTGATGATGAGGCTGAAACCCTTGAAGTTACTCTTGAAGATGATATAGCTGGAGTTAGAGCTATGCTGTTATATACAGTTTTTAATGATTTTAACGTCATAACACGTTCAGTTATTTTTGAGAATATTGGATGTGAAAATATAAACCTTTTAAGAGCATTAAGTGCATCCGTTGATTTCAGAGATGATGATTTTCAACTTATAACACTTTATGGCTCCCATACAAATGAAAAAAATATCTGTAGAAGAAATATTGTACCTGGAATTCAAATGGTAGATAGCGCTAGAGGTGCTAGTAGCCCTCAGCAAGCTCCTTTTCTAGCCTTAGTAAGAAACAATACAACCGAAACAACTGGTGAGGTTTACTCATTTAATTTTGTATACTCAGGTAATTTTACAGGTCAAGTTGAAGTAGACCAATATAAAAATACAAGAGTTGCCATGGGAATAAATCCATTTCAATTCAATTGGATGCTAGAACCTGGTAAATGCTTTCAAACTCCAGAAGTTGTTATGACTTATTCATCAAATGGCCTAGATGAAATGTCTCAAGAATACCATAAACTATATACAACTCGTTTATGTAGAGGAAGTTTTAAGAATAAACCTAGACCAATCCTAATAAATAACTGGGAAGCAACATACTTTGATTTTAATGCTGAAAAGCTTAAAGATATTATAAAATCTGCAAAAGATCTTGGAATTGAGTTATTTGTTTTAGATGATGGATGGTTTGGTAAAAGAGATAATGATTTGTCATCTCTTGGTGATTGGTTTGTTGATAAAAAAAAGCTGCCTAATGGATTAGAAGATATAGCTTCATATGCAAATATCCTTGGTATGGAATTTGGATTATGGTTTGAACCTGAAATGATTTCCCAAGATAGTGAACTATATAGAAATCATCCTGATTGGTGTATTCATACTCCTAATAGAGATCCAATAGTGGGTAGAAACCAACTCGTTTTAGATCTATCTAGACATGATGTATGTGATTATTTAATAGAATCTATAGCAGATATTTTATCAAAAAATAATATTACCTATGTTAAATGGGATATGAATAGACATATGACTCATATTGGATCTTCTGCCTTAGAACCATCAAGACAACGTGAAGTTCCTCATCGTTATATACTTGGACTATATCATATAATGGAGACTCTTGTTTCAAGATTCCCTAATGTACTATTTGAAAGCTGTTCAAGTGGTGGTGGTAGATTTGATGCTGGAATGCTTTATTATATGCCACAAACTTGGACTAGCGATAACACTGATGCTATTTGTAGATTAAAAATACAATATGGTACAAGTCTTCTTTATCCTCCAATAACTATGGGAGCTCATATTTCAACGTGTCCTAACCATCAAGTCGGTAGAATAACTCCACTAGAAACAAGAGGCCATGTAGCTATGTCAGGTAATCTTGGCTATGAATTAGATTTAACTAAGCTTACAGATGAAGAAAAACTACTAATAAAGGGGCAAATTTCAAAATACAAAGAAATTCGTAATACAATACAATTTGGTAGATTCCATAGAATTTTATCACCATTTGAAGGGAATGAAACAGCATGGAACTTTATATCAAAAGATGAAAAGGAAGTGGTTGCCTTCTACTTTAAAACATTATCAGAACCAGCAACTTCTATAACTACACTAAAACTTAAAGGATTAGATCCAAATAGAAATTACATTAACTTAGACACATCAGAAATATTTGGTGGAGATGAATTAATTCATGTAGGAATAACATTACCTAGAATAAAAAAAGACTTTATAAGTTTAATGTTTCACTTTAAAAGCTTAGATGATTATTAATTTAATTTCATTTTAAAAAGTAGGGAATAAATTATTCCCTACTTGAATTATTAAGTATACTTATCTAAGACCCAGATATTGTTCCACCATTAGGGTGAAGAATCTGCCCTGACATATAGCTAGAATCATCACTTGCTAAAAATACAAAACTTGTTGCAACTTCAAATGGCTGACCAGCCCTATTCATAGGAGTATCATTACCGAAGGTCTCCACTTGCTCAGCAGAAAAAGATGATACAATTAAAGGTGTCCATATAGGTCCTGGTGCTACTCCATTTACCCTTATTCCTTTGCTTACTAATGATTGAGAAAGAGATCTTGTAAAAGTCATAACTGCTCCCTTAGTTGCACTATAATCTATAAGCAGTGGGTGTCCTTCATATGCTGTAACAGAAGTTGTATTAATTATACTTGCTCCTTCTTTTAAATATGGAAGTACTGCCTTTGTCATATAAAAATAAGAATATATGTTGGTTTTAAAAGTGGTATCTAGCTGTTCTGCTGTAATGTCTAATATGCTATTTTGAATAAATTGAACTCCATGATTATTTACTAATATGTCAATCTTTCCAAAGCACTCTATAGTCTTTTCAACAACCACCTTTGACATCTTCTCTTCTTTTAAGTCTCCACGTATTAATATACATCTTCTGCCTAGGTTTTCTATAACATACTTAGTTTCATCTGCATCCCTATCCTCACAAAGATATGAGATTGCAATATCTGCTCCTTCTTTAGCAAATGCATAAGCTACAGCTCTACCGATTCCACTATCTCCACCAGTAATAATTGCTACCTTCCCCTGTAATTTGTCACTTTCACAATAGTACGGATTACTTGATATAGGCCTAGGCTTCATAATATACTCAAGACCAGGCTGAGATTCCTGATGCTGAGGTGGAAATGATACTTTTATTTCTTTACATTGTTGCTTTACACCTATACTTTTATAAACTGGATACATATAACACCACCTTAATTAACACTTTATAAATAGAAACTTAATTCAATATAAATTATGCTAATAATTAGATTTTGTTATTATAATTTAAGTTTATAAAAAGAATTATCTACTCTATGCATATCTTCCCACTTATATAAATCCACTTCACAATGATCAGTAAGTGTAAAACCACTTATCCATTTTTCAATTGCAGTTATACATATCTCATCTACAGAATTATGAACTTTTTGCAACTACTTATTTATTGTTTCATGTAATATCTATTAAATTTATCTAATATATAATATAAACATTACTTATTATATAATTTATGTGAGAAATAGAATGGGAAATAAAAAGAATTTTTTAAACAAAATATCTAATGGTATAGAACGTAATATTAATAAATTCAATCTTCTAGTATTGGCCACTTCATTAATAACCTTAAATACAGTATTCATAGGAATTGGTACATTTAATGTAGCTGTAACAAACTTATCAAATTATGGTACATTTATTAAGCTACGTGAAAGGAAAATAAAAAAGTTAAAAAATTAATATTAAAGAACTCTTCTTCATATGTCGTAATTCATGGAATCTTGCATCTTTTTATATCAATATTACTGTACAGGCATTCATTTACTATTGATTTTCAAATTCAGGAAATATGTTTCATTCTTTTTGTGCTATATTACTAATAAGTAGTAATTACAATGTAAAAAGCATGATAAAAAGAGATAAAATGGGAGAAAAATAAATGAGTAAAAAGGTAGCTTTTTTTGATATCGATGGAACAATGGTTAATGTACCAAATGGATTATTACATCCAACACCAGAAACAGTACGTGTATTAAATAAGTTTAAGAAACAAGGAAACTATATTGTCGTTGCAACCGCTAGAGGAATCGTTCCAGATACTATAAAAGGTATTAATTTTGACGGTTATATTTATAATGATGGGCACTATATTATTTTTGATAATGATATTTTAATAGATGATTTATTTTCTTGTGACGAGGTGCAAATGCAACTTGATGCATACTCAAAATTTGATGGACGTTTCATGTTTAGTGGACATGCAGATACTTGGAATAGCTTTTTAGATGATCCTCTTGTTATTGATCATCGTGAAATGTTTTCAGGAACAAAGGAAAGACCAACAGGAGTTATCGAAGAATTTAAGGCAAATGATGTTCAAGCAGTAGCTTGTTGTGTATTATTTGATAGTGTTGAAAAGTTAGATAATTGTTTTAATGAATTAAAAGAAACTTTTACAATGGTACCTTATCGTACTGGATTAATTAGAATGGATGTCTATCGTAAAGGATTTACTAAAGGAACTGCTTGTGATTACCTATATAAAAAATTAGGAATTGAAAAGGAAAATAGCTATGCCTTTGGTGATGGCATAAACGATAAAGAAATGTTAGAGCTTGTAGGTAATGGTATCGCCATGGGTAATGGTTTAGAAGAAATCAAGAAAATTGCTGATGATGTGACAGATACTGTAGATAATGACGGTATTGCTAAAGCATTTAAGAAATATTTTAACATTTAAAAAGCTTGTAAATTTAATAGTATAATCATAAATAGATTTCCTATAATGTAAGCATAGATAAATATCACATTAGTGATAAGCATCTATGCTTACTTTGTATAAAACTAAATCTATCTACATCTATAACTTATTTTTTATACTAATATGATTAAATCTATGTGAAATTATAATCTTATTTTAATCATATTAGCTTTTCTCTCTCTATAAAATGAATAATATTTAAATCCTATATAATCCAAGAACTCCAATGAAACTGGAAAATCAGCAGCTATATCATTAATCCTATGGCTATCTGAACCTATAGTAATTAACTCTCCACCAAAATCTAAATATCTCTTCATTAATTCTATCGTTGGAAATGGCTTTTTTATATTTTGTCTAAGCCCTGATGTATTAAGCTCTAAGGCTTTCCCCCTATTTATTACAGTCTTAAATATTTCATCAATTATATCCATATATTTTGCTAAATCTATCTTTACATTATAAACACCTTCTATGTATCTTAAAGGGTAAGTAAGATGTGCAGCTGTATCAAAATCACATATAGTAACCATTTCTAAATAGTACTTAAAATATCTATCTAATAAATCATTAACTTCCCTAATACTCATATTAGAATAATTAACATTACATAAATCTCCTGAATCTCCTATTCCATGAGTTGATGCAATTACAAAATCATAATTATGCTTATTTATAATTTCCTTTGAAAGTTCAATATTATAGTTAGGTTGTCCTAATTCTATGCCTGCTGAAAGTGTAAGAATATCTTTGTACTTTTCTTTAGCTAATGTTATATCTCTAAAGGAATTATCCACTCTATTTATGTATTCATCTTTATACAAATCTACTTCGCAATGATCTGTAAGTGCAAAACCACTTATCCCCTTTTCAATTGCAGTTATACACATCTGCTCTACAGAATTATGCCCATCATGTGAATTATTTGAATGACAATGACTATCATATATATTATTAAACATTACCTATTATCCTCTCTTCATATATAAATTCTTATAGACCTTTAAGTTTAATTTTATGTTTGTCATAGTAAATGTTAATATGTAATACTTACTTCGGCACTAATTCATTAGTATAAATATTACATATAAACAAAAACCTATAACATAACTTAATTTTAACTTAAAGGTCCTTTTAATTTAAGGGAGAAATCAAATTATTATTATTTACCTTTTAATTTTTTATTGATTTATTTGCAGTTTCAATTGCTTTATTTGTATTTGCAACTGCACCATCTATAGCTTTAGCTACATCTCCACCATTAAATACTTCTTCAATAGCAGCTTGTAAGTCATTTCTTAATTGTGGTAATTGAGATAAAAGTGGTCCTGCTGTAGCTGCTGTTTCTTTAGATGTAAGGAATTGGTCTGCAGCAACTTTTAATTGTGGCTTTTCTGCATATATATTTTTCATAGTTTCTGTTTCGTAAGCTTTTACGTTTATTGGGAAGTATCCTGTTCCGCCAGCCCAAGTAGCTTGTACTTCTGCAGATGTTGCGTACGTTATAAATTCCATTGCAGCTTCACGAACTTCTTCTGATAAACCATTAGTTACACATAAAGCACCACCACCAGCATAAACACCTTGAGGTTCTACACCTTCAGAGTATGGTAGATATGCAACTCCAACTTCAAATGGAGCTTCGCTTACAATCTTAGCTGCAGAAGCTGATGTAGTAATAAACATTGATATATCACCATTGTTGAATCCAGTAACAACATCTTGTGAGTTACTTCCATAGTTAATGAATTGGTCAGCTTTAATAAGATCACTTATCCATGTAAATATATCTGTCACTTGATCTTGGTATGCAACTTCGGTAGCTCTATCAATACGCCCATTTTCATTATTTATTATAAACCCACCAAGGTTTGTAACCATTTGATCTAAAGCATATCCATAAGCATGCATTGCAAAAGCCTTCATTCCATTGTTTGCACTTGAGATTTTTTCCCCTGCTGCTAATATAGCTTCAAAAGTTTGAGGAACCTCTTCTATACCAGCCTTTTTTAATGCTTCTGCATTATAATATAGCACTGGAGATGATGCGTTAAATGGCATTGTATATAAAGTATCATTAACAGAATAGAAATTTACAACTTGAGGTACAAGCTTATCTATATTGTAGTTATAATCCTTTATTAAATTACTCATTGGTTCTATAAGGTTTGAATCAATCATTGATTGAAGATTTTGTTCACCAATTTGAATTATCGCTGGACTTCCACTTCCACCATTCATATTAAAGAACTTCGATGTTGATTCATCATAAGTACCTTGATTTTCTGCAACTACCTTAATTTTACTTTGAGATGAGTTAAACCCATCAACAATTTCATTTAATTTTTCTTGAACATTCCCAGACATTGAGTGCCATAATAATACCTCTGTAACACCATCAGTATTACCACCTTGCTCAGTTTTCAAATTTCCATTTGAACATCCTACAAAAAGCATAGTAGATGCCATAATTGCCGCCAATAATCTCTTTTTCATATTCAAATCTCCTCTTTATCTTATATTTAGGTCTATTTGTTTACATTTTAAGTTTTTATTTACCTCAAGAAAGATTGTTCTAATAATCGCAGAGGTCATAGTCAGCTCCGCTAACTTTTACCTCTACCGAAGTAACATTTCTCTTTGACGCAGTCAAATATTTCTCTGCCTGCAAGTCATATTTCTCTTTCACTTTATTGAAACATTTATCCTCGACGAAGTCGTCTACTTCAGCGCTCCTTTTGTAAGTCCCTCTTGTAATTTGCTTTGTCCGAATAATATAAGTAGTAATATTGGTAAGCTTACAATCATTGCTCCAGCTGCAATCATTCCATAATCATTTAGTAATTCCGTTGATTTTAGCTGTCTTAGACCTATTTGTACTGTTCTTACTTTTGTATTTGTTGTTGATAGTAATGGCCACATATATGAGTTCCAGCTCACTAAGAAATTGTATATCCCTAGTGTTACTATACTGTTTTTAGCCATTGGAACAACAACCTTTCTGAAAAAATAGAAATTACTTACTCCAGATATTTCACTTGCTTCTTTTAATTCATATGGAATCTGCTTTAAGTTTTGTCTTAATAAGAATATTCCAAAGGTTGATGCAAGAGTTGGTAGTATAAGTCCTGCAAAGGTATCTATCATCCCTAAACCTCTTATAGTTTGGAAGTTTGATATAACTAATACCTCTCCTGGTATCATCATTGTTGCCATAAATATTCCAAAGATAAGATTCTTACCTTTAAAGTCCATAAACACAAAGGAGTATGATGCAAGCAATGATAGTATTATTATTAATCCTGTTGAAACAGATGCTACTATTACTGAGTTCTTTATGTAATGAAGTAATGGTTGAGCACTAAATGCATTTATATAATTTTCAAAGTTTATTGTCTTTGGAATATATACTCCATTAGCTATATCTGCATTATTTGAAAAACTTAAAAGTATTGAAAATGCAATAGGGAAAAATACTATTACAGCACAAACTATTAGAAGCGTGTAAATCCCAAACTTTTGTAACTTACTCATTCTCATTATTGATAAGTCACCAACCTTTCTGTAAGCTTAACTTGTATACGTGAAACTATAAAAATAATGATAAACAATATTACACCCTGAGCTGTTGCTCTACCATATTGGAAATTCACAAATGCTTCTTTATAAAGACTGTATACCATAAGTGTTGTCGTATTACTTGGTCCACCCTTTGTTAACATGTCAATTACTCCAAAGGTTTGGAATGCATTTATTATAGATATTGTTAATACAAAAAATAATGATGGTGATAAAAGCGGAATTGTTATCTTTCGTAGCTTGTACCAGAATCCTCCTCCAACAATATCAGCACTTTCATAAAATGAGTTGTCTATATTTTTAACTCCACCTATAAGTACTAAATAAGCAAATCCTATATTCATCCATATCGATACCATTGCTATTGCAAATATAGCTACCTTAGGATTTGTAAGCCATCCTACAGACTCTCCCCCTAAAGCATTTATTCCCTTATTTAATATTCCTACAGTTGGGTGGAACATAAAGCTCCAGAATATAGAGCCAGCAGCAACTGAAATACCTAATGTTGATGAAAATATAGTTTTAAATATTCCCATTCCCTTTAATTTATAATTTGAAATTACTGCTAACATTAAAGCTATAATAATAGTTATTGGAACTACCATTACAACATATAAGAATGTTGTTCCTACAGTCTTTAAATAATTTGTATCCTTGAATAAATCAATGTAATTTTCTAATCCAACAAAAGAGGTTAGTTGTCCTAAATTGTTTGATAGGAAAAAGCTTTGAAATATTGTTTTTACAAATGGATATATAACAAATATTAAGAAAAGTATTAGTGATGGTAATATATAAACAAATCCCTTAAAGAATTTTTTAACCTCTTTACTTTTACTTTTGCTTATAATTTCTTCATTTAGATTAATTTTAATAGAAGTTTCAGCCATCCCTATTCCCCCTAAGCCGATGCTTTTTCTTTAATATTCTCTGAAAAGCTAATTAACGCCTCAGTTTCTATATTGAAAAAATGGATATTATCAGTATTAAATTCTATAAATACAATCTCTCCTACATTTAATCTCCATTGGCCTGGCCATCTTGCTATAAGTGTCTTACCTCCAACTTTAAATAAAACTTGAGTTTCATTACCTAATAGCTCAACTCCATCAACTACTACTGCATGAGATATCTCTGAACTAAACTCTGCTTTAGTTAAGTTTTCTGGCCTTATTCCGATACTATACTTTTGACCATTTGATAATTTACCTTTTAAGCTTTCATCAATAGCAATAGATATTTCATTGTTTATAACTATTGAATCATCTTTAATTACTGCATCAGCCATATTCATTTGAGGTGATCCAATAAAGCTAGCTACAAACTTATTTGCAGGGGTATTATATAAATCTAGAGGTGAACCAACTTGTTGAATTCTTCCTCCGTTTAATACCATAATCTTGTCTCCCATAGTCATAGCTTCTACTTGGTCATGAGTTACATAAATAGTTGTTAATTTAAACTTATCATGGATTCTTCTGATTTCTGTACGCATATGTGCTCTTAACTTAGCATCTAAATTTGATAAAGGCTCATCCATAAGACATATAGCAGCTTGGCTACAAATACTTCTTGCAAGAGCAACTCTTTGACGTTGTCCTCCAGATAATTGACCTGGCTTTCTGTCTAATAATTCAGTAAGTCCAATAACTTCAGCTGTTTCCATTAACCTTTTATTTTGCTCATCCTTTGGAACCTTCTTAACATCAAGTCCAAATAGTATATTGTCCCTAACTGTCATATGAGGATAAAGCGCATAGTTTTGGAATACAAATGATATATTTCTGTTCTTAGGTGCCATATCATTTACTACTACATCATCAATCTTTAATAACCCACCACTTATTTCTTCTAATCCTGCAATCATTCTAAGAAGTGTACTTTTACCACAACCTGATGGTCCTACAAGTACAAAGAATTCACCTTTTTCAACCTGAACACTAATCTTATCTATAACTTTATTTTTTCCATCATAAGACTTTGAAATTTCAACTAATTCTATATGTTTCATATAAACTTTCCTCTTCATTAATTACTTATTTTTATATCGCCGAAATATCACTTATAGCAATTTTGCTAATTTACATAATATAGATTACTTATTTTTAGGTAATACTCCGAAGAAGTGCATAACATTTAAATCTTCCTCAACGTCATATCCATGAGTCCCTTTACCATTGTCTCCTGTATGAATACCATGATCAGTTACACAACATATTAGAGAATTATGATTTGTCCAATTTTCTCTAACTGCATCTGCTAATTCAGAAAATGCATTTATTTGATTCTTCATAGCTTGTAATGCAACTTCTGATTCTGGATAAGTTGCATGCATCTTATCATCATACTCTTGGTTATAAACTACGATAACATCATAATTGTCTTCTTTTATTAACTCCTTAGCCTTTTGGTTTACCTCTTCATCGTATGGTAATATATAATAATCAATTTTTCTTTCTCCAAATATTATTGCCATGCTTGAATTTTCTACTGCTACTATAGCAACCTTCTTGCCAGCCTCAGCAAGTCTATCAAAAAGAGAATCTGTTTCTATTATTCGTTTTTCATATCTCATTATTCCATGTGTACTAGGCATAGCCCCTGTATACATCGTTCCAAAACATACTGGAGTTACTGATGGTAATACAGTTTGTACTGGTAATGCTAATTGAGTATTTTCAAGAACCTTTGAAAATTCACTTGTGTATTTTTGAAATAACCACATTCCAATAGCATCTGGATTGTATATTAATGTTCTATCAATATCTAAGCAGTCATTCTTTTCAAGCAAGTTTTTTACTGCTCCTACTCCTTCTTTAGCTTCATGAGGCTTTTCCACCTTAAGACACTCCGCTATAGTTGGTGCAAAATAAGTCATTAAAATTGAATTCTTCATTTTATCTCCCTTCTACTTAGACGACTTTTAACTCTTCGTCCATCGGACTACACTTTTAGCTTAAACCATCTTTATTAAATCCATAATAAGCCAATGTAAAATAGAGTTAATTTACGTTAAATATATTAATACATTTATGTTTCGTACTTAATTTAACTTATAAGTCTTAACTCCAAAAGTAAATAAAAAGACAAATACCTTACGGAATTTGCCTCTTTCATTAGGTATTTACTTACGTTGTGTAAATTTATACCATTAATTTATATTTTTAAAATTTAACTCAAAACTCATATTTTATTACTTTTTACAATTACTATTTTTATTATTGTTTGTTAAGAATGTTAAAAGTCTCCTTAACTTAACGCAATATTTTGAACTTTTGCTTCTATATTAGTTTTATTATTCGTGAAATATATATTTTATGTAAAAACATCAGTAGAGAAATAAAAATCTTTATATTATAATTAAATTAATATGTCAATAATAAAATTAGGATGTGATTTTTTATGATGATGATGAGCCCAGCGTCTAACTTGCATAGAATTATAGTGCATTATATTTTTAATGAACTACTAGATCAAATTGAGTCTGCCAATAATGTAGGTTCTGAAGCTACTAGAATAGATGTTAATTATATTTTAAAAAACACTGATAAAAAGTATAAGTACTTAGAACCTGATATATTTGCAGGCAGTGATTTATTATGGAAAGGTGAAATATTAGTTTCAGCTCCAGAATTAGTTATTGAAGTATTAAGCTTTGCAACTGCAAAATATGATAAAACAGAAAAAATGGATTTATATAAGTCTATAGGCGTTAAAGAATATATTTTAGTATCTCAAGACGGAAGCGTTGAGCTATACAGATTACAAAATGACAATTATAAGGATTACTTAAAAATTGATAATAAATTTAAAAGTGATTACCTAAATATAACTTTAGATTTTGATAAAATTTTCTCTTTAGTTCAAGATAAATTTAATTAGAAAATAAAATACCACATGAGCTATTTTTTTATTCTCATGTGGTATTATTGTGTAAATAATAGCTATTTTATATCATAAACTTTTCCTCTCACAATAGTATCTATTATATTAAAATCATTATCTATTACCAACAAATCTGCATCTTTATTTATATCAATACTTCCTTTTTTATCAAATACATTTATATATTTTGCTGGATTTGCACTTGTCATTTTAATAACATCAAAGATAGTAACCTTAGAGTGCTTTATAACATTCTTAACTGAATTAATATAGCTCATTTCAATGTCTCTAACATTTTCATAATTACTATTATCTATTATCTCCTCTCTTCCATCATAATGCTTAATCATTACTCCTTTTTCATGAGGAATAATAGTAATCCTTCTTACATAATGATTCCATGGTTTATTAGTTTTTGCTAATCCACAACAGTCAGTTGTTAATATTATTTTATCACTTGTTTTTATTCTTAATGCAATATCAAAGATCTCATGTTTTACAGTTAACCCTGTTTGCTTAGCAAATTCACAATACATATCATCAAAATATAGAGCTGATCCTGCTACCCCTAACTCTCTATGATGCATTCCTTTCATTCCACTAAATGTATGTGTAAAACCAGAAAATCCGTGCTCTTTCATTTCTTTTATCTGTTCAAATGTGGCTGCTGAGTGTCCAACCGAAAGTTGAATCCCCTTTTCCTTACAAAACTCTGCTACTTCCTTACTATTTTCTAGCTCTGGTGCCATAGTCATTAACTTTATTAACCCTTGTTTACCTTGTCTTTCATAGAAAGATTTCATTATATCAATATTAGGTAATATGCAATTTTCTTCATTTTGCATTCCTTTAAACTCTTTATTTATAAAAGGTCCTTCTAAGTGAATCCCTAATAAGTCTGCTCCTATTTGATTTTCTTCATAAGCTTCATTAACAGCATCTATTTGCCCTAAAATTTCATCTTTAGTATCTGCCCCAGATGTTGCTAAAAATGATGTTACTCCTTCTATAGGTAAATACTTTTTCATTTCTAATATTGACTCTTTTGATTTTTCTAACCAAAATGATCCAGTTCCCCACCCATGAATATGAATATCAATAAATCCTGGAATAATATTAAGATTAGAGTAATCAAATATCTCATCATTACTATCCCATTTTAGTTCACTTGAAACATATTCCTTTAAATAATCACAGTCTAAATCACGATTACATTCTTTTATATCTACAATTTTTTCTTTATCAACTTTAATAAATCCACATATTTTATTATTTTCAAGATATATATTTTTAGAATAAATTATCATATTATACCCCTCTTTATCTCATATTAAATTCTTATTAATTATTTAAATTTATGCACTCCGAAACATCCATACATATATTTTTAACTTTCAGTCTTATATTTTCATTAGCACTTTCCAACGTATATCCACCATAATCTAGTATCATTTGTAAGTCATTATAAGAATCACCTATTGTAATTACTTTATTTACATTGGTTAAACTATTCTTTAAATACTCTACAGTTCCAGATTTATTTACACCATTAGCCACAATATCAACATTTAAGTTATTAGGATATGCAGTTATATACCTTCCATATTTATCATTTAAATCATTTGCTAATTTACTAACCAAACTTTCCTCATCAAATCTTTTATGAATTTGATAAACTTGTCCAATTTTCTCGATTTCACTAAAATCTATCATCTTTCTATAATCTCTTTCATTACACTGATCATTTTTCGCTCTAACTGCAATCTTGTTATTAACTTCTGATAAACTAAATGCTCCCTCGTAATTTTCATATATATATTCTAAAATGTTCATTAATACTTCTCTCTCTATCACCTTTGACGAAAGTACATTAAAATCTTCATTAAAAAGTACAGCTCCATTATTACATATCCAATAATCTGGTTTTATATCATATAACTCTACTTTTTCTCTTACTGAATAAATATCTCTACCAGTAGCTATGACAAATAAGTTTCCATCTTCTTGCCATGACTTTATGCTATTTATATCCTTTAACGATATATCTCTATCTACGTATAAAGTTCTATCAAAATCTGTCACAAATAACTTCATTTTATCCTCTTAGAAATTATAATTACTATAATTCCATACTCCTTTTAATACTATATTTTTTATAAATTAAGGTATAAGGAGATAACTTGTACCTACTTATACCTTAATAAACTTTCTATAACTTTTTAATCATTATCAAATTAGAATTTTATTATATTCTTATCCCCGATATTTACAGAAGAATTCAAATTTTTAACTTCTACCTTCTCACCTGAAGTAAAAATTACTGGTGAAACTAATGATGTATTATTTGCTTTTATATAATCAGTATCAACTAATGTTATAACATCTCCAGCTTTAACTTTTTGGCCTACCTTCACTTTTATATCAAAAGGTTTTCCTTCAAGCTTAACTGTATCTAGCCCAACATGTATTAATAATTCTATATCACCTGATTTTATTCCAAATGCATGTCCTGTAGGAAATACAGTTGTAATTTCACCATCTATTGGTGATAAAACTTCATTTCCACTTAGCTCTATTGCAAAACCATCACCTAAAAGTTTATTGCTAAAAACGTCATCTGGTACATCTGTAATAGATATAATCTTACCTGTCATTGGGCAAATAAACTTTTTTTCTTTCTTAAAAAATCCCATACTACTTCTCCATCTCATTAGCTTTAATTATAGCTTTCTCAGCCATTTCTACTGCTAAGTTACTTCCTATTCCAACATAATTGCTAGGATTTATTAATTCCTTTATCTCTTCCTCAGTAAAGATTTCCTTTACCTTTTCATTTTCACAAAGTACATCATAGAACTTCTTCCCGTCTAACTCTGCCTTCATAGAACATTCATACATAAGCTCATGACCTGCATCACGACCAATTTTGTCTGCCATCTTCATCATGATATACTCTGCATTGTCTAATCCACCATTTAGTAATACATTTTGATATAATCTATCTTTTTTAACAATTAATCCTCTTGTTAGCTCCTCAGCTCTCATTAATACTTCAAGAACTAATTCTAAAGCTTCATCAACAATTGCATCAAACAACATATATTGACTACTATCACCTTCAAACATTCTTGCACTTGAAGTTAATCCTACCTGCGCTAGGCTATACAACTTTTGGCTATTTGCAATAATTCCTTTTGCATTTTTAGGATTAATCTTGTGAGGCATAGTACTACTTCCTACAGTACCTTTCTTAAACGGTTCGTAAACTTCACCGAACTCTTCTATTCCTGTATAGTAAATCTCTTCAGCCATCTTGTGCAATACATTACATATTAATTGCATATTCATAATATATTCAATCTTATGCGTGCAAATGTTTCTACTAGGTACAGGCATATAACTCATCCCAAGTTTATCAGCTACTAACTCTTGAATCTTTGGACCTATTTCACCTACAGTGCTATAACATCCAACTGCTCCCCCCATCATTACTTGATAAACTCTCTTTTCACTCTCTTCTAATCTTTCTATATTATTAATTAACTCACTTATCCAAACAGAAACCTTATATCCATATGTTATAGGTGTTGCATGTCTACCATGTGTTCTTCCAGCCATAACAGTGTCCTTATTTTCAATAGCTACATTAGATAAATTTCTTAAAATATCAGCTAAGAATGATTTAAAAATTTCTGTTACTTCTCTTACAATATATAATTGAGATGTTTGTTGTATATTTTGAGTTGTGCACCCATAGTGGACATATTTACCACCTAATTCATTACAGTTTTTTACTAGAACTTTTATAAGTGGCATAAATCCATGTCCAATTTTTTCTTTTATCTTATAAACCTCATTTAAGTCTATTTTCTCAATATCACAATTTAAAGCAATATTTTCTGCCGCCTCTTTTGGTATTATCCCTAGCTCAGCTTGACTTAGAGCTAGCTCCTTTTCAACCTTTAACCAAGTTGCAATTTTATGTTTCTCGGTTAATAAATCCTTTACCCCTCTATCATCAATAGATTTACTTTTTGAATCATATAATGCTCTCATTTTTTACCTCTATTCTTTCTACGTTTATGCTAATTGTTTTATTGTATCATCTACTGCATGCTTAACAAATTCAACATGTGGTCCAAATACTACGTGGATATGCTTTTCTGAAGGTAAGAAAATTCCTAAACATCCACTTTCTCTTATCTTATCTTGGTTAATTAGATCAGGATTTTCAACGTCTACACGTAAACGACTTACACAGTTTTCTACAGTTAATATATTTGCTTTTCCACCTAATCCTTCTATAACTATTTCGGCTATTTCCTTATATCTTTTTTCCTTTAATAAGTGACTAGCATCTTCATTTAACTCAAAATCTTCTCTTCCTGGAGTAACAAAGTTAAACTTCTTAATCATAAACTTAAATACAAAATAAAATACTACGAAGTTTACAAGACCTAATAAAACCAAATTTATCCAGTTTGTGTTTTCATAAAGTAAGCCAAATATTCCAAAGTCAAATATTGTCCCTCTTATATATCCCATCTTTATTCCAAGGAAACTCATTGGAATTGTCATTACACCTGCTAATATTGCATATGTGAAGAATAATATAGGACTTACAAGTAATAGTGTAAACTCTAATGGTTCTGTAATATTACCTAAGAAAGCTGTTAAACATACAGTTATTATAACTCCCTTAGCAACTTTTTTATTTTTTGTAAAAGCTGTATGATACATAGCTAATCCAATAGCTGGAATTCTAAATAATGTAGTTAACATTTGTGCTGGAGCCATATAGCTTGATAAAGTAGGCATAAGTTCATTCCAAGCTTCATGAGTAGGCCCTAAGTTAAATAAGATTTGATTTAAAGCATTCATTACTCCAATATATTGCTCTCCATCAATCATATAAACTCCACCAGCTTCTGTAAATCTTACTATTGAAGATAATACATGGTGTAATCCAAATGGAATTAACATTCTATTAAGTGTCATATATACTCCAGGACCTACGTACTTGTTCATAAGTATAACTGAACTACTTATTAATATCTTTGTGATTATTGCCCAGAAGAAAGGAATAACTAATCCTATAGGAATCATCACTGCAAAACTTATTATTGGTACTGATTTTTTACCACTAAAGAATGCAAAAGCAAGTGGTAATTGTAATTTATAAAATCTATCTGCACACTTAGCTGCTACTATACCAGATATAATTCCACCTAAAGCGTCAATTCTTAAGGTTTGAACACCTAATACAACACCTTGTCCTAATTGAGACATTGTTTCTGGTGGAGCTAATGTTCCTGTTACTGTTAAATAAACATTCATAACTATATTTAAAGTCAAATATGCAACAACAGATGAGAATACTGCAATCCCCTTTTCCTTTTTACTTAATCCATAAGCTACTCCCATAGCAAATAATAATGGAATATTATCAAATATAACGCTTGTTATCGATTTCAAACTCTTCAAAATTATTTGTAATGTTCCATTTGATAGCCACCCAAATTGTTCTATCATATAACTTTGAGTTAATGCATTACAAATACCCATTACCATTCCTATTGGAGCCATAAGTGCTACTGGTAATAATAAACTTCTTCCGAAAGTTTGTACTGATTGCCAAACCTTACCTTTACTCTTCATTTTCAATTCCCCCATTTTTTAAATTAATCTTTGTAATCAATTACATCTACAAATAAATTATAATTTCAATTTTAAAGTTATTAAAGGATAATATTGTAATAAAAATATTTGCAAATAGTATCCCTTAAATCTATACTTGGATTATATGAGTAAATATTGAATTAAAATTTGTGAGGTATTTATGGGAATAAGTCATTCATCTTTAGAATTAATTAAATATATTCAAGAAAAACAAAATATAAATATTAAAAACATTTCATCATTTTTTAATAAAACTGAATCAAGTATTCGTAGGGAAATAGATATAATAAAT
This sequence comes from Clostridium hominis, assembly GCF_014287825.1. Taxonomy (NCBI): domain Bacteria; kingdom Bacillati; phylum Bacillota; class Clostridia; order Eubacteriales; family Clostridiaceae; genus Clostridium; species Clostridium hominis. Next base: position 619,786 of record NZ_JACOOO010000004.1, read on the forward strand.
CTATACTCTGGAAATAAAGAGATAATTTTAATAAAAAATGGACTAGTTACTACATCATTAAACTATATAGAATATACTGATTTTATTCAATCCCTTTCTATGGATGAATATTTTTCTAATCGCGATGAAAGAATATTAATCATTTTAATAAGCGCCTTATTAAATGATTATGTAAATCTAACAGATTTATATAATCATTTAGGACTATCTATAACAACTAAAAAAAATGATACTAGATATCTAAAATCAATATTAAATCAAAATAATTTAACATTAACTATTTTAAAGAAAAAGGGAATAAAAATTACAGGGAATGAAACTGTATTTAGATTGTTTGTAATTCAAAAATTACAAGCGATAATAGATATAGATTTAAATAATAACTTTAAAAATAGAAAAGCTAATACACCCTTTGAGACCTATGCTTTTAATATATTTAATGAAAAAATATCAACTCAAAGCCTTATAATTAAAGATAAATTATTAACTTATATAAATAACAAAGATGTAAATCTATCATATCATTCTAGGAAGTTTCTTATTTTATATTTATCAGTAGTAATTTTTCGTCAAAATGAAGGATACATCTTAACTAAATCAACTAAAATTCCATTGAACATTTCAGAATGTCAATTGTTTGATAATGTACATGAAAATAAAGAATTTAGCAATATAGATGCGATTTTAGATACTAATCCATCTCAGGATTTCTTATTTGATGAAAAGCTTTGGGATATATCAGTTTTATTTGTAGATACCTTACTTTTAAATATGAATAAGACCATAGTATCAAAGGTTGATTTTGTACAAGAAATATATAGATTTATGTATAAGAAAATTTGCTCACAATGGTTAAATATATATTTTGATGATAAACTAGTAAATAATGTGGAGCTTAATTTACCTGATATCCACAAATTGATTTCAAATAATCAAAAAATATTTACAGATGTGTATAATGTAAATTTAAATAATATTCAAATATCTACATTGGCCCTTATAACAAAAAAATGGTTGGATATAAATGATTCCGTTCAAAGAAAAAGTCTAAAAATAATATTGTTAACTAACATAGTATATGAGAGAGTTCAATATTTTGAAGAGCTTTTAAAATCATACTATGACGTAACATTAGTGGGTGTATTTACTCTTTATGATATTGAAAAAATTAAAAATATAGAATATGATTTTATCCTATTATTCTCTAATAGAATGTTATTTTCTCTTAATAATACTTTTAAAAATGTTATAAAAGTAAACTTTTTTTTAAATAACGATGATATTAAACTTTTAAACAGTTATGGATTTAAACCTTCAAAAAAAAGAATATTAACCTCTGAATTTATTAAAAATATAGATAATAAATCTAAAGAACAATTAGTAGACTATATAAAATCAAATTATAATGATTATTTCCTATAGATAAGTTTTTTGTAACCATTCTATTAATTAACTTCTTTTATCGTGAAATTATTATATATGATATTTATCCTCTTAATGAAAAAGGTGGCAATCATACGCTTGCCACTAATTTATTAATAATTTAAAGTTCTACTCAATCTTACAATACAACTACTATAGTCTCCTGAAAGCTTAATATCTAATCCATAGTTCATTAAGTACTCACCTGTTTTTTCTATCACTTGATTTAAATATTCTACTTTATATTTTTTATTTTCTTCTAATCCTCTTAGTTTGACTCTAGTTCCTCTATGACCTATTTTGCTCTGTGGTAGGAATGCAAAGACTACAGCTTCATCTTCTTTTAAGTATTGATATAAGTAGTAATCATTTGAAGAAGTATTTTCAAGTCTATAGAAATCTCCTTCTTGAATTATATGACGAATTGACTTGTATTCATCTATGAGTTCTTTTGCTATTTCCTCTTCTTCTTTTGTGTACTTTAATATATTACATCCTATGCCTAAAGTACCCATCATTGCAGAATGGAATCTGAACCTTAATGGTATATTCCTTTTTGATAAGAAGTTTGGACAGTCAGTAACCCAAGCTCTCATAGCTTTAATAGGGTAAATATATGAATAACTGTCTTGAATCTTCAATCTATCATAAGCATCTGTATTATCGCTTGTCCAGAAATCATCAAAGACTTCTAAGCTTCCGTAATCTATTCTTCCTCCCCCTGAAGCACAGGCTTCAAAGTATACATTCTTATGTTTTTCTTTTAGTTTTCTAACTATATCATAAAGATTTTGGATATGCTTATACCATATATCTCTTCTTACATCGCTTTGAGATATTGGTCTATTAGCATCCCATTTTATATAATCAATATCATAAGTAGATAACATATTATCTAAGGTATTATATACAAATTCCTTAACTTCATCCTTACTTAAGTTAAGAACATATTGACCTCTTGATGTATCCGCTTCTCTTGTTTTAAAGTTGTAAATCCAATCTGGATGATCTTTATAAAGCTTAGACTTTGGATTAACCATTTCAGGCTCAAACCATATTCCAAACTTCATACTCATAGATTTAACTTCATCAATTAGCTGATTTAAACCTTTAGGAAATTTCCTCTCATTTACATACCAATCTCCTAATCCATTATCTATACCATCTCTTTCTCCAAACCATCCATCGTCTACTACAAAAAGCTCTGCTCCTAACTCTTTAGCTTTTCTAGCTAATTTAATTTGTTCCTCACAACTAACCTTAAACTCTGTAGCTTCCCATGAATTATATAAAACGTCTCTTAATCCATCTCTCATTAGCTCATTTTTACCGTAATTATGAAGATTATGAGACATCTTTTCAAAACCTTCGTTTGTATAACCTGCTATTATTGCTGGTGTTTTAAACTCTTCTCCAGCTTTAAGTTCTAAAGCAAAGTCATGTGGATTTATACCTAACTGAACTAAAGTTTCACCATATGGAGTTTGTTCAACTATTCCGCTAAAGTTCCCACTTAACTTTAATGCTCCAAAAAATACTTCTCCTGAGGTTTCCTTTGCATCCTTGTCCAATATGAAATAAGGATTATGATTATGAGTAGATATACCTCTTCTATTTTCTATATATATCTTTCCATAGCCAACCTTTTGGGTAAACATTTGTTGCTCTGCTCCCCAATGTCCATGCACATTTCTAAAGTTTAAATTTTCGTAAGGTATATGGAATTGTCCACTATATATTTTTTCAACTTCTATGCTAGTGTCTGTATTATTTCTTAAAGTTACATATCTCTCTATCAAATCATACTTTTCATGAATTATATAATGTAGATTAATTTCTAAGTCATAATGTTCATCTCTTAATTTAATTAAAAGAGAATTATTTACAACGCTGTAACCAATATACTTGTATTTTAACTCTCTAGTTCCATCATTAAAATTAACCTTTAAGCAATGCTCCTTATACCTTAATCCACCACAAACTGGAAACTCCTCAGGAGTTATTTCATAAACAGGATCATTAGTTGAAACCTCTTCTAATTTAGTAATATAAAAATCCTCTATATTCTTTATCTTATTTCCCCAATATAAGCTTCTTATAAGGCCTTCATTATCAACTGCAAAAACATAAGATGTATTTGTTGTATTTAATGAAAAAATATTTTCTTCTTTATTTATTATAATACCCATAAACTTCTACCCCTCAACTATTATTTAGCTAATTGTTTAGGTAAGGAAATGATTATTTCTGTTCCTTTTCCTAATTCACTCTTTATTTCTATGCCATAGTCATTTCCATAAATAAGCTTTATTCTATCATTTACATTATTTATACCTATCCCACTTAATCCCTTTCTGCTAGTCTTTTTAACATTCTTAAGATTTTCTAGCTTATCACTTTCAATACCTACTCCATTATCTATAATTCTTATATCTATGTTATCCTTATCTTCTTTTATGAATATCTCTATTCTACCTTCTTCTCTAGAAGGGAAGCCATGGAAGAAAGAATTTTCAATAAATGGTTGTAGTATAAGCTTTGGAACTAAGTAATCATAACAGTTTGGCATAATAAAATACTGTACATCTATTCTATCTCCGTACCTAGTATTATTAATCAATACATAATGCTTAAGGTTGTCTATCTCATCTTTAAGAGTTATAAATTCATCAGTTTTACTAATTGTATTTCTTAACAATAAAATAAATGAGTCAAGAACCTCAATACTTCTATCCTTATCACCTTGCCATATTAAACACTTTATACTTGATAAAGTATTGAAAACATAATGAGGATTTATCTGCATTTGTAATGCATATATTTCAGCTTTTCTTTTTTCCTTTTGAGTTTTTACTAACTCCTTTATATGACTGTTTATATCCTTAATCATAAAATTATAAGTAGTAGCTAATTCCTCTATCTCACTTATTCCACTTACTTCATTTATCTCAACATATTCATTAAATTTATTAGATCTAAGGGTAGACATCTTTTCAATAAGCATATATAAGGGCCTTGTGACCTGATTAACTATAAAATATATTATTATCAATGTTATTAGCGTTATAAAAAAGCATATAGATATTATCTTTTTTATATCATATATTTCTCTTATTGCCTTATTTATATTAGTAATTCCGCATAATACCAGATTACTGTCTGGTAATCGTTCTATAAAATTTACATTTCCCTGAATTTCATAAATTTTACTTAACTCATTATTTATAGCTAAGGTTTTTATATCTTCCTCAAAGCTTTCAATATAAGTCCCCAAGCTAATATCATTATTAGTTGATATAACTTTATTAACTTTATTTAATATATAAACATTATTTAAACCTGGAGAAAAATAATCATAAATGCTTTGAAATTCCTTTTCTTTAAGCATTAAATATAAAATTCCATAAGGCTCTCCATTATTAAAAGTAAGAGCTTTTGTAATTATTACTACAGGCTCATTTTGTGTAGTTGAAGTAAATCCTTTATCTAAAAATTGATATAAAATTGTATCCTTTTGTTCCAATGAATTCTTAGATATATCCATTTGTAGTAAATCTGCAGCTTCTTTATATAATAGGCCCTCCTTAAGGTAAGTCTTACCATCTAAACCTGCAATAAGTAAATCATAGCTATAATCGTTTTCTTTAAATAAAGATTTTATTTGTGTCTTCATGTTATAAATATTATTAAAGGACTCATTATAACTTAAGTCCTCTTCAGTAAAATAGAGCCTTACAGCTCTATTAGAATTTATTGAATTAATAGTCTCTACTGATTGTTTATGAAAATCATATAGTTTTTCATAGACTCTCTCTACTACTTTCTGTTGGGAATCTATATATGACTTTTCAAATATGTCTCTAGATATATTTATTATCACACCACTTATAGCAATGGATGTACAAATTACTGCAACTACAACTGTACACATTATTTTGAAAAATAAGCTATTTCTTCTTAATCTATTAATCATCTTTTTTATCCTCCATAAGTAGCTTTAATCTACGGTATTGGCTTGGAGTATATCCCTTAATCTTTTTAAATACTCTACAAAAATAACTATGGTCTGAATACCCTACCATACTACTAATTTCAGATACATAATATTTATTCCCTATAAGTAATTCACAAGCCTTTTCAACTCTTATCTTATTTAGATATTCTGAAAATCCCTCCTTGCAATAATTACTAAAATATGAAGATAAATAACTATAATTAAAATTAAATTTTTGTGAAATAGCTCCTAAATCTAAATAACTAGCATAATTATTATTTATATATTCTAAGATATTTTTTATACTATCTTCTTCATCAACATTCTCTGATAAAATCATTTTTAGTTCTTTAAAAATACAATTAACAGCTTCAATTAATGCTTCACTATATAAAGCTTGTTCAATCATATTAAAGTACTTAGCTCTTAATTCATCTGTATTATTAGAATACTCTTCAATACTAACTAAAATAGTATAAATTATATTTTTTATTAAGCTTTTTAATTTTTGCTCATTCATTTTAGTTAACACAGCATGACCTACATAATCCTCAACCTTATTTATTGCAATATCAAATTCTCTTATTTTTATTTCATTATAAAATTTATCAAAATCGAACTTCTTACTTTTCTCTTTTACTAATTTATCAGTGCATAATAAAGGTACATTTTTATAATAAAATTTTTGTCCTACAAAAGAAATAAAGCTATCATTATATATATTTTTTATATCTGATATATTGTTAAATTTTTTAGTTATTACAAAAAATATATTGTTGTCATTCCATATATCACTAATTATAAACTTTTCAATTTCATCAACTATATTGTTATCATCACTTACTTTATAATTTATTGTATAAAATAGAATCTTATCATTTATTAATGTTTTTATACTTATATATTGCTTATTACATTGGAAAAACTCATCTATCTTTCCTATAACATCTTGAATCCATTCTTCATTTTTACCCCGTAAGCTTTTTATATCTATTCCTAGTATTCTAAAACAGCTATTAGGAAAAACATTTAAGAATTTCTTCTCATTTAATACGTCCTCATAACCTAGAATATATTTTTCAATTAAACTATGATAATATTCGTCATCATTTTTTATAAGCTTCATTCCTGGAATTCTATTTACTGCCTTCTTTAAAGTTTTTATTAAATTTGAGGGAGTCAGTGTTGGCTTTAAAATATAGTCCACTGCTCCACTCAACAAGGTATTTTTTACATACTCAAACTTGTCATAACTACTAAGAATAACAATCTGTATTTCTGGATACTTTTTCTGTACTATTTTTGAGAAATCAACTCCATCTAATATAGGCATTACTATATCAGATATAATAATATTAGGCCTAACTTCTTCAATTAAATCTAATGCTTCCTTACCGTTTGTTGCTTCTCCAACTATTGTAAAACCTTCACTCTCCCAATTTATCATGTGTTTAATTCCTTGACGCATAATAAATTCGTCTTCTGCAATTAATACCTTACAGTACTTTCTCATATTCCCCACCCTTTACAGATTGCTATTTTAATTATGCTTTTGTTATCGTAAAACTAAAATCAATATCCTCACAAGAAGGTATTAAGTATTGATCATGAACTGGTGCTCCCCAGCTATCATCTCCACCTACACCCATTTGTTTATCTATTATACGTACCCATGTATAATTAACCTTAGGTAATTCATCAATATGCATTGCATTTTCAATTTCATATGCACTATATGGTAATACGCTTAGCTCAAATGGCTTCTTGTCATACTTAAAGCATAACCCTTCACCATTATCATCAGTTACTTTTACCCATCTAACTCCTGTCCTATTTCCACATTCTTGAGGAATTAGATATTTAGACATATTGTTCATAGCTGTATTTTCAAATACCCCAAGTCTAGTACCTTCATTACGATCAATGTAATTTTCATCTGGTCCTAAGCCATAATATTTAAAATTACCTAATTCTTTTTTAAGCTTAAAGTCCATTCCATATAAAGGTATCTCAGCCATACCTTCTACCCCTTTATACTTTAAGTTTACATTTATTGCTCCATCAGCAGTAACAGTATATATAACAGTATTAGTAGTTTCAACTGATGTTGGCATTATAAATTTATATTCTAAAATAACCTTATTTTCTTCTTCTTTTAATTTAAAATCTACTAACTTTTGATGTTGCCCTGCAATTTGCCATTGAGAACATCTAAAGTTATGTCCATTACCTCTGTCATTATCAGTAGTTGCTCTAAAGAAGGATGTTTTTGGAGCTCTAGTAATATACTCCTTATCATCATAACGAAGCGATATTAATCCACCCTCTTGTATAGAAAACATCATATTAAAGCCTTTCCCCTTAATTCCAACGTTTACATCACCATGCACTACTTCAAGCTTATCTTCAATATTCTCGCTATCTAAATCTTCTAATTTATTATAAATAGCCTGTCCAAAAGCTACTTCATATCCCTTTTCAGCCCATAAAGTATCCTCTTTTAATATCATAGATACATTATAAGTAAACTCTCCATTTTTTTCAATATTTGGATAGTCTATTTCTACATACTTTTCACTTTCTGCATCAACGTCAATTAACATAGTTTTTTCAAATATTCTATTTCCTTCATTTTCAATATAGCATACAAACTCATAGGATTCAGTTCCTTTAAATAAGTTATTATTTTTTATAAGAACACCTTTATTATCTGGTTTTATTTTTATATTTGAGAATAGATATTTTACCTCTTGAGCCTTAGGTGATATTGTTCTATCTGCATAAATTATTCCATCTGTGCAGAAGCAATAATCAGTAGCTCTATCATCAAAATCTCCACCGTAAACTAATTTACTTTCTCCGTCCTCATCAGTAACTGCTATTGCTTGATCTATATAATCCCATATAAATCCACCTTGATACATAGGATACTTGTCTTCTAATTCTGTATATAAATTTAATCCTCCACAGGAGTTACCCATAGCATGCATATATTCGCAGCTAATATATGGCTTTTTAGGATTATTATTTAAATACTCTTCTATATCTTTAGGCTTTGCATACATTCTACTTTCCATATCACTTATCTCATCAAATTCTCTATTCCAGAATACTCCTTCATAATGAACTAAACGGCTATCATCATTTTTATGGAAGTACTTAGTCATCTCTAAAATATTTGTTCCTGCATAAGACTCATTACCACAAGACCATATTAATATTGATGGATGATTTTTATCTCTTTCAAACATTGATTCAGCTCTATCTAAAACTGCACCTTTCCATTCAGGTATAGACCCTGGCACATTCCATGAAGGTTCACATTCACCCATCTTTTGCCACGAACCATGACTTTCTAAATTTGCTTCATCTATTAAATATATACCATACTCATCACATAAGTCGTACCATATTGAATTGTTAGGATAGTGAGATGTTCTTACTGAGTTTATATTATGCTGTTTAAAAAACTTAATATCCCATAACATATCCTCTACTGTTATAGCACGTCCTTTTTCACAATTAAACTCATGCCTATTTACACCTTTAAATAATATTCTCTTACCATTTAAGTACATTATGCTATCTTTTAACTCAAATCTTCTAAATCCAACTCTTTGTCTAACTATTTCTATTAATTCATCATTTTCATCTACTAATTCTATATATAAATTATATAAATAAGGTGTTTCTGCACTCCAAGGCTTTACATTATATACTTTCATATCCTTATTAAGAATATTTTCTGCTTTACTCTTTTCTAATGAACAAATTAAATTCCTATCATTATCTTCTAAATAAATATTTACAAAACATTCTTTATTTAATTTAAGGTTAATATCTAAGTTTAATCTACCTTCTGTATAAGAATCGTCTAATCCAGCCTTAACAAAGATATTATCTACATGACACTCAGGTATGGCATAAAGATATACATATCTAAATATTCCTGAGAACCTCCAAAAATCTTGGTCTTCTAACCAGCTAGCACTACTTCTTTTATATACTTCTACAGCTAGCTTATTTTCTCCATCCTTTAAATACTCACTTATTTCAAACTCTGATGGCGTAAATGTATCTTCACTGTAACCAATAAACTCACCATTTAGCCATACATAAAAAGCAGTTTCTACACCTTGGAAAGAAATAAATGTCTTTTTACCCTTAAGTTCATCTTTTATATTAAAATACTTAACATAACTTCCTACAGGATTATAAGTCTTTGATATATGAGGCGGTCTAAGTTCATCATGTCCATCCCAAGGATACATAGTATTAATATACTGACACTTATCATACCCCTGCATTTGAATATGTCCAGGTACATTTATATAATCAAAATTGCTACAATCATAATCCTCTTTATAAAAATCCTTTATTCTACTATCTTGATTTACTGCATAAGAGAATCTCCATTTTCCATTTAAAGATTGTCTTAATGGCATATCATAGCCTAGTTTAATATCCTCTTTATTTTCATAATATAAATGATCTGAATGTGCATCTATTCTATTTACTCTAAATACTTCTGGGTTAGATAACCACTCTATACTTGGTGTTTTTATCATATCTGTTCTCTCCCTCTTTTTTTAATTACAAGTGACAAGTTAAAAGTGACAAGTTGAGGATGAAACTGCATAGCAGTTTCTTAAAAATAATATTTAGAATATTATTTTTAAGTGTAAATTTAGCTTACTAAATTCTGTACGTAAACTTACCATTTGTCACTTGCCACTTATTACTCTAACCTTGTCACTTGCCACTTGCCACTTACCACTTACCACTTACCACTTACCACTTGCCACTCACCACTTGCCACTCACTCTATCCTTTTACTGAACCAGTCATTCCAGCTACAAAATGCTTTTGCATTAAGAAGAATATTAATGCTGTTGGTAATGTTGCAATTACTACTGCCATCATAATCATTCCATAATCAGGAGTGTAAGATGAACCTAAAGCTGAAATTACTAATGGCAATGTTCTCTTATCTGGTGATTGTAGAGATATTAATGGCCACATGTAATTATTCCAACTAGACATAAATGTTACTATTATAGCTGCTGCATAAGTAGATTTCATTGTTGGCATAAATATTCTGAAGAATATACTAAACTCTCCTAACCCATCGATACGAGCTGCTTCAATTAAATCCTTTGGGAATGTTTTAGTATTTTGTCTAAAGAAAAATATTAAAAAGGCTGTTGCTACTGAAACTATAATTACTGCTCCATGAGTGTTTAATGAAATACCTTTTAAAACTCCTACTTTATTAAACTTACTAAACATTCTAAATAAAGGTACTATTAATGCTGCAAATGGAATCATCATTGATAAAAGAATAAAGTTAAATACTTTATCTCTAGTCTTTGTTTTATAAACTTCAAATGCATACCCTGCTGCTGATGAAATAATCATAGCCAAAGTAGTAGTTAATACTGCTATAACTAGTGAGTTCTTAAAAGCTGTAGCATACTGTAAATCAGAAGCTAAAAGCTTCTTGAGGTTCTCAAAGAAGTAACTTCCTGGTATTAATGTACCTTTAGTGATATCAACTGATTTATTAGTAATCGCTATAATCATCCAAATAAATGGAAAAATTGATATAAATGATAATATGCTTAATATTATATATTTAAAAATACTTACAATTCTCCTTTTACTATTCATTCTTATCTCCTCCTGCCTTTAATTGAATAAATGATAATATTACTATTAGGAAAAGTATTACGTAAGAAACTGCTGCTGCATACCCAAAGTTAGGTGAATACTTAAATAATAAGTTGTAAATATATTGAGATATAGTAACAGTTGCGTTAGCAGGTCCTCCATTTGTTATATTTACAACTTCATCAAATAACTGTAAGGTTCCGATAGTAGAATTTATAGTTGTAAATAATATTATTGGTTTTAAAAGAGGAAGAGTTATAGTTTTAAACTTTACAAAAGCACTAGCTCCATCTATATCGGCTGCCTCATATATAGAATCATCTATAGACTGCATACCAGCTAAATAAAATACCATGTTATAACCTGTCCATCTCCAAGTTATCGCAATTATAATTAATACCTTAGCCCAAATAGGATGAGTTATCCAAGAAATCGGTTCAGAGATTAAGTTTATGTTCATTAAAAATGCATTTACGAATCCATCTGTAGCAAATAAACTTTTAAATACTATTGAATAAGCTACTAATGATGTAACACAAGGTAAGAAAATTGCTGTTCTAAAAAAGCCTCTCCCTTTTAATCTTTTATCATTTAACATTGCAGATATTACAAGTGCAAGTATAATCATTATAGGAACTTGAATAATTAAGTATAATACCGTATTAAATAGGGCTTTTCTAAATGTTGAATCTGTTAATAATCTCTTATAATTATCCAATCCTACAAATGTTAAATTATTTCCCATCCCACCTTGAAGTGAAGTTATAAACGCTTGTACCATAGGATAAAATACAAATGTAACTATTAAAAATATGCTTGGTATAACAAATAGCCACGCTTTTCTATTTAATTTATAGTTTATTTCTGTGTTTTTTCTTTTAATCTTCATATATTCCTCCTTATATGTAAATAACCATTTACTAATCTCAATCTTAGTAAATGGTTATTTAGTTAGAACAACTTAGCTATAAGCTATTATTATTGAGCTACAGCAGCTTCGATTTGTCCTTGGAAAGTATTTAATGTCTCATCTATATCAGCACCTTGAAGAATTGCTTGTAAAGCTTCTGTCATAATATCTTCAATTGCATATGTGTGTAATCCATAGTTTACTGAAGGTACTTCTGATGTCCATTCTGCTAAATCCTTAAATACTTCTTGTCCACCAAAATATTCATCACCTTTATTGTAGTTTGGAACATCTGCAGCTGCATTTAATGTACTTACTAAATTTATTGATTCAGCTAATTGATTAGTTAAATCTGCATTTGAACCAAAAGTTTTACCAACGAAATCTACAGCAGTTTCTGCATTCCCAACATTCTTAAGCACATACCAACCTGCACCACCGATTGAAGATGCATTTACAGACTTAGAGTTAGCTGACATTTTAGGGAACTCTGCTACAGCCCATTTACCACTTTGATCTTCAGCCTTCTTAATTGAAGGGGCAATCCAACAACCAGTTACAACTGATGCAACTTCACCATTATTAAAAGCACCTACGAATTGGTCCCACTCAGCAACTTGCTTAGTAATTCCAGCTTCAGTTAAATCCTTATATACTTTTATAGCGTCTTTTAAAGCTTGGTTACCAGCTATAGTAACTTCACCATTTTCTCCTGTATACCATGCACCAGCACTTTGTAACATCATTCTAATTTGGCCTATATCACTTGGGTCTAAAGTGCACATTGCAACCCCTGTCTTTTCCTTAACAGCTTTACCTATTTCAATGTATTTTTCCCAAGTTAAGTCTTTCATGTCCTCTTTTGTGTATCCAGCTTGCTCTATTAAATCAGTTCTATAGAAAGTAGCTGCAACTCCACTATCAAAAGGAATACCATATAATTTACCGTCTATAACATTTACCCCTGTTTTATACTCAGCAAAATCACTTGCTTTTGCTACAGATGATAAATCTGCAAACTCGTCTTGATATGCTTGAAGATATCCTTGTATCTTATAATCCTCTATTAAAACTACATTTGGTAGTCCTTCATATGATCCTGAAGAAAGGCTTGTATTAAGTTTTGCTACAATATCATCTTGTGACATTGTTACAACTTCAATATCAACGTCTGGATTCTCTTTTAAATATATTTCTTTAGCTTGATTTGCTGCTACTATATTAAATGATTCATCCCAAGCCCATACTGTTATTTTTTCATTACTTTCTGTAGTTGTTTCTCCTGTGGTTGTTTCACCTGTAGACTTCCCATTATCCTTATTCCCACAAGCAACTAATCCTAAAGTTAAAGTTGATGCTAATAAAATTGATAATAACTTTTTAAATCTCATTTTTATTCTCCCCTTTATTTTCTTTTCTTGTAATGCTTTACAAGGATTATTTTAACATATATATCCAAGCTATCTTTAGCACTTTATTTTGTTAATTATTTTAATTTTTTTATGTTTTTTATTAAATTTTATTATGTAATTTGTACTTTTTTTATAAACTTGCACTATTTTTATTTTTTCAAGAAATGCCTCTGAGGTAGACCCAGTATTTGGTTCTACCTCAGAGACATATATTAAATTTATTAGCAGTAAGTTTTTTTATATAATAATATAGCTAATAGTATAATATAATTTATATAAAAAAGGGAGGATTTTAAATGGTCAAAGTATTGAATATGAAGGGCTCTAATGAACCTAAAGTAATAAGAGTAACAGAGGAAGATGGAACTAATGTAATTAGCTTTAAAAAATCACCTGCTTTACCAACAAGAGTACGTTATCTAATAACTAACAATAATAATGAAAAAATAGGAACTATAGAAAAAAGTAGATCTAATTTTTCAATTGTTAATTTACCTGAAATAAACATATCAATAAATGATGATAAAATAAAAATTAAAAAGAGCATGAAAGAATTAAAAGATGTTTATGAAATTGAAGGAAATGGTTTTTCTATTATTGGTAATTGGTTTGGACCAACATTTAGCATTACTAAAAATGAAAAAGTAGTAGCATCTGTTAAGGTAGAACAGGAAGAACTAGGTAGAAGCTATTTAGCTGATATTATTGATAAATCAAATGAAGAACAGATTATATCCATCTTATTTGCAGTAAGTTGGATTGATTAGAATAGGAAAATATAGAAATTCCCTAAGTGTTAATATTATACACTTAGGGAATTTTTATTTTAAAAACCTCTAGTTTAATATATCTGTAAACATTTTAATAGTTTCAGTTGTGTATAAATCAGTATTTACTGTTGATAACTTTTCAATTAATTGGATTTTTAAGCTTCTAAATTTTCACTTATTGAGTGAAGTAGCTTACCTGTTTCATCTGCGTCATATAGCCAGAATAAAATACCTTTTAAGTTATTTTCTTTTACGTATTCACATTTGTATTTAACTGATTCTTCATCGTCGTAAGATATAAAGGAACTTCCATTAAATAAATATGGAGCTTTAGCTACATCATCCCAATATCTTTTATATCCATTTTTATTTATATACTCTCTATCTAATTCAGTATAATCTGGTCCAAAAGCTCCCGTAGTCCCACAAACTTGTAAGTATCCATTATTTACATTTGGAACCTTATCCCATTTTCTTGAGTAAAATGCTGCTCCAATAAGTAGCTTTTCTGCTGGAACTCCTGCTTCTACGAATATCTTAACTGCCTCATCAGCACTTATAGTAAATATATCGCCTTGTGGAGAGTAAAGGTTAGTATGATGTCCACTTAATATCTGGAATCCACCTCTTAAATCATATGTCATTAACATAATATAATCTAAATACTTTTGAGCTTCACCCATATTAGTAAATTTAGTATAATATTTATCTGCACCAGCAGCTATAGTTAACATATAATACTTATTATCTTTTTCACCTTGAAGATTTAACTCATCTCTCATAGCTTTTAAAAGCAAAGTGAAGTTCTCTTTATCATTTGGACTAGATTTTATTCCTGATATTGAACAACAAGGATATTCCCAATCTAAGTCTAACCCATCAAGGTTATGCTTTATCATAAACTCTACAGCTTCTTTAGCAAAGGCTTTTCTACTTTCTTCTGTTGAAGCCGCTTCAGAATATCCACCATTGCTCCATCCACCGATAGATATAATTGCTTTTAAATCTGGATTCCATTCTTTTATTTTATCTAAAATATGAAAGTTTTTTACTTTGCTATCAAGCTTACCTTCATCATTATATTTACAAAATGCTATATTAAGATGAGTTATTTTTAACGCATCTTCCTTTGTCATTCTTTCTAATCCGTTTTGTCTTATATATGCTGCAACATATTTTTTATCCATAGTTCCTCAACTCCCTAAGTTAAAATATTTCAAATTTAATTTCAAGATAATCATTAGAATTTCTTCCAACTCTTACTATAATATTACCTTTTTCAATAACATTTTTAAAGTCTCTATTCCATATTTTAAGTTCTTCCTTACTTAACGACATCGTTACTGTCTGCTTTTCTCTAGCTTTTATAAATACCTTTTTGAAGCCTTTAAGTTCGCAATCCCTTTGCGTTATAGTTGATTCTACATCTACTATATACATTTGAGCTACTTCAAAGCCATCAATATCACTATTATTTGTAATATCTACAGATACTAAAATTTCTTCACCTGACTCTAAATGTTCTAACTTTATTTTATTAGTATTTAACCTTAAATTTTCATATTCAAACTTAGAATAACTTAATCCATATCCAAAAGGATAAGCTGCTGCACCTGGCATATCTGAATAATCAACTTTAATTCCATAGGTTTTACCATTATAGTAACATGGTAATTGCATAGATGATCTAGGATATGATACCGCAAGTTTTCCACTTGGATTATTAACTCCAAATATAGTTTCTGAAATTACTTCTCCTCCAAATTTACCTGGATACCATGCACAAAGTATTGCATCGCTATACTCTTTTATATTTTCTATGGCGTGAGGTCTTCCTTGAATTAAAACTGTTATAACCTTAACTCCAGTTGATTTTATTTCTCTTATTAAATCAGCTTGTACCCCATCTAAATCTAAGTTTGCTAAATCAACATTTTCACCACAATTCATTTCTGATTTATCATATGAAGTTTTAACTGCGCCATTACTATCAAATTCCATTGTAAAGTTTCTAGCACTAGAACCTCCAACAACAACTATAGCCACATCTGAATTCTTAGCAATATTAATCGCTTCTTCAAAGCCTTCTTTAGACTTATCACGTATGTCACAGCCTTTAGCGTAATTTACATTAATATTTTCTCCAACAAATTTTTTAATGCCTTCTAATACAGTGATTATATCCTCTGGATTTTGATACGATGCATAGTCTCCTAATTGGTTATATTTATTATCTGCATTTGGTCCTATTACTGCTACACTTTTTATATTTTTAAGTGGTAATGCATCATCATTTTTTAACATTACAATACTTTCAGCAGCAGCTTGCTTATTATTCAAACTAGGATTAACTTCTTTTTCAATTTCTATCTTTTCATCAAATAATCCTAATTTATTTTTAACGTAAAGAATTCTTTCTACAGCTCTGTCTATATCCTTCTCATCAATAACTCCAGTATCAACTGCATTTTCTAAACAAGTATATATATCATCCCACAAGCTTAAATCTACTCCAGATTCTAATGCAAGCTTTGCAGCTAATTCCTTATTTCCAGTCATGTTTACTAATCTATCTAATGCACATCCATCAGCCATAACTAAACCTTCATAACCATATTCTCCTCTTAGAATATCAGTTAAAAGTTTCTTATTTCCATGACAAGGTATACCATCTATTTCATTATAAGCAGCCATTACAGCTAAAGCTCCACTTTTAACTCCAGCCTCAACTGGTGGTAAAAATATTTCTCTAAGCTCTCTTTCTCCAATATTAACTGCACCTGAATTATGACCCCCAACAGGTGCACCTTGAGCACAAAGATGCTTTAACACTACAGCTACACCATTTTTAAAATCATCCTTTTGATATCCCTTGACTATAGCCTCTGTATATTTAGAGCTTAAAAATGGATCTTCACTATAACATTCCTCAGCTCTTCCCCATCTTGGTTCTCTTAATACATCTAAGCATGATACTAAAGCTAAATTAGCACCTTTTATACTTAGTTCTTCAGAAATCTCTTCACTTATTTTTTCTACTAAATGAGGATTCCATGTTGCCCCTAGCCCTATGCTACAAGGATACATCTCTCCAGCAAGAGCTTGATGTCCATGTGGGCACTCTTCACTAAACATAACAGGTAATCCTAGTCTAGTATTCTCATTAACATAAGTTCTTATCATATCAATGACCTTTTTACTATCCTCCTTAGATATACCATTATGAAAGCTAATTCCAGACCATGCATCTGCTCTAAACACTCCATAAAGAGTTCCAATTCCGCCTCCCCATTTTACATGTTCTTTAAATTCTTCAGTAAGTTCATATCCATCATTAGTTTTCTTAAAGGTATTCCATCCATATAATTTTTGATTAAGTTGTCCTACCTTTTCCTTTAGTGTCATACTTGCTATAAGCTCTTTTATATTTAAACTGCTATTCATTTCTATCTCCTTAACACTGTCCTTCATTAATAGACTTATGAACCTTTATATTCATTCCTGTAATTCTATCCTTATCAATTTCACGTAGCCTATTAAATATTTGTTCTAATACAAATAACTGTGACATCTCAGTAATCAGAGTGCTTCCTTCTTTCCCTATTGCCTTACCTGCAGTAATTACTACAACATCACTTACTTTAGTTATTGATGACATTCTATTATTTGTAATACATATAGTCTTAGATCCATTCTTCTTTGCTAGCTTTAATATGTCTATTGTTGCTTTTGTTTCACCAGATATACTAAACCCAACAACAATATCCTTGTTACTTGCAAGGTTAGCTGTCAGTATTTGAATATAATTATCTGGATTAGAAAATGCCTTATGCCCCATAGAGTTAAGCCTTATCTGAGCTCCTACTGCTGACAATCCTGAAAATCCTATTCCAAATAGAAATACGGTATCACTATTTTTTATCATACTTGCAGCCCTATTTATTTCTTTATAATCAGATAAATTTAAAGTATCATCCATCATCTCAACTATCTGATTATATGTATTACTTATACAACCCTCTTTTAAACTCTTCTTTTCACCTTTTATCTCACTAGCTAATTTATTTCTAAATTCATGATACCCGCTAAATCCTATCTTTTTGCAAAATCTTAGAATAGTTGTTTCGCCTATAGACAATTTATTAGATAATTCATTTATATTCATATATGAAACTTCCATAAAATTATCTAATAGGTATTGCCCAACTATCTTTTCCTTCTTAGTTAAAACTGAAAATAAACTTTTTACATTTGTTAATACACTTATATTACTCACCTAAATACTCCTATTTTCTCTTCCCAATATAAAATCCAAGGTGCTCATCGTTTATACATCGTAGTATATCACTGCCCTTTTATTGCCACAATATTATTTCCTATTTTTCTAACTTTTAGGAATTTTTATTCCATTTATCATATATTTTCAACTCACTACTATTTTAATTAGGAATATTTTTTCCTAATTAACATAAAAGAAGCCATCCATCGTTCATCTCCCTTATTATTTCTTTAAATCATCAAGATAGATATTAAAAACATAATTGTAAAAATATGTTTTTAGTATATATCTTTTTATGTATAATAAATATAATAAGTAATGAATAATTTTATTAAATCGTTCAAGATAAATTAACATATGAGGGGGCTTTCTATGAGTAATCAAAATGATATGGAGAATAAAAATAGTTTAATTAAATTTAATTTTAAGTTTTACCAATTAATTATATTGTTATTTTTAATTAGTTTTATTCCTTTAGTTACTTTTAGTAATAAGGTTATAGGTGGATTATTATTTTCACTTTTAATTTTAATCTTTAACTTTGAATGTGTTTCAAAAGGATATTCTAAGTTAAAGATAGTCTTAAATACTTTTATAGCAACTTTAATATATTATCTGTTTACATTGGTTCAAACTTTCTTTACTTACATAAATATAATTAATGAAATAACTAAGAGAGTTGAAATTTCTACTAGTAACTTTGATATAGGTTTTACACTAGTCAATGGAAAGTTATTAATAATGTTTATACCATTGAGTATTACTTCTCTAATAATTTTTAGGAAAGAGAAATTTGATAAAAAGTTATTTAAATTAGCATTTATCATTAATATGCTTATTTTTACTTCTATTATATATTAAAAAAATATACTAAACTTATAAATTATAGTTTCAATATTGGATTAAAATGATATGAAAATTATTTATTGATAAATCAAATTAAAATAATTTTAAAAAACAATCTTAAAATATTACGTATAAAAGGGGAATGTTATGAGAGGTTTAAAAGAAGTAATTGTTGGTACTGGGGCAATTGTTTGTGGAATATTAATTGAAGTAATAGCAACGTTAGAAAAAACACTATATTGGGCTATCACTGATGGATTTTACCATCGTAATTTTATATATAATTTATCAATTCTATTAATTATAGTAGGGTTAATACTTATTTTTATAGGGTTTAGAAAAAAAGAAATTTAATTAATAATTTTAATCTATTGTTCAACGAAGGATAATTAAGCAAAAGACATAGTATTGCGTAAATTCTATAGATATTAACTTGAAATAAAATGTTAATGATTTTAGTAACTTATATAAGTGTTTTATAGAGACACTCATATATCAAAAATTTAGGGAATTGGAGTGGAAAACTATGAAAGGTAAATTTTTAAACATAAGCATATTTGTTTTAAGTCTTGTTTGTTTACTAATATCACTAAAACTATTTTGGAACATGGGAGTTTATGTTGATGAATTTAATACCTCTCCTGATGTGGTGTTAGGCGGAAACTTATGGCTTATTATGGATTGGATAAGATTAGGGGCTTCAGCACTAATATGTGCTTTATCGGGCATAAACTTATTTAAAAAACACTAATTAGGAATATCTTTTTAAAATTATTCTTTTATGTCAGTAGTTTTACCTATAATTATTTATATCCAAAATAAAAATAGAGATAAATCTTATGCTTATACATAAAACTTATCTCTATATGCTTCTTATATAATCACTAAATCACAATAATTTTTCTAAGTTATCTACTAACTCACCAATAGCATCAACATAATATTTTACAATTCTATTAGCTACTTCATCAGCTAAATTTTCATTATATATATGAGATGTTGAATTTCTATCTTCTAAAAGATTAATCCATACCTTATCATCTGAAATTAAGTTATTAACATAAGCCTTTTAAAATATAGTCCTTGGAAATGAATTTTCTAAAGTTACACCGAGATATTTCATAAATTCTCTAAGTGTCTTATGTGTAAGTTCGTAAGTAAATTCAAATCTTTGAATTAAGCTCTCCCTTATTATATCATCTTTCCCATCATATAAATCACTTACTTCTTTTAGCCTGCTATATGCCTTTTTTAAGTTCATATATTTAAAATCAATACTTCTCATATAGAATAATACCTTCCTTATTAACTTGCTCTATGAATAACTCATCATTAACTGATTTCATATCTGAAAAATCAAATTCTAATAATGTAGTAGTATTATTCTCAATATCTTCTATAAAATCAGATATGGATTCTTCACAATATATAGCTAAATCTATATCACTTCTATCTCCATTATCTCCACGAGCCCTTGATCCAAATAAAATAACTTTATTTATTTTGCTATACTTTTTAGAAATCTCTATTATCTCATTTAATACTATTTTATCTAAATTCATAATTAGCACCTACTACTTTACTTTACCTTTATTATATACCACTACCCTTTAATTATAAACAAATTTACCTATAAATTGTTAAAAACTCCTCTGATGTAAACCCATCATTTGGTTCTACCTTAGAGGGACATATTTCATATATTTAATAAATTTATGAGTAATTGATAAATAAAACAGAAATACTAATTATTGAGGTGATTATATGAAAAAAAGATTTTTTATCTTACTATCTTCATTAATTATAGTTTTAAATTTTATTATATTAACTGCCCATGCTAATGTACCTATTCAACCTGTTGATGCAGTTTATAAACAAGGAATTTATCAAATTAACTCATCTGATATAAATTCCTATAATTTACAATATCAATTCCTAAATCCAGATAAAAATTCTGCAATAATAGTATTAGATCAAAATGCTGACATAGTTTATAAGAATATTAATTGTAATAGAAAATGTAATGCAGGAACTATTACAAATAAGAATACTATTGTTTTAATTACTGATGGTGAAGTTGCTCTTTATTTTACTAAGGAATAATAACTTACAATAAAATAGAATTCCTAAGGCTAATATTACCCTTAGGAATTCTATTTTTATCTAAATATCTATTAATTTGTTATCTTATCAAGTCCATATATATTCCATTTTTTAGTCTTTCAATATCTTCAATCGATACTATAGGACTATCTCCGTAAGTAGTATGTGCTAATACTCCACTACATGTCGCAAACTCAACAATATCATCATCAGCATAATCATTTAATAGTGCATGAATTGCGCCTACTGCAAATCCATCTCCACCACCAACTCTATCATAAATGATAAGATCATAAAGATCACTTAATATAAGCCCATTCTCATTTAGTAAATATCCTTGAATTTGTTGTTCTTCTCCCTGCCCTTTTCTAATTGTTCCTAATATCAGGTCTATTGAGAAAATATCTCTCATTTTTCCAATTAGATACTCTAATTTTTCTTTCTCTTTTAGATTAGAAGGACACTCTATTTCTAATAGTAATTCTGCATCTTTTTCCCCTGCAAAAACAACATCTGCAAGGTTTAACATCTCTATGTACTCATCCTTAGCTAAGGCTCTCTCATTCTCATTCCATAGAGATGGTCTGAAATTACAATCAAATATGACTTTTATTCCACGTTTCTTTGCTTCCTTAGCAAGCATTTTAGCGCAATTTCTAGTATTAGAATTTAAAGCCAAAGATATTCCACATATATGAACTGCATCTTTATCCTCTAATAACTTATTAATATCATAATCTCCTATATCACTTTTACCAAAAGAACTTTCTCTTCTATTCATATAAGTTACTTTTGAAGGTCTTCTCCCAACTCCAACTTCTAAGAAATACATTCCCATATAATCACCTTTAAATGAAATCAACTTATCATTAATACCTAATTTTCTTAGATGATCAGCTGCTGCATATCCTACGCTATTTTTAGGTAAAACTGTTGAAAAATAAACTTCATTACCTAATCTATATAATCCGGATAGTACATTAACTCCAGTACCTGTAAATAAATATTCTAAATTGTTTGTCTGAGTTAATAGCTTATAATCAGGAGGCATTAGCCTCATCATTACTTCACCAAATGCTAATATTTTCATTATATCCCTCTTACTAAGCTATATTTTTCACCATTTTAAGTAGTTCTTTTATATCTTCAACTTTAGTATTACCAGTTTCTTTATCAACTATTGATGTATATACGTGAGGAATAACCTTCTTTACTCCAGCATCAAGAGCTATCTTAACTATTTCTTCAAAGTTAGTTAAGTCAATTCCTCCTGTTGGTTCCATTATAAAGTCTAATTCTGCACAAGCTTTACATACTACTTCATATTCATCTCTAGTTTTTAATCCACCCATTGGGAAATACTTAACTGAGCTACATCCCATATCTTTTAACATTTGAATAGCAGTATTAACTGGAACTATCCCTGCTTCTTCCTTTGAACTTAATGGCCCAGTTGATATCTTAACATATCCTGGCTTTCCACATGGAGATATTAATCCATTTATTAAGGTTTCATTTTGACCTAATAATCCTCTAGTATGTCCGATACCTGTAAATACTTGATTTACGTGTTGTGGTTGAACCTCCTTAGATATATCAGCAACCATTTTCCATTGATTTGGATCTCCAGCACCTAATCCAACAGATACTGCATTATTTATTTCTTTTGCATATATCTTCATATCCTCAACAGCTGCTTCTACTGTTGGATAATTTTTTGAAAGTAATCCTACTAAAACATGACCTTCAGCAGCTTCATATACTTCCTTTGCATTTTCTAATGAATTAGCTAAAACATTTAAACATACTCTATTATTATAAAAATTTGCATTTAAACTCATATTAATTTCTCCTCTTACTTTCCAACTATTTCTCTTATTCTAATTAAAATAAATTCTAACTCTTCATCTGATAAATCTCTTATATCTATCTCGATTTTTCCTTCATTAGCTCTATAATCTCTAGTGTAAATTCTTACATCACCAGTCTTTAACTTTTCTGCAATTTCTAGAGCATTTATATTTAGTTTATCTTCATCAAAGCTAATTAAAGCTCTTATAATAGCTCGTCCTGCAGCATCTTGAACACAAGTTGAAGTAATTCCATCTATTCCATTAAGAACACCATTGAAATCTTTCAATCTTTCTCTTTGCTCATCTAAAGTTAACTTATTTTTATTTACATATAATTCTATGGCCTTAGTAAGCCCTAAGATGTTTTCCTTACCAACTTTCATAACTCTTCCAATACCTTTGCTTTGGTTTTTAAGAGTTTTTATAAACTCTTTTTTTCCAATCACTAAAGCAGATGTTGGTCCTTCAAGTGCCTTTGTTCCACTATAAATTACACAATCAGCACCTTCATTATAATAAACATTTAAATCTTCCTCTGCTGCTGCATCTATAATTACTGGAAGATCATATTTCTTACCAAGCGCAACATAGTCTTTAATTGAAACTATACCTTTTTGTACACAATGATGAGATTTTATATATAATAAAGCTGCTGTATTTTCGTTAATTAAACTTTCAACATGCTCTACCTTACACGCATTAGCATATCCTGCCTCAACAACTACGCCTCCACCCATTTCTACTGCAACTTGCACTGGAGTACCATAATCAACATTATGTCCTTTAGGTAAGATTATCTCTCTTTTTTTGTTATTTTTATTGTGGATATTAAGTATTTCATAAAGATTATCACCAGTTATTGTACTTGCAATACTTTGAGCAATTCCAGATGAAGCACTAGCTACAATATAAGCAGACTCTACATTTAATAATTCACTTATATATTCACCAGTTTTATCTAATAGATCCTTAACTTCAAAGAAATTTGCAGCTCCACTATTCATAGATTCTAAAACCTCAGAGCTTACCCTAGATCCACCTAATATAGTCATTTTACCAGAAGCATTTATTACTTTTTTAACATTATACTTTTCATAAATATTTTCCATGCTATCCTCCAATTAAAGCTTTATATACTTACCATTTATTATAACATCTACCGGTTTAAAGATTTCGTTACTAATTTTAACATTTTTATTTGAATCAATTAACTCAGTTTCAATATTATCTATTGTAAATATAGTAAAGTCAGCTTTTGCTCCTACCTTAATTTCACCAATATTATCTTTTCTAATTGCTTTAGCCGCTTCTTTAGTAACCTTATCAATTATCTGCTCTTTTGTATATCCTACAAGTAATAACTTACTCATAGTAGTTGCAAGATCATATACAGGACCATTTATTCTATTTTTACAGTATATATCAGTGCTAATACAATGACAGTATATATTTTCATCAAAAGCCTTTTTTGTAACACCAAAGTTAAAACTATCAGTTCCATGAGCTAAATCGAATATTACTCCATTGCTATAAGCTTCTTTAACAAAATTTCTTATTTCACCATTTTCATCTAATATTCCATTTTTCTTACCATTAAATATATGTGCTATCATATCTCCTGGTCTTACTCTATCAAATACATCCTTAAGTTCTGGAGGATTAGATCCTATATGAACCATAAGTGGTAAATCATTTTCCTCTGCTGCTTCTAATGCTATATCTAATGGTTTTATCCCATTATTTCCTATAACTGTTTTGCTCATTCTAGCCTTTATACCAACTACAAAATCGCTATACTTATTATAAGCTTCTTTTAAAGCATTTTTATCTAATCTTGAAAGATCAGCTAACTCATCTTGTTCTACTATCCCTGTCTTTGCTATATTTAAGAAGCAATACACATTGGTCTTCTTTTCTCTTGTGTTATTATAAAATTCTTCAACTGTATCAGCTCCAACAGTTCCAGCATCTACAACTGTTGTTACTCCTTTTTTATATCCAATTTCATCAGGATCATCTGAATATAGCTTGTACTTATTAAAACAATGTGTATGAACATCTATCCATCCTGCTGAAATATATTTTTCACCCTTTAAGTCAATTACTTCTTCATTTTCATTTATCTCTATATCTTTACTAACCTTGGTAATTATTCCTTCAACTATTTCTACATCTATTACTTCGTCTGTTATTAGTTTTCCATTTTTTATAATCATCTAACTCTTACTACCTTTTTTATATTCTTCAAAAATAAATTTACTCCAAGGTTCAATAAAATCTAATAAAATCTTCTCTTCTTCTCTAACTCTTCCAACTAAATTTTTTCTGTTATCACCACATGCTCTTAAAGCAATTTGTAGCTCACCTTTATATTTTCCAAAATCATTATTACCAATAAGTACATCTCCTCTTTTGAAAATAACATCATTATCATGATTTTTTATATCATATTTACCATATTTTTTTCTTACTTCTGTACTTCTTACTACTTCATGAGTGATATCTCCTCTTCTGTAGTGTTGTTCATCAAATATTATAGTCTTTTCAACATCTGATACATTATCAACTAACTCTACTGCTAATTCCACTTGGTATCTATTAACCTTAGAAAGTCTTTCTAACTCTTCTTCACTTGCATAAGCATTACCAATTATTACATCATCAATTAATCCTGTTGCAAATAAATGTTTAGCTTGCACCTCGACCGGTAAGCTTCTATGATCCTCTAATGTACATAATCCATCATTTATGTTCCATGGTCCAATTTCAGCTGTTTGAGAATTTATAAATGCAGCTGTTCTTACTCCATATTTTTTAAATCTTTGTGAACACTTAACAAAGAAATCATACGGTAAAGCTGTTCCTTTTTGAGGATAAAAATTATGACATCCATATATAAATGGAGTATTTGGTTTATAAGTCATTATGTTATCAATATAAGCAACATCATTACTCATGTTAATCTCAATCTTCATACCATATTTATTGAAAGATAACATTGCTTCTTTAGCTCCATCAAAACCTAAGTCAAGTCTAATTCCACTAGCTCCAAGTTCATTGAAGAAACTTAAATCATCATAAGAAATCCCTAACTTATCAAATATATTAGGTGCTATATCTAAAATAACTTCAAATCCTCTTTCCTTTGCATACCCTATTATTTCAGAAAACTCTCTTCTAATTTCATCTTTAGGCTTTTCTACTGAAAGCATACACATAAAAATTCTCTCAAATCCATACTTATGTGCTAAATCTACATATTCTTTATCCTTATCCATAGTAGAATGCTCTGGATAAATGGATATTCCTAATCTTCTATTCATCTTTATCCCTCCATTACTATCGACGGCTTATGTCTAAAATATACTGTTATAAATGACCCCATAATAATACTTCCATAAATTAGAACAAAAAATAGAGAAGGTATTAAAACTACAACTGTAAGTAATATAAATTCATATATGACACATAAACCTAAAACCTTACCTAACTTCATTTTAGGCTTGTTCTTTTTAAACCTTCTTTCTAACAATATATTGCTTATAAAAAAGCAAATTATCATAAATACAAATGTAAAACTTCTAACCATAATTATTATAGGAAGGGGATACCCCCTTCCTTCCTCCTATATTAAGCAATTTCAGCTTTAATATCACTTTCTGATTCTTTTTCTAATTGTTGTTTTTCAACCATCTTAAAGAATGGATAGTATATAACTACTGATATTACAAAGTTTACAATAACAAGTGCACCAGCCATTAGAGACCAGTCAGTACTCATAACAGCTGCTATTGGACCTGGTATTGTAAATGGTAATCTTGCCATTAACATAGGTATAAAATCTGATACTGTTAAGAAGTATGATAAAGTAGTTATAACCATTGGAGCTAATATAAATGGTATTGCTAATATTGGATTCATAACTATTGGCGCTCCAAATATTATTGGTTCATTTATATTAAATAATCCTGGTAAGAATGATAATTTTCCTAATGTTTTTAAGTACTTAGATTTAGATGTTAAGAATAATACAACAAGTGCTAAAGTTGCTCCTGCTCCTCCTATCCATATAAACCATTGTAAAAATTGCTCTGTAAATATATTTGGTAATTCTGTTGCTGCTACTCCTGACGCAAATGCATCCATGTTTTCAGCTATAGCCATATCCCATATAGGTCTTATTACAGGTCCCATTATCGCTGGTCCGTGTATACCAAGTACCCAGAAGAATGTAATTAAGAATACAGTTAAAAGTCCACCAAATAAGCTATTTCCAGCTAATATATCTTTTAAAGGCATTAATAAAGAACTTATTACCGAATTAATATCAAAATTTAAGAAATGTCTAATAACCCAGAATAAAAGTATTACTACTAGTGCTGGTGTCATTGCCATAAATGAATTTGTAACCTCTGGAGGTACTCCATCTGGCATTTTTATAGTTATATTTCTTTGCTTCATTATTCTATAAATTTCAACTGCTATTATTGAAGCTACAATAGCCCCAAATAAAGATGAAGAGCTTAAATTAGCAATATTTAAATATCTTCCTGTTCCGATAACTCCCTCAACAGCTTCAGTAACCTGAACTGGTACTATTGAAGAAATAAGAAATGCTACTGTTGCAAGCATACCACCGCTCACTTCATCAAGCTCATAAGATCTTGAAAGTGCTGCACCTATTCCATATGATGCATATAAAGCTAAGATACCTACAGTAAATCTAAAAGGTACATCTATTATACTTTTATATGGTGCAATAAATTCTGCATACCCATCTATTGGTATGTTTAATAATATAACAAAAAATGACCCTACAATTGTTAGTGGTAAAGTTGCCACTATACCTTTTCTAATTGAACTCATGTGTCTTTGATTACTAAGCTTATACGCTACTGGCATTAACTTAGAATCAATCCAGGTTAATAATTTTTCCATCCTCTTTCCCTCACTTTATTAAATATGATTACAAAACGATTATAACATTATAATGTTTTATTGTAAACATTATAATGTTATATTTTTTTAAAATGTTTACATAGGTATAAAATAAAAAAGATGCTTCACTTTTTATTCTGAAACATCTTTCTTATCTATACATAATAATTAATTACGTAATTATGGATTTTAGTATTATATTCTGCAATTGATATCTCAATTACTTCACCTTTATTATTAAGAGTTTTTCTCTTTCTTCCAAGTAATGGCCCTTCAGTCAAGTTTAGCTCTTCAAGCACAGCTAATGACGGATAGTCTATAAAAAACTCATCATGGAATTTATTTATATATAGACCACTTTTATAAAGTGCCATGTAAACTGATAAATCATTTCCATCAGTATTTTCCTCTATCATTGTTGATGATGGAACATAGTGAATAAAATGTATATACGGCTTTCCGTCTAAATAATATACTCTTTTAATCTTATAACACTTATCTCCAAAATGTTTATACATCTCATTTTGAGGTTCAAGATCTATCTTTTCTATTTCAGTCTTCTCTTTCCTTACTTGAAAACCTTCTTTATTTAATATATTTGAAAATGACTCTCCTTTAGATAATTTGTTAAAAATACTGTTGCTTATAACAGTTGTTCCTTTTCCACTTCTTTTAACTACATACCCATCAGATTCTAGCATTTCGATAGCTTTTCTTATAGTTATTTTACTAACCTCAAATTCTCTTTCCAATTCTGTTTCTGTAGGTATCAAATCACCTATCTTATAAACTCCATTTATTATTTTTTCTTTTATAACTTCCATTACCGTTATGTATAATGGTGCCCCTTTATTCATATATATCAACCCTTTTTTCTTTTATTATCAATCTAGGTGAATTATAGCATAAGCGTAATTTACCTTCAATAAAAATAGAGATAAATCTCATGCTTATACATAAAACTTATCCCTGTATATTTCTAATTTCCATATTAAAATCACATTAATTTTTCTAAGTTATCTACTAATTCACCAATAGCATCAACATAATATTTTACAATTCTATTAGCTACTTCATCAGCTAAATTTTCATTATATATATGAGATGTTGAGTTTCTATCTTCTAAAAGATTAATCCACACTTTATCATCTGAAATTAAGTTATTAACATAAGCCTTTTTAAATTATTATATTTAAACTCAATACTTCTCATATATAATAATACCTTCCTTATTAACTTGCTCTATGAATAACTCATCATTAACTGATTTCATATCTGAAAAATCAAATTCTAATAATGTAGTAGTATTATTCTCAATATCTTCTATAAAATCAG